>NZ_JBHTVD010000003.1:0-1012758 GCF_042793215.1 Paenibacillus sp. NPDC056579
CTCACCCGTCCGCCGCTATCCCCGAAGGGACCGCTCGACTTGCATGTATTAGGCACGCCGCCAGCGTTCGTCCTGAGCCAGGATCAAACTCTCCATTAAAGTGTCGCCGAAGCGACCGTATAACAGAGCTTGTCTTAAGCTCAAAATTCAATGCTAGCGAGAATTTGCATTCTCTATTTAACACTCACTCGTTGTTCAGTTTTCAAAGGACAATCGTTTCTTTTTTCGATCGTTTTTGACTTCTCATTAACGACCGGAATTTCAATATATCACATTTCACTATCACATTGCAAGCTTTTTTTGTGGAATATTTCATAGGCTTTACAATTTATTAATTTTTGAAAAGTGACAGACTCATAATATATCACGTTACTGCTATAATTGCAACTTTTTATCTAGACTTTTTTCTATCAGGTATCATTAGATGACCGTTCATGAATAAATATAGAAAATGGCTTCTTCTTCCTTATATAAAGGATTTTTCTTATGGACACAATAAAGGTATATCGATATTGGAGGTAGTTACAGTGAACCAGCATTTTACTTTAGCCCATTTAGATCCCGATGTATTAACCGAAATTCAGAAGCTTGAACAAAAACTCCGCACCGTTGCTAATGAAAACATCGTTCTGATCGCCTATTCGGAGCAGAAGTCCATTGGCGATAAACAGCAGGCTTAAGTGAAATAGCCGAGGCTTCCTGCCGCTAACAATAATTAACGCTCAGGAAGCCCCTATCGATGTTCAGTCCTGCTTTTTATCCACAGCAGTATTCATTTGACGAATACGCTTCACTCTTGACACCGCTTCGATCCTCTCATTTTGCCCTATCTGTACAACTCCTGAAGTAGATACGCTAAGTATCCTTACTATCCCGACTTGAATGTAGTCACATTCATTATGAACGCTCATCGTAACGGGCTCATGTACAGTTACTTCCGGAATTTCACGAGAGTACGAAGCGTATGCGTCCATATCGACTTCATTTCCGTTATCATGCGCCACCTCGCGCTGAACATTCAGTACTTTAGCTTCCGGCTGCACGGTCTGGTTATCGCCGATTTGCAATATAGAGCCTTGAGAAACACTGTTGACTTTTAAGAAACGAACTAATGACCAGCGTACCATCATTATTTCGCCGGTGACACAGGAGCCGACGCACCGACAATCAATGACTCAGGCGGCGTATCGTACAGTGAGGATAATACGATTTGCTCAGTATCCCCTATCAGAACGACCGATGAAATCGACACTCCGGCAATCTTAATCTCTCCTACGCATAGCTCTTTATTATTTACTTGAAAGTTCATCTTTCTCCCCATCCTCTTTCGGCATTTTGCTGAAGTAGCTTTCGATAGCTGCAATCAAATCGTGTTTCGTCCGGAACAGCACGGAATCTTTTATAGAACTAAGCTGATCTACGGTCGCCCCTTGCTCCAATTGCTTCAAATAATGCATCATTCTTTGCCCCATCTGCTTTCCGAGATCATTCTGTATCATTTTCCGGTGCCATGGATCCAATTGAACTCCGGTCCGGTCCTCGAGATCTTCTATCTTCTTAGGTACGTCCTTCTGAAGGTACGCTTGAAGCTCGCTATTAATCTTCTCCTGCAGCTCTGAAGTAGGCTGAGCAGGCTTATCTCCTGAATCCGTACCCGACTTCTGCTCTACCTCTACCGCCATATCTTCGACCGTCTGAGGAGTGAGTCCTATATTCAGTGTGCCGTCGAGCTTTTCGACCTTTAATTGGTCAAATTTATATTCAATTTTGTCAATATGAATTCGTTTTTGATCTTTCCATGAGTTTAATTCCGTTTTGACGGAATCGAGCTCTTTTTCCATTGTGTCAATCTTTCTGGACTGGGCTTGGATAAATCGATGCAAGTCTTGGCAGTACTGCACCCATTCGTGCCACGTTGACATAGCCTCACCACCCTTCCGTAACAGGTTATGCAGCTTGGTATGTCTGGGTGTATGCCCATACTGCAATTTTCCTTCAACTAGGATTTGGGAGCGGAACTAGTGCTGCAGTTTCTTCCGAAGATCCGGACTCCGGGGCTGGCCCTGTGAAACCTCCCGAATTATATAAATTGGAAAGCGGCTTAATCATCCCTGCACTGCCGATTTGCAGAACCGATGAGTTGGATACGCTGTCGACCCGCAGCTGATGGATTACAATATGCTGATTGACAATCAGATTCATCCAGCTACCCCCTGATTTCCGACATTCTTTTGAATAGAATCAAATAAATCCGGATCGTTGGTATTCGTATTGCTGATCGCGTTATTGGTAGTCGGAAGATCCCCGATATTGAATGAGCCTGCCCCTGCATAGGTTTTGGAAGTGCTTTGAGGAGACAGTTGCACGGCATCGCCTATCTGCACGATAGAGCTGGGCCCGACGCTTAGAATTTTGATATTACCGACAATCGATGGCATAAGCGATCTCCTTTGTTCTTCTTACTGTCATTGTATGTAGTTATGAGCCTATTGCTACTTTCTGCTCCGGTGCATTTCATGAGGTGTGTCACCCGGATCGCTCTTTACATATACTGAGTTGAACTTCAAGTAGGCAAATGGAGGTGGAAGACGATGAGCCGCGACGATAGCATGAACCAAGCCCGGTGGGAAGCACTTGAATCGATACTTGGATCCAAACTCCCCGCTCTGCCTTCCAAGCAACAGATGGAGATGTGGAAAGATACTTCATGGGTCGGAGATTATGTGGAGAAAGTGCTGGAGAAAAGCATTCCAAAAAAGTGGGGGGGTCATGAGCCGAATCCTTCCTCGAACCATACGGCTGAGGTATTCGAGACGCATAATTACGTCATTGTTAAGCTGAAAATGAACGACCAAGCGAATCCGAACGTTAAGATAAGGACAGATCAAATCAAAATCGAAGGCTTAGTGAAAAATAAAGCGCAGATTATCAAGCTCCCTTGTCATGTTATTCCTAGTGGAAGCAGAGCTTCCTATAAAGACGGAATCCTACAAATAAAAATGAAAAAGAAAAAAATCAACAAATCGTATCATGAAGTTAACGTACGCTACTTATAAGCCATTGTACAATCCATAAGAGTCAAGGTAATGAGGTGGTGCCGATGTATCGAATTATCGTTGATTTGTCTGACCGGATGCTCTATTTGCTGAACGATGACGTAGTCGTACGAGGGTTCCCTGTCGGGATCGGGAAGGTATTGACCCAAACTCCGATAGGCGAATATACCATTGTTAATAAAGCCCCCAACCCCGGAGGACCTTTCGGCGTCTACTGGATGGGGCTGTCTCGCCCTCACTATGGAATCCATGGAACCAATGATCCTTCCTCTATCGGACATCTCGTTTCGCATGGATGTATCCGGATGTATAACGAGGATGTGTTAGCATTGGCTTCACTTGTTCCTATCGGTACCCGGGTAACGATTCGAGAGTAAAACTGCGCACAGCAAAAAACCACTTTGCTATTTATAATAACAAAGTGGCTTAGTGGCTATGGCTTATTTGCTTGATTCTACCGTAATTTTCTCGGAAATGCTGTCCCGAATAACGGACATTACCAGCTGAAGCAAGTAATTGATATCCTCTTGAGATTGTCTGAACTCATTGACGATAGGAATGTTGTCCAGCTGATCCTGCAGATCTTCAATTTCCTTTTCGATCTTATCGACCATTTTTTTGTTCTCAAACGATTCGAAAGCAACGATTTCCTTTTGCTTTTTCTTGATGGCGCTAATAAGCGTTTGAATCTGATCGTTCGACGAAATTTGAGATTCCGCTTTTTGGAAAAATTGAACTTCATTCGACGTCGAAAGCAGCTCCGCCAGCTCTTTGGCCTTATCTATAATATCCTCACGGACGATCATCTCCGTATTGGTGTAAGTCTCCATCCCGCTGCACTGCATTTCATTATGATCATGGTTATGATCGTGGTGATGTTGTCCCGACATGGCCGGTCACGCCCCTCAACATGTAAATTTTTTACGCATTTATTGTGCGATCGTCTCCGGTACCCATTCTCCTTTAATATACCAGGTTTGGGCATCTGTTATTTTTACCGGAACGATCTTGCCGATTAAATCTTTAGGTCCAGCCAAGTGTACAAGCTTGTTCGTACGAGTACGTCCTGCCAATACGTCGGAGTTGTTCTTGCTCTCTCCCTCGATAAGAACGTCCAACACCTGGTCCTTCATGCTTTCGTTGCTTTCCTTGCTGAATTCCGCCAAAACGGCGTTCAAACGGTACAAGCGCTCCTTCTTGACCTGCATCGGCACATCGTCTTCCATGCCTGCAGCCGGAGTCCCTTCCCGCGGCGAATAAATGAACGTGTATGCACTGTCGTACTTCACTTCTTTCACGAGAGACAGCGTATCCTCGAACTGCTCATCCGTCTCCCCTGGGAAACCGACGATAATATCGGTCGTAAGCCCGACATCCGGAATCGCCCGTTTGATCTTGGCCACCAGCTCCAAGTAATGCTCACGTGTATATTTACGGCTCATCCGCTTCAAAATCTCATTACTTCCCGATTGGACCGGGAGATGGATTTGCTCTACCAGATTGCCTTTTTGAGCAAGAACTTCGATCAGATGATCGTCAAAGTCGCGCGGATGCGAAGTCGTGAAACGGACTCGCGGAATATCGATTTTGGAAATATCGTTCATCAAATCGCCGAACCGGTATTCGATATCTTCGAAGTCTTTGCCGTAAGCATTGACGTTTTGACCGAGAAGCATTATTTCCTGGAAGCCTTGTCGGGCCAAATCCCGGACTTCCGCCAATACATCCTCCGGTCTGCGGCTCCGCTCTTTTCCGCGGGTATAGGGAACGATACAGTACGTACAGAATTTATCGCAGCCATACATAATGTTCACCCAGGCTTTGATGCCTTCCCGCTTCTTGGGAAGATTCTCGACGATATCTCCTTCTTTGGACCATACCTCGATGACGATTTCTTTACTGAAAAAAGCTTCCTTCAGCAAAAACGGAAGTCGATGAATATTGTGCGTTCCGAAGATCAGATCGACGAAGGCGTGCTTTTGCATAATCCGGTTGACGACGGCTTCTTCCTGCGACATACAGCCGCATACGCCAAGCACAAGCGATGGCTTCTCCGCCTTCAAATGCTTCAGATGTCCGAGCTCGCCAAACACTTTATCCTCGGCGTTCTCACGGATCGCACAGGTGTTGAGCAGGATCACATCCGCCTGTCTGCGGTCATCGGTAGCTTTATAGCCCATTTGCTCCAGCAAGCCCATGATCGTTTCCGTATCATGCTCGTTCATTTGGCAGCCGTACGTTTGGATCAAATAGTATTTGTCCTTGCCGAATTGCTGCATATCTTCCGGAATTTCAAAGTTATAATGAACCTTGATATCTTCCTTCCCTCTCTTTTTGGCATCGGTCAGAGAAGGAGGCTGAAAATATATAGAAAAATCCTTTTCAGATCGATTCTTTGTTGTCATAAGACGTTCCTCCTGAAATAAGCTGCAAAGATCATACCTTTGATTATATCATTATTACAGCAATAATTTCAAAGAAAATCACAGCTCAGAAGGAACGAATAAACTGCTCAGCTTATGATAAAATTACCGCGACATCGCCGGTTTTCACTCCAGCCGCGTTCGCTTCATCCGTATCGATGTGCATGTCCAGAGCATATTGGTCCGATACACGGGCAATAACCTTTTCAAAAATAAGCGGCCGTTCGCCTTCCACTCGCACGGTGAGCTGCTGCTTGTCCGCAATCCCGAAGCGTGCCGCATCCTCCGTATGAAAATGAATATGGCGCGCCGCTACTATAACGCCTTCCGGTATATCTACTTGTCCGGCAGGCCCAATAACCGTAATGCCCGGCGTACCGGCAATGTTACCCGACTCGCGCACAGGCGGATTCAAGCCGAGAGTAAACGCATCGGTCCGGGATACTTCCAGCTGGGTTTTGCCTCTTGCCGGTCCCAGTATTCTTACTTTATCGAATCGGCCCTTCGGTCCGACAACGGCCACAGTCTCCTGTGCTGCATATTGTCCAGGCTGAGATAAATCCTTAAGAACGCTTAGTTGATACCCTTTGCCGAACAATTGTTCGATGTGCTCTGCCGACAAATGTATATGTCTGGCCGAAACGCCTACAGGTACTTGCTTCATCTCTTAACACCCCGCATTTTGTCATTGTTTCTATGTACCATTTCCATTATGCCAAATCTCCTCTTGATTATAACGTAAGGCAATGAAAAAAGCATACGGCAGCGCCGCATGCTTTCGTAAAGTTCATAAAATTATTTAAATTCTGCCATCAATTTCTCGAATTCTTGCTCCGTGATTTTGATGTTTTGTTTCGCCAAGGCTTCTTCTTTGAAACCAGTAACGAGGTTTTCATAGCTGGTTTTGCTTGTATCTTGATAGATCAAGCCTGTCAGCAAACCGTTAGTTTCCATGATTTTGGTCATAGCCATTACACGGTTGCTAGGATCGTAGTCCGGAGTTTCTTCCAGATCAACGATGTTCTCTTTAAACCAGTCGTATGTGTTCACTTTGTTAAACGTAACACATGGGCTGAATACGTTGATGAAGGAGAAGCCTTTGTGCTTCATACCCGCTTCGATCAAAGAAGTCAGCTGCTTCAGATTGCTGGAGAACGATTGGGCTACGAAGGTAGCACCTGCCGCCAAAGCAACTTCAAGCGGAGACAATGCGGATTCGATAGAGCCTGACGGCGTACTTTTCGTCTTGAAGCCTTCAGCGCTTCGCGGCGAAGTTTGACCTTTCGTCAAGCCGTAAATTTGGTTATCCATAACGATGTAAGTAATGTCGATGTTACGGCGGATAGCATGAACCGTGTGGCCCATACCGATCGCGAAACCGTCGCCGTCGCCGCCAGCAGCAAGAACCGTCAATTCGCGGTTAGCCATTTTCAAGCCTTGTGCGATTGGCAAGGAACGGCCGTGTACACCGTGGAAGCCATATGCATTGATATAACCGGAGATACGCCCGGAACAGCCGATACCGGATACAACGCCCAGCTGCTCCGGCTCCAATCCTACATTGGCAGCAGCTCTTTGGATTGCGGCCTGGATGGAGAAGTCACCGCACCCTGGACACCAGTTAGGTTTAATATTATTGCGAAAATCTTTTAACGTTGCCATACTGGACTCAACTCCTGACAAAATGTAGTGATTTCTGCCGGCAAGAACGGGTTACCGTTGTATTTCAGCAAGCTTTTGATTTTATCTGCATAACCAACGTTCAATTTGATCAAGGAAGCCAATTGAGCCGTTGCGTTGTTTTCGATTACTACGACAGTTTTTGCTTTTTCCAAATGCGGCTTCAATTCCTCAACCGGGAACGGATGCAGCAAACGAACCGTTACGTGATTTGTTTTGATGCCTTGTTTCTCCAGACGTGCACGTGCTTCGTCGATCGTACCGCCTGTAGAGCCCATACCGATAAGAAGCAAGTCCGCTTCAGCATGAGGAGCGTCAACCAGAATCGGATTCGCAACTTTGATGTGCTTCATTTTATCCATACGTTTATCCATCATTTTCTTACGGTTTTCCGTGCTTTCCGATGGACGGCCTTCTTGGTCATGCTCTACGCCGGTAACATGGTGGAGACCATATTTCTGACCAGGAATTGAACGCGGAGATACGCCGTCTTGAGCGAACTCGTAACGTTTGAACAATTTGTTCTCTTCGGTAGGAGGCAATTCACCTTGAACCAACCGTCCGCGGTCGATAACGATTTTATTGTAATCCAGCATCTCACTGGACTGCTTACCGAGGGACAACTGCAGGTCGGTCAGCAAAATAACCGGAACTTGGTACTTCTCAGCAATGTTGAACGCTTCGATCGTGTCGTAGAAGCACTCTTCGATAGTGGACGGGGAAAGAACCACTTTCGGAATTTCACCGTGCGTACCGTAGATCATGGCATTCACGTCGGATTGCTCTTGCTTGGTAGGAAGACCTGTACTTGGACCGCCGCGTTGCGTATCCACGATAACAACCGGAGTTTCCGTCATACCGGCAAGACCGATTGCTTCCATCATCAAGGACAAACCAGGGCCTGCAGATGCAGTCATCGTACGAACGCCGCCATAGTTAGCGCCGATAGCCATGGTTACGGCAGCAATTTCGTCTTCCGTTTGGATAACGGTACCGCCGAACTTAGGCAATGTTTTGATCAAATATTCCATGATCTCGGAAGCAGGTGTGATCGGGTATGCAGGCATAAAACGGCATCCTGCGGCAACCGCACCCAAACCGATAGCATCGTTACCGATGATGAACAGCTTTTGCTTACCGTCAGCAGGCTCCAACTGGAACTCTGGCAATGGACCGCCGTTCATTTCCAGAATGAATTCAGCTGCTTTGCGAACCGCTTCAATGTTTTTCTCAACGACAGCCGGACCTTTACGTCCGAACTCTTCTTCAACCGCTTTATTAAAAACTTCCAAAGGCAAACCGAGCAATGCCCAAGATGCGCCGGAAGCAGCCATGTTCTTAAATAGGGATGTTCCGAGCTCTTCAGCGATCGCCGTAATTGGCACTGGGAACATACGAGCTTTGATACCTTCAGGTACAACAGGATTAAATTTGGCGTCTGCTACAATTACGCCGTTCTCACGAAGCTCATGCGCGTTCAAATCGATTGTTTCTTGGTCAAATGCAACAAGGATGTCCAAGTCATCGGAAATTGCACGAATTGGTTTCGTACTAATTCTGATTTTGTTGTTGGTGTGTCCCCCCTTAATACGAGAGGAGAAATGACGGTATCCGTACAAGTAATATCCAAGACGGTTTAACGCCGTCGAGAAGATTTTGTCGGTACTCTCAACACCTTCCCCTTGTTGTCCTCCGATCTTCCAAGATAATTGGCTAATCACCGTTGTCCACTCCTTTTAATTGTCACTGACATTGCAACAGATCAACTTATGGTTCAAAGAAATTTTACAAATGGATAAAAAATTTCTTTCAGTTGTCAACCAAATTTTATGACTTTACATGGTAAAAAGCAAGTGGTTTCATCTATTTTTAAAGATAGTATTTTTAGATGATATCCATATCACAATTAGATCAATAAAACCTTCATATATATCCAATCCAGATAAAAGTCAGATTGCCGGCAAATTGGTTTGCAAAAACCGCAGCCAGTTGCGATAAAAGAAGTCTTCGATCCATTGATCTTTGTAATACTTGCTTAAGCATTGCGCCAAGTAATCAAACTTCCCGGCGTTCTCCAGATGCGGAATCCACTGATCAATCCCGTCGAAATCGGAGCCGATGACCAGATTCCCTCCTCCTCCGAGCGCGCCGATATGCTCAATATGCCGGACCAAATCCTCCACCGCGGCAGCTCCGTTATTGTTTACAAACCAGGGGACGAATGTAATGCCGATCGCTCCCTTTTTTTGAATCAACGTCTTGATTTGCTCGTCGTCCAAATTGCGCGGATGAGGGCAAACCGCCTTAGCGTTGGAATGCGTGGCTACAAAAGGCTTCTGAGATAAGTCGGCCACATCCCAGAATGATTGTTCGGACAAATGAGACACATCTAGTATTATACCCAAATCATTGCATTCTTTAATAAATCTTTTCCCTTTTTTTGAAAAACCTCCTTGACGAGGCTCCAGTACGCCGTCAGCCGCCCAGTTCGCATAATTCCACGTTATCCCAATTAAGCGCACTCCGAGATGGAACAAGGTTTGCGTATAGAGAGGATTATCCCGGATCGCATCCGCTCCTTCCAGCGTAAGGACTGCGCCTCTCATACTCCCGGCCATGACCTTCTGCAAATCGGCCTGGCTCCTGATAGGCATGAGCCGGTCGCTGCTCACGACGTTCTGATAAAAAATATTTATGTACTCCAAATAATGATCGAATTGCGGCTGCCTAATTTTCTCCGACAAGTAAATGGCGAAAAACTGAATCTTCACATCGGACTTCACCAGCTTGGAAAAGCTTACATCAAGCTCTGTATTTAGCGGGTCGTAAAAATCAATAGCCGGTTTTTCATACATTTTGTAGAGCACATCGCAATGACCATCGATAATTGTCATACTCTATCACCCTTTTCGGCATATTTGATAACACGAACTCAGCACTTCACAATAGGACAAGCGGCAATTCAACACGTTAATGGATAAAAGAAAAAAACCTCTATCGAGGTTATGTCCTAAAGCAGATAAGCGAATATAATCTCTCTGTAAGGTAAAAAAACCTGTCTACTAAGTAAACAGGTGGTTAAGCAAGCTTGAATATGGAGTTTTGGACGATTATCTCGGCTCCACTATCAGTTTGATAGCTGTACGGTCTTCTCCGTCGATGACTATATCGGTGAAGGCTGGTATGCAAATCAAATCAACCCCGCTGGGAGCAACAAATCCTCGTGCGATAGCTACAGCTTTAATAGCTTGGTTGAGAGCCCCGGCCCCGATTGCCTGCAGCTCAGCTGCTCCGCGTTCACGCAATACCCCCGCCAACGCGCCGGCTACGGAGTTAGGATTGGACTTTGCTGAAACTTTTAATACTTCCATGAAAAGTACCTCCTCGGGAATGATGGATTGCTTCCAGTACTAATCATATTCTAGGAAATAGCCGTTAATTCCTTCTTCCCGAAGATCGTACTAACTAATAATTTCGAATTATTTGTCAATTCAGTGCTGAAGGCCCTGGATTATTCAAATAATATGGAATCTTCATCCATCCGGATGAGCTGGACTTTCTTACCTAGCCCCGTAGCAGGATCCAAATCGATGCATACTGCATGAAAATGCCATTTTCCTTCATCCACAACGAAACGGACCGGAAGCTGCGTTTTGAACTTTTGCAGCACAGCCCCTCTTTCCATGCCTAATATACCATCCCGCGGGCCAACCATCCCTACGTCCGTTACATAAGCCGTTCCTTGCGGCAAAATACGCTCGTCATTCGTCTGAACATGCGTATGAGTACCTACCACCGCAGATACCTTTCCGTCCAAATGCCAGCCCATAGCGAGCTTCTCCGAAGTCGCTTCAGCATGGAAGTCGACGAAAATATATTTATTGCGCTTTTTGACCTTCTCCAGGATCGAATCCACTTTTTCAAACGGGCAATCCAGCGGTGGCAAAAAGGTCCGTCCTTGCATATTGATAATGACAAGCTCCTGATCTTTGGATTTAATGGTCGTAAATCCTCTGCCCGGAGTGCCTTTAGGGAAATTCGCCGGTCTTACCATTCTCTCCTCATCGTCGATAAAGTCGAATATGTCTTTTTGATCCCATGTATGATTGCCCATAGTGATCCCTTGAATGCCGAGCTCGAACAGCTCCTTCGCAATCGCTGCTGTAATACCCCGTCCTGCGGCGGCATTCTCGCCGTTGGCTATAATAAAGGTCGGATTATATTTCGCTTTCAAGCCCGGAAGACACGCTTTAACCGCCTTTCGTCCTACTGAGCCTACGATGTCTCCGATAAACAATATTCTCATAACCTGACTCCCTTCACTGCTGTCGACAACCTTTTTTAAGGAAAAGAAAAGTGGCTTATTCAGCCACTTTTCAACATAGTGTATGCAGTTGCTTATTTTGCATATTCAACCGCTCGCGTTTCGCGAATAACGGTTACTTTGATGTGACCTGGATAATCCAGTTCGCCTTCGATTTTTTTAGTTATATCGCGGGCAAGACGGAATGCTTCCGTATCGTCCACCTTCTCCGGCTGTACCATTACGCGCACTTCGCGTCCCGCTTGAATCGCATACGATTTCTCGACGCCTTCGAACGATTCGGAAATCTCCTCCAGCTTCTCAAGACGCTTAATGTACGTTTCCAGTGTCTCGCGGCGTGCACCCGGACGAGCAGCGGACAATGCGTCAGCCGCACCGACGAGCATCGCAATAACCGATGTTGCTTCGCAATCGCCATGGTGTGAAGCGATACTGTTGATAACAACAGGATGCTCTTTATATTTCTTGGCAATCTCTACGCCAATTTCAACGTGCGAACCTTCTACTTCATGATCCAACGCTTTACCGATGTCATGCAGGAGACCGGCACGTTTCGCCAATGTCACGTCTTCCCCGAGCTCTCCAGCCATCAATCCGCTTAAGTAGGCCACTTCCATAGAATGCTTCAACACATTTTGACCATAGCTTGTTCTGAACTTCAAACGTCCCAGAATTTTGATCAGATCCGGATGCAATCCGTGAACTCCGGTTTCAAATGTAGCTTGCTCCCCGTACTCACGAATCCGCTCATCCACTTCTTTACGGGACTTCTCCACCATTTCCTCAATTCGGGCAGGATGGATCCGGCCGTCAGCGACCAATTTCTCTAGGGATGTTCGGGCGATCTCCCGACGAATTGGATCAAATCCGGATAGGATTACCGCTTCCGGTGTATCGTCGATGATAAGATCAATACCCGTCAAAGTTTCCAGCGCCCGGATATTTCTGCCTTCGCGTCCGATAATGCGACCCTTCATCTCTTCATTCGGTAAAGAAACCACCGATACGGTTGTTTCCGCCACATGATCAGCGGCACATCTCTGGATAGCCAAGGTAATGATTTCGCGGGCTTTCTTGTCGCCTTCTTCTTTCGCCTGCTGTTCAATTTCTTTGATCAGTTGAGCTGTCTCATGACGAACTTCCTGCTCCACATTCGTGAGGATAATGTTCTTCGCTTCCTCCATAGTGAGGGCGGAAATCCGCTCCAGCTCTGCAACTTGATTTTTGTAAATATTATCAATTTGCGACTGGGTTTCTTCGATTCTTTTCTCTTTGTTGGCGACCTGCTCTTCTTTTTTCTCCAGAGATTCTAATTTTTTATCCAGCGATTCCTCTTTTTGCAACAGTCGTCTCTCTAGTCGTTGTGTTTCATTTCGACGATCACGAATGTCTTTTTCAGCTTCGGTTCTGAGCTTGTGAATCTCATCCTTCGCTTCCAGAACCGCTTCTTTCTTCAGTGCCTCCGCTTCTTTCTTGGCATTATCCTTAATCAATTCAGCGGCTTGTTCAGCACTAGAAATCTTCGCTTCTGCAATGGACTTGCGGATAAAATAACCAATCCCTAAGCAAATTACACCAACTAAGAGGATGATTATGATCCAGATAGCCGGACTTGGCATCCAGTTCACCTCCTCGTCATTTCTCCAAGGGGTAAGCTTGGGACAGTATGGTTTTTAATCCGTTTAACAAGCTTTAAAATAAAGTAAAAATTGGCGATTTTACTTTTACGAAACTTCCTGTTCAGGCTTGGCAGGAAGAATCTGTGTATAAAAATATACATGATTATTTTATCTTTTGTCGAAGAAGCTTGTCAAGGTGTCCCCTGCAGAAATGATTCCCTACGGCTAGTCACGCTGCTGCAATAGGAGGTAATATCCGAATGCTTATAAATAATTCGCCCCGCTAGATGCATTACATTACTCCAAATCGTATGTATCCGTATAGTGCTCCTCCCAATCAGTTTGTCCGGATGCTTGAACCAAATCCCTCAGGACGCGCGATACGATACCGGATGAATAGCCTCTGCGCAGCAGAAAGCCCATCGCCTTATTCCGCGCCTTCTGCCTGTCGGCCGTGAACTCCGCCCGGTATCTCTTGAATGCAAGGTCGAAAGCGATCTTATACTCCAACTCTTCGTCGACTTGACTCAATGCGCTGGTTATATGTTCAGGCGGCAGCCCTTTATGCTGAAGCTCCTGCCGTACCCAGTTGCGGCCTTTCTTCTGCGACCGGATCCGCTGCTTCGTTAACTGCTCTGCAAAAAGCTCGTCATTTACGTACTGCTCTCTCCGTAAACGATCGACGGTCAGCTCGATCAGCTTCGCTTCATAGCCTTTCTGTTTCAGCCTGACTTTCATTTCGTGCTCAGAGCGCAGACGTGACGATAGGAGCTTGATAGAGTACAAATAAGCCTGCTGCTTCTCCTCGGCAAAAATAATCTCTCTAAAGTCCTCTACGCGTATCTCAGAACCTTTAACAAGCCTATACTTGATCAAAGTATCCTCGTGAACGGAAAAGGCATACTGGTCATCCATGAACAAGTTATATCTATTCTTGAATCTCTTCTGCCTTTCTATCTTCGATATCGTCCCTGTATGTACGACCTCTTCCTTCGTTTCATCTTCACTCACCAGATTGTCACCCCATATGAACGAACAGGCACCCTATACCATAGGTAAAGGTGCCTGCCATTACGGTTTTATTCAAATGCCAGCAAATCTTCCTCATCCTCATCCGTGTCGGTAAGATCGCTGCCGTTGGCAACAATCAAGTTACTGTTCTCGCGGATCTTCTTCTCGATAACGTCGGCGATCTGAGGATTCTCTTTCAGGAATTGCTTCGCATTCTCGCGTCCTTGACCCAGACGGTCATTGTTGAAGGAGTACCATGCGCCGCTCTTTTGGATAATATCCATTTCACTTCCGATGTCAATAATGCTGCCTTCCTTCGATATGCCTTCACCGTACATAATGTCGATATCGGCCTGCTTGAACGGAGGCGCAACCTTGTTCTTAACGACTTTGATCCGTGTACGGTTACCTACCATATCGTTTCCTTGCTTGATCGTCTCTACACGGCGAACATCCAAGCGTACGGTCGAGTAGAACTTCAATGCTCTACCGCCCGGCGTTGTTTCCGGATTACCGAACATTACGCCGACCTTCTCGCGAAGCTGGTTAATGAAGATCGCGATAACTTTCGACTTGTTAATCGCACCGGACAGTTTGCGCAATGCCTGCGACATTAGGCGCGCTTGCAGACCAACGTGGGAATCGCCCATCTCGCCTTCGATCTCCGCTTTAGGCACCAGTGCCGCTACCGAGTCAATGACGATGATATCGACAGCACCGCTGCGCACAAGTGCTTCAGCGATCTCCAGCGCCTGCTCTCCCGTATCCGGCTGGGACAACAGCAGATCATCAATATTGATGCCCAGCTTGCTGGCATACAATGGATCCAATGCGTGCTCCGCATCGATAAAAGCGGCTTGTCCGCCAGCTTTCTGTACTTCTGCGATCGCATGAAGAGCGACCGTCGTTTTACCGGAAGACTCCGGACCGTACACTTCTATAATTCTACCGCGCGGGAACCCTCCGATACCAAGTGCTATATCCAGGGCCAAGGAACCGCTAGGAATCGTTTCTACTTGCATGTGAGTGGACTCACCGAGTTTCATAATGGAGCCTTTGCCAAACTGCTTCTCAATTTGACGAAGTGCATTTTCTAAAGCTGCGCGCCGATCGGACACAACGGTCACTTCCTTTTCTCTTATTGGTTACTTCCATGATAACTTGTTTTGGTTGTATTGCCAAGCATTTTTTGCGAACATACATTCGATTGCTGGTCAAAATAAAAACCGCAACAAGGGATATTCATTGTTACGGTTCTTCCGTTAAACCTATTATATTACATTTCGCGAAACTATTTCAAGCACTATTTTTCCGAGTCCCATACGAGAAATGATAGAGAGTTCCGAACCCTCCTAAAGCAGCTTCCATAGCTGATACAGCGCGCTTCTGGCCGCTCTCAGCTTGATCATCTCACGGCTGCCGGACAGCTGCAGCTGCTGCACTACCGTCTCGTGATCCCGCTTCGCAACCGCTACATAGACGAGCCCGACCGGCTTCCCTTCGGACTCATCCGGGCCGGCGACTCCCGTAATCGCAATCGAGTAGTCGGTGTCCGACTGCTTAAGCAGATTGTCTGCCAGCAGGCGAGCGGTGACATCGCTGACGGCGCCAGGCGCACCTGCGCCCTCCAGGACGGCCTGAGGCACGCCCAGGAGTCTGTGCTTCCATTCGTTCGTATAGCATACGATACCGCCTTGAAACACCGCCGAGCTGCCTGGAACAGCCGTCAGCATATCGCTCAGGAGCCCTCCCGTGCAGCTCTCGGCGACGGCAAGCTTCAATGACTTTTCGCGCATGATGCCAACCATCTGCTGCTCGATACTGACGTCTTCGTTCGCATAAATATACAGTCCCAGCCTTTTGCGGATTTCACTCTCCACTGGATCCAGCTTGGCGTCCGCCTCTGCCTTGGATGCGGATCGGGTTGTGAGCCTGATCGCCACTTCGCCTTCTTTGGCATAAGGAGCGATCGTAGGGTCTGTTTGGTCCTTAATAAGATCAAGCAGCTCATGCTCCAGGAGAGATTCTCCTATCCCTGCAAATTTCAGCATACGGGAGTACAGCGGATAAACGCCTTCCATCTTCGATGCGATCCATGGAGCCGCGTAGCGCTCGAACATCGGCTTCATTTCCTTGGGAGGCCCCGGCAGCAGAACGTAGTGTGTTTGATCCTGGGTCAGCGCTACGCCAACCGCCATTCCCGTATCATTAGCTAACGGATCGCTGTCTTCGAGCATATAAGCCTGTCTCTTATTGCTTTCCACCATATGTATGCCGCGCTTGCTGAAAAAGTCCGTTATTTTATCCATCGAAGGCTGGTGGAGCACAATCTTGCGGCCAAGATATGCGGCCAATGCATCCTTGGTCAAATCGTCCTGCGTAGGTCCGAGCCCCCCGGTGCAAATGACCAGATCGGCGCGGCTGGATGCCAGTCTAAGCGCCTCGGTCAGACGGGCCTCATTGTCTCCCACAACCGTTTGGAAGTACACGCTAACACCTAAGTCCGCACAAGCGCGCGATAGAAATTGCGCGTTCGTGTTAACGATTTGTCCAAGCAATAGCTCGGTGCCGACTGCAATGATTTCCGCTTTCATATCCTTTTTCTCCTCCCAAGAAATCAACAAAAAAACAATAGGAAAACCCTACTGTTTTATTCGCTGAAATTCAACACATGTTTATTTTTAATAAAATAATCGAAACCGGAATACAAAGTGATGATGGCAGCCACCCAGCTCGCGAAAATATCGAAACGGAAGTTAATGAAGGCGAACGGGAAATTATTGATCAACAAGGCGATAATGGCCGTAATTTGCGTCGCCGTCTTCCATTTCCCCCACTTGCTTGCAGCTATAACAACCCCTTCGACAAGAGCGATCTGCCGCAGCCCTGTAACCGCAAATTCGCGGCTAATAATGACAATGGCTATCCAAGCCCCAATTTTGTCCATCTCTACAAGGGAAATGAGAACAGCGGACACGAGGAGCTTATCTGCAAGCGGATCGAGCAGCTTACCGAGATTCGTCACCAATTTTCTTTTGCGCGCAATATAACCGTCCAGACTATCCGTACTGGCAGCTATGATAAAGATGAGCGCAGCTATAATCTGGTTATAGGTGATGACGAACTGTTCTATTTTGATATGAGGAAATTTCACATTCACTAGCAAAAAGAACATGATGATAGGGACGAGAAAAATCCTCGCCAATGTAATCCGGTTGGCCAGATTCATGCCACGACCTCCCCGGACAAATCGAACTCGAACGAGTGGGTAATGCGAACTTTGGCTACTTCACCGATTTGCAGCTGCGTACCTTTGACGAATACTTCACCGTCAATTTCCGGCGCATCATATTGCGAACGGCCTACGTATACGTCGCTTCTACCGTCATACTTTTCAATAAGCACATCGATAACTTGGCCTACGCGGCTGCCGTTGCGAATGTTGGAAATTTCGCGTTGGATTTCCATCAGCGTATTGGCGCGGAATTCCTTGACGTCCTCCTCCACTTGCTCTGGAAGGCGCGCCGCCGGAGTATCCTCTTCCTTAGAATAGGAAAATACGCCAAGACGATCGAACTCAACGTCGCGGATAAACTGCTTCAAGTTTTCGAAATCCGAATCGGTTTCTCCAGGGAAGCCTACGATCAGCGACGTTCTCAAGGAAACGTTCGGAATGCGCGTGCGAATTTTTTGAATGAGAGCTCTTGCATCCTGCTGTCTGCCGGGTCTTCTCATTCTTTTCAATATGCGGTCTTCGCTGTGCTGCAGCGGCATATCCACATATTTGCATACCTTCGGATTGTTCGCGATTGTTTCGATCAGCTCATCCGTGAAGAAGCCCGGGTAAGCATAATGAAGCCGTACCCACGCGATTCCCGGCACTTCGCTTACTTTATTCAACAATTCTGGCAGCATGAACTTCTCGTACAAGTCCGTACCGTAGTTCGTGGAATCCTGTGCGATCAGGCTGATTTCCTTCACGCCTTGGGAAGCCAGCTGCTCTACTTCGGTAATAATAGATTCAATGCTCCGGCTGCGGAATTTCCCCCGCATAATAGGGATACTGCAGAACGTACAGGCATTGTCGCAGCCTTCGGCAATTTTGACATAAGCGGTATAACGCGGTGTAGTCACACGGCGAGGCAGCGAGGCTTCGTAATTAAATACCGGATTTCCGACCATAACCGGTTTCTTTCCGGCCAGCGCTTCATCCACAATATCATTGATTTTATGGAAATCACCCGTTCCGACAATCCCGTCGATTTCCGGCATTTCCTTGAGCAGCTCATCCTTATACCTTTGGGTGAGACAGCCCGAAACGATGAGAGCTTTCAAATTCGCCGTCTGCTTCAGCTCGGCCATATCCAAAATCGTATTTACCGATTCTTCCTTCGCCGCATCGATAAATCCGCATGTATTGACAATAATCACCGTTGCTTCTTCTTTATCATTAACGAGCTCATAGCCACGGCCGTGAATTAATCCCGACATAATCTCGGAATCGACGAGGTTCTTCTCGCATCCCAGCGTAACTACTTTCACTTTCTCTGTCATTTCATATCCTCCAATGTTCAAGCCTTACTATATTAGTATCAAGTATAATACATGGGTAACAAAAGTGTCAAAGAAGCCCCATGCGTATCCACGCTGCTGAAATAGGCAAAAATGGCTTGTTCATCGGACTAGCGGAAATTTAAAAATTGCAGCTCCAGCGGCAAATCCGCCTTGCGAAGCAGCTGGATTACCTCCTGCAAATCGTCCTTGCTTTTTCCAGTTACGCGAATTTGATCTCCTTGAATTTGACTCTTCACTTTTAATTTGGAGTCGCGGATCAGGATATTAATTTTTTTCGCATGGTCTTGATCGATGCCCTGCTTCAGCTTGATCTTCTGGCGAACGGTAGCCGATGAAGCCCCTTCCACCTTGCCATACTCCAGGTTTTTCAACGAAATGCCGCGCTTGGCCATCTTCGAATGTAAAATGTCCAATACGTTTTGCAGCTTGAATTCATCGTCCGAGACGACGACGAGCTCTTCTTTTTCCAGCTTGATGGAGCTTTTGCTGTTTTTGAAATCGAATCGGGTACTGATTTCTTTCTCCGCCTGGTTGATCGCATTATTTAATTCCTGCATATCCATCTTGGAAACGATATCGAATGAACTTTCTGAACTACTCATGATCCCACAGCCCCTTAATTTTCCTAAATTTTTCTCCATCCATGAGGATAACACAAAAAGACACCTGCAGCCAATTCATTGCTCTCCGGTGTCTTTACGATGATTAACTCAATTACCGATGATTCGGCGAGAACCGGAACATATCTATAATCCCCAGCACGATATGCGCCATCCCGAACCCAAACAGACCGTAACCCCATGCGCCGGGAGTTATATACCAGCCAAAAGAGCTTACGATAATCCCCAATACGACGACGATCCAACTGGCGGTCATATCCTGCAACCCTTTCCTTAAGCAAAAAACTGTACTGAAATGGTAACAGGATGTCCCAAAAAGCCGCTTATTAAACCTACGCTTTTTGAAGATCGAATTGAATCCGCTTCGCGTTAGGAGTGTCTCCTACCGACACTACCGTTCCGTTCACGGTAAGCTCCACCGCATTCGAACGTCCGAAAATCATGAAGGCCGAGTTCGGCATCTCCCACGTTTGCGTTTTACCGTTCGTGTAAGTGCCCGATTCCAGCGTTTCCCGCTTCTGTCCCAAGGAATCGACCTGCACCCAGCAAGCGTCGCCCGTCACTTTCATTTCAATATTCAGCTTATCGACATTGGAAACGGAATAATAATCGGTTCCGCCCTGGCTTCTCACCAACTTCACTTCCGCTTTTGGAGCAGGCGGAGGTGTCGGTGTTGGAGTAGGCGTTGCTTCCGCTTTTTTCTCATTCAGTGACACACCGTACACATCTCCGGTAACGGTTGGAGCAGGCTCCGCCTTGTCCGTAACGCGTTTAGGCTCATTGTTCGAATTCGCGTCATTGGCTTTGCCGGTATAATTCATATTCAAGTAGTAATAGATGATCCCCAAGATGAGAACTACAAAAGAGATCATCATGATCGTAGATGCATATTTGCCTATTTTCTCGGTGTTCCGATTCGTTCTCTTGGAACGGATAGGCTCTATGTGTTCCGGCTCCGGGGTCGGGATCACATTCTGGTACATGCGAAGCACTTCGTTAGGGTCCATCCCTACCGCCTCGGCATAGCTCTTAATGAAAGCCCGTACATAAAAATTACCCGGAAGTACCTTATAGTTTCCTTCTTCAATTGCTTCCAAATAGCGCTTGCGGATTTTAGTCGTTTCTTCCAATTGCTCCAGCGAAATTTTCTTTTCCGTTCTCGCCTTTCGCAGCAGTTGACCAAGATCAGTCATGTTCTCACCCCTTTCGGTTTTGAAATGATATTACTCCGTCCATTAATACTCGTCGAAGCCGTTAATAAAGCTTTCGTACGATATTTCCTCATCCGGGGTATTGCGGAGCTCGATAATATAATTGAAATCATCGTAAGCATATTGGGACTCGCGAATAAATATATCCGGATGTTCGATCACTTTGGTGGAAGGCATAGCCATAATTTCCTGCATCAGCATATGATGCTTTTCATTGGAACGGATAGTCGAGACAATCCCGTCAATAATAAATACATTATTAGGATTCATCTCATCTTCCGACAGCTGGCTGCGAACCGTTTGGCGAAGCAAGGTGGACGAAACGAACGTCCAGCGCTTATTGGAGCATACACTGCCGGCAATAATGGACTCCGTTTTGCCGACACGCGGCATCCCTCTTAATCCGACAACCTGATTTCCCTCTTGTTTAAAAATCTCTCCAAGAAAATCAACAAGTAAACCTAACTCGTCCCGAGTAAAACGAAAAGTTTTACGGTCATCCGAATCCCGCTCGATATATCGGCCGTGACGGACGGCGAGAATATCGACCAGTTTAGGTTCCCTTAAAGCGGTTATAGTTATATTATCCACTTTTCTCAACATTTTACCCATTAAATCTACTTTTTCATCATCATTGGTTTGGAGCAGCATGCCGCGTGTGCGGTCCTCAACCCCGTTAATGGTTACAATATTTATATCAAGCATCCCCATCAAGGATGCAACGTCCCCTAGCAAGCCCGGGCGGTTTTTATGAATTTTATATTCCATGTACCATTGTTTCGTTTCCAATTATCCACACCTCATATTCGATGTCAATCGATCATCTATTCATATTTTGTAACATCTTACGAAAATATTCTACAATTTTCGCTAAATTCCTGCTCTCTCATGTAAAAAGTTTATTGAGGCTTGTTCACTTGGAATTCTTGCGGGTCATAGCCGTTCAAGCCGGCATTCCATTGTTTATTTTGCATTTGATTTAATAAACCGGCAAAGACGGCATCCCACTTTAATTCTGTAGTCGTGGAAGCCATGTTCATAATAGGCACCTGCAAGTTTTTCATCCGCTGCAGCGTGCTGTTCTCCAGAGGGGAGTATACGACGATCCAGCTCGGTCCATGCTGCTTCACCTGATTCTGAAATTGCGGATACCATCCTTCCGCATCCGATAGGGATATTCGCTCCGCCTCTTCGGACGGGGCCCATAACGAGGGTATTGGATTCGTGGAAACGGTCACCCATTCGATGGTTTTTCCGATCACCTGCTGCTGTTTTACCCATTCAGCCCACTGGTTCTCCATCAAAGCCGGCCCCGATTGCCTCCAGCTGATATTCGGAGCGGAAACTGCCGGTGTATCATACGATATGGCATCGTCCAGCAAAAACCATTTCTTGTCTGCTATCGCGCTTGCAACTGGCAGGACTTGCCGGTTCAATTCGTTCCCGACAACGATTATGTAATCATAAGTCACCGATTTTAATTTGTTCGTCTGATCTTCCGAAATCGAAGCGACGTCCGGCATCCATTCGAATGCTATATGTTGAGTATTCCTCCATGCTAACAATGTTTTCTGAATTGCAGATTTTGTCGTTTCCTGCAGATTCGGTTTTGTCATGACAAGCACCGAAAGCTTGCTTTGCGCCAGTGCCGGATCGATCTCAGGAATGTTTTTGCCGCACCCGCTTACTACAAGCAGCATGCTAATAATAACGGTTATCCATCTTGCCCATCTCCATGTACTCAAACTGCTTCTTGCCGCCTTTCTTGAAATACTTTACCTAAGTATATCATGAAAAGCAAGGAAAAGCCTCCTATGCAAGGAGGCCTCAAATGAATCCATTATTTGCTTACAAGCTTAACCATCAATTTCGCCATCGTTTTGCGTTCCTGCTCGTCGGCTACATCCCATAGATCCTTCAATACCCGTTCTTCATTGTTCTCGGGATCGACCTTATCGGACAAAAACTCACCGATTTGGAATGCCAGCTTGCTGATGGTTTCTTCGCTCATCCCGGATTTTTCAGCTTGGTTTACACGCTCGCCCAAAAATTCCTTCCAACGATCAAACACTTTCAACGCAGTAGCCATAATGTCAGCCTCCCTTAGATAAAGTAGCATTACAAATACTAAGGTTCGCAAAATGGAGGCGAATTATGCAGTACGTCAAGTGAGCCAGCCGCCGTTCGGACTTATGATTTGTCCGGTAATGTAGCCGGATTCTGGCAGGGCAAGGAAATACACCAACGATGCAATCTCGTCAGGCTGGGCAAACCGTCCGACCGGAATTTCGCTCTCGAGAGCCGCTTTCTCCTCCGAATCAAAATTTGCCATCATCAATGTGTCCACAGCGCCTGGGGCTACCGCATTGACGGTAACGCCCGAAGGAGCCAGCTCTTTGGCCAGCGCCTTCGTAAATGCGTTCATACCGCCCTTTGCCGTGGAATAAACGACCTCGCAGGACGCGCCCGATATTCCCCAAATCGAGGAGACATTGATGATTCTGCCATACTTCTGGCTTATCATCGGTTTCATGAATTGCTGTGTGGTTAGAAAGGTGCCTTTCAGGTTAATTCCCATAATTTCATCCCACTGCTCTTCCGTAACGTCGGACAAAACCCCGTAATGCGCGATGCCGGCATTATTAACCAAGATGTCCGGCATCATGTTGTGATGATCCAGCTTTTCCTGGAGTCTCATGATTTGTTCTCTGTTTCGCAAATCGGCCGTAGCTGTCAGCACCTTGGCGCCGTGCTTCATGCAGCTGCGAGCCGTTTCATTGGCAGCCTCGTGGGATTGCAAATAATGAATCACTACATTCATCCCAACCGAGGCAAATCTCTTGGCAATAGAAGCCCCAATCCCTCTGCTGGCGCCGGTAATCAGCACCGTTTGCTCCGTAAAGGGGCGGCTGGCTTGATTCAAGGCTGCTCGCTTCTTACGATGGAAACCGCCAATTGATTCCAGTCAAAGTGCTCGCGAAGCCGCTCATTAACCTCTTCCAGCTTCATTTCTTCATACACCGGCAAAATGTCGAACAGCTCGATTCCTTTGAACCGGTATTTCGTGAACTCATTGGCAATGGCTTCAGGAGAGTTAAGCTGTCTCATGAAGCCGCCGATCTTCTTCTTCCGGCTTCTCTCGAAGTCCGACGCCTGAATGCCTTGCTCCTTCACTTTATCGATTTCGTCCTTGATTCTGGAAATCATCAGGTTAGGATCCTTCGTATCTCCACCGACGACGGAGAAAGCATAATTCTCCCCGATATTATATTCGGTTCCGAAATTGTCCGAAATGAGCTGCTCGTCATACAGCTTCTGATAGATCGCGGAGCTTGGGCTGAGCAATATATCCAGCAGTACCTTCATAGTCAGCTCCCGCTTCAATAGCTCTTTTCCTTGTGCGGTCTGATTCGGCTCTTTGCAGCCGAACAAGCATTTGGGAAGCGACACAGGAAGCACTGTCACTTTCTCCTTTTGCTTAACGGAGGCAGGCTCCTGCTGAAAGTACCTTTCGATATTTCCTTGCGGCTTATAGTCCTTCGCCGCTTGATTTTGACGAACCAGCTCAATGATCTCCTCCGGCTTCACGCCGCCGACCACGAATAAGCTCATATTGCTCGGGTGATAGAACGTGTGGTAGCAATCGTACAGCAGCTCTTTCGTAATGTGGGAAATCGATTCGACGGTTCCGGCAATATCGATATGCACCGGATGGTTATGATACATCGTCTCGATAAGCCCGAAATAGGATCTCCAGTCGGCATTATCCTGATACATTTTGATTTCCTGACCGATAATCCCTTTTTCCTTTTCCACGTTCTCATTCGTAAAATAAGGATTTTGCACAAAATTCAGCAGCGTGGTCAAATTCTCGTGAATATGCTCCGTCGCCGAGAACAAATACGTTGTACGGTCAAAGCTCGTAAAAGCATTGGCGGACGCGCCTTGGGAGGCGAAAACGGCAAAAATATCGCCCGTTGGCTCCTCGAACATTTTGTGCTCCAAAAAGTGCGCTATACCGTCGGGAACCTGCTTCTTCTCGCCGCCCTGCACTTGAAAATGGTTATCGATCGAGCCATATTTGGTTGAGAAGGTCGCATACGTCTTCTGAAAACCTTCTTTCGGCAAAATGAACACGGACAAGCCGTTAGGAAGCTGCTCTACATACAGCGTTTCTTTGACATGAGGATATGGTATCGCCTGCATCGCTTATTCTCCTCCCTTCCGGTCTCGCAAAAAGTAGATCGTATCGAGCTTCACCTGGTTGGCTACCTCTTGAATATGCCCTTTGTCCACAGCCAGCACATCGCTAATTAATGAAGGGACGGTACGCTCCACACCGGACAAAATGTTGTTGAAATCGAAAGAAATCAGCTCGAATGCGGAATCCTGCAGCTCGCGCAGATGTCCGGTAATCATCGCTTTCGTCTGCTGCAGCTCGATATCGCTGATATCTCCCTTCGCCATCGCTTCAAGCTGTTCTTTGATAATGGTGACCGCTTTGCTGTAATTATCGATTTCAATCCCGGATTGAATGGTCAATATCCCTTTGTGCCCATCTAGTCGCGAGGATGCGTAATAAGCCAGGCTCGCTTTTTCCCGTACATTGGTAAACAGCTTGGAATGCGGGTAACCGCCTAAAATTCCGTTATACATCAGCATCGTTGGATATGTAGAATCCGCATATGTCGTATAAGCTCGCAGCCCCATATTCAGCTTGCCTTGATTGACGTCCAGACGCTCGATGACTTCCTTCACTTGCTCTACGTTCCGATGCTCCGGCTTCCTTGCGTAACGACCTGCCGATGCTTTAGTAATACCGAAACTCTTCTCGATTAACGGCAGCACTTCCTGCAGGTTCGTCTGCCCCACGACATAAATGTCGATAACAGCCGTCTCCAGCCATTGCTGATAGTACGTGTACAGCCCCTCGGGCGTTATTTGCTCGATCTGGTCAAGCTTCCCGAGCGGATGTAGACGGTATGGCTCCTGGCTGCACATTTCCTCGATACAACGCTCCGCGGCATATCTGATTTTATCGTTAATAATCGCTTGAATTCGTTTTTGCAGCGTGATTTTCTCGGAATCGACGTATTTGCTTACAAAACGGCCGTTCTCCAGCGCAGGCTTCGTAATCGCTTCTCCGACAAATTCGATGCCCTTCTGAAGCAGGGACTCCGGGCTGTTCACAAATTGATCCTGGATAAGATCCATCCGGAACTGCACCATCTGATAATCGCCGCGCTTATAAATGTCGAAGCCGAAGCCGGCTCCGTACAAATCATCCAGCCGTTCGCGGAACTGCTTCGTTTCCGGGAACGATTGCGTGCCGCGGCGAAGCACGAAAGGGGTGAAAGCCGTAGGCGTAACCTTTTCCTCTTCCAAAGGTGTGCCGATGTAGACGGATATGGCGTACGTCTTGAATTGCTCCGTAGGCAGCACATGCACACGGATATTGCGTACGGTGCCTCGCTCAAATTGGATGTTTTTCAACGGACAAAACTCCTTTCGTATCCTTTATTCCATTATATTCCTTCAGAAACAGAAGAAGCAACCACAAAGGGTTACTTCTTCACGGCGTTACTTGCAAAATATATGCTTACCGATTTGTTTAACTTGCGGGCGGGTCCAGATCCACTTCGAAGTTGCGGTCACCGGATTAAAGTAATATAAGCATCCGCCGCTCGGATCTTGACCGTTGATTGCGTCTCTAACGGCTCGTTTGGCTGTTTCATTGGGTGTCAGCCATATTTGACCGTCGGCAACGGCTGTGAAGGCACCCGGCTGGAATATAACGCCCGTAGCCGTATTCGGGAAGCTTGGCGATTTGACGCGGTTCAAAATTACGGCGGCTACGGCGACTTGCCCGATGTAAGGCTCACCTCTGGATTCGCCATATACGGCGTTAGCCATAATATTGATGTCCTCTTCCGATAGTCCGAGGTGATTGGAAGGCGACAAGTTGTTCGCCGGAGGCTGCTCGGCTTGTCCACCGCCTCCTGCTGCAGCTCCTCCACCTGCACCTGCACCTGCACCTGTCGAAGGTGGAAGCTCATCCGCCGTCGGTTTATAATGCTTGGTTGCTTCCCACAGCTTCAGCTTCGATTTATCACCTGCAATGCCGTCGACCTTCAAGCCGAATTCGGACTGAAACCATTTGAGAGAACGCAGTGTATTGTAACCAAAGTCTCCGTCTACATCTCCGTAATAGAAGCCCAGCAGCTTCAGCCGGCCTTGCAGCTCGTATACGTCTTTACCGCTAGCGCCGTATTTAATATCATTTTTGCTGAAGGTTTGCGTCACCTCGAAGCGGTGCTTGAGCTGATACCCTGCGAATAAGACAAAAATCAAGCAGAACGTTATAACCACCAGACGTTTGTTCATCGATTTGTACTCACCTTTCCCACATTCATATTGGCAACCTTTTTAAAGTTATTATGAGAAAGGAAGAATGCTTCTATTCAGTCAAAAAAGGAAAGTAATGGGCGGACTCTTTTGTGTTCCGGCCAAGCTTGGAATACATAAAAAAGCACGTCGTCCACTCAAGGACGACGCGCTTATTATGATGATAATCTCGCTTGATACTGTTCTAACGAAACCAGGACCTCACGCGGCTTGCTTCCCTCGTAAGGGCCTACAATGCCCTTCGCTTCCATCGTGTCGATCAAGCGGGCTGCCCTGGTGTAACCGACCCGCATCCTTCTTTGCAGAAGGGATACGGAAGCCTGCTTGGCCTCCAAAATGATCTGGACCGCTTGGTCGTACAGCTCGTCTTCGACCTGATCCTGCGCTTCGCTCTGCTCCTCGATCTGCGGCACCATATCCTCTACATAATTCGCTTGCCCTTGAGTTCTGACGAAGTTGACTACAGACTCGACTTCGCTGTCGGACAAGAACGCGCCTTGGACGCGAACCGGCTTGGACGCACCCATCGGCAAATAGAGCATGTCCCCGCGGCCCAGCAGCTTTTCGGCCCCGGCCATATCCAGAATCGTTCGCGAATCTACTTGGGAGGATACGCCGAATGCAATACGCGAAGGAATGTTCGCCTTAATTACACCGGTAATGACGTCGACAGAAGGACGCTGCGTCGCAATAATCAAGTGAATGCCGGCTGCACGGGCCATCTGTGCCAAACGGCAGATCGCATCCTCCACATCATTGGCCGCGACCATCATCAAGTCCGCAAGCTCATCCACAATGACTACGATATACGGAAGCGGTGCGCCCGATTGAGTCTCCAGCAGCATGTTATTGTAGCCTTCCATGTTACGGGTGCCGCTCTTGGAAAACAGCTCGTACCGTTTTTCCATTTCGAGTACGACTTTTTTCAGCGCTAACGATGCGCGGCGAGGGTCAGTAACGACAGGAGCCAACAAATGCGGAATCCCGTTATACACGTTCAATTCGACCATCTTCGGGTCAATCATGAGAAACTTCACTTCGTCCGGCTTCGCTTTGTACAGAATGCTCGTGATGATCCCGTTGATACAAACCGACTTACCCGAGCCGGTGGCTCCTGCAACGAGCATATGAGGCATGCGTGCCAGGTTGCCAACAATCGGCTGACCCGATATATCGCGGCCGAGCGTGATGGAAAGCTTGGAGCTCGATTCATGGAAAGCGTTGCTCTCCATCACTTCCCGCATCGTAACGATGGAAACCTCAGTATTCGGTACCTCGATGCCGATAGCGGATTTGCCCGGGATCGGCGCCTCCATCCGAATATCCTTGGCAGCGAGAGCCAGAGCGATATCGTCGGTCAAGCCTACGATCCGGCTGACCTTCACGCCGACGTCCGGCTGTATTTCATAGCGGGTAACCGATGGCCCTCGCACTACCTCCAGCACCTTCGCACGTACGCCAAAGCTCTCTAGTGTCGCTTCCAGCTTGCGGGCCACCGCCTTATAGTCCATCGACTCCCCGCCTTTGCCTACATTCGGCTTGGCCAACAATTGAAATGACGGCAGCTCATACGGAACCGCAAGCGGCTTGTTGTTGATATTGAAATCCTCCGGCGGCGTTTGCTCGTCGTCATCGGCTGGTGATACCTTCGCAGCCGCTGCGTTCGCGGCAGCCTTGTTCTGCTCAGGCTGCGGAGGCTGTACAGAAGTGGACTCTTGCACATGCTCTTGGAAGTCACGGATAACCGGAATCAACGGATCCACATATTCTTCGTCATCGTCATATTCCGGAGGCACGTGCTTATGGACAACGACTTCCTCATTGGAATCCGAAGCATCGGAGAAATCCTCTTCCTTAACATTTGTCGATGCAGACGGCGATTCCGTCGTCTTCGATTTCGGCTGAATCAGATCAAAGAACAAAGAAGAACGTTTCTTCGCAGGTTTCTTTTCCTTACGTTCCGGCTTAAGCGTCTCCTCGTCAAATTCGTTGTCATCGGGAATGTAAGGCACCGTAGCCGGCTTCTTCTTAACAGTAACCGCCGAAGCCTTGGCCTTGCGTTCCATCAGCTTGCGTTTGATATACTGCCCGAGCAGCGTATCGGCAAACGTACGGCGCCCTCTCAGCTTCATGATAATATCGCCGATCGACAAACGGGTAATCAAGATCGCCCCGATGACGATCATCGTATACTGGATCAGCTTCGCTCCGAGATTGGCGAACAGAAAATACAGCAAGCTGTACAAGGCAGCACCGATCATCCCTCCGCCGACCTCAATCTTCAGGATGACTCTACCTTTATCCGTAGCCGAGAGTCCATCCATCATGGTGCTCCAGGTTTGGGTCAAAATCATGCCGGATGTAAACTTTCCGCCGGGATACAATTTGTCGAACAGGGAAATGTGATTCATTAATATCACAGCCAGTATGATCAGCAGTACCCCTGCCTTGCGCGTTGTTCTCCAAACGGGCCATTCCCTTTTTACCATAACGTATAAACCTATGTAGATAAATACGAGCGGAATGACAAAATCCCATGACCCTATGAAAAACCGGAACAAATACGTTAATGCACGCGATACCGGACCTTCCTGGGTAAGGGCGATAATGGATAAAGTCAGGATGACTATCCCATAGAGCTCGTATTTCAAATTCGTTTTAATCGCTTTGCCTCTCTTCTTTGGCCTTGCCAAATCGGCTCACCCCCAAGTACAAATTATACCATACTTTGGGTGGAACCATAACAAGAAGGCAAAAATCAGACCATAGAACTATTTGATCGTCGGTTGAAACTCGATGACTCTACCCGGACTGTACTGCGGATTCATGAAGTCCTGCGGATTACAGCTGATGATTCGAACAATGGATGCTTGATTCGCATTCAAGGGCTGTACCTGCATGGAAATACCGTTGACCACGATTTCCATTTGATTCGACTCCATGTTCTCGATGCCCTCCATTACGACTTCCAGCGGCATGACCGTATATTGAATCATTGTACGATCCCTCCCTGCATTTGGCGTTTCTCATCAATTCTCCGATTCAACTCACGGATCGCGTCTCCCAATCCGCCGATGGCATTAATCAAGCCGTATTTGACCGCATCCGCGCCGATTACCGTCGTTCCGATATCTCGCGTCAGCTCTCCTGTTTTGAACATCAATTCTTTGATCTTCTCTTCCGTTACTCGGGAATGGCCGGTAATAAAGCGGATGACGCGTTCTTGCATTTTATCCAAATATTCAAAGGTTTGCGGAACGCCGATGACAAGTCCGTTCAAACGGATCGGGTGAATCGTCATGGTAGCTGTCTCCGCAATAATCGAATAGTTCGCCGAGACGGCAATCGGCACGCCGATCGAATGTCCCCCGCCCAACACTAACGTCACTGTCGGCTTGGATAAGGTAGCGATCATTTCTGCAATGGCGAGCCCTGCTTCCACATCCCCGCCTACCGTATTTAAAATGATCAATACGCCTTCAATTTTCGGATTTTGTTCCGCTGCTACCAATTGTGGAATCAAATGCTCATACTTCGTCGTTTTGTTTTGCGGCGGGAGCACGAGATGCCCTTCCACTTGCCCGATTATCGTCATGCAAAAAATATTTGATTCTCCGGCCGGCGTACCGGTCTGACCTAATTGCTGAATCGTGTCTACAACCGGATTCTTCTTCGCCTCATCCGTTACGGGTTGTGCAGGCGGCGCTTCTTGTTTAAAGGAATCGTTCATTAGGAAATCCCCCTATCGTTTCATCATCCCCCATAGTATGGTTAGCGCAACCGTCCCTTATCCATTAAACAGTCAATTATCCGGACTGACTTCTGTCTGCAAAAAAAGAGACCTCATGAGGACTCGCCTCATAGGATCTCTTTTTTGTGACGTGATTGCAACACCTGTATGATGAACGGTTTCAAGCGGTTGACTGGTGGTTTTTGATCATACTTCCATAATAATTGGAAGGATCATAGGTCTTCTTCTGGTTTGTTCATATAAAAATCGTCCAAGTGCATCTTTAACATGAGTTTTTAACGATGCCCATTCGTTAACATTTTCGCTCATCAAACGGTTCAGCGTACTGGTTACGATCCGGTTTGCTTCATCCAGCAAGCCTTCCGATTCTCTAACGTACACGAAACCTCTGGATATAATATCAGGCCCGGATAAAATCGCACCATCTTGTTTGCTAAGAGTAACGACGACGACCAGGATCCCATCCTGCGAAAGCAGCTTGCGATCGCGAAGTACGATGTTCCCGACGTCTCCTACTCCAAGACCGTCGATCAAAATATTACCGGCCGGAACTTTCGACCCTTTACGTGCGACACCGTCTTGAACTTCTACGGTCTCCCCGTTATCAACGATGAAAATGTCTTCTTTCGGGATGCCGACAGATTCCGCGAGCAATCCATGCTGACGAAGCATGCGATACTCACCGTGAATCGGAATAAAATATTTCGGCTTCATAATATTAAGCATCAGCTTCAGTTCTTCCTGGCTTCCGTGTCCCGATACGTGAACGCCTGTAATCGAACCTGGTCCATAAATAACATGGGCCCCAATTCTCATCAGCTCATCTACGGTTCTTCCTACATAACGCTCATTGCCCGGAATCGGCGTTGCAGCGATAATGACCGTGTCCCCAGGTAAAATATCCACCTTGCGATGTGTGGATCTTGCCATTCGAGTCAGCGCCGACATAGGCTCTCCCTGACTTCCCGTCGAGAGGATGGCAACGCGGTCCGCCGCCAGCTTATTCACTTCCTCCGGCTCGATCAGCATTCCATCCGGAATACGCAAATAGCCTAGCTCGCTTGCAATGCTGACAACGTTTACCATACTGCGCCCGATTACCGTCAGCTTTCTCCGGGTAGCTTCCGCCGCATCCACCACTTGCTGAATACGGTGAATGTTAGAAGCGAAAGTCGCTATAATAACCCGCTGCTTCGCTTTGCGGAACACTTCTTCGATCTGAACTCCAACGCTTTTCTCTGAGCCTGTATATCCCGGACGTTCTGCATTCGTACTGTCGGACAGCAGCGCCAGAACTCCTTTTGCACCGATGGCAGCCATGCTGTGAAGATCTGCATACTGTTCGTTAACAGGTGTCTGATCGAACTTGAAGTCTCCGGTATGAACCACATTGCCCTCCGGTGTCTCCAGACATACCCCTACGGAGTCGGGAATACTGTGGTTCGTTTTGAAAAACGTAGCCGTTATCGTACCGAGCTTCAATTCGCTGTCAGAATTGATCATTATCCGCTTCGTTTCACCGAGCAAATTCGCTTCCTTCAGCTTGGTTTCAATAAGCCCCAGAGTCAGCTTGGTACCGTATACAGGAACATTCAGATGCTTCAGCACATAAGGTAAACCACCGATGTGATCCTCATGTCCGTGAGTTATAATGATCCCTCTGACTTTATCCCGGTTCTCCGTCAAATAGCTGATATCCGGAATAACAATGTCGATACCCAGCATGTCCTCTTCAGGGAATTTCAACCCGCAATCCACCACTACGATATCATTGGCATATTGAATGACGTACATATTTTTCCCGATTTCGCCCACGCCGCCCAGAGCGAAAATCAAGAGTTTATCTATATTTTTCTTAGACAAAGAAATACCTCCTAATTCAAATTGACGACGAATTTTTGTATGAACGAAAAACCAAAAACCGCACCAGTCACTTGCCACCATTATACATTAAGCAAAACTGCAATTACAAGTTGGCTCTTTTACAACCTATTGTCCCCTAAAAAAATAAAACCGATGCTAAAAAACGCACCGATTTTCCAAGACTTCTCATTCAAACAAGGAAGCAATGAATCGTCCTTCTTCTTCGGTTACATTTATTAACGGTAAACGAACTCCCCCCACTTCAATGCCCTTATGGTTCAATGCGAATTTAACAGGAGCAGGACTTGGTACACGATGCGGGCATTCAAACAGTCCTTTGAATACGGGGTGAAGCTTGGCATGGAGCTGAGTTGCCTCTCGGATGTCTCCCTGCAAATAACAGTTTATCATATTCTTCATATCTTTTCCAATCACATGGCTCGCTACGCTGATAATCCCGTAGGCTCCAATGGACAAGGCAGGTAAAGTCATGCTGTCTTCACCGCTGTATACGATAAAGCCCGGAGCCGCGTTGGCTGCAATTTGCGTAAGCTGGTCCAGGTCGGCGCAGTCTTTCGTCGCAACGATATTAGGAATATGAGACAGGCGGATAGTCGTATCCACGTTAATATTTACACCGGTTCGTCCAGGCACGTTATAAATGATGCAAGGTACGGAAACCGCTTCGGCAACCGCTTTGAAATGCTGATACAGCCCTTCTTGGGATGGACGGTTATAATATGGCGCTACAAGCAGCAGCGCGTCTACGCCAAGCTTCTCGGCTTCTTTGGACAAATGAATGGTGTGCTCGGTATCATTGCTGCCCGTACCGGCAATAATTTTGCAGCGCCCGTTGGCATGCTTCACTGCAAACTCGAACAGCTTCAGCTTTTCCTCTTCCTTAAGCGTAGGGGATTCCCCGGTCGTTCCGCAAATGACTAAGCTGTCGCTTGCTTGTTCGTCAATCAAGTAGTCCATTAATTTTGCAACCTGATCCCAATCAATTTGCAAGTTGGCGTCAAATGGGGTGACCATTGCTGTAATAAGTCTTCCGAAATCCACGAATAATTCCTCCTACATTGTTTATCTGTGTAACTCAAACTTCCTGTGCAGGGCACGGACCGCTTTGGCCATATCCATCCCTTGGACAAGCACCCAGATGGTTGTGTTCGAATCCGCCGACTGCAAAATGCTTATATCTTCTTCCGTCAATGCCTCGACAATATGCGCCATAATCCCCGGTACGCCATTCATTCCGCCGCCGATGATCGATACTTTGGCACAATTCGAGGTATGTTGCGGTTTATATCCTAATTCGGTTAATATCCTTACGGCTCTGTCCGCTTCGTGATCGAATACGGTGTAAACTACGCCTGATGGATTCACGTTGATGAAATCTACGCTGATATGGTGCTGAGCCATTGCTTTGAACACTCTGAGCTGCAGATCGTAGACCCCTTCGCCCGCGGCGACCTGGATTTGAGTGATGCTTGAGAAATTCGCTATGCCCGTAACGAACCGGTCCTGAATCCAATCCTTATCATGCGGTATAGCATCCGGATGGGTTACTAGCGTTCCCGGATCTTTGCTGAATGTAGAACGGACGCGAATCGGTATGTTCGCATTCATCGCCACTTCAACGGCACGGGGATGAATCACCTTGGCACCATGGTGAGCCATGTTGCATATTTCGGAATACGATACGATAGGCAATCGTCTTGCGTCCTCGACAATTCGAGGATCGGCCGTCAGGATGCCGTCTACATCGGTAAAAATATCGACAATTTCCGCTTTCAGCGCAGCTCCGAGAGCTGTCGCTGTCGTATCGCTGCCGCCCCGGCCTAACGTTGTAAAATCATAATTCTTCGTCTGGCCCTGGAAGCCGGCGACGATAACTACCTGCTCTTGTTCCAGCAGGTCCAGGATCCGTTGAGGCTGAATGGAAACGATTTGAGCGTTGCCGTATTCATCGTTAGTAACGATTCCGGCTTGCGCTCCCGTAAGTGCGCGGGACGAAATCCCTTTTGCGTGGAGAAGGCTGCACAAGGTGGCAGCGGAAATAAGCTCTCCACAACATAATAACATATCTCGTTCTCTTGGCGGCAAGTGATTGCCGTTATTCGCTATGAAATCCAGCAGCGTGTCTGTTGCGTAGGGCTCGCCTTTTCTTCCCATGGCCGATACGACGACAACTAGCTTGTAATTTTGCTTCAAAGCGTCTTCGATGTGTTCTAGGACGAGTGCTCTTGCTTCGACGTTGGAAAGGGACGTGCCTCCGAATTTCTGTACCAGAATTTTCATGAGAGGTCCCTCCTAAGAGTTTTTGCGTTAGCAAAACCTGCTTCGTAAGCGTATTCTGGGCTTTCATAAGAAAGCCTGTTTCGTAAGCTTTTCCCTATATGCAAACAAAAGCTAGGCTTCCTGATGGAAGCCCGCTTTTTCACCAATAGGATCGCTTGCCGAATAAGCGCAACGAGAATTATTCCTATTGGCGGTGGCTTGCACCTTACTCTTGCTCAATAGCAATATATTCTGCAATTTGCACGGCATTCCAAGCTGCGCCTTTTAAAAGATTGTCAGACACAATCCACATATTAAGACCTCGCGGGTTACTCAGATCGCGGCGAACGCGGCCTACGAACGTTTCGAGCTTGCCTGCGGCGTCCGTTGCGAGCGGGTATTGCTGCTCGGCAGGATTATCCTGCAGCACGATGCCCGGCGCGTCAGCGATCAATTGTTTGACTTCTTCGATGTCAAAATCCTGTTTCAATTCGACATAAACCGACTCGGAGTGGCCGTAAACAACCGGAATGCGTACACAAGTCGCGGTTACTTCCAGTGAGTCGTCACCCAAGATCTTTTTGGTCTCGTTGATCATTTTCATTTCTTCGTAAGTAAAACCGTTTTCCGTAAATTTGTCAATTTGCGGAATAGCGTTAAAAGCGATTTGATGTTTCACCGGCAATGAGCCGACAGGCAAAATTTGCGGTTCCATATCTTTGCCTGCCAAAATCTCCTTGGATTGGCGCAGCATCTCATCAATGGCCCGGGCGCCTGCGCCGGATACCGCTTGATAAGTCGATACGATAATACGGGAAATCCCGAACCGGTCGTACAACGGTTTTAACGCAGCAACCATTTGGATAGTAGAGCAGTTCGGGTTGGCAATAATTCCTTTATGCTCATTGATTCTATCGATATTCACTTCGGGAACAACAAGCGGAGTATCCGGATCCATCCGGAAGGCGCTCGTATTATCGATACAAACGGTTCCATGCTCGATTGCTTGGGGAATCAACTCCTGGCTGACGCTTCCGCCTGCGCTGAACAACGCGATATCAACGCCTCTGAAGCTGTCTGCCGTTGCTTCCTCCACTGTAATCTCCTGCCCTTTGAACTGCAGCTTGGTGCCAGCAGAACGAGCGGAGGACAAAAGCTTCAATTGTTGAATGGGGAAGTTGCGCTCATCCAGCAAACGGATGATCTGCTCACCTACGGCTCCTGTTGCACCGACTACGGCAACGTTGAATAGCTTCTGATTCGACATTTTTTTTGTCTCTCCCCTGGGCTAGTAATCATTATTGATAATTGAACCGTTCGATAATCATCGGCTGCAGCTGTTTCCCTTCAAGGGCCGCCTCGCAGGCTTCCATAATCAGATCCATGCGCGCGACGAGAGAATTCGGCTTGGCCGTTGGCGCGTCTTGACCGAACGGAACAAAGTATATGTTCTTGGTGATTAACAGCTTGCTGATATTCATAGCATTCAATCCAAGACCGTCATTGGTGGAAATAGCCAATACAAGAGGCTTCTGGTTGCGCATTTGCGCTTTGGCCGCCATCAACACCGGACTTTCCGTCATGGCATTCGCCAGCTTGCTTGTCGTATTCCCTGTGCACGGCGCAATAACCAGCACATCTAACAGTTTGGACGGACCTAACGGCTCCGCATCTACAATTGAAGCAATAATATCATTTCCAGTAATCTCTTTCAACTGTTTCTGCCAATTTTCAGAGGTACCGAAACGAGTATCCGTAGTAAGTATCGTATAAGAAACGATAGGAACCACCCGGGCTCCGGCATCTACAAAACGCTGAATTTGAGGCATTACCTCAGCAAATGTACAATGCGATCCCGTTAACGCAAAGCCTACGGTCTTTCCTTGCCAATTCATTCCTTATTCCTCCTCTGTCCTGCATCCTCAAGAATGATCCGGCTCAAGGTGTCGGCAATAATGCGACCGGCTGTCTTAGGTGCGACAATGCCAGGGAGTCCCGGAGCAAGCAATGCCTTGACCCCCCGCTTCTCCGCGAAACGAAAATCCGTCCCGCCGGGCTTCGAGGCCAAGTCAATGATTACTGCGCGATGTGGAATATTGGCAATAATTTGTGCTGTGACTATCATAGATGGAATTGTATTAAAAAGCAAGTCAATATTCGCCACCTGAGCATATAGATCCTGCGTATAGAAAGGGGTGAAGCCCATCTCCCAAGCTCTTGCAAAATACTCCGGTTTATTGACGCCGACTTTGACTTTCGCCCCGAGCCCCTGTAATGTTCTCGCCACCGTAATCCCTGTTCTGCCGAATCCAAGCACCATGCTGTTAGAGCCGTGAATCGTAAAATCCGTGTTTTGAATCGCCATCATAATGGCACCTTCAGCGGTCGGAATGGAGTTGTAAATAGCGACGTCATCCCGATCGAACAACTCTACAAGCTGGATGGAAAATTGAGTGCACAGCTTGCGTAAATACGGCTTCGCCATACCTGTAAACACCTTTGCATGCTTGGGCAAAGCCTTGAAATGATCCTCCGTTAACCGCAGCTCCGACGTAGAGAAAATGCTTTCCACAATGCCGTGATCGTCTGTGCCGACCGCCGGCAAAATGATGGCATCTAATGCCTCAAGGGCATCAGGTGTCAATTCGGCTTTGGTGATCCCGCTAAATTGATTTTGCAGATTGTCAAATCCGATCAAAACTATCGAAGCATCAAGCTCAGAGCATTTATTGATAACTTCAAGCTGGCGTGCATCACCACCGATGAGAGCCACTTGAATACCTGTAAGCATTCATTTCTCACCTCTTTCTAAGTCGCTTTCGATAACTCATCTTATGCGGCCGCCCATTAATGGGTTACTGCCCCCGAGTCTACGCAGGCAATAAATAATACTTAGGTTTTCCGAGAGAAATAGTCGTCTATAAAGCAGGCACAAAAAAAACACCTCCCTGGTTTCAGGAAGGTGCCGCTCCTTACTTCGTACCGGTATGGCCGAAGCCTCCGGCGCCTCGATCGGTATCCGTCAATTCGTCGACTTCCTGCAGCTCAACGACAGGAACGATTTGGAACACCATTTGGGCAATTCTTTCATTTCGTTCTATGGTAAACGGTACGGAACCATGATTGATTAAAAGCACTTTGACTTCGCCGCGGTAATCCGCATCGATCGTGCCCGGAGAGTTCAGGCAACTGATGCCGTGTTTCAGAGCCAAACCGCTGCGGGGGCGAATTTGCGCCTCCAGCTCCGCCGGCATGGACAGTGCAAAACCGGTTGGGATCAGAGTACGATCCCCTGGCTGTAAGGTAACCGGCTCGGTTACGGCTGCATATAGGTCGAAGCCGCTCGCAAGCGAGGACATTTTTTGCGGTAACGGGATGCCTTCGCTACCCGGAAGTCGTTTGATTTGTACGTTAAACAAGCTGATCCCTCCTGAAGCCTTCGAGAACGTCATCCTTTTGGCCGACCATTGCAAGTGCGAACGGAACGGACATCATGTGCTGCACCATTTCTTGGATATGCTCCAGCTCTACACTCTCGATCTTCTCAATAATTTCATCCATGCTGTAATGCTTGCCTAGCATCAGCTCGTTTTTGCCGAGACGGTTCATGCGGCTGCTTGTGCTTTCCAGACTGAGGATCAAGCTGCCTTTCATCTGCTCCTTGCCCTTCTTCAGCTCCGCTGCCGTCAAGCCTTTGTCCTTAATCTCATGCAGCAGCTCCATGGTAACGTTCAACACATCCGCGGTTTGCTTAGGAGCCGTGCCGGTATACACCGTAAACATTCCTCCGTCCTGATAAGACGTATGGTAGGAATACACGGAATACGCCATCCCGCGCTTCTCGCGGATTTCCTGGAACAACCGGGAGCTCATTCCGCCTCCGATAGCGTTGTTGAGCAGAACCATCGCGTACAAGCGATCATCCTTCGCAGACAATCCCGGGAAAGAAAGACAAATATGGTTTTGCTCCGACTTCTTCTCATGAAACATCAGTTGCCCGGCAAAGCCCGGGGCCGTCAGCGACTGCTCTATCCCGTCGTTTTGGAATTGGCCGAAATGCTTCTCGATCAGCGGCATCAAGCTGTCGTCTACGTTGCCCGCGATGGCGATAACCGTCCTGTCAACCGAATACTGCTCTTTCATATATTGACGAAGCGTATCGGAATTCATTGCGGTTAAATTCTCTTCGGTTCCGATGATGGTGTAGCCTAAGGAATGTTCCTCAAATGTCGCCTTAGCGATTAAATCATGTACCATATCGTCCGGAGTATCTTCATACATCGAAATTTCTTCGAATATGACGTTCTTCTCTTTCTCGAGCTCCGTTGGGTCAAATGCAGAGCGGAAGAACATATCGGCAAGCACTTCGACCGCTATCGGCAAATGCTCGTCAAGTACCTTGGCGTAATAACACGTATATTCCTTGGAAGTAAACGCGTTGACATTTCCTCCGATACCGTCGAATATTTCAGCAATATCCTTGGCCGAATATTTATCGGTCCCCTTGAACAGCATGTGTTCAATAAAATGGGAGATCCCGTTGTTTATTTTCGTTTCGTTACGCGATCCGGTCTTGACCCAGATCCCGAAGGATACGGAGCGGCATGTAGGGATGGGCTCCACAATGACGCGCAAGCCGTTATTTAATGTGTATTTATTCAATGAAAGGTGCCTCCTTGGAATATCTCTCTATATACCTTTATGATATTACCATTATTGCTTTGTAGACTCAACTTCCGGAACACGATTTGGCGAGATAACCTCGCTTACCGTTCCCAGATGGAGGCCCTTGCTTTTAATAACCTGAATCATCTGCTGGAGTGCTTCGCTTGAAGAAGAAGTCGGGTGCATCAGAATTAATGACCCCGGCTCCACCTTGGTTTGCACTTTACGAACGATCGTCTGCGGAGCCGGTCGTCTCCAATCCACCGTATCGAGCGTCCATAGTATCGTCTTCAGCTTCAAATCATGCGCTACTTCCACCGTCTGTTGATTAAAATCACCCGATGGCGGAGCAAACAGTTTATTTTGAACGCCGAGCTCTTTTTGGAGAAGCTGCTCCGTTTTCGTTATTTCCAACGCAGCTTGTGAGCGGCCCAGCGTGCTCATATCTTTATGAGAGTAGGCGTGATTGGAGAGCTCGTGTCCCTTTTCTTTAATTTTCTTAGCGACGGGGATATTGTCCTTTAACCAGCTGCCGTCAAAAAAGAAGGTGGCATGTACTTTTTCTTTCTCCATTACGTCCAGCATTTTATCCAAATACTCGTTGCCCCATGCTACATTAATCATAAAAGCGACCATAGGCTTGTTCGGATTGCCCTTATAAATCGGCTGTGCGCCAAGCTGCTCCAGACCAATGGCAGGTGCCACTTCCTTCATGACGATCTTGGGCTTGCCGTTATCCTGCTGGTGCTCGGACAAAAAAAGCGACTGCTCCACATCCACTTCCAATCCGTTGTAGCCGGGAATCGCCTTCCATACACGATCGATTGTGGCATTGATGGGAGCGACGTTTCGTTTTGCCGCCTCCTGCCTTATTTGCTCCAGCAGCACCTCACGGCGATCCAGCTGAAGCTTCTTGGCTCCTTCCCATACCGCCATTGCAGCTGAAGAAATATCCGGCAGATAAGGTGTGGATGCGGCGGCTTGGACATTATGGATTTGCGCGTACTCGACAAAGGTATTTATGCTATCCGATTGCTTTAAACCAATAAACACGGTGACAAAGAGCCCCGACAACACTAACACCCGAACACGTTTCATACCCCTGCTCCTGTCGTTAGTTAGAATCGTTTGTCCCATTCATATGCGCAATCGGACAAGATTATGTCTTCCTCTCCTTATGATAAAAAACTCCAATCGAAGTTCTTCGAAGATGAGGTGGTAAAAAAAACAAAAAGAGACAGACGGTCTCTGGCTCTTTGTCGTTCATGCTATTGAAATCGGTATTACGATTGTGCCGGTACTTGCGCTTGCAATACTGCTTTGCGGGACAAATTGACGCGGCCCTGCTGATCGATCTCCGTCACTTTGACCGTAATGGTATCGCCAACTGCTACGACATCCTCCACTTTTGCCACACGCTCTGTAGACAGCTGAGAAATGTGGACCAAGCCTTCCTTGCCCGGTAAAATTTCAACGAATGCACCGAACTTCTCCACTCGTTTTACTGTACCAAGGTACGTTTCGCCGACTATCACTTCTCTCACGATACCTTCAATGATAGAACGGGCTTTTTCGTTCATTTGCTCATTGGAGGAAGCAATGAATACGCGGCCATCCTGTTCGATATCGATTTTTACGCCGGTTTCTTCAATAATTTTATTGATGATCTTACCGCCTGCACCGATAACATCGCGGATTTTGTCCGGATTGATTTGCATGGTAAGGATCTTAGGCGCATAGGGGGACAATTGAGGCTTAGGCTGTTGAATACGCTCGAGCATTTTGCCCAAAATGTGCATTCTGCCTTTCTTCGCTTGCTCCAATGCTTGTGTCAAAATGGCTCGGTCGATGCCGTCAATTTTAATATCCATTTGCAGTGCTGTAACACCTGTCGCCGTACCTGCCACTTTAAAGTCCATATCGCCGAGATGATCTTCCATACCCTGGATATCAGTCAAAATGGAGAAATGCTCTCCGTCTTTGATCAGACCCATTGCTACCCCTGCAACCGGAGCTTTGATCGGTACGCCTGCATCCATCATTGCCAGCGTGCTTGCGCAAATACTTGCCTGCGAAGTAGAACCGTTGGACTCCAATACTTCGGATACAAGACGAATGGTGTAAGGGAAATCCGTTTCCGATGGAATCACCGGCTCCAATGCACGCTCACCAAGTGCGCCATGACCGATTTCACGGCGGCCCGGAGGACGAAGCGGTCTTGCTTCCCCAACGCTAAACGGCGGGAAGTTGTAATGGTGCATGAACCGTTTGGTTTCTTCCAGATCCAATCCATCGAGAATTTGTACGTCGCCTAGTGCGCCCAAAGTACATATGCTCAACGCCTGTGTCTGACCACGAGTAAACAATCCGGAACCGTGAGTTCTAGGCAGCAGGTTGATATCGCACTCGATCGGGCGGATTTCATCCAAGCCGCGGCCGTCCGGTCTCACTTTATCATGAGTGATCAGGCGGCGAACCTCTTCCTTCACGATGTCATACAACGTTTCCTTCACATCGCCAAGCTTCTCCGGCGCTTCCTCATATTGAACCTCGAAGTGCGCAACGGTTTCTGCGTTGATCGCATCGATCGCATCTTGTCTTGCATGCTTCTCGGCGATTTTAACAGCTTCAACCAATCTCTCTTGAGCATAAGCGCGAACTTCGCTGTTGACTTCTGCATCAACACTATGTAGTTTCACGTCCATTTTCGGCTTGCCCGCTGCTTTAACCAGCTCTTCTTGAGTGGCGACAATTTTGCGGATCTCATCATGGCCGAACATGATTGCTTCAAGCATAACTTCCTCAGGCACTTCATCCGCGCCCGCTTCAACCATCATGATGGCATCCTTAGTTCCTGCCACCACCAGGTGAATATCGCTCTTCTCCGCCTGCTCTAGGGTAGGGTTAATGACGAATTGTCCGTCTACGCGGCCAACAATAACTCCGCCAACCGGCCCGTTAAATGGAACGTCGGAGATGCTAAGTGCAGCCGAAACCCCGATCATCGCAGCAATTTCCGGCGAGCATTCTTGATCCACACTCATAACAATCGCTACAACCTGTACATCGTTGCGGAAACCTTCCGGAAATAGCGGACGAATCGGACGGTCGGTCAACCGGCTTGCCAAAATCGCCTTCTCACTTGGACGGCCTTCTCTTTTAATGAATCCCCCGGGAATTTTCCCTACGGAATACAACCGTTCTTCATAATTCACGGTCAAAGGAAAGAAGTCCAGATCCTTAGGCTCAGCAGAAGCGGTCACTGTGCAAAGCACGACGGTATCCCCATAGCGTGCTGTTACAGCGGCATTAGCCTGCTTAGCCAAACGCCCGGTCTCCAGAATTAACGGACGGCCGCCTAAATCCATTTGTACTTTATTTTCCATAAAATCCTCCTAAGAAAAATTACACGCTGCTAAAATGAACTACTATCACTTCTGCATAATGCCTAGTATTTCCTTCTTTTTCGAAATAAATCTCTCATCGAATAAAGAAACATACGAAAAAGCAACCGCTTTGTCCGCTGCTCCAGCCCGAAACGGACTCGAACAGCAGACAACCGAGGTTGCTCTTTGATGTCAATCCTATTATCGACGAAGACCAAGCTTCTCGATCAGGGCGCTGTAACGGCTAACGTCTTTGTTTTTCAAATAAGCTAACAGTTTACGGCGTTGACCTACCATTTTCAACAAACCGCGACGAGAATGGTGATCCTTCTTGTGCGTTTTCAAGTGGCTAGTCAAGTTAACAATGTTCTCAGTAAGAATTGCGATTTGCACTTCAGGAGATCCTGTATCGGATTCATGAGTTTTGTGCGTTTGGATCAATTCTTGCTTACGCTCTTGTGTCAATGCCATCGTTCGTTCACCTCCGTATGTGTATATCCCCATTGGCCCAGAGAACGTCGGAGTCCTCGAATCTCCATGCCAAGGTTCCTTGCCGGGTCTTATGACCGACAACGAATATCAGTATAGCACACAAGTGCTATAAAAGTAAAATAGAGAACCGTGATTATTTTTTCGCAGCCAAAATAGATCGGGCCCGATCCGCATCCGAGCGGATTTGCGCAACCAGCTCATCCACCGAACCGAACTTGCGTTCCGGGCGGAGAAAGGAAATAAATTGCACCGATACCGCCTTGCCGTAGATTTGCTGCGAAAAGTCGAACAAATGCGCCTCCAGAGTAGGCCGCTCCAAATTGTCGACAAAAGTAGGCTTCTTACCGACGTTCATCACCGCATCATGGACTTCGCCGTCTATGGTTACTCTCACGGCGTAAACGCCTAGGACGGGAATAACGAAAGATTCAGAGAGCTCGATATTTGCGGTAGGAAAGCCGATCTTGCTGCCGCGGCCGTCTCCGGTCACGACCGTACCGGTAACGGAATAAGGGCGGTCCAGCAGCGCGGATACCTTTTCGATATGACCGTCGTTCAGATGCTCTCTCACTTGCGTACTGCTTACTTTGATTCCGTCCTGATGGTAAGGGCGAATAATTTCAACGGTGAATCTACCCTTGGCTAGCTCGCATAGCGTATCAGGCGTCCCGGCTCCACGATATCCAAAGGTGAAATCAAATCCAACTATGACCGTGTTCACTTTCATCGGAACCAGCATTTGCTCAACGAATTCCTCAGGAGTTACTTTCATAAGATCGGAATTGAAAGCTACCAGATACATTGTGTCGACGCCTAATTGCGAGAGAACGCTCTGCTTATACTGAATCGGAGTAAGAAGCTCAGCGTACTTCTCCTGCCCCAGCACCTCTTTGGGATGAGGGTGGAAGGTCATGATCGAAGCCGGAATCCTCAGTTTCTCCGCCGTAGTAACCGCACGCTTGATGACTTCCTGATGGCCGAGATGTATACCGTCGAATTCTCCGATGGCCAGCACCTGCGGCCTCATGGCTTCGGAATGATTGCTTTCGTTGATGGGGTATGATAATTGTATCGTTTGCATCCTATACATCACCTACATTCTCTTCAGACGAAGCTGGCTTACGAAAAAACTTTTACCGGCCGCAGCTCCGATTGGGCGCTGTCCCATTGAAATATGCCGATAAACCGGGAATCCGGACTATACGCCGCGTAATTGCCGTCCATGGACGCAGTTAACGGCGCCATCTCCGCGGGAGTTATATGAAGCTTCTGTCCGAGCAGCGCCTTGCGTGCCTGACTGTCGTTCAATTGCACCGCCGGCATATGAGCCATAGCCTGTTCAGCCGGAATCAGCTTCCCTGACAGAAGTCCTTCCTGCTGCAGCTGTTCGACCTGCTCCAGTGTCAGACATTGCTCCGGTCCTATGTTGCCTGTGGACGTACGAACCAGATGAGACATAACCGCAGGATACCCGAGCGCTTTGCCGATATCGACGCAAAGAGTACGAATGTACGTCCCTTTGGAGCATTTTACCCGGAAACGGATTTCCGGATGGTCAAGCGTCAGGTTCATCTCAATAATATCGATATGATATATGGTAACCGTACGCGATTTGCGTTCGACCTCCACTCCTTGACGGGCAAGCTCGTACAGCCGTTTCCCATCCACCTTGACCGCGGAATACATGGGAGGCACCTGAAAAATATCGCCGACGAACGATTGGATTGTATCGATTACCTGCTTTTCGGTCAATCGCACGTCATCTACCTGCGCGGTTATTTGACCGCCGGCATCCTCCGTATCCGTAGCAATACCGATTTTCAGCGTAGCTTCATACTCCTTCGGAAGCTCCTGAATATATTCCACGAGCCGGGTGGCCCGTCCTATGCATAAGGGCAAAACGCCGGTAACCTGCGGATCCAGGGTACCCGTGTGGCCGATCCGTTTTATTCTCAATATGCGCCGCGCTTTGGCAACGACATCATGCGAAGTAAAGCCGGCAGGCTTCCAGATAGGTAAAATGCCTTCCAATTCCATTGTCATTCCAATGCCAAACCTACTTCCTTCACGACCCGTTCAATCGCTTCCTCCGGTGTGCCTTGGACGGCACAGCCTGCAGCGCGTACATGACCGCCTCCGCCGAACGATTTGGCGACCTTGGCCACATCCGCTCTTCCGTTTGAACGAAGGCTAACTTTCACGATTCCTTCGCCTCGTTCTTTGAACAAGACCCCCACTTCAACGCCTTCAATATTTCTCGGGTAGTTGACGAGGCCGTCAAGATCTTCATTGCTTGCTCCGCTTGCTTTTACGTCATTCAATGTCACGGAAAGCCACGCCACCCGATTCGAGTGAGCGAACGACAGAGTGGACAGGCTGGTCTTAATCAGCGAAATTTGCGGGTACGACAGCTTTTCGAGCAGCCGTTCCGCAAGCTCATGGCCCTTGACTCCTCGATTCAGCATGTCGGCAGCAATCTGCATGACCTTGGGAGTCGTATTGGCGTAACGAAACCCGCCCGTGTCGGTTAACAAGCCGGAATAAATGCATACGTTCAGCTCATGCGTAAATGGAATCTCCATATGAACACACAAGTCGTACAGCACCTCGACTGTAGCAGCGGCTTGTTCAAGCACAAGGTTACTGCTTCCGAAACGGTCATTCGTTGCATGATGGTCGATATTCAATAGTTGAACATCTTCGGCAAACAGCTTATGGACGGACCCGATACGCGAATAATCGGCGCAATCCACGCTGATTACACGAGTATACCGCTGTGTAACGGATCCGGGATCTGCTTCATAATGAACGACGGAATGCCGATCAGCCGCCATATAGATGAACTTATCGGGTATAGGCCCTTCGTTGATTAATGTGAATGTTTTGCCTAACGATTGTAGCATCCAGGCTACGGCATAAGTGGACCCGGCGGCATCCCCGTCCGGCTGAACATGGGATACCACCAGGAAATGATCGTTGGATCGTATAAATTGGGCCGCCTGCTCCAGCATCGCGGTATAGTCGTCCGATTGAACGATTACCGTCATGATGGGGCATTCTCCCCGTTAATTTGATTCAACAGCTTCTCGATATGGCTTCCATAATCAATGGAAGCGTCGAACCTGAAGATCAGGTCGGGAATTTTACGGAGACGGATTCGTTTGCCGAGCTCCGACCGGATAAAGCCGCTGCCTCTTCCAAGCGCCTTTAACGTTTCTTCTTTTTGTTCGTCGGTACCTAGAACACTAAGAAAAATTTTGGCCTGCGACAAATCGTTCGTCACTTCTACTCCGGTTACCGTAATAAAACCGATGCGCGGATCTTTCAGCTCGGACTGAATGATCTGGCTTAATTCCTTCTTAATTTGTTCTCCGACTCTTCCTACGCGAATACGCGCCATTCAGATCACCTCTCAACAGTTTCCATCACAAACGCTTCGATAATATCTCCTTCTTTAATATCGTTGAATTTATCGAGAGATATACCGCACTCGTAACCTTGGGCTACTTCCTTCGCGTCGTCCTTGAAACGTTTGAGGGAATCGATGTTGCCTTCGAACACTACGATGCCGCTGCGGATCAAGCGCATTTGTGCATTACGGGCAATTTTACCGGAAATAACCATACAACCGGCAATAACCCCGATTTTGGAAACCTTGAAAATATTGCGGACTTCGGCTTGCCCGATGACGTTCTCCTTGTATACCGGATCCAGCATCCCTTTCATCGCTTGTTCGATCTCTTCGATGACTTTGTAAATGATGCTGTGCAGACGAATGTCGACTTTTTCCTGATCTGCCGTATTTTTGGCTTGAGGCTCTGGACGAACGTTAAAGCCGATGACGATAGCATTCGATGCAGATGCAAGAATTACGTCGGACTCGGTAATCGCGCCTACGCCGTTGTGCAAAATTTTGACGCGCACGCCTTCAATGTCGATTTTCTCAAGAGAGCCGCGCAGCGCTTCAACGGAGCCTTGTACGTCCCCTTTAATAATAACGTTAAGATCCTTGATCTCGCCGTCCTTGATGTGTTTGTAAAGATCGTCCAGAGTGACGCGAACGTTAGCGCCCATTTCGGACTGTCTCAATGTTACAGCACGCTTCTCTGCGATCGTTCTGGCTTTACGCTCATCCTCGAAGCAGATGAACGGATCTCCCGCCTGCGGAACCTCCGTCAAACCGGTAATCTCGACCGGAGTAGACGGGCCCGCTTCCTTCAGGCGCTTGCCTTTGTCGTTAACCATTGCGCGAACGCGGCCGAAGCATACGCCGGCTACGAAGCTGTCGCCGACTTTGAGCGTACCGTGTTGAATGAGCACACGAGCAACCGGGCCTTTTCCTTTGTCGAGCTCGGCTTCAATAACCGTACCTCTCGCACGTTTGTCCGGGTTAGCTTTAAGCTCCTGCACCTCGGCTACGAGAAGAATCATATCAAGCAAGTTCTCGAGTCCGATGCGTTGTTTCGCAGAAATGTTGCAGAAGATAGTATCTCCGCCCCACTCCTCAGGCACCAGCTCATATTCGGTAAGCTCTTGTTTAATTTTATCCGGGTTGGAATCCGGCTTATCCACTTTGTTCACAGCTACGATAATAGGTACCTTGGCTGCTTTGGCATGGTTGATGGCTTCAACCGTCTGAGGCATAACACCGTCGTCGGCTGCTACTACAATGATCGTAATGTCGGTAACTTGCGCACCGCGGGCACGCATCGAAGTAAACGCTTCGTGGCCCGGAGTATCGAGGAACGTAATTTTCTTGTTATGAATTTCGACCTGATACGCACCGATATGCTGGGTAATGCCCCCTGCTTCGCCTTCGGTTACGCTCGTTTTACGGATTGCATCGAGCAATGTCGTTTTACCGTGGTCAACGTGACCCATGATCGTAACAACCGGTGGACGTTCCTGCAGATCCGCCTCGTCGTCCTTCTCTTCAAAATTCTCGAATTTATCTTCCTCGACAGGAATCTTCAGCTCGACTTCAACATTGTAGTCACCGGCCAGCAGTTGAATCGCATCCAGATCCAGCTCTTGGTTGATCGTGGCCATAATACCCAGGAACAGCAATTTCTTGATGACTTCCGAAGCGTCCTTGTGAAGCGCTTTGGCCAACTCACCAACGGTCATCGTGCCGCGGACAATAATCTTCTTAGGTGTGTTATCGATTTTTTCCTTTTTAACAGGTTCCTGCTGATATCTGCCCTTTTGATTCCGGTTGTTGCCTCTATTGTTCTGAGGCCCTCTGGACGAGCTGACTTTGTTATCATCAAAACGCTTCTGATTCGGCTTCGTCTTCTTGGTCGTCTTGCCTTTGTTTCCTGAAGCATCGTCCTGATCCACATCTACGTTAGGCGCCGGTCTGGAGGCATTGACAGCGATCGATTTGTTAAAACCGTTCGAGCCGCCTTGACCTGCTCCGCGCTGTTCAAATGGCTTCCGTTGATCGGAGCCTTGAGGACGGCTTGGGCGCTGATCACCGGAACGGTTGGCGTTGTTATAGCCGCCAGATGCGCCGCCTCGGTTGCCTTGCTGACCTTGGCCGTAGCCTCCCCCGCCTTGACGGTTCTGGCCGCCTTGATTCCCCTGGCCGCCTGATTGTCCGCCGCGGTTCTGATTGTAGCCGCCTTGCTGGCCGCTGCCCGAGCGCTGCTGATATCCTCCGCCCTGCTGGCCGCTGCCCGACCGCTGCTGATTATACCCGCCTTGGGAGCCTTGACCTTGCGGTCTGCGATCTCCCTGCTGGCCGCCGCGATTACCGCCTTGTCCTTGCTGATCCGGACGACGATCGTTGCCGGAACGCTGCTGGTAGCCGCCGTTTGGTCTGTTGTTATTTCCGGATTGTCCCTGACCTTGCCCTTGCCCTTGACCTTGACCTTGCGAAGATTGCGGTCTTGACTCCGCCTTCACATGCTGTCCTTGTCCCTGTCCTTGAGTTGCCGACTGTTGGCCGGAGTCTTTAGCTGCCGTGCTCGTCGTGCTGACGGAAGCTTCATTTCCTCCCCTTTTGGCCGCTGCATTTGCTTTAACGTCTTTAAAAAATTTTTCCACACTCTCCACGGTATCGTTCTCCATTACGCTCATATGATTGTTTACTGGTATGCCTAATCTTTTAAGGATCGTAATAATCTCTTTACTGCTCATATTTAAAGACTTGGCGTACTCGTATACTCTAAGTTTATCCTTATTGTTATCTTGTTTACTCAATACTGTCCACCTCCGTACGATTTTCCAGACTCTTCTTCAGCATTTTCGCAAATCCTGCATCGGTTACGGCGATGACAACCCGCGTTTCCTTGCCGATACTTGCTCCTAACTGCTCACGGCTGCCGTACTGTTGTAGGGGAACCCGATACGTAATGCACTTATCGTTTACTTTCTTCAAAGTATTGACTGAGGCGTCCTCCGCCACGATAACAAGCTTGGCCTCGCCTTTTCTGACCGAATCGACGACGGCGTCCTCGCCGGTGACGACCTTGCCTGCCCTCATGGCCAAACCTAGATTGTTAAAAAATTTATGATTCATCGTCCACCGCCGCTTCTTTGCCGGCAATGAATTCATCTTCCACCTTGATGAAATCCTGCTCCAACGCGTCATAGATTTCCGGGCTAACCGCATGCTTCAATGCACGATCCAGTGCTTTGCTTTTTTTCGCCAGCTTGAAGCACGACAGTTTGCCGCACAGATAGGCTCCGCGACCTGCTTTTTTACCCGTCAAATCAATGATGATTTCGTCATTAGGTGTTTTCACGACGCGGATCAGCTCTTTTTTGGGCATCATTTGCTGGCATGCGACGCATTTGCGAAGTGGGGTTTTTCTTTGCTTCATCCGTGTTCACCTTCTATCTGTCCGGCTTCTCTCCGTTATGATATCGATCAATCGATGCTGACCGAATCCTGATGCATTTCTTCTGTATATGTTTTTGGTCGCCCGTATTCCTGCTCCGCTTGCGTCTCGCTCTTGATGTCGATCTTCCATCCTGTCAGCTTGGCTGCTAGACGAGCATTTTGCCCTTTAATCCCGATGGCCAGAGACAATTGATAGTCAGGAACGATAACGCGCGCCATTTTCTCGCTCTCGAATACGTTCACTTCCAGTACTTTGGACGGGCTGAGTGCATTGGCCACATACTCGTCGACATTTTCAATCCAACGGACGATATCGATCTTCTCGCCCTTCAGCTCATTGACGATCGTCTGCACGCGCATTCCTTTAGGACCGACACAGGAGCCTACAGGATCGACTTCAGCGTTACGGGAATACACTGCAATCTTGGAACGGAAGCCGGCTTCGCGGGCTACGGAACGAATTTCCACTACACCGTCGAAAATTTCCGGTACTTCCAGCTCGAACAAGCGCTTCAGCAAGCCCGGGTGTGTACGCGACAAAATGATTTGCGGTCCTTTAGTCGTATTTTCCACCTTCGTAATATAAGCCTTGACACGGTCGCCTTGCTTGAATTTGTCGGTAGGCATAAGCTCGGTTAACGGCAGAGCCGCTTCTATCTTGCCCAAATCTACATATAGGTTACGCAGATCCTGCCGCTGTACGATGCCGGTTACGATATCTTCCTCTTTGTCTACGAAAGCATTATAGATCAAGCCGCGCTCCGCTTCGCGAATACGCTGGGTAACGACCTGCTTGGCGGTTTGCGCTGCAATGCGTCCGAAATCACGAGGTGTAACCTCTATCTCAACGATATCATTCAACTGATAGTTTTGATTCATTTCACGCGCTGCATAAAGCGAAATTTCCAAACGGGGATCGAGCACATCCTCTACTACCGTTTTGCGCGCGTATACTTTAATTAATCCGGTGTGACGGTTAATGTCAACACGAACATTTTGCGCCGTATTAAAATTGCGCTTATAACTCGAAATCAGTGCAGCCTCGATAGCGTCGATCAGCACTTCCTTCGCAATTCCTTTTTCCCTTTCTATTTCCGACAATGCTTCAATAAAATCCATGTTCATTTGAACGGAGCTCCCCCTCTCATAAAATCGACGCTAGAACACAATCGCCAATCTGGCGCTTGCCACTTTGTTGTAAGGAATTTCGTGTGTCTTCTTTCCGACTTCAACCGCTACCGTCTGCTCGTCGAACGACACCAGCTTCCCTTCGAACTCTTTCAATCCGTTGATCGGCTCATAGGTAGTAACAAACACATGCTGACCCACAGCTTTATAATAGTCCTGCACTTTTTTCAACGGACGTTCCGCCCCGGGGGACGATACCTCCAAGAAATAGGCGGTAGGAATCGGGTCTTTCTCATCCAATTTCTCGCTCAAAAACTCACTGATACGGCCGCAATCATCGATATCAATGCCGCCTTCTTTGTCCACATAAACACGCAAAAACCAGTTGCTGCCTTCTTTCACATACTCAACATCAACCAGTTCAAAATGATTTTCGTCCAAAAAAGGCTGAAGAAGTGATTCAACTACGGGTTTAATTTGCGAAATCAACCTGCAACCCCCTATCATCAAATGGAAAGCCTAATGCTTTCATCTCTGTAACAAAATGTAAAGAGTGGGTTTCCCCACTCTCTAAGATCGGAACTTATAACGTTTGTTACCAAAGAAGATTATACCATAAGCCTTATGTGTATGCAATATGATGAGTGCGCGCCTTCCTTTGTTTTCCTGCATCGGACCGCTATCCTAGAATAGAGACAATTGATTCGACTCCGGAAGTCCCCGGAAGCAGCCCATCGACCCAAGCAGCTCGACAATCGTCTTGGACGCCTTGCTTCTCGTCTGGAAGTCCTCTATGGACAAGTACGGTCCGCCTTCTCTGGAAGCGGCGATATTTTTGGCCGCATTCTCCCCGATCCCGGCAATAGCGGAAAACGGAGGAATAAGTGAGTCGCCGTCGATTAAAAATTTCGTGGCATCGGATTTGTACAAATCGATCCCTTTGAACGAGAAGCCTCTCGCCGTCATTTCCAGACTCATCTCGAGAATGGAGATCATCGCCTTCTCCTTCGGAGTGGCTTGGAACCCTTTTTCCTCGATTTCTATCAATCTGCGCAAAATGGCATCATACCCTTGACACAGCATCTCGAGCTCGAAATCCTCAGCGCGAACCGTGAAATATGTGGCGTAGTAGGCAATCGGATGATAAAGCTTGAAGAAGGCTGTCCGTACCGCGGAAATAACATAAGCGGCTGCGTGAGCTTTCGGGAACATGTACTCTATGCGTTCGCATGACTCAATGTACCACGCCGGAACTTTATGCTTCTTCATATCCTCTTTCCATTCGGGCGTGAGCCCCTTCCCTTTACGGACGCTTTCCGTAATTTTAAACGCCAGACCCGCATCCATACCGGCCTTATAGATCAAGTAAAGCATGATCTCGTCACGACAGCCGATAACGGTTTTGATCGTGCAGGTGCCTTTCTTGATCAGCTCCTGCGCATTACCGAGCCAAACGCCGGTTCCGTGAGACAGTCCCGATATTTGCAGCAAGTCGGCAAAGGAGGAAGGCTGCGTTTCCTCGAGCATTTGACGAACGAACTTCGTCCCCATTTCCGGTACACCGTAAGTTGCCACGGTAGAACGTATTTGCTGCGGCGTTACTCCAAGCGCCTTGGTGCTATTGAACATACTCATAACCTTCGGATCGTTCATTGGAATCGTCGTCGGGTCGACACCGGTCAAATCCTGCAGCATCCGCATCATCGTCGGATCATCGTGCCCCAGAATATCGAGCTTCAGCAAGTTCGCGTCGAAGGCGTGATAATCGAAGTGCGTCGTCTGCCATTCCGCTCCCGTATCGTCAGCAGGGTATTGGACCGGCGTGATGTCGTTGACATCAATGTAGTCCGGCACAACGACGATACCGCCCGGATGCTGGCCGGTGCTTCTTTTGACCCCGGTGCAGCCGGAGGCCAGCCTGTTGATCTCAGCACCGCGCCACTTCTTCCCTTGCTCCTCCTCGAACTTCTTCACATAACCGAACGCCGTTTTTTCGGCGATAGTACCGATGGTGCCGGCGCGGAATACGTTCTTCGGACCGAACAGCACCTTCGTATAGTTATGGGCAACCGGCTGATATTCACCGGAGAAGTTCAAGTCGATATCGGGAACCTTATCTCCCTTAAAGCCCAGGAACGTTTCGAACGGAATATCCTGGCCTTCTCCCTTCATCTTCGTTCCGCAATTCGGGCAATTTTTATCAGGCAAATCGAAGCCGGACGGAACGCTTCCGTCAAGGATCCATTCACTGTGCTGGCACGACGGGCAGACATAATGTGGAGGCAGCGGATTAACCTCCGATATGCCTAAGAACGTTGCAACGACGGAAGATCCGACGGATCCCCGCGAGCCGACCAGGTAGCCGTCCGAGTTCGATTTTTTCACAAGACGCTCGGATACAAGATAGTTCGCCGAGAACTCGTATTTAATGATCGGCACGAGCTCTTTTTCCAGCCGCGCGGTAACGACCTCAGGAATAGGTTCCCCATAAATGCGTTTGGCCGTATCGTAACACTTCGTCCGAATTTCCTCGTCTGCACCTTCGATAATCGGAGCGAACAGCTTATCCGGGAACAGCTCCAGCTCCTCGAACCGATCGGCCAGATCGTTGGTATTTTTCACAACGACATCATATGCCGTCTCTTCGCCGAGAAATTGAAACTCCGCAAGCATTTCTTTGGTTGTCCGGAAATGGACATCCGGCTTGCGCATATCCTTCAATGGACTGAAGCCCGTTATCCCGTTGATCGTAATGTCACGGCATATCTTATCGCGGGGGTGCAAATAGTGCACGTTGCCCGTGGCAATGACCGGCTTGTTCAGCTTTCTGCCGATATCGATAATTCTTCGTGTTGCATCCTCAAGCTGATCTTTGCTTCCTACCAAGCCCTTTTCAACCAAATGCATGTTGATGGAGGGGGGTTGGATTTCCAGTATGTCGTAGAATTGAGCCACCTCTTCGGCTTCTTCCAACGTCTTATTAAGGACGGTTTCGAAAAATTCGCCCTTCTCGCAGCCCGATGCAATAATGAGACCTTCTCGCATCGATTGCAGCAAGCTTTTGGGGATGCATGCCACTCTATGAAAATATTCCGTATGAGATAATGAGACCAAAGTGTACAGATTCTTTTTGCCGACCATGTCCTTGGCATAGATGCAGCAATGAAACGGTCTTGCAGTTTTCAAGTTTTTCCCGACGTTATCGTTCAAGCGCTCCAGATCGGTAATGCCGCGCTCATTCGCTTCTTTTATCAAATGAAACAAAATATATCCCAATGCAATGGAGTCGTCGATGGCACGGTGATGGTTATCCAGGCCGACCTTGAATTTATCGGCCAGCGTATTCAAACGGTGATTTTTCATCGTAGGGAACAGCAGTCTTGCCATCTCCAGGGTGTCCAACGCCGGGTTCTTCACTTCCGGAAGCCCTAACGACTTGCAGTTTGCCTGAATGAAGCCCATATCGAATCTCGCATTATGCGCAACCAATACGCAATCGCCGACGAACTCTATGAATTTCGGCAGCATATCCTTCAATTCCGGCGCATCTTGAACCATATCATCCGTAATATTGGTCAATTGCTGGATATTGTATGGAATTTTCTCGTGCGGATTGATGAAGGTGGCGAACCGGTCGATCTCTTTGCCATCTCTCATCTTAACGCCGGCGATCTCTATGATCTTGTTATGAACGATGGACAATCCCGTCGTCTCAATATCGAAGATAACGTACTCGGCGTCCTTCAGTTCCATTGGTCTCGGATTGACAACTACCGGAACCCCGTCATCCACAATATTGGCCTCAACCCCGTAGATCATCTTAATGCCGTTCTTCTTGGCCGCCTTGTTAGCTTCCGGGAAGCACTGCACGCCGCTGTGATCCGTTACGGCAATCGCTTTATGTCCCCATTTGGCCGCCATCTTGATATACTGGTCGATCGGCGTAATCCCGTCCATCGTACTCATGGTACTATGTAGATGGAACTCTACCCGTTTTTCCGTGGCATCGTCCTTCCGATCCGGCGGAGGCATCACTTCGTTGACATCATTAGGGATAAGTACAAGCTCAGGGATTTGCATGAACCGGTCATATTCCACTTTCCCTCGCACTTTTACCCAAGTACCGTTTTGGATTAATCCAAAAATTTTGACGTCTTCCTTTGTCTTGGCGAAAGCCTTGATCATCATGGAATCCGTAAAATCCGTTATATTGAACGTAAACAGAGTGCTGCCGTTTTTCAGCTCTTTCGATTCCAAACCGAACACGGCACCCTGCAGCGTAACTTTCTTCTCTTCGTCCTGGACCATTTGAATCGGCACCGGCGGATCCTTGATCTCGTAGCCGACCATCAGCTTCAGCTCGGCATCCGACACCAGCTCGGATTCCTGCTCCGCTTCGATGGAGGTCATGATTTCTTGCGTGACCACTTTTTCTTCTTCTTCAATCTTCTTGGCGAACTTCTCGAATTCCGCCTCGCGGTTCTCATTCATTGCATAGCGGACTTGAAACTCGACACCGAAAAAATCGGTAAAATACGACTGCACCCATTGTGCAATATTTTTCTTCTTTGCCAGCTCCAAGCCTATGGAATCCAGCAAAATCAGCGTCAGCTGGTTGCCCTGAACCTCGATTTTGGCTCTGCTCATCCAGCCGTTGACCGACGTCGCTTCCCGCTGCACCCATTCGATGAACATGCTCCAATATTCATGCGCCACCTCTGAAGGCGAAACGTCTTCCGTATACCTCAGCATGAAACGGATTGCAGCAATATGCGCAAATTTGTCGCGAATCATCTTGCAAAACGAACGATATACGTCATTCGGAACGAGGCTGCTTTTGATGATAAAGAAGGTCCATTCCCTATTTTTCCGTGTTGTTTCTACTCTATCAATATATCCGTCTTGAAAAAAAGAGTTCACTACCTCTGCCGGCACATGCGCCTGCTGCATCAGCATCTCGAAACGTTCTCTTTTCACCGCTGTACTGCTCGTACTGCTCATGAACATCCTCCCCCACAAAAACATACAAAGGGCAAACAGGAGATGTAGCTTCCGATTTGCCCTTATAGAGGTTGTATACATACCCGCAATGAAAGCCAGGCATCTCTAGCACTCCACGATAACGATTAATAGGCTCTGCCAAAAACAACAGTATGCTTGGCAGCTTCACCGCAAGCAATGCACGTCGACTTATGCTCCGCCGGTTCAAACGGAATGTTACGGCTCGTAGCCCCCGTTTCTTCCTTCACCTGCGCCTCGCATGCATCGGAACCGCACCAGCCCGCCAGCGCAAAGCCGCGCTTCTCTTCCAGGAACGATTTGAACTCGTCCAAGCTATCAACGGACGTAAAACTCTCATCGCGGAACTGCTTAGCTCTATCATACATTTGTTGATGGATTTCCGCCAGCATATTTTGCACTTCTTCGACAAAATGATCCTGTTGGACGACACGTTTTTCTCCCGAAATCCGGGAAACCAGAACGACTTGACCATTCTCCATATCGCGTGGTCCCAGTTCGACACGAATTGGTACGCCGCGCATTTCGTACTCGTTAAATTTCCAGCCCGGACTTTGATCCGGACGGTCATCCACCTTCACGCGGACTCCAGCCTGCTTCAACTCGGCGAACAATTCGTTCACGCGGCCAACAACCTGATCCCGTGTCTTCGGAGGTCCGATCGGAATCATAATAACTTGCGTTGGAGCAACCTTTGGCGGCAGCGCCAGTCCGCGGTCGTCTCCGTGCACCATGATCAAAGCTCCGATCAACCTGGTGCTTACGCCCCATGAAGTCGTGTGGCAGAACGTGTGCTGATTTTCACGATCCAAATATTTGATGTCGAACGCAACGGCGAAGTTCGTGCCCAAATAGTGGGACGTACCGGCTTGTACCGCCTTGCCGTCCTTCATCATCGCTTCGATTGAGTACGTATCCACCGCACCGGCGAACTTCTCAGATGGTGTCTTCTGCCCTACAATAACCGGTATAGCCAGGAAGTTTTCGGCGAAATCCCGGTAAATTTCAAGCATTTGCATCGTTTCTTTCCGTGCATCCGCCTCATCTTCATGAGCCGTATGACCTTCCTGCCATAAGAACTCGCTTGTCCGCAAAAACGGCTGCGTTCTCTTCTCCCAGCGCACGACGTTGGCCCACTGGTTGATTAGAAGCGGCAGATCGCGGTAGGAGTTGATCCATTCCGAGTACATATGACCGATCATCGTCTCCGATGTAGGACGAATCGCAAGACGCTCCTCGAGCTTCTCGCCGCCAGCTTCGGTCACCCATGGCAGCTCAGGGTTAAAGCCCTCGACATGCTCCTTCTCTTTCTGGAAGAAGCTCTCAGGAATAAAGATCGGAAAATAGGCATTGCGGTGTCCCGTCGCTTTGAAGCGGGCATCCAGCTCGCGTTGAATGTTTTCCCAAATCTCGTAGCTGTCCGGTTTAAACACGATACAACCGCGCACGGGAGAGTAGCTCATTAAATCCGCTTTTTTAATGACATCGATGTACCATCTGGAGAAATCCTCGCTTTGCGGCGTGATCTCCTTAACGAACTGTTTTTCTTTGGACATGGTGGTGTGGCTCCTTCTACAACAATTAACTTAACCCTTTATCAAACGTAAAATATCATTATAAGTTACAGCGATCATGAGAAGCATCAGCATAGCAAAGCCGACGAAATGAACGATGCTTTCCCTGCCCGGATCTACCGGCTTGCCGCGCAGCGCCTCAAAACCGAGGAACACGAGACGGCTTCCATCCAGCGCCGGGAACGGCAGCAAATTGAACAATCCCAAATATAGACTCATCAGCGCCGCCCAGAATGTGTATTGCGCCCATCCTGCGCTTGCTTGTTCGCTTGTAAATTCAACGATTCGGACCGGACCGCCCAGATCGTCCATCTTGAACTGCAGCGTAGCCAGTTTGCCGAAGCTGTCCAGTATGGATACTGTTGCTGAGGTCATGCTGCTCCAGCCGTTGGATATCGCCTCGCCGAAGCTCGCTTTGCGCGTTTCGGCCATTAATGTGACGCCTACCTGCCCCCCGTTAATATCTGCCGGGGTGACTTCCTTGCGGATCTGCTCCTTGTTCCGTTCAATAATCCAGACCATCGGCTTGTTCACCGACTGCTTGATCAAAGAAGTCAGCTTGTTGCGGTCAGCGCCGATCGTTACGTCGTTTACCTGAACGATGATATCATTAGCCATGAGTCCCGCTTTTTCCGCTGCGGAACCGGCCGTAGTTCCTTGAATTTTCACCTTGTCGGGTACGCCGGCCATGAACACCACAGTGACGAACAAGATGAAAGCGAGAAAAAAGTTCATCATAGGTCCGGCAAAAATGGACATAGCCCGCTGGCCGACCGTTTTGCTGCCGAATTGGCGGTCCCATGGCGCAATCTGGGTCTCCTTATCTTTGCTGACCATCAGTGCTTGCGGATGCACCGGGAATTGCTTGATTTCCCCGTCCATATCCAGCTTGACGAACAGGCGACGCTCCAGATCAATATCTTCTACAACGCCGACAATAGAGTCGGAACGGCTGTCAAAGTCATTAATATAAATATGGGTTACTTCGTTTCCTTTTAATGCCAACGCAATACGCTGTCCCGGATTGATTTGGACGATCTCCGGGTCTTCTCCGGCCATTCGGACAAATCCGCCGATGGGAAGCAGCCGCAATGTATAGCGAGTCTCTCCCTTCTTAAAGGAAAGCAGCTTGGGACCGAAGCCGATGGCAAATTCCCTCACGAGAATTCCCGCCCGTTTGGCAAAATAGAAGTGTCCCCACTCATGTATAGTCACAAGGACAAAAAATAACAGTACGATTTGAAATGCATTCTGCAGTGTCGCCAAATCTAACGTCCTCCCTTAAGCATCGCGAATAGTCATGACCTGTTCTTTGGTTCGGGCTCATACTTTCATTAAGATTAACATTATTTACGATATGAATACAAGCCGAGCCATGTTATGAACATATTATCCTGTCAGTGAAATGATGCCAAGGGAATTCATGCTAATCAAATATTCCGAGCTGTTTGTCGAGCCCACGCATCCGCGGCTGTAATCTGCTCCAAATCCGGATCAGCAGCCGTTTCATGCTTATCCAATGTTCGTGCGATGATGTCTTCAATCTGAAGAAAGGCAATCTCGCCTTTCAGGAACCGGTCAACAGCCACTTCGTTGGCTGCATTGAATACGGTCGTCGCCGTACCACCGGCCTTCCCGCTGTCATAAGCCATTCTCAGGCAAGGAAACCGTTCAAAATCCATTTCGCGAAAATGCAGCTTGCCGATCTCAGCCAAGTTCAACGGCCGGGATGGATTGCTCAAACGATGCGGATACGTAAGCGCATACTGAATGGGAACCCGCATATCCGGATTGCCCAGCTGCGCGATGATACTGTGATCGTTAAATTCTACGAAGGAATGGATGATGCTTTCCGGATGAATTATGACTTCGATCCTCGAGTAATCCAATCCGAAGAGCCAATGCGCTTCGATGACTTCCAGCCCTTTGTTTACCATCGTCGCCGAATCAATCGTTATTTTGGCGCCCATGGACCAATTCGGATGCTGAAGCGCCTGTTCGACAGTGACGCCATGCAGCTGTTCCCGCGTCCGGTCTCGGAACGAGCCGCCCGAAGCCGTCAGCGTTATTTTACGGACATCGCCGGTTCCTTCCCCGTTCAAGCACTGGAATATAGCGGAATGCTCGCTGTCGACCGGCAGCAGCATCACGTTGCGCCGTTTGGCCGCCGCCGTAACCAAATGACCTGCGCTCACCAGCGTCTCTTTATTGGCCAACGCGATATGCTTACCTGCCTCGATGGCAGCAAGCGTCGAGTGGAGTCCCTGACTTCCAACCAGCGCCGTGACAACATAGTCCGCGTCCGTTCCTGCAGCAATTTCTACTAGCCCTTCGTCTCCATAGTACACTTTGGTTCCTTCAGGAACATAAGGAGCCAGCTGCTCTGCCAACGATTGGGTCGAAATGGAAACCTTCTTCGGCTTGAACTTTTGTACTTGTTCGATCAGCAGTTGCAGGTTCGAGCCTCCGGCAAGACCTTCGACGATAAACTGCTCCGGATGATGTTCTACGACATCCAATGTTTGCGTACCGATCGACCCGGTCGATCCAAGAATGGAAATGCGTTTCATGCTTCACTTCTCCCCTTGTTTTATGCGCCTGGAATCAATGACAGCAAATGTACCATAGGAAATACAATGATCCAGCTGTCGACCCGGTCCAATACTCCGCCGTGCCCCGGCAAGATAGCGCCGGTATCCTTGATCCCTTTGACCCTTTTGTACGCGGATTGCACCAAATCGCCCATTTGGCCCACAATCGCAATCATAAGGCCCAGCCATATAGCCTGCTGCCAGGACAATCGATCCGGGTAAGCAAGTGAGAAGCAGACGGCAATAATAATGGAAATGACCGTTCCTCCAACCGCCCCTTCAATCGACTTCTTGGGACTTATCGTTGGCCAGAGCGGGTGTTTGCCGATAGCGGATCCGGTGAAATAGGCGCCTGAATCCGTCGCCCATATGCAAATGAAAATAAGCAAAGTCCAGAACAATCCGTTGTCCATCATCCGGGTCTCGATCATATAGTGAAACCCGAGTCCAATATAGACCATTCCGATAAACATCATCGCAATATGATCTATCGTCACTTTGTTTTTGGATACGACAGTTGCGCACAACAACAAGAACAAAAACAGCCAGATCAGCCGTTCCATTGACCCTGCCAATTGCAAACCGCCGAAATTCCAGGGGATCGTCAGCATAGCCGTACCTATGTATCCGAAGAGGGCTGTGAGCTTATAGCTCTTCAACCCGTTCATCCGTAAAAATTCATCGAATCCGATCAAAGACAGCACGACGATCAGACCGGTAAACCAATATGTGCCCAAGTACAGCAAAATTATAAACGCTATGCCGGCAATGACTCCTGTTGTAATACGCTGTTTCAATTCAATTCCTCCAATAGCTGCTACAATCCGCCATATCTACGGGCACGACGCTGGTATTCCTGAATCGCCTCATAAAAATGCCGCTCCGTGAATTCGGGCCAGCATAATTCCGTAAACCACAGCTCCGAGTAAGCTAATTGCCACAGCATGAAATTACTTATACGGAGTTCGCCGCTAGTACGAATCAAAAGATCGGGATCCGGCAGAGGATGTGTAAGCAGATAGCTGGAAAACACCGAATCGTCAATCGCTTCCAAAGGCAAGCTTCCTGCCGCTACATCCTCTGCCAATCGCTTGACCCCCGATAACATCTCTTTCCTGCTGCCATAGTTGAGCGCAAAATTTAATATGAGGCCGGTATTGGTCTTCGTTTGTTCAATAGCATCCTGAATAGCCTTGAGCGTATAGTCAGGTAGTCCGTCCTGCCATCCCGTCATCCGGATCTGCACATTATTGGCGATCAGCTCATCGATTTCTTTCGGAAAAAATTCCATCGGAAGCTTCATCAAATAATCGACTTCTTCCTTGGGGCGCTTCCAGTTTTCCGTAGAAAAAGCATACATCGTAAGAACTTTTACGCCAATGGCGTTGGCTGCCATCGTTATTTTCTTGACGTTCTTCATTCCCGAATGGTGGCCCGCTATGCGCGGCAAGCCCCGCTTCTGAGCCCATCGGCCGTTGCCATCCATGATTACCGCAACATGGTTCGGAATATTGTCGGCGTCAATACGTTCTATTAGTTCGTCGTGTTCAGCCTTGCTTCCAAACCACTTTTTGAAAGGCATCATTTCAATTTCCTCCAGTAAGGAAAGACTAAAAGCCCCCTCGAAAGGGGGTCTTCTATCATTACACTTCCATAATTTCCTTTTCTTTTGCCGCTAAAACCTTCTCAACCTCAGCGATGTACTTATCCGTAAACTTTTGAATGTCCTCTTGATGCTTACGGGACTCGTCCTCGGAGATGCCTGCTTTTTCAAGCTTCTTGATATCATCGTTGGCATCGCGGCGGATGTTGCGGATTGCAACCTTGGATTCCTCGCCGTACTTCTTCGTCATCTTAACGAGCTCGGCGCGACGCTCCTCCGTCAAAGCAGGGATTACGATGCGGATGACGCTTCCGTCGTTCGACGGTGTCAAACCGAGATCCGATTTCATGATCGCCTTCTCAATGGCGCTCATCGAGCTTTTGTCCCAAGGCTGAATCATCAGCGTGCGGGAATCCGGAGTATTGATGTTGGCCAATTGATTGACCGGGGTCAAAGCTCCGTAATATTCAACTTGTACACGGTCGAGAAGAGATGGAGTTGCTCTGCCTGCACGCAGGCTGGCCAATTCTTTTTTCAAAGAGCTGATCGCTTTCTCCATGCGCTCTTCCGCATTTTTCTTAATGGATTGTGGCATATGTTAAACACTCCCTTTTACAATCGTACCTATTTTCTCTCCGAGCACCACTCTTTTAATATTGCCGCTCTCGGTAATGGAAAAGACGATCAATGGAATATTGTTGTCCATGCAAAGCGAGGAAGCGGTGGAGTCCATAACGCCCAGATTGTTGCTCAACACTTCCATATAAGTCAGCGACTCGAACTTCTGTGCAGACGCATCTTTGAACGGATCCGCCGAGTACACTCCGTCTACTTTGTTCTTGGCCATCAGGATTACCTCGGCCTCAATTTCCGCCGCTCTAAGAGCTGCGGTCGTATCTGTGGAGAAATACGGATTGCCTGTGCCTGCGGCAAAAATAACGACGCGGCCCTTTTCCAGGTGACGAATCGCTCTGCGGCGAATGTACGGCTCGGCAACTTGCTGCATCGTAATCGATGTTTGTACCCGTGTCGGTACGTCGATCGTTTCCAACGCATCCTGGAGTGCCAAAGAGTTCATAACGGTAGCCAGCATCCCCATGTAATCCGCAGTCGCCCGGTCGATTCCTTTTGCACTGCCGGCAATGCCTCTCCAGATGTTGCCTCCGCCCACTACGATAGCCACTTCTACATTGAGGTCCACGACCTCTTTGACTTGCTGAGCAATCGATGTAATCATTTCTGAATCGATGCCGTATCCTTGCTGGCCTGCCAACGCTTCTCCGCTCAGTTTCAAGATAACTCTTTTAAAGATAGGTTGTTCCAAGCTCAAGTACCCCCGTTCGTAAAGCAGCTATGATGGTTTATGTTTAAAAAAGAAGGAACACTAAGTGTCCCTACGTTTTACTTTTCCGTATTTATGCAAGGCAAGCGATAAACTTTTTCCTAAGAAGGACCATTTATCGCTCACCCGGCGTTTCCTAAAGCGTATATGATTCAATGGACAGCCGTACGAAGCGTACGGAACATCCCATTATTTCTTAACTTGAGCCATAACTTCTTCAGCAAAGTTCTCTTGCTTCTTCTCCAAGCCTTCGCCCAATTCAAAGCGAGCGAAGCGGCGGATCGTGATGTTCTCACCGATTGTTGCTACTTTCTCGTTAACCAATTGTCCGATCGTTTTGTCCGGATCTTTAACAAACGGCTGCTCCATCAAGCAATACTCTTCATAGTATTTGCCAAGACGGCCTTCTACCATTTTTTGAACGATGTTAGCCGGTTTGCCTTCATTCAAAGCTTGTGCAGTCAAAATTTCGCGTTCTTTATCAAGAGCTTCTTGTGGAACCTCTTCGCGACGAACATACAACGGGCTAGCTGCCGCGATTTGCATAGCAACGTCTTTTACAAAATCACGGAACTGATCGGTTTTACCAACGAAGTCCGTTTCGCAGTTTACTTCAACCAGAACGCCGATACGGCCTCCAGCGTGGATGTAGGACTCAACAACGCCTTCCGTAGCAATACGTCCTGCTTTGTTAGCCGCTGCCGACAAGCCTTTCTCGCGAAGAATTTCAGCTGCTTTGGTCAAATCGCCGTTAGCTTCTTCCAACGCTTTTTTACAATCGAGCATACCCGCTCCAGTTCTTTCACGCAATTCTTTTACCGATGCTGCATTAACTGCCATGATTTGGCCTCCTTATATTTTAGACTATGTACCCTAAAAAAAGGGCGGTGAAAGGATTTTGCACCTTTGAACCACCCTTTCCTATTCAGCACTTAAGCTGTTGTTTGTTCACCTTGGTGTGCTTCGATAACTGCGTCAGCAATTTTAGCTGTCAACAATTTAACGGCACGGATTGCATCGTCGTTACCAGGGATTACATAATCGATTTCATCCGGATCGCAGTTCGTATCAACGATACCAACGATTGGGATACCCAGTTTGCGAGCTTCTGCAACAGCAATACGCTCTTTACGAGGGTCGATAACGAACAAAGCGCTAGGAAGACCCTTCATATTTTTAATTCCGCCAAGGAATTTCTCAAGACGATCTTTTTCCTTGCGAAGGATGATAACTTCTTTCTTAGGAAGAACTTCGAACGTGCCGTCCTCTTCCCACTTCTCCAACTGCTTCAAACGATCGATACGCTTTTGAATCGTTTGGAAGTTAGTCAATGTACCACCCAACCAACGTTGGTTGATGAAGTACATGCCGCAACGCTCAGCTTCTTCCGCAACGGAATCTTGAGCTTGCTTCTTAGTGCCCACGAACAAAATCGTGCCATTGTCTTCAGCAATGGACTTAACGAAGTTGTAAGCTTCTTCTACTTTCTTGACCGTTTTTTGCAGGTCGATAATGTAAATACCGTTTCTTTCAGTGAAGATGTAACGATCCATTTTCGGATTCCAACGACGGGTTTGGTGACCGAAGTGTACCCCAGCTTCCAAAAGCTGTTTCATGGAGATTACTGCCATCTTCACACACCTCCTCTAAAATGGTTTTTTGTGTCTCCTCCGCCGAGTCGCATCTTCGACATAAAACTCCGAATTTCGAAGCACCATTATGCGAATTGACCAGCGTGCGTTTTAACACCGTCAATAAATATACCACAACTGAAAATCGTATGCAACAACTTCTCATTTTAGAACAAAAGCCCGTCCCTGAGCAATCGGACCGGGCTTATTTCGAAGTAATATTGGCTAATACTTGAGGAAGATCTTGAGGGCCTTTGAACGCATGGACGCCGGCAACAATCTTATCGTTAAGCTGCTGCTTCAGAATCGCGTCTTCAAATGCTTTCCGATCGGAAATAACCCCGCTTTGAACAAGCAAGTCGGCGACATTACCCGCGGTCATTCCCTTCGATATATAAATGTACGTTGCCTCCTGAACCGTTTCTTTCGCAGGCTGAGCCGCTTGGCTCGCCGCTTCCTTCAGCTTCTGCTGAACGAGGGCATCCGCTTGCGCCTGATTGTACAGCTTTTGATCCTTCTCAAACACTTGAAAATAGCCCGCTGCCGCTTCCTTCAACTGCTGCGGATTCATAGCCTGGGGATCCGCTCCTGCGCTGGCCCGGCTTACTGGAGGGACAGTCACACTCATCAATTGCAGCAGCAAGGCACCGGCAATAAGACCTCCGCCCATACCGATGAGAAACGCTTTATTTTTGAGCATTCAGCTGTTCCTCCTGCTTGGCCAATTGAATGATCAGGTTGATTTCCCCTTTGTTCATATTCAATTTTTTGGCGATAACATCGGTCGATTTGCCCTGATCGTACAGAGCAAACAAGTCTGCATAACGCTGCTTCATATTCATAGGAGCATTAGACAGCCCTTCCTCATCCTGTTCCTGCAGATGGGACTCCTCCGATGCCGTAGTCTCCTCTTGCGTGTTCCTAATTTGAGATGGCGACTCGGCAGTCTTTTTCTCATGCCCGCCCATTGACTGTACGCTTGCCTGCAGCAGCTGCTCGTACGCCATGCCGAGCTTGGCCAGCTCCTGGCTGGTGCCGGCGGCCTGCTTCTCCAGCATCTCCACACGAGAGCTTAATTTAGCCGTTTGGACGTCATAATCCCGCTTCGTTTCGGCTAATTGACGGATCAAGGCCTCGTTCTGCTCTTCCAGCTCTGCGGCGAAATGCTCCATCGTTTCTTCGATCTCTTGAATGGTCGGTCCTTGAGCACCTTTGGATGAGCGTGTTCTAGGCAAAAGCGTGGCATAAACTATGACTAATAAACCGATTAAAACTATATATACCCAGGGCTGGTTCAAATCCGTTCACCTTATTTCTGTAATGTTCATAAGCCAAGAGGTCACATAAGCGCATGTCCAACCGCCTCTCAAAGAGTCAAGTCGATATGCTTTCCTTTAAAAGGGTGCTCGATTCGTTCCATTTCCGATCGGGTCTTTGCCTGCTCTTGTTCGCGTTTGTTGGAAGATTGCTCTCGCTTATGGCCCGGCTGTTCCTTATCTTCATTCAGGATTGAGGAATGATGCGGCTTCTCGCTTTTACTAACGCTTTGCCGCTCCTTCTCCGTATGTTTGGCCGCAGCATCCGCAAGAGCCGCCTGATCCTGCCCCGGCTTATGATTCAATTGATTTTGCACGGTCCCGGCTTCGTCGTTCTTGTGCAAAACGAACTGCAATTCCACTGGCCTTAAGCTCATCTCCATCCCTCCTCAAGCTGTTAAAGCTTATCGTACGACGGGAAACATGGCAACATCGCCATTGGCTAGCTGAAATTTCACATGGGATACCGGATCTTTAATAAACTTCGTGTAACGGCCGAGAACAATCTTGGTCCCGCTGTATACCGTCGAAACGACTTCCACTTTGGCTTTGTCGGAATCCTCAAGCGACTTCTCGATCTCCAGAATCCGTTCTTTCATCGAGGATTGCTCCTCTACGGTTTGCTTCTTCGTATGATTTAGCTTGATCCTCATCGCCATTTTATCTGGACCCAACTGTCCGGTCGCCGCTAATTGATCCAGCAAGTTTAACGCTTTCTCAGTTTTATCGAGATTGTCATTGACGGAGCGCAGCTGAATGCGCAGCTGTCCAATTTCATTACGAAGCTCCGGCAGGACTCCTACCTCGATAACGGTCGCTGTGGACATGGAGTTACCTATCGTCCGTGCCGTAACGCTCTCGCCGGCCTGAATCGTTCCGCCTACAATAAGACCTTTCGTCCCCAGACAAACGGCGCTTCTCGCCGCTCTCACACTCGAGTGCATAATACTTTGCGTTACCAATACTTCATCGGCGGAAACGGTTGCATCTTGGATAAAGGAGCTCTTGAATCGGCTTCCGGCCCGGATCATCGCTTTGTTATGTCCCAAAATACCGGCACTAATTTCAATAGAGCCACCCGCTTCCAGGTCGGCCCCCTCCACACTGCCTGTAATACGAATATCGCCCGAAGCTTTGATCTTGAAGCCGCTGAGCACATTGCCCCGGATTACGACGGAGCCGACAAAATCGATATTGCCAACGTTGTAATCGACATCCCCGTTAACCTCAAAAATCGGGAACACATTGATCTTGTCCCGATCCGTTTTACATATCATGCCGTCAATCGCTGAGTAGATCGCCTTTTGCTCCGGATCTGCAACGACATTTTTACCTACTTTCAGACGCGCTTCCTTCCCGTCTTTGGCTGCCAATTCTTCCCCCGTTACCGCCCTGCCCGGAGTTCCCTTCGTCGCGAATATTCTCTGGGCCAATAGCTGGCCCTTGCGAACATTATTGATCGTAGTCACTTCCCGAAAATCGACCTTGCCATCCTCCAGCTCCATCGGCTTCCTGGAATCGTCGGATATGTCGTGCAGCAGCTTGACGTAGCCGTCTTGACCGGGAACCGGAGGAGTTCCATACGCTATCACCGTTTTGCTTAGAAAATAGGCTTTAGGTTCCCGGGCAATGGCCTGAAGGACGTCTATATCAATTCCATGAGAAATATGATAGGATGCAACAACCTCCTCGAGCTGTGCCGCGGAGAACGAAAGGTTATCCTCGCTTTTTTTAAATTGAAGATAGGCTTGCAGTTTATCGTCGGACAGAGAAATTTCTACATAGTAACTGAGCGGCATCGCAGGTTCACTCATTATTGCCCCCACTTTCTCCAAGTTAAGTTTCTTGAAACAGCTGCGTTTTAAACCGGCTTAACGAGCCTCGGAGGCGAAGAATCGCTTTGGAATGAAGCTGAGAGATTCGTGATGGAGATAAGCACATGACTTCCGCAATTTCACTCAATGACAATTCTTCGAAATAAAATAAGGAAACAACCGTTCTTTCCTTCTCCGTAAGCCGCTCTATTGCTTTGGCTAACGTCTCTTTCAAGAAAAACTCATTCACTTTATATTCAGGATTTTTGGCCTTCTCATCAATCAGCAAGGAAAGCCGCGTCTCGGAATCTTCTTCACGGATAGGGTCGTCGATCGAGCATACGGTCGTAACGGCGATTTCTTGTACCATTTGCTGAAATTCCGTTTCACTAACCTGAAGGTAGGCGCTGATTTCCGCATCCGTTACCGACCGCAAATATTGCTGCTCCAGCTTCTGGTACGCCTCTTCGATTTTCTTGGATTTCTCGCGTACCGAGCGGGGTACCCAGTCTCCTTGACGCAATCCGTCGATGATTGCGCCGCGGATACGCCAGGAAGCATAAGTCTCGAACTGCAGCCCTCGCTCATAGTCGAATTTTTCTATAGCGTCGATGAGGCCCATGATGCCATAGCTGGCCAAATCGTCTTTGGATACATTTTTCGGCAAGCCAATGGAAAGCCGGTTGGATACATAATCTACTAAAGGCAAATAGCTTTCAATTAAAGACTGCTTCGCCTCAACCAATCCAGATTCCTTCCATTGCTTCCACAAATCGATATTCGGTAAATGCGATTTTTGAATCATGACCGGTTGTCACCACCCTTATTCTTCCGTCATTCGACGTACCGCTTGCGCCATCTCTCCTGGTTCCATGTTGTTCGTTTTGCTGGACAGCTTCGGTGGATTCAGCGGAGCGAATCCGGAATCCACCGCGGGTGCATTAGGATCAAGCGAATCTTTTAACATTCGGTGCAATGAGGCTTCATCGTCCGGAGTCGTTATGTCTAGCGAGACTCCTTTATCGGCTTCGTCCGACTCTTGCGGAATCCCGGCTTCACCCAGCCGATTTAAACCGGCTAATGTGCCGAGTACCCATCGAAACAAAAAGATGAGCACGAATACTATAGCAAAGCTGTATATACTTCGAAGTAAGCTTGTGAGCCAAATATTATTTATAATAGAAGAAACAAAAGTAATAACGAAAGTTACGAGTCCAATTATGAAATTCCAACGAATCGATCCTATCATAATCTAGAGTTCTTTCACTCCTTGCTGAACGCTTCTAATAAGCAGGCTACCGGTAACGCAATCGAACTCAATCGTTCTTCCATAGTTACCGCCTGTATCTTCAGCCTTCAAAGGGATGGAATACCGCTTCAGCATTTCCTTGCACGACTCTACGTTCCTCGGTCCGATTCTCATCGTATCCGAGCTGCCGCCGAATGCGAACATTTGTGCTCCACCTGCCATTTTGGCTTCCATTCGGGCGACCGAGGCTCCAAGCGCCTCCATCTTTTGAATCATCTCGGGAATTGCCGTATCCGCATATTTAGCAATATTCAGCTTGCCTTCCCTGGCAATGTCGGAGGTCGGGAGCATAACGTGAGCCATTCCCGCGACCTTCGCCTTGCCGTCGTAAAGAGTGATTCCTACGCAAGATCCTAATCCTGTTGTCTTAAGCACTCCGGTCAAGTGAGTAACATTAAGGTCAGCCATTCCTACCTTGATGAAGTTATCTTGGATCATGGAGTGTCGACTCCCAGAGCTTTGAAGATTTTATCAAACGACTCCGGATCCGGAATGAGAAAGAAGTGGCCCTTCACCTCTTCATTGCCATCCAAAAACTTCGTATCAATCAGCAGCGCATGATCTCCCATTTGACCGAACTGGAAAAGACCAAAGCTGAGAATCGCGCCCGCCATATCTATAGCCAACGACGGTACGGTCGGCGACATGGAAAGCTGGGTAAAATCCGCCAAGGAAGACAAATACGAGCCTGCCAGTATATTGCCGATTTCGTTTAACGCAGAAAGTTCCATATCCGTATAATTGTCGTCATGGGTAACCGTGATCCCTACGAGACTTCGCAGCAGCTTTTTAGCGGATTCCAAGGTCATGATGAAAAATAAATTCCCGGGAGTCTCCCCTTCGACACGGAGGAAGATGGCGATAACGACTTGCTCCGCCCCTCCTACACTATCGGCAATTTCTTCAAAAGCTACGATGCGTACTTTCGGAACGAGCATATCGACCGGCTTATCCAGCAGCTTGGACAATGCCGTCGCCGCATGACCTGCGCCAATGTTCCCCACTTCCTTAAGCACATCCATTTGAAAATCGGCTAACCGGTTGAATAATTCCACGCGACTACTCCTCTAGGTTTTCTAATTGGACAATTTCGCTTTTATTCAAAACTTCCGCCAAGTTGAGGAGAATCAAGAGACGAGTGTCGCTTACCTTGGCAATGCCGCGCAAATATTTGGCTTTAATGCCCCCTACGATTTCAGGCGGGTCTTCAATGCTGTCGCTGTCCACGTCGATTACATCATTCGCGGAATCAACGATCAAGCCGACCTCAATATCATTCACAGCAACAATAATGATGCGTGTGCTATCCGTAAATTCGCATTCCTCGAAGCCGAACCGTCCCCGCAAATCGATAACCGGGGTAACGACGCCGCGCAGGTTGATTACGCCTCTTACAAATTCCGGTGTTTTCGGCACTCGGGTCATCGGCTGCATACGCTCAATCGTTCTAACCTTTTCAACCTCAACGCCGTATTCCTCATGTGCCAAAGCAAAAACGATGACTTTGATTTCCTCTCCCATGTTTCATGCCTCCCTAAGTTTGGTTAACTATGTAATCTGCGTTGGCTACGGTTACTTGATTAAAGCGTTCGTGTCTATGATCAATGCAACTTGTCCGTCACCCAGGATGGTTGCGCCGGATACGGCAAACAAGTTCGTTAAATATTTGCCGAGCGATTTCAGAACGATCTCCTGCTGTCCGATGAACTCTTCAACAACAAGAGCGGCCAGGCGCTCGCCTTTGCGGATGACGACGATTTGAGTATCACCGGTTATCGATACCGCCAAGCCGGGCACATCGAACAAATTGCCAAGCGGTACTAACGGAATGACGCTGTTCCGGTAATCAATCATCCGGTTGCCGTGTACCATGCGGATCTGCTCCCGCTTGATCGCCGCCGTTTCGACAATGGACGAAAGAGGGATAGCATACTTCTCCTCGCCCAGACGAATGAGCATCGCTGAGATGATCGATAAGGTAAGCGGAAGCTGGACGGAAAACTTGGAGCCTTTTCCCCATTTGGATTCCACTTGAACGGTACCGCCAAGGCTTTCAATCTTCGTCTTTACAACGTCCAGACCGACGCCGCGACCGGAAATGTCGGAAATTTTATCAGCAGTACTGAATCCTGAAGCGAATAAGAGCATGTACACTTCTTCGTCCGTCATTTTTGCAGCTTGGTCTTGCTGAATGACGCCGTTTTTGACGGCGATGCTCAGTACCTTCTCGCGGTTAATTCCGCGACCGTCATCTTCAATCTCAATAAATACATGATTTCCGCTATGATATGCGCGCAGATGAATCGTGCCTGTTTCCGACTTACCCGCGTTAATCCGGTCACTGACAGGCTCAACCCCGTGGTCCACCGAGTTTCGAAGCAAGTGAACCAGCGGATCCCCGATCTCATCGATTACCGTTCGATCGAGCTCGGTGTCGGCTCCGGTAATGACCAGATCGACTTTTTTGTCCAGTGTCTTCGCAACGTCCCTGATCATACGAGGGAACCGGTTAAACACCGTATCGATTGGAACCATCCGTAGCTTCAACACGATATTTTGCAAATCGCTGCTCACACGAGTCATATGCTCGACCGTTTCGGTAAGGTCGCTGCGCTTGATCTCGCTCGCCAGCTGTTCAAGCCGCACGCGGTCGATCAGCAGCTCGCTGAACAGGTTCATCAGCGTATCCAACCGCTCGATATCGACGCGGATCGTCCGGTTCGCTACAGGAGCATTACCAGCCGGCTTCTTGGATTCGGCAGCCGGTGAGGTAGGTGCCGCCGAAGCGCGTGGCGCTTCCGCAACCGCTGCCGCTACTTCCGCTTGTGCCGACGATGCCGGAGGGCTCATCAGCTCGTCCAGCTTAGCTTGGGTCAACAGCGTAACCGTCGCCTTTTCGATTTCGGACACGCTGCCGACCTGCTTCTCCAGACTGTCTTTATCCGTAGAGGAGATGAAGAACACGGAAAAGCTGTTATCGAAACGCTCCTGCTCGATATCCTCAACCGATGGCGTCGATTTGATTACTTCGCCGTTTTGCTCGAGCACATTGAAGACCATATAAGCTCTAGCCGCTTTAAGGACGCAATCCTCGCGAACCGTTACATCGATCAAGCAAACGGCCAGTCCGGCTTCAATCGATTGTTGGATAATCGAAAGCTGAAATTCATCCAGCACAGGCTCTTGTGCACTGTCCTGCTTCTTGACGGCTGCAGAGGATGCCGCGCCGCCCTTCAAATAGTCACCGCTGACAATGGATTTGAGCGCAGCTACGATTTCACTGACATCCAGCTTACCGGTGCCGCCCTGGATGATATCTTCTACCATGGCCTCCAAAGCATCCAGACTTTTGAAAATCCAGTCGAAAATAAACGAGTCCATCTTCAGCTTCGAATTCCGGACCAAATCCAGCACGTTTTCCATCTCGTGGGTCAACGAGGCCAAATCCTCAAAGCCCATTGTTGCGGACATGCCCTTCAACGTATGCGCCGAGCGGAAAATGTTATGTACGATGCTTACATCCTCGGGACTGCTTTCCAGGCTTAGCAAATTGTCGTTCATCGCCTGAAGATGTTCTTTCGATTCATCAATAAACATCGATAAATATTGATTTAATTCCATAACCACACCTCCGTCAATGTCATGCAACCTATATGTACACCCGAGCTCCCCGGCTATGTCAACACAGCTTTGGAAAGCATATGGGCAATTTCCTGTTGAGGCAGAATATGTGATACGCACTGCAGTTCTACGGCCGCTCTCGGCATACCGTATACGATGCAGGTTTCCTCCGATTCAGCTATCGTGGTTACGGCGCCCGCCTGCTTCAAAGCGAGCATTCCTTTGGCTCCGTCCGAACCCATTCCCGTCATCAGCACGATGTGCCGGCGCAGCTCCTTTAACGGCAATAACGACTCAAACAGCACGTCTACCGAAGGGCGGTGCCCATTCCTCGGATCTTCCTTGCACAAATGAATCTTGTACATTCCGGGGCCATTGCGCGCAACCATCATGTGAAACCCGCCCGGAGCCACATACGCGGTTCCGTTATGAAGGATCATGCCATCCTCCGCTTCGACAACCGTCAGCTCGGATACGGAGTCCAGCCGCTGCGCCAACGACTTTGTAAAATTAGGCGGCATATGCTGGACTATGACAACAGGCGCCGCGAAGTCGCCGGGTATGTTGGAGATCACTTGATGAAGCGCCCGAGGCCCGCCGGTTGAAGTACCGATAGCAGCCAGCTGCTGTACTTGGGAAGCAGGGGGATTCATCAGCTTGCCGGAAGAATGGTTCCCTTCCTGCTTGTAGGGCTTTGGTGCAGGCTGAGCAACCGGAGCAGACGGAATGCTCGCCTTGGATTCCCCCGCCGGTTTGTTGAATCGAAGCGGGTTCGGCGGCGCCAGCTTGGCATTGAACTTGTTAACATTCGTTTTTACCGCAATATGAAGCTTCTCGATCAAGGCGGTTTTTACTTTATGCAAATCCAAAGAAATGGAGCCTGACGGTTTGCCGACGAAATCGACGGCGCCCCTCTCCAGGGCGATAATGGTCTCCCTGGCCCCTTCCTGAGTCAGGCTGCTCAGCATAATGATCGGCGTCGGATGCTCCGACATGATCGTTTTCAACGCATCCAATCCGTTCATTTCCGGCATTTCAATATCCATCGTAACGGCATTCGGCTTCAGCTTTTTTATCAGCTCTACAGCCTCTTTACCGTTCTTGGCTGTCGCTACGACTCGAAATTGAGGGTCCTCCGATATGAGATCGGAAATGATTTTTCTCATAAAAATCGAATCGTCAACAACCAAAATGTCATAGATTCGCATATTGTTATTCCCCCCAGGTTGTCTGTTTTGTTGGCCGCTGGCAAGAGGATTGTGTGCTACTGTCGAAGATACTTCATCATTCGGTTCATAAAGCCTTTCACAGCACTACCCTGCATATCCGCCGGCGGCTGCTCGGCAATGAAATCATTCGTCAGCCTGGACAGAGACTGGGAAGCGGGGCTCGACGGGTACTCCACGGTGAACGGCACTTGCTTCTTAACCGCTTTGGAGACGTTTTTGTCATCATACACAAAGCCTAGAGTCGGTATATCCAATTGAAGGAATTGCTTGGCGACCAAATTGATTTTATCGGCTGTCTGCTTCCCTTCCTTCCAGTCCGCTACGCGGTTGACAACCAATTTGAATCGAACCGGCTCGTTCATCGCATGAACCATTTTGATGATGGCATAAGCATCAGTAATAGAAGTGGGCTCCGGGGTGGTCACGACGATCGTTTCTTCCGCAGCCAGAATAAATTTCAACGTTTCCTTGGACAAGCCTGCCCCTGTATCGAATATGATGTAATCGACAGTCCCGTTCAGCTGCTGAACCTGCTCTGCAAAATAATCCAGCTGCTCCTCGGTCAACCGGATCAGATCGTGAAAGCCCGACCCTCCCGCAATAAATTGCAGATTGTTCGGCCCTTTCTGGATAATATCCCAAATCGTCTTTTCTTTCTTGAGCAAATGATACAAATTGTATTTGGCTGTGACTCCCATTAATACATCGATGTTAGCCAGCCCGATATCTGCGTCAAAGACGAGGACGTTGAATCCCTTTTTCTGCAGGGTTAAGGCAAAATTCAAGGTGAAATTCGATTTTCCGACCCCGCCTTTGCCGCTCGTTACCGTAAGAATGCGCGTTGCTTTGGCTTCGTGCTGCCGTTGATGATTTCGGTTCCATATCAGATCACGCAGCCCTTGTGCCTGGTCATTCATGGGAGTGAACCCCCAATATCAGATCAACGATCTGCTGTGCCTTTAACTCGGTAATATCGTCAGGAACGCTTTGACCATTCGTGATATAGGAAAGCGACAGTTGAAAATCGTGGACTAGATTGATCACTGCGCCATAAGAATCGGTTTCATCCATTTTGGTAAAAAGCACTTTATCCAGCTTGAACTTGGAAAAGTTCTCGGCTATCGCCTTCATATCCTTGTATTTCGTAGTCAGGCTCATGACCAAATACGTTTCGCTCTTGCCGCCCGATTGAAGCAGGGCATTGAGCTCGGACACATACATCTCGTTGCGGAAGTTTCTTCCCGCCGTATCCATGAAAATAATATCCCGATCCTTCAGCGACTCGAATGCCTTGGGCAGATCCTGCGGCGAAAACACGACTTCCAACGGTACGTTCAAAATGGTGGCGTAGGTTTTCAGCTGTTCTACCGCTGCAATCCGGTACGTATCGGATGTGATAAAGCCGACTTTCCGCTGATATTTCAGCACCTGCTCGGCAGCCAGCTTGGCTATCGTCGTCGTCTTGCCGACGCCGGTCGGACCTACGAAATGAGCAATTTTCGTATCCCCCTCCAACGCATTCCCGCTAAGTACAGGGAACAGCTCCAAGAGCTGACGTTTCAAAGATTGGCGGGCGTCTTTCTCACGGACAGGCTCTCCGTCCGCCTGCAATTCCTCCACTGCCCGTTCAATCAGGCGGCTTACAAGCTCGGGATCGATCTCATGCTCCAGCAATCGCTGCTGCAATTGCTCCAGCACCGGGTCCACAGGAGCTTGGCCAACCACTTGGACAGACAGCTTATGCATGTATTCTTTCATTTGCTTCATTTCGTTAAGAAGCAAGTCGTCCTTTGCTGCTTCCGTTCTTGCTGCAGCTTGCTGTGATGCCGCTGCCTTCACTTGCTTGTCGGCGTAAGCCGCAGAATCCGTCTGCCTCGGCGTGTCCGGTACCAATACGTCGGGCACGACAGGAAAAGCAAGCGGCTCCGCCGGCTGGACCGGCGCCTTGTTCGGCGACGGTACCGGCACGGGCCTGGTGTAGGTACCAGCGGCTTCCGATAGATTCGAGGCCACAGCCGGTTTAACCGCTACGGTCGCTCTCATATCTGCGACACCGGCTTTGCCGCCAGCACCCGCCGTTTCAGCCGCATCGGTAGCAGCGATGACTTCAATCTTTTTTTTGGAAAACATGCCGAGAAATCCGCCCGAGCGAATTTCTTTCGTGTTCAAGATAACGGCATCCTTTCCGAGATCCGTACGTATTTTTTGCAGAGCATCGGGCATGGAATCAACTACGTAGCGCTTTACCCTCATATGTTAACGACCCCCATGCTTTGAATTTCTACATTCGGCTCAAGCTCACTGTACGACAGGACCGGAATATCCTGCATCGTCCTCTCCAGCAGCTGCCGCAAGTACATGCGAATAGTCGGTGAAGTTAGCACGATTGGCTGTTGACCGGATTGAATCAGCTTCGTGACTTGATCGGAAATACGCTGATAGATCACCTGGGTCGAACCCGGGTCCAGCGCCAGATAGCTTCCTTGATCGGATTGCTGAACCGATTCCGCAATTTTCTTCTCCAGGGAAGGCCCTACCGTAATGACCTTCAAGGAATCGCTGCCCGTTGAGAACTGCTGCGTAATTTGCCGCGACAACGATTGTCTCACATATTCCGTCAATATTTCCGGATCCTTGGTGTAAGTTCCGTAATCGGCTAACGTTTCCATTATCGTTACCAGATCGCGAATCGATATTTTCTCTCTAAGCAGCTTGACAAGCACCTTCTGAACATCGCCTGTGGACAGCACGTTCGGAATCAGATCGTCCACGAGAGCCGGGTAGCTCTCCCGTACATTCTCGATGAGCGACTTCGTTTCCTGACGACCCAGCAGCTCGTGTGCGTGCTTCTTGATAATTTCCGTCAAGTGAGTCGCTACTACGGACGGCGGATCGACAACGGTGTAGCCTGACAATTCCGCACGTTCCTTCATCGCCTCGTCGATCCAAAGCGCCGGAAGTCCAAAGGCAGGCTCTACGGTATCAATCCCCGAAATCGAATCGTCATCGATGCCCGGGCTCATCGCAAGGTAATGATTCAGCAGAAGCTCGCCGCGTGCTACCGTATTGCCTTTGATTTTCACGACATATTCATTAGGCTTCAATTGAATGTTGTCTCGGATCCGAATGACCGGTACAACCAGACCCAATTCCAAGGCGCATTGTCTGCGGATGAGAATGATCCGGTCCAGCAAATCCCCGCCCTGCTGCGTATCAGCTAGAGGAATCAAGCCGTAGCCGAATTCGAATTCTATCGGATCCACCTGCAGCAAACTGATTACGCTCTCCGGACTGCGAACCTCCTCAATTTGCTGTTCTTCCTCCAGCTGGTCCTCCTGAGCTTGCTTGCGAACCATATTTTGCTGCATCTTCATCGCCGCGAAGGCAAGGAGAGCTGCGATCGGTAAAGTAGTAATCAAGTGAATCGGAGTAAAAATACCCAGCAGCGTAATCGTTCCCGCTACGATATATAACAGTTTAGGATATGACAAGATTTGTGAGGTTAAATCGTGAGCCAGGTTGCCGTCGGAAGAAGCTCTCGTGACAATCAAACCGGCTGCCGTGGATATCAACAGCGCTGGAATTTGGCTGACCAGTCCGTCGCCGATCGTCATGATCGAATACTTCTCTGCGGCTTCGCCGATATCCATCCCTTTCATCGATACGCCGATGATCAAGCCACCCAAAATATTGATGATCAGGATGATAATCCCTGCGATCGCGTCACCTTTAACGAATTTGCTGGCACCGTCCATCGCCCCGTAAAAATCGGCTTCGCGGGATATTTTCTCCCTGCGTTCCTTCGCTTGCTGCTCATTGATTAATCCTGCGTTCAAATCGGCGTCGATACTCATTTGCTTGCCGGGCATCGCATCGAGAGTAAACCGTGCGGCAACCTCTGCCACGCGCTCGGAGCCTTTCGTAATAACGATGAATTGAACGAGCACTAGGATGATAAACACGACAAATCCAACGACGATATTGCCTTGGGCAACGAAAGAACCGAATGTGCTTACTACGTTCCCTGCATCAGCGTGCGCGAGAATGTTACGGGTGGTCGATACGTTTAACGCCAGCCGGAACAGCGTCGTGATCAACAGCAATGACGGGAAAATCGAAAACTGCAGCGCATCCTGCGTATTCATTCCTACTAATATAATCATCAGAGCAATGGAGATGTTGATGATCAACAGGACATCCAACAGCCATATCGGCACAGGTACGACCATCATCAGGATGATGCCTATAATCCCGATCAGTACGACCAGATCTTTCGCTTTCATTTCAGATGTCCTCCTTCCTCATACTCTAGTTGGCTTTTCCTTTAACCTTGTACACATATGCTAATACTTCGGCCACGGCCTGGAACATATCCGCCGGTATGGCTTCACCAATTTCCACTTGGGCATACAGGGCTCGGGCCAAAGGCTTATTTTCCATCGTTATAATCCGGTGTTCCTTTGCAACTTGTTTAATTTTCAAAGCAATGTAATCCGTTCCTTTGGCGATAACCGTAGGAGCCTGCATTTTCTTCGCGTCATAGCGAAGAGCTACCGCAAAGTGCGTCGGGTTCGTGATGATGACGTCCGCTTTGGGGACATCCTGCATCATGCGCTGCAGAGCCATTCTTCGCTGCTTCTCACGGATTTTTCCTTTGATCTGAGGGTCACCCTCCGTCTTTTTATACTCATCCTTGATGTCCTGCTTCGACATGCGGATGCTTTTTTCAAACTCATATTTCTGATACAGAAAGTCGAGCAATGCAAGTACGATTAACACGAGACCGATTTTGAGGCCTAACTTGACCGTTAGCGACGATGCGAACATCAGTACGTTCTCGACAGGCAGCCGGGCCAAATCCATCAGGTTGCCTTTTTCACCCCACAAGGTAGAGTAGACGACATAGCCGATGATGGTCATTTTGAGAACCGATTTCAAGAAGTCGACCAGCGAACGCAGGCCGAATATTTTTTTGGCGCCTTCGATCGGGTTCAGCTTGCTGAATTTCATCATGAGCGGATCCCCGGTCAACAAGAAGCCGAATTGCAAATAATTGCTAAAAATCGCGATGACCACCGTCACCAGCAAAAGCGGTGCGATGATAAGCAAGCTCTGAACCATCAGCTGCTCGAACAAAACGATAATATTGTCGATCGTAATATCCCATAATAAGTAGTCGTAAAAAATCGACCGGAATACATGCATCGTCTGATCTTTCATATAACCGCCGAACAGGCTGAAAGCCAAGAACGAAAAAAACAAGATAAATGCAGCAGGCACTTCCATGCTTTTGGCGACTTGCCCCTTTTGCCTGGATTCCTGCCGCTTCTTGGGCGTGGCGGGCTCCGTCTTTTCCCCGGAAAACAATTGCAAATCGAGCTTTAAACGAAAACTTGCCAAGTCCGTCCAGTCCTCCCCTTAACCCGTGAACAAGCCGATAAACTTTTGTAGAGAGTCCAGCATTGCCGTGAATAAATCGTTATAAACAAATTGATAGCCGGGAAACAGCAATATGAGCAATAAGAGTCCGACAATGATCTTCAGCGGAATACCCACTACGAAAATATTGAACTGCGGCGCTACCCTTGCCAGCAAGCCAAGCCCGACATCCGTCAGGAAGAATGCGGCAATTAACGGAGCGGCCATCTGAAAGCTTAAACTAAATACGCTGGAGAACGTGTGGACAAGAAATTCTCCTATTTGCCCGGAGTACATCCTGGCGAACATATCGTTGTCGGCCGGAATCCATTCGTAGCTCTCCATGATGGCTTTAAGCAGCAAATGATGGCCGTTTAACGTTATGAACAGCAGCGTTGCGATAGTATACTTCAAATTACCTACAATCGGGCTCTGAGCCCCGGTCATTGGATCGATGACATTAGCAATCCCTAATCCCATCTGTATATCGATAAACGATCCGGCAATTTGGAATACCGTAAAGAACATATAAGCGATGAAGCCGAGCAGTACACCGACCAATATTTCCCTGAAAATGGATAGCAGGTACAAAGAATCAAATGTCAACGGTTTAGACATTCCGAATAGCGGATAAGCCATGAAAGTAACGAAAAAAGCAAGCCCGATCTTAACATGATGCGGAACGTTTCGGGCTGAAAACACAGGTGCCACGACAAAAAACGAGGCAATGCGACAAAAAAAGAGCATAAAACCAGGAAAATATTGCGTTACCCATTCCATTTACTCACAGCCTAGCCGATAAATTTATATAAGTTATTGAATAGGTTATATGTATAATCCACCAGTGTCGTCAGTATCCACGGCCCAAAGATGAGGATGGATAGCAGCACGGCAACGATTTTGGGTACAAAAGCAAGCGTCTGCTCCTGGATCTGAGTCGTTGCTTGAAAGATACTGATGACCAGACCGATAACAAGAGCAATCACCATCATCGGCGCGCTGGCTTTCAAGGTTGTATAGACAGCCTCGCTGGCTAAACGAATGACAAACTCGGTACTCACGATAGTTCTCCTCCTGCTTATCCTATAGTTGGAATCATGTATTGTAGCTTAGCAGCAGGGACCTCACGACCAGATACCACCCATCCACCAATATAAACAGGAGGATTTTGAACGGCAGTGAAATCATGACGGGAGGCAGCATCATCATCCCCATCGCCATCAGCGTACTTGAGATGACCATGTCTATAACCAAGAACGGTATGAATATCATAAATCCCATTTGAAAAGCCGTCTTTAATTCGCTGATCGCATAAGCAGGAACCAGTGCTGTCAACGGTGTATCCTCCACACCGCTTGGCGGCGGCGCTTTGGTGTAATCCAGGAACAGCTTCAAATCCTTTTGCCTCGTATACTGGAACATGAATTTCTTCATCGTAACGGTTGCTTTATCCAGTGCGGCAGTCTGCGTCAATTCACCTCTCATATAGGGCTGCAGTGCGTTTTGGTTCAAATCTCCCAATGTCGGTGCCATTATGAAGAACGTGAGAAACAGGGCTAATCCGATAAGCACTTGGTTCGGCGGCATCTGCTGTGTGCCGAGAGATGTCCGGACAAAGCCGAGTACGATGATGATTCTAGTAAAGCAGGTCATCATCACCAGTATGGCCGGAGCAATACTCAAAATCGTCAGCAGCAGAATAATGTTGATCGTATTGGAAGCTCCTGTTGCACTGTTGGAGCTGCCAATATCGATATTGATTCCCGGAATCGGGTCCGCCGCATAAGCGTTTGAAGTCCATGCAGCGGTCATAGCGAGCAAAGCCATCATGGTAAATGCGAGAGTCTTTAATTTCATGGTTTATCATTCAACCGATCTTTGTTATTCTCGTCCGTCCAAACCTCATCCACGATCTTCTTCCGATCGGACAGATGCTGCATCTTCTTATGAAACACTTGTTGGAACGAAGCCGTAATGTCCGCTTCTTCATTTTCATTACGGTCTTCCTTCTTGAGCAATCTGCTCCACCATCCGCTCAGCGTTTCCAGATTCGGTCCGCTTAAGGTGCTGGTTGTCAACATGTCGGTCAAATAGGCGACCTCTTCTTCGTCTTCAATTTTCTCGAGAAGCTGAACATTGTCGCCTACACCTACAATGTATAACGAACGGCCGATTTCAACGACTTGAATCGATTTGTTCTGACCGAGAGGCACTCCGCCGAGGGAGCGCAAGGAGCGGCCGAACAATAATTTATTTTTTTGCGAAAGAAACTTAATAATTACAAAAAAGATTCCGATAATAACAATGAGGAAGAAAATAACTTTGGTAACCATCCAGAACGTACTCGCCGTATCCAGACCGGGATAAGTAAGATCAGGTGACTCATTCATCGGTCGCTCAGATGGAGCGCCGGATTCCCCGTAACAAACCATAGAGAAACCGGCAAGTTGAATCATCCCCACAAAGATGAAAGAAGCTAATCTGGCTGCGAGTCTGTTCAAGATTCACATTCCTTTCGGCTTATGTAAAACTCTCCCCTGAACACTAATTACCCTAAAGTCTTCTTAATCGCTTCGATTACGCGGTCCGCTTGGAACGGCTTCACGATGAAGTCTTTGGCACCGGCTTGAATAGCATCGATAACCATCGCCTGTTGTCCCATAGCGGAGCACATAATCACTTTTGCGTTAGGGTCGATTTGTTTAATTTCCTTCAATGCGGCAATACCGTCCATCTCCGGCATCGTAATATCCATCGTGATCAGATCCGGACGCAATTCTTTAAATTTTTCGATGGCTTGCGCCCCGTCGTTTGCTTCCCCTACTACTTCGTAACCGTTTTTGGACAAAATATCGCGGATCATCATTCTCATAAATGCTGCGTCGTCTACAATCAAAATTCGGTTTGCCATGGTTGAACAGTCCTCCTAGAGTATGTTTAGTATTGTAATTTTTGAATGCGATCCCATTGATTCACAATGTCTGTAACACGAACCCCAAAGTTTTCGTCAATGACGACAACTTCGCCCTTGGCGATAAGCTTGTTGTTGACAAGAATATCGACCGGCTCGCCGGCAAGCTTGTCCAATTCAATGATCGACCCTTGCGACAGCTCCAGAATATCCTTGATTACCTTGTGAGTCCGGCCCAACTCCACCGTCACTTTCAAAGGAATATCGAGCAGCAAATTCAGGTTGGTATCTTCGGTAGGCGTCAAGCTCGTAGGCGAGAAGCTGGAAAACTGCGCTGGCTGCACATTGACATTGCGTGCCGGGCTTGTACCGTAAGCAGCAGGCTGCGGAGGGTACATCGGTTGCTGAGGCGGAGCCATCGGTTGTTGATACATCGGCTGCGGTGGCTGCTGGTACATCGGTTGAGCGTACGGATCCTGTACCGGCGCTGTAGGAATGTGCTGCTGCGGTGCCGGTGGCGGCATATGGGATACAGGAGCCGGAGCCGGTGCAGGTTCTGGTGCAGGTACCGATACCGGAGCTGCCGCTGCCGCAGATTCTTCTAAGCTGTCTCCACCTCCCATTAAAGTAGATACCATATCCCTCGCAAAATTGACAGGAAGCAACTGCATAATCGTTGAATCGATCAAATCTCCTATCGTTAGACGGAAGGATATTTTTATAAATACATCTTCGGGGGGAAGTGTCGAAGTTCCTCCTGCTTCTGCTAAATTTAATATGTCGATTCCTGGCGGAGAGATATTGACAAACCGGTTAAAGATGGTAGACATCGATGTAGCAGACGACCCCATCATTTGGTTCATCGCTTCCTGAACGGCGCTAATATGAATCTCGGTCAGCTCACCGTTTTGTGCGGTGCCGTCACCGCCCATCATCAAGTCTGCTATGACTTGTGCGTCGCGGGTTTTAATAACCAGCAGGTTGATTCCATGGAATCCGTCTACATAGTTAACATGCACGGCGACATGAGGCTTCGGAAATTCTTCAATCAAATCTTCCTTTGCGATGATCGAAACCTTAGGCGTCGTAATATCCACTTTTTTGCCGAGTAATGTCGACAAAGCCGTGGCCGCACTTCCAAACGTAATGTTGCCGATTTCCCCCAGTGCATCCTGCTCCAAAGACGATAAATAATCTTCAACTTGGACAGGCCCGCTGAATCCGCTCGAGCTGTCGTCGGAGCTGTCGCCGGATGTCTGTCTCAGCAATGCGTCAATCTCTTCTTGAGACAAATAATCTTTGCTATTCGTCATTCTCTTCCGCTCCTTCTTGGACTATATCGGTTATTTGCACTGCCATCTTGCCTCTTGTGGTACCGGGAGTGCCGTGAAACTTCAGCTTTTCGCCAATCCGGATATTCAGAAGCTGCTCGACCGGCTTATTTAAGGAGATCACATCGCCTGAGCTTAAATTTAAAAATTCGCGAATGGAGATGGTCGATTCGCCTAATTCCGCTATAATCGGAAGCTTGGCCTTATGAAGCCTGGACTGCAAAGCCATCGCTTCTTCCGGCGCACTCGTCTTCTTCTGGGATACGAACCAGTGATGCACGGAAAGCCTAGGCATAATAGGCTCGATAACGACATGAGGGATACATAGATTGATCATCCCGGTCGTGTCACCGATTTTGGTGCTGAGCGAGATTAGCGCAATCGTCTCGTTAGGCGAAACAATTTGCATAAATTGCGGATTGGTTTCCAACGCTTCCATTCGCGGTGACAGATCGACTACCGTCTTCCATGCCTCCTGCAAGCTTTCGAACGCCCGGCTGAAAATGCGCTCCATGACGATCGTCTCGATCTCGGTCAGTGCGCTGATTTTCGAAGGGGTTGTCCCGCTTCCGCCTAAAAGACGGTCCAGCATGGCGAACGCAACGTTCGGGTGCACTTCCAGCACCATTCTTCCTTCCAAAGGCTCAGCTTCGAAAATATTGAGAATCGTCATCTTCGGAATGGAGCGAATAAACTCGTCGTATGGCAATTGCTCGACCTGTACCACGTTGATCTGCACGAAAGTTCTTAATTGTGCGGAGAAGTACGTCGTCAAAAACCGGGCAAAGTTCTCGTGGATTCTCGTCAAGCTGCGGATATGGTCCTTGGAGAATCGTACGGCTCTTTTAAAGTCGTAGGCACGAACCTTCTTCTGCGTTTCTTCCTTTTTCAGTTCTTCCGCATCCATCTCGCCGGAGGATAACGCAGCCAATAACGCGTCAATCTCATTTTGTGAAAGTACATCAACCATAAAGCGTCACCTCCCTTTCGCAAGTCTTATGTATGCTTCTATTGAAGAACGTTATCCGTGATCCAAATTTGCTTGATCTTACCGGTAGAAAGCAGCGGGTTCATTTTATTCATAAGGACCGAAGTCAGATTATCGAAGCCTTTGCTGCCTTGCACTTGTTCAGGTGTCATGTCGGACAGCGTTTGCACGATAATAGCTTTCATTTTAAAATCCAGCTTTTCAAACTCTTCCTTCGCCTTCTTATTTTCCATCTCAACGGCAAAGCTTGCTTTAATAAAACGGTTGTTGGCAGCAAGATTTGTCAAAACATCTTTAATGATCACAGTGTTTTCTTTCTGCTGATCCGGTGTCGCCGGCTTGCCCGGCTTCACTTGGCTTGCGGAGCTTAACGCCTGCTCCTGCGGGTTTTGATTCGCCTTGTCCATGTAGTTCCATAATACGAAAGCTGCTGTCAATATTAAGGTTATAGCTATAAGGATCGCAACGACGAGCAGGAAAATTCTACTTTTTAACAACTACAACCCCTCCGAATCCAAACTCTTGATGGTTCCGACGACGGATCCTATGGTTTGCATATACTGTGTTACAAACTGGACCACATCGGCAGCTGGCTCCAATACGGTAATCTTTTTGCCGGTAATGAGCGTGATCATCGTGTCCGGCGTGCTTTCGATGCTTTCGATCAATAAGGCATTAACGGTAATGTGCTTACCATTGAGTCGGGTAAGTCGAATCATGAATAGCCTCCGATACTAAAAAGATAGGGGGAGAACGAGGCTCCCCCGTTCATTTGAATTAGCGTTTCAGATTGACGACTTCTTGCAAAATTTCATCGGATGTAGTAATGATTCTCGAGTTCGATTGGAACCCGCGCTGAGCAACGATCATTTCAGTAAACTCGGAAGTCAGGTCTACGTTGGACATCTCCAGCTGACCGGCAATGATTGCGCCCGTTCCTGTAGTAGGATCGTTAGGAATCGCAGCTCCCAGATCAATTTCCGGATCGATGTTGGAGTTCGCCGTACTGCGGTACAAGTTGCCTCCGACCTTCTCCAGACCTGCAGGGTTCGTTACTTTCGCCACAGCGATCACTGCTGCTACATTGGTCGTGCCGTCAGACTTCGTTGTAATAACCTCACCGTTCTGAGAAATGGAGAACGCCGTGTCGTCTTCCTCCAGCGTAATAGGTCCGCCTTCGGTGCTTAGAACGAACATGCCGTCTGCATTAACCAGCTGGCGAGAAGCATCAATGGTAAAGTTCCCTGCGCGTGTCAGGAACATGGAGTCGGTTGTTCCATCCGTTGAAACCGCGAAAAATCCGTCACCGTCGATACGCAGATCGGTCGGCACGTTGGTCGTCATCGCGCTCCCTGGCGTGTGTACCGTGTCGATGGCGCTGATGGAAACGCCCAAGCCGATTTGCTTGGCATTGACGCCGCCTTTGGCTCCTTCTTCCGGTGCGGTTACACCGGAAACCGTCTGGCTCAGAATGTCCTTAAACATAACCCGTCCTGCTTTAAAGCCGGTGGTATTGACATTCGCAATGTTGTTGCCGATGACATCAAGCTTCGTTTGGAATCCTCTCATACCGGATACACCGGAGTACAGAGATCTTAACATGCGCCATTGCCTCCCAAAAATGTGGATAGTTGATAGTAGGCTGCTTCGGTCGATCCGCAACCAGGGGCCTCCTTATCGGTCCAGCCCTGTAAATCAAGAAATAATAACTGCACTATCGATCTGTGTGAACATATTGTCTTTCATCGAGGCTCCGTCTACAGCGGTAACCACCGTTCTGTTCTTAATATTGACAATGAGAGCCGTATCATTAATCACCATTAATGAATCTTTCGCCCCTTTGGAAGCGGCCTTATCAATTGCCGATTGAATTTTCAACAGCTGCTCCGGCTTAAACTCAATGCCTCGCTGGCGCAGCCTCTCTTCCGCATGGTGGCTGAAACGGACTATCTGTTGATTCAATACACTTTGAAACGCCGAATCCTTCTTTGGGATTTGGGCTTCGCTTCTCTGGAGAGGAGCAGGCCTTAGGCTGCCGGGGAATAACTGTCCGACTTGGATGCGATCGGTCATTTCTTCTCCTCCGCGTTAGCAATTTGCGTAATTTGATCCAGAGCGATCTTCTCGCTGCCTACCACAGCAAATTGGGCGCCGTCTTTTACGGTTATGGAATCGACTACACCAGACTTCGGCGTATTCTCGCCTTTATCGTTCGTCGTGTTCCAAGTAATCGACTTGCCGATCAAGCCTGAAGCAAATCCTAGCGATTGGCGCAGCAGCTTCATTTCGTTGCTCATGTTCGACAGCTGCTCAACGGAAGTAAATTGCGCCATCTGTGCGATGAATTCTTTGTCCTGAAGCGGCTGGGAAGGATCCTGGTTTCTCAGCTGGGCAATCAAAATTTTCAAAAATTGATCTTTCCCCAGGTCGTTGGTCTTTTTCTCCTTCTCCACGTTGCTGATGTTCGTTTTGGCATAATAGGGCCATACGTTCTTGGTGCTTACGGGTGAATCCGACACGGTCTCACCTCCCGGTCCTTGTTAAGGTATTTCCTTTAAGCCGTAACGTCAATCGATGTGGATGATAATCCGGAAGGCAGCTTCACTTCTTTGGCTGCAGTTACAAGCTCATCTTCCATCGAAATCGAATTATCTCCGTTCGTGCCTTTCGACTGCTTGCCGGATTGCTGGAACTGCTGCTGTCTTTGCTCCTGGAACAAACCGGATTGGAACGCCTGGTTTTGCGAAACTTCAAGCTTATCCACTTGAATGCCCTGATTTTGCAGCGTTGTTCTTAGCTGGGACAGCTGGCTTTCCAGCATTTCTTTCCCCGACACGCTGTCCGCCATAAACTGAGCGATCAGTTGGCCGTTGTGCATCGTCAATTTGATTTCGACGTGTCCAAGGTGCTGCGGATATAAGGATAGCTTTGCTTCCGTTATGCCATCCGCAAAGGAGTTAATGCTGAATGATTTCATCACCAGCTGGGTCATATCCTCAACGAAAGTCGGTGCATGCATTACGATCGGTGTCTTCGTCGAATGCGTTCCGTTAGAGACTTGCTTCAAATACTCGCTCATCGGAACTGGCTGCATATCGTCGTTATTGCTTATCATGTCCGTTAACGGTTCGAATAGCGGGCTGTCATGGCTATCGGTTTGTGCTTCGAAACGGAACGAACCCGATTTGGCAGCCAAATACTCTAGGTTCGAATTCACCGCAGGCGCCGCCACTGTTAATGGACTGGACACTGCAGTTGTTTCATTCGTGTGACGGACGGTAATCTGCTGAGCGAGAATGGTCCTCAGTTCCGCTGCAACACTTTGCAGAGTCAATGGTTTGCCATTCACAATAACAGGTGTTTCTGCTTCGCCATTTTGCAGCAGCTGCTGCAGCTGCTTTAGAATCTCCTGCGCCTCTTGACGGGATACGGGCTTGAATACAGGCGCCGCATCAGCATCCACAGCCTGGTCCGCAGTCTGCTCGCTGTCTGCCGGTACGAATAATGCAGGATTCAGCTCGACTGCTCCACCATCCGTTTCAACATCACTAGCTGCGTCCGTATGTATAGGCTGCGCCGATATCGCCGAAGCATCCGAAGTTTCCACTGCCGTCTCATCGTTGATCGATTGAGCAGTCGGCTGAACGAGCAGAGCAGCTTGAAGCTGCGCAAGCAGCGCTTGAAGCTCCGGATTCGCCAGCAGTGCCGCCGTATCCTCCGAGTTCTGATTCAGCAAGTCGATTAAAGCATCAAGCTGCTTAAGCACGGTTTCATCGGCTGCGCCCTGGGTTGGAACGGCTGCATTGTCGCTTGTGCCGAGCAGTTGGATCAAAGCGCTTAATCCGGGAGTTACCGCAGCTTGCTGAGCTGCTGCTTCATTTGTTTGCCCATTGCCGAGAATTCCTACCAAAGTGGATAAGAAACCTCCCGCTCCTTGCCCTGACGCCGAATTGGCATTTCCTGCCGCAGCTCCTGCCGAAGCCGCTGCTGCACTATTCATAGGCATTTGTGTTTGAATTTCCATATTTTGTCACCTCCTTTCCAAATCGGTTATTGTACCAGTCTCGCCGAGATAAGGGCAGCGGTTTCCTTAGATAGCTCCGATAAAGCAGTCAATACTCTGGAACGGCCTGCGCTATCCATAGAGCTTAATATGGAAATGACCTTCTCCGGATTCGCATTTTGCATCTCCAGCAATACGGTAGCTGCGCTTTTCGGCGTCATACTCGAGAACGTGGCTCCCAAATCGTCCTTGCTTATTTTTTGCGTACTTGCAGCGCTCGGCTTGGATAATTCTTTGACCCGATCCTGTAAAGCTGCAATTTCACGGTCCTTGGTCGAGGTTTGGTCCTTTAACAAGATCGTGGCGTCCGCCGCTTTCTTGGCATCCATTTTCTCCAAAATTTTAACCCGCTCATCCGTCTTCATCATGCTTAGCACCAGCACGAGCTCGGATGTCGTCAAATTTTCCATAATAGGGGCCGCCTTTGAAGGCGTCATCTTGGCGTACATCGATGCCAATTGTTGAATTTGATTCGTATAGTCCTCATCCGATTGCGTCTTGCTCTTCATTTGCTCTTCTAGCGAGCTGTTTTTCAGCTGGAGCTCCTTGATCAGTTGATCGCGCTGCTGAATCAGGTTGTTCGATTGGGTAAGCTCCTGCTCCTTTGTGCTTAATTTAGCGTTCAACGACTGCACTATTTCTTCTTGCGTTTGACTCTCTGCCGAATTTTGCTGCGTTGTTCCAGAAGTCGTTGTCGAGTCGGATGCCGACGGCTTGGGATCCGGCACAATACTTTTCACGATAGGCACTCTATTTGCTGCGCGAAGCACATTATTCATAACGTCATAGTCGAATATGGTAAGCAGCACCCCAAGCAGCACGGCCGTAAACACAAACGGGATCAAAAACCAGATCAGAAACCGTTCCATGGCTCCAGACGAAGAGGTATTCTCCAAATCCATGTCTGACATTATCCTCACCCCCTGTTTCTTTGGTTCTATGACAATCTCCGGTATCGGTTCGTCGCCATTTCATCCAACTGATCCTGCTCGGTTTTGAGCATATTCGCTTTAAACCGGAGCTGCGCTTTTTCCTTCGCTTTGGTCCATACTTTCTCTTCCATCATTCTCCCCGCCAGATTGTCCTGCTTAACCAGAACAACCTGCTGAGCTTTTTCCAGATCCTTGTTCTTCAGTGTGATCCGATTGTCGATGTGATCCGCATACTGCTGATACATCATCATTTGCGAAATTGTTGCCTTATTCGCAGACGCCCGGTGCAGCTGCTCCTGGATCCCGTTTTTTTCGGCGTGCAGCTCGGACAAGCTCGACTCCTCCTCGCGCACTTTCCCGATAGCTTCGGATAACAACCATTCCGCTTGCGTTTTTTCGTTGATTTTCAAGTCGACGATTTTTTGAAAGGCATAACGGAAACGCATAGATTAAGCTCACCCTTTGTAAAATTCTCGAATTAACCGCTCTTGTGCATCCATAACCGTCATCTTCTCATTGACTCTTTGCTTGGTGTAATCCCAGATCGATTGAATATGTTCCAAAGAATTATCAATTTCCGGATTCGATCCTCTTTGGTACGCCCCTATATTGATAAGGTCCTCCGAATCTTTATAAACAGATAAGAGTCGCTTCAAATTTTCGGCAGCCAGCTGATGCTCCTGAGGAACAATTTCTTTCATGACACGGCTTATGCTGGATAGCACGTCAATGGCCGGATAATGCCCGCGATTCGCTATATTGCGGTCCAAAACGATGTGTCCGTCGAGGATACCTCGGACGGCATCGGCGATAGGCTCATTCATATCGTCCCCGTCGACGAGCACCGTATAGAATGCGGTTATGGATCCTTTTGGCCCCGTACCCGAACGCTCCAGCAGCTTCGGCAATGTGGCAAATACCGAAGGGGTGTATCCGCGAGTCGCCGGCGGTTCGCCGACAGCCAGCCCGACTTCACGCTGAGCCATCGCGAAACGGGTTACCGAGTCCATCATAAGCATGACATTCAATCCGCGGTCGCGAAAATATTCTGCGATGCTTGTAGCGATCAAAGCGCCTTTAATCCGGATTAATGCCGGTTGATCGGATGTGGCCACTACGACGACCGATCGCGCCAATCCTTCGGGACCGAGGTCGCGTTCGATGAAATCGAGTACCTCCCGGCCGCGTTCTCCAATTAAAGCAATAACGTTGACGTCGGCAGAAGTATTTCGGGCTATCATGCCCATCAATGTACTTTTACCTACGCCGGATCCGGCGAATATCCCGACGCGCTGTCCTTTTCCGATGGTCAGCAGACCGTCGATGCAACGGACGCCGACACTGATCGGCTCGAGCACACGTGGTCTTTTTAATGGATTGCTGGGTGCGTTATGGGTAGAATACTGGGTCATTCGCGATGACAGGAACGTGCCGTCCAAAGGCTGGCCGAGCCCGTCCAGTACTTTGCCGAGAAGCTCGTGCCCTACTTGCACCGTCAGTGGTTTACCTGTACCGACGACATCGCAGCCGGGTCCTATCGAATGGAGCTCTCCGAGCGGCATCAGCAGCACCTTATTGTTCTTGAAGCCTACGACTTCGGCTTTTAAAGGCTGATTGGACTTCAGCGGGTAGATGTAACAGACATCCCCGATGCTTGCGTCCGGACCTTCCGATTCAACGGTCAGGCCGATGACTTGCGTTACTTTGCCGTTGACGCGAATCGGGTCGATTTGCTTCAGCTGCTCCAAATATTTGGATACGTCCAGCGCCGGATTCATCTACGATCCCTCATTTCTGACAGCGAGATGCTGAAGCGCGGTTTTGATTTCCTTTAACTGCGTATCGATTCTTGCATCGATACTTCCGAATGATGAACGGACTACGCAGCCATGGTCATGCACCGACGGATCCGGTATGATCTGCAATTCCGCCTGGGAATCGATATGGAGAAGCAATTCCTCCCTGGCGTCCTGAATGTAAGAAAAGTGTGCCGGTGCTACGCAAAGCGTAATGATCCCTTTTTCCCTGCGTCTTGCCAGTACCGTCTCGATTAAATCGATGATCCATTCCGGCTCTACCGTCAATTGGCGGGAAACAATCTTTTCGGCAATGGCGCAGCTCATTTGAATGAGAAAAGGCTCCGCCTCTTGAATGATCTGCTGTTTCAATACATAAGCCTGGTTCAATATTTGCGATGCTTCCTGGAGCATGTCGTTATACTGGCGGCGAAGCTGTTCTTCCGCTTCCTGTATCCCTTGCTCGTAGCCCTGCTTATAGCCTTCTTCTCTAAGATCGGCTTGCAGCTCTGCATCGTGCTGGCGCTGCTCCGTCCACCATTGATCGATATCGGTCTGGGCTTGCTCGCGGATGGCGGATACTTCATCCATGGCCACTCTGAGCTGCTCTTCGGCGAACGTTTGGGCATCCTGCAGTATTTGCATCTTCAATTCGTTAACTTCATTAATTTCTTGCTGAGCTTCCTCCGAATATCCCGATGAGGATTCGGAACCATTTTCATCCAATACATATTTCGATGCAACCTCTACGACTTTCTTATCGTCTAAAGATACATATTGCGTAAACTTGATGACATTAGACAATAATATCATCTCCTCCGCCACGGGCAATGATGATTTCGCCTGCTTCTTCTAGGCGACGGATGGTAGCGACAATACGGGTCTGTGCTTCTTCCACATCACGCAAACGAACGGGACCCATGAATTCCATTTCTTCTTTGAACGTTTCCGCCATTCGCTTGGACATATTTTTGAATATGGCATCGCGTACTTCTTCACTGGCCACTTTAAGCGCCAACTGCAAATCGGCGTTCTCGATATCCCGGATAATCCGTTGGATAGACCGGTTGTCGATGTTGACGATGTCTTCGAACACGAACATTCTTTTCTTGATTTCTTCTGCCAGCTCAGGATCCTGAATTTCCAGCGAATCGAGAATCGTACGCTCGGTACCGCGATCGACGCCGTTCAAGATTTGTACGATAGCCGCAATACCGCCGGCATTGGTGTAATCCTGCGTTACGGTAGCCGACAGCTTTTGTTCCAACACCCGTTCAACCTGGCTGATAACCTCCGGAGACGTGCTGTCCATCAATGCAATCCGTTTGGCGACGTCCGCCTGCTTGTCCTGAGGGAGCGACGATAAAATGATGGAGGATTGCTCCGGCTGTAAATAAGCAAGCACCAGTGCAATAGTTTGCGAATTTTCGTTCTGAATAAAGTTCAATATTTGTGCAGGGTCCGCTTTTCTGGCGAAATCGAACGGACGGACTTGCAACGTTGCCGTCAATCGGTTAATGATGTCGAGCGCTTTTTGAGAGCCGAGAGCTTTTTCCAAAATATCTTTCGCATAAGCAATACCGCCTTGGGAGATAAACTCCTGTGCCAGGCATATTTGGTGAAACTCGGCTAAAATGGCTTCCTTCTCTACGCTGTCGACTTTTCTAACGTTTGCAATTTCCAATGTTAACTGCTCTATTTCCTCATCGCGCAAATGTTTGAATATTTGTGCCGAAACTTCAGGACCCAGACTGATTAACAAAATGGCAGCTTTTTGACGGCCTGATAATACTTGCTGCTGCACTTTAGCCAACAACTACACCTCTATTCATCTACTAACCAGGTACGAAGCAGATTGACGAATTCCTCCGGTTTTCTTTTCGCCAAGGTTTCCAGCTGCTTGCGAACTTGATTATCGTTAGTCACATTATCAATATCGATTGTTGGGAATTCGAGCTTGGCCGGTTGTTCATCCAGCTCTTCCTCTGCTTGCTCCCGTGCCTTGCGTCGTCTCATCCACAAATATCCGCCGCCGGCCAGAAGTGCGAGAGCTACGCCGCCTAATGCTCCGTACAACAGCATCGAATTGGCATTAGCCGTAGTGTCGGCATTCGGTCTTGCAAACTGATGAGCAAATACGGTTACTTTCTTATTCAAATCTTCATCCGTCAACGTTTGCTTATTGTCCGCAAGGGCCGCTCTGACGACATTGACAAGAATTCGCTGTACGGCGTCTTTCGTTTCTTGCGTCAGTGAGTTCGGATCATTGGGAGTCGGTGGTTCAATTCCCACGTTAATGGTTAAATCTTTTACAACGTACGGTGTGGCGATAATATCGTTCGTAATCCGGTTTACTTCGGAATTGACGGTTCTTTGAAGCTCCTCGGATTGGGACTTGCCGTTGGTGTTGCTGCCCGGATACCCCGGAACATCCGTCTGGCCTGTGCCAGGTACGCCGCCAGTGCCTGCCGAGCTGTCGCTGGTATAATTTTTCTGAATTTCCTGAACGGAAATTTCCAAGCCTTTTTGGTCGACGGCGTTAGGTGCGGTTACAAGCTGTTGCTTGGTATTCATTTGATCGAAGTTCATCGTAGAAACTACCTGTACGATGACTTTGTCTCTGCCAAGAATCGCTCCGAGCATCTGCTGCACGTTTTTCTGGATGTCGTTTCGGAACTGATTGTTGATTTCAAAATTTTGCAGCGCTACATTCGCGTTGTTAATTTTGTTATTGCCTTTGGAATACTCAAGCGGTTCCCCGTTTTGATCGGAAATTGTAATGTTCTCCACCGGCAAGCCCTTGACACTGTGAGATACAAGGTTATACATCGTGTCTACCTTTGCCTGATCGAGAGAATAACCCGGCTTTACATTGACGACTACGGAAGCCGAAGCTTTTTCTTTCTCCGCTCCCTTCGGAAGAAACACGCTTTCCTCAGGCATGTTGATCAACACCTTGGAGCTGCTTACCGCGTTGTTCGAGTTGATCAGCTGCTGCAGTTCCCCTTGAACCGCATTTATGTATTTGACGTTAAACTCTTTGTCCGTTGTCCCGAAAGTGCTTGATTTGGCGAATTCTCCATACCCGATGTTGCCCGTTTTATTCAAGCCCTGAGATTCTACCGCCAGCTTGACGCTAGCAACATCGCTTCGCGGAACGCCGATGCTCTTGCCGTCCTCGCTTAGCTGATACGGAATTTTCGCTCCGTCCAAGTATCCTTTAATCGCCGCCGCATCGCTCGGTTGAAGGTTCGTATAAGCAAGTGCGTATTCCGTCTTCGAAAAATTATAGCTAATGATCCCGATCGTAAGTATGACAAGAATCACGGTCGCTGCGAAAGTCATCTTCTGTGCTTTGCTGAATTGATTCCAGTACTGGGTAATTCGGCTCCAATACCGGGAAATATTCTCGTTCACTATTTCACCCCATCTAATAAGCCGTCGCTAGTCATTCGTTAAACCCCGTTATACCTGCATTCTCATAATTTCCTGGTAGGCTTCGACGACTTTATTGCGAACCTGCACGGTAAGCTGCAGACCCAGGGAAGCTTTTTCGGAAGCGATCGTCAGCTGATGCACATCCACATTCTCTCCTCTAGCGAACTGATCGTTAAACTTATCCACCTCTGCTTGCTGATTATTGAGCTTAACCATCGCATCATTCAGGAACTGTCCGAATTGCTCCGAAACTTCAGAAGCGCTCATGCTCTTCGATGGCTGTTGAGCAATGGATTGCATTGGCAGTAAGCCCACTTTATCGATCATGATGAATTCTCCTTTATCGTAAGGTTGTTATTATCTTCCGATTTCCAAAGCTTTGGTGATCATTGATTTGGATGCATTTAATGCAGTCACATTTGCTTCATAGGAACGAGTAGCGGAAATCATATCAACCATTTCCTTAAGCACGTCAACATTCGGCATCATGACAAATCCGTTCTCATCGGCATCGGGATGTGTTGGATTGTAAACCTGCTTAAAGGGAGAAGTATCATCGATAATTTTCGTTACCTTGACTCCTTCTCCGCTCGCACCGGACTGCGCATTTTCAAGCGCTTGTTGGAATGTGGGGGTTTTCGGTTCGATCGTTACCAGCTTGCGTTGATACGGCACCCATTTACCGTTGACCATCCTTGCTCTTGTCGAGTCTGCATTGGCAATGTTGGAGGATATGACATCCATCCGAAACCGTTGTGCGGTTAAGGCGGATGAGCTAATATCAAAGCCATTGGTCAGTTTCATTCATTAAGCTCTCCCTTCAATGGCAATTCTGGATTTTTTAATCTCGCTGCTTACCTGCTGGGCCATCACGTTATACCGCAATTGGTTTTTGGCCAACAATGACATTTCGTAATCCATATCCACATTGTTCAAGTTGTTGTTAATGGCCGAAGAATTATCTCTTACAATTTGCGGCTCCGGTCTCGGAGGGCGTCCGATATAAAAATGTCTCGGATCCGTGCGGTAGCCCTGCAGTGAGGATCCATTCAGCTCACTTTGAAGCAGCTCTTCAAACTTGACATCCGAACGCTTAAAGTAAGGCGTGTCGACGTTGGCTACGTTATCCGCAATGACTCGCTGTCTCATGGTCGCCGCATCCAAGGTGCGTTCCATCTGATTAAAAACGGGCTTATTGAGAATATTCATCCGCTATCCTACCTTCAAGATGATGTTAGGTTTACCTATTCAACAGGTTCGCTTCATTATCCTCCTTTGTTCGACATAATAATCTAAAAATTATATGACCATTTGGAAGAAAATGTAGTCACCCAGAACTATTTCTATATTGAAGAAATATGCAATTTATTACAATATGAAAAAAGCCCTATATTTGGAATATAGGGCTTAAAACCTGTGGTTTTACTATATTTTCACACTTTGAATGCCACTTATCAACTGGTCATTTAGAACCCGGATATAAGTCCCTTTCATACCAAGTGACCGTGTTTCTATGACCCCTGCGCTTTCCAGTTTTCTGAGTGCATTGACGATAACCGATCGAGTAATTCCGACACGATCCGCTATTTTGCTTGCAACGAGCAGCCCTTCCGAGCCTTCCAATTGTTCGAAAATATGCTCAACCGCCTCTAACTCACTGAAGGACAGCGAGCCCACAGCCACCTGCACGACAGCCTTGCTTCTCGCCTCAATCTCGATTTGCTCCGCCTTCTCCCGAAGGATCTCCATCGCTACGACCGTCGATCCGTATTCAGCTACAATGAGGTCGTCATCGATGAAGCCGGCCTCCCGACGGGTCAATATAAGCGTACCCAGCCGGTCGCCGCCTCCGATTACAGGAACGATGGTAATGGAGATGCCGTCATCGGCAATTCCCTCCGCGAATACATTGTAATCGCTGAGGGCGCTGAGATTGGAAGAGGTTTCCTCTACCTTCAATAGCAGCTGATTGTACTCAGCCGGGAAGCGGTTCTCGGTCAAAACCGATTCGCCCAAATGCTCCCCAAGGCCTGAAGGGGACCAAGCTTTGCCCAACACTTTGCCCTTCCTGCTGACTACGAATATATCCGCCTGCAGGATGTCGCTCAGCACTTCGGCCATATTCATGAAGCTGACCGGATTGCCGGCTTCCTTCTGCAACAATTTATTTAACCTTCTTGTCTTTGTCAACAATGTCATGATACTGCCTCCTAGAGCGACTTAACGGTTAGAATAGTGCCATACCTGCTGCACCGATTACAGTATATACTGGCTTAAGTCGCGGTTCTGGACTATGTCGGAAAGCTTCTCACGCACGTATTCGGGCGTAATGACAATCTGCTCCAGCGTGATTTCGGGAGCCTCGAACGATAAATCCTCCAGAAGCTTTTCCAATATGGTATGCAGCCTTCTTGCACCGATATTATCGGTATTCTGGTTTACTTCCGCGGCTATTTTGGCAATCTCATCTATCGCCGAATCGGAAAATTGCACCTGGATTCCTTCCGTTTCCAAAAGTGCCGTATACTGTTTGGTCAAAGCATGCTTAGGCTCCTTTAAAATGAGCACAAAGTCCTGTTGCGTTAAGCTGCTTAGTTCTACCCGAATAGGAAATCTGCCTTGAAGCTCCGGAATTAGGTCTGAAGGCTTAGCTATATGGAACGCCCCTGCCGCAATGAATAAAATATAATCGGTCTGCACCGGACCATACTTAGTCATTACCGTTGAGCCTTCAACGATCGGCAAAATATCGCGCTGCACGCCTTCCCTAGAAACATCGGGTCCGCCGCCGCGGCCGGAACTAGCGATTTTATCAATCTCATCGATAAAAATAATGCCGAGCTGCTCCGCTCTTGACACGGCGTCCTGGATAACCTCATCCATATCGAGCAGCTTTTGCGCTTCCTCCTGGATGAGAACCTTCCGCGCTTCTTTGATCGGCAGCTTCCGTTTCTTCGTTTTCTTCGGCATCAGCGATCCGAACAGCTCCTGCATATTCATGCCGGCCTGTTCGTTTCCTTGCCCGGACAACATATCGAGCATGGAAGGGGAAGCGTCTTCGACTTCAATCTCGATGACTGTTTGCTCCAGCTCGCCTTTGGCCAGCTGCGCTTTCACTTCCTGTCTGCGCGTGTAAATGCTTTGATCCGGCTCCGTTTCCTGTGTTTCCGCCTGTCCGTGATTGCCGAACAGCATTTCCAGCGGATTGCGCTGCGACTTTTGCTTCGCAGGATTAGGCACGAGAATCGATACGATGCGTTCATTGGCCATTTGCTCCGCTCTATCCTTCAGCTTCTCGGTCTTTTCCGCCTTTACCATACGGATTGATGTCTCCACCAAATCGCGGACCATGGCTTCCACATCCCGGCCGACATAGCCGACCTCGGTGAACTTGGTAGCCTCCACCTTGACGAAAGGCGCGTTAACCAATTTCGCCAATCTTCTGGCAATTTCCGTTTTACCTACTCCAGTAGGACCGATCATCAATATATTTTTCGGGACAATTTCATCGCGAAGCGACTCATCCAGCAGGCTTCTGCGATATCGGTTGCGGAGCGCGACGGCTACGGACTTTTTAGCCTTCTTTTGCCCGACGATATATTTGTCCAGCTGATTCACAATCTCTTTCGGTGTCATGGCAGTATGCTTCACGATAGAGCCTCCTTCTTTGTCGTCTACTCGATTTCTTCCACGATAATATTGTGGTTGGTGAATACACAAATATCTGCAGCCATCGTAAGCGATGCATGAGCGATCTCTTTGGCGCTCATCTGCGGCGCATAGCGGTGAAGCGCCCGGCCCGCAGCCAATGCGAAGCTTCCTCCGGAGCCGATCGCGAGAATACCGTCATCCGGCTCGATGATCTCGCCGTTACCCGAGATGAGCAGCACGTTGCTCGAATCCATTACGATCATCATCGCTTCCAAGCGACGCAGCACGCGATCGGAGCGCCAATCTTTGGCCAGCTCGACGGCGGACCGCTGCAGGTTGCCGTGGTGCTCCTCAAGCTTAGCTTCAAACTTTTCAAATAAAGTAATGGCATCGGCTACCGAGCCCGCAAAACCCGTAATCACCTTGCCGCGGTATAATCTGCGCACTTTTTTCGCGGTATGCTTCATCACCATGCTGTTGCCGAACGTGACTTGGCCGTCACCGGCAATAGCCCCTTTGCCTTGGTGACGAATGGCAAAGATCGTCGTGGCATGAAAGGTTTGTTCCATTATGCGATACCTCCATGAGATAACCTCTATCGGATCATAATCGAAATTCAGGTATTCAATAGAAAAACCTCGTTCGAGGACGCGCTTACCAAGCAGCCACGATGCAGAGGTTCCATAAATCAGCAAATTTCAAAAACAAGTTTATAGTATCATACTGGAGCTTTTACTTACAAGTGGAATTGTATTCGTTTTGTGAAAAATTCTGAATTTTCTCAATTGCACGCAAAGCGATTTTTTCATAACGGATTTTCTTCACCTTGATCTTCTCGTCCAAAGGAGGAAGAAGCCCGAAGTTGGCATTCATCGGCTGGAAATGCTTGAAGTCCGCCGTCGTAATATAATGGGCCATACTTCCGAGCGTCGTATCCTGCGGAAGCACGAGGCAGTCCAAGCCTTTGGCGAAGCGCGCCGCATTCATGCCGGCAATAAGACCGGAGGCTGCGGATTCCACATAGCCCTCCACACCCGTCATTTGTCCGGCGAAAAACAAGTTGTCCCGCTTCATAAATTGGTATGTCGGTTTCAATAATTTAGGCGAATTGATAAAGGTGTTGCGGTGCATAACGCCGTAACGTACAAACTCCGCATTTTCCAGTCCCGGGATCAAGGAAAACACCCGCTTTTGCTCTCCCCACTTCAGGTGCGTCTGGAAGCCTACCAAATTGTAGAGCGTCCCTGCCGCATTGTCCTGACGCAGCTGAACTACAGCATAAGGCAGCTGATTCGTATGCGGGTTGATCAAGCCCACCGGCTTCATCGGTCCGTACAATGCGGTTTGCTTGCCCCGCTTCGCCATAACCTCGATCGGCATGCAGCCTTCAAAGTAAATCTCTTTCTCGAACTCTTTGATCGGAGCAACCTCAGCGGAAATGAGAGCATCATAGAACACGTTAAACTCTTCTTCCGTCATCGGACAGTTCAAGTAAGCCGCTTCTCCCTTGTCATAACGGGAAGCCAAATATACTTTGCTCATATCTATCGAATCTTTCTCGACGATCGGAGCTGCTGCATCGTAAAAATACAAGTACTCTTCTCCCATCAGCGATTGCAAATGGGAGGAAAGTGCCGGCGACGTGAGCGGTCCCGTTGCGACGACGGTAATTCCGTCTGGAAGCTCCTGCAGCTCCTCGTTGCGCACCTCGATAAGCGGATGGCTGCGCAGCATCGTCGTTACCTCGGCGGAGAAGCCATCTCGGTCAACGGCCAAAGCGCCGCCGGCCGGAACCGCATGCTTGTCCGCACAGCGCATAATGAGTGAATTCAGTATGCGCATTTCTTCTTTCAGCACGCCGACGGCGTTAGTCAAGCCGTTGGCGCGCAGCGAGTTGCTGCACACCAATTCGGCAAATTGATCGGATATATGGGCCGGCGTCTTTTTCACCGGCCGCATTTCATATAATACAACGGGCACGCCTTGGCTTGCGATCTGCCATGCGGCTTCGCTTCCGGCCAAACCGGCACCGATAACGGTTACTTTGGGTGTATCTGACAAGATGTTAACCTCCTGAAACGTAAACTTAACCTATTCTTTCTCTTGGACTTCGTCCTTGAAATCGCACTGCGTGCATTGGTGGAACAGACCGTTCTTGTTCCGCTTCTCGATCAGCATCGCTCCGCATTTCGGACAAGGATGGTCCACCGGCTTATCCCAAGATACGAATTCGCATTCCGGGTAGCGGTCGCAGCCGTAAAACACGCGACCTTTCTTGCTTCGGCGCTCGATGATCTTCCCTTCCTTACAGCTCGGACAGGTCACCCCGATATCTTTGACGATCGGCTTCGTATTGCGGCAATCCGGGAAGCCCGAGCAAGCAAGGAACTTGCCGAACCGGCCCATTTTATACACAAGATGGCGTCCGCATTTTTCACAGATTTCATCGGACACTTCATCTTGAATTTCGATCTTCTCCATCTCTTCCTCAGCTACTTCGAGACGCTTCTCCAGCGATTCATAGAAAGAGCTCAGCACTTTCACCCAATCTTCTTTGCCTTCCTCCACATGGTCGAGCTCTTCTTCCATATGAGCGGTAAACTCTACATCCAGAATCTCGGGGAAAAATTCTATCATCTGCTGGATTACCAGCTCGCCAAGCTCGGTAGGGACGAATTTCTTTTCCTCGATGGCGACGTAACCGCGGCGTTGAATCGTTTCAAGCGTCGGCGCATACGTACTTGGACGGCCGATGCCCATTTCCTCCAAAGCCCGGACGAGCCTTGCTTCCGTATAGCGCGGAGGCGGCTGCGTGAAATGCTGCTTCGGATCGATCTGCTTCTTCTTAACTTTATCACCTTGTTTAAGCGGCGGGAGCAGCTTATCTTCTTCGGTGGTACCGTCGTCGTTGCCTTCGACGTATACCTTCATAAAGCCCGGGAATTTCATCTTCGAGCCGACTGCACGAAATACGGTATCGCCCGCGGCAATATCTACGGTCATCGTATCGAGCACAGCGGATGCCATCTGGCTTGAAACGAACCGTTCCCAAATGAGCTTATACAGTCTCAGCTGATCGCGGCTCAAATATTCCTTCAGTTGATCCGGCTCGCGCAGAACCGAGCTCGGCCGAATCGCTTCGTGCGCATCCTGGGCGTTTGCCGCTTTTTTCACGTAAACCCGCGGCGTTTCCGGATAAAAATCCGGGCCGTATTTTTGCACGATGTACTCGCGAGCTTCCTCTTGAGCAACCGGGGAGATCCTCGTGGAGTCGGTACGCATATAAGTGATTAAGCCTACCGTTCCCTCACTCCCCAAGTCAATGCCCTCATAAAGCTGCTGTGCGACGGACATGGTTTTGGAAGCGCGGAAGTTCAGCTTCCTCGCCGCCTCCTGCTGCAAAGAGCTTGTAATGAAAGGCGGGGACGGATTGCGCTGCCGCTCCTTCTCTTTCACTTCGGAAACTACGAAATCGGCTTTCTCGATGCCTGCCAAGATTTCGTTGACTTCCTGCTCATTCTTCAGTTCCTTCTTGTCCCCGTTCAAGCTGTGAAATTTGGCTTCGAACTCGGACGAGCCCGCTAACAGCTTCGCTGTAACGGACCAATACTCCTCGGGAACGAACATTTTGATTTCGTTCTCCCGGTCATAGATCAGCTTGACGGCTACTGATTGCACCCGTCCTGCGGACAAGCCCTTCTTCACCTTTTTCCACAGCAGCGGACTGATCTTATATCCGACAAGCCGGTCCAAAATTCGGCGGGCCTGCTGCGCATTGACCAAATCGATATTGATTTTGCGCGGTGTTTTAAAAGCGTCCTTAACCGCCTGCTTCGTAATCTCGTTAAAGACGACACGGCAAGCTTCCGTCTCGTTAAGCTCGAGATAATGAGCCAGATGCCAGGCAATCGCTTCCCCTTCGCGATCCGGGTCAGCCGCCAGATAAACTTTTTTTACTTTCTTGCGCGCATCCTTCAGCTCTTTAAGCACGGAGCCTTTTCCGCGGATCGTAATATATTTCGGCTCGAAATTTTTCTTTATCTCCACGCCGATTTGGCTTTTCGGAAGATCACGGATATGACCCATGGATGCCTTGACAATAAATTTGCTGCCTAAATATTTACCGATGGTTTTTGCTTTTGCGGGTGACTCCACAATGACTAGCGAATCTGCCATAGGCGTCCTTCCCCCTTCGTTTAAAAAGTATTTATATTTGTACGGGTTAACTTAATGTGTATACAGAACCTGGCAATTGTACCACTCGTTTAGTCATTAGTAAATTTAACAGAACTGAATGCAAATGTCCAAAGGTAAATTGACTTTTGGCCATCAGCTCATCGACGGTCTGCGGCTGATCGCCTAGCAGGTCTACGATCATTTGTTCGTCCGGTGACAGCGGTGGCAGCTTCACCGTCTCTGTCTTAATGTGTGTCAAACGGTCCAATGATATCCAATGAGGGTACTCTTCTAGTATGTCTTCCGCACACGTGACCAGCTTGGCGCCCTGCTTGATCAATGACAACGCGCCCTGGCTTTTGATCGAATGGATGGGGCCCGGAACGGCATATACATCCCGCGATTCCTCCAGAGCCTGATCCGCCGTAATAAGGGATCCGCTTTTTAAAGCGGCTTCAATGACAACGATTCCTGCACTGAGTCCTGCGATTATGCGGTTTCTTTGAGGAAATAAGCCTGGATGGGATTTCGTATGCAGCGGATATTCGCTCAAGATCAGCCCTTGGCTGGAAATTTGCTGATACAGTGATTTATTTTCCGGCGGGTATACTTGATCGATGCTGCAGCCTAACACGGCTATCGTGCTCCCAGCCTCGCACAAGGCTCCTATATGGGCAGCGCTGTCAATTCCTCTCGCCAAACCACTGACGATGCAAGCATGAGCCGCTGAAAGCGACTTCGACAGCTGTTCGGCGACATTACGTCCATAAGCCGTTGGTGTTCGCGTTCCGACAACCCCAATGCAAAGCCGGCTCATCAGCTCCGGCCGTCCCCGATAGTACATGACCCATGGAGGCTCGGCGGTTTGCTTCAATAAAGAAGGGTATCGTTCGTCGAAGACGGTGACGATGCCGATTTCTTTATCCCGGTACGTCTCCAGCAGCTTGTCGATTCCGTCGGAGCTCATTTTCTTCACGGCTGCATGAAGCAGTTCGGTTCGGGATAACGGCAGCCCCAGATTCAACCAATCCTGCAGTTGGAACGAGGTGATATCCGCCAGCGTTCGTACCCGGTCCACGATCCTGCGAATCGTCTTCCAACCGATTCCTTCTATATGATGTAACGCGATTAAAATGGTTCTATCGTCCATCTAGTATATATCACTCCTTCATTGAGAACAACTTTTGTGCTTTTGACCCCTGAAAAAAAGAAAAGCCTTCCACTCCCGGACGGGAATAGAAGGCTGCTTGCCTGTAGGAACTTATTATTATTTTTTAGTGATGCACTTTTCCAAAAGTCCTTTTTCTTCCAAAACGCTAACGAGCGTGGAGCCCATTTCGGAAGGTGTTGGAGCTACTTTAATACCGCAGCGTTCCATAGTAGCCACTTTCTCTGCTGCAGTACCTTTGCCGCCGGAAATGATAGCGCCTGCGTGGCCCATACGTTTTCCTGGAGGCGCCGTTTGGCCGCCGATGAAGCCTACTACCGGCTTCGTCATGTTGGCTGCGATCCATTCAGCTGCTTCTTCTTCCGCTGTACCGCCGATTTCACCGATCATGATAACGGCATAAGTATCCGGATCATCATTGAACAATTTTAGGATATCGATGAACTCGGAGCCTTTAACAGGGTCGCCGCCGATACCTACTGCGGACGATTGTCCGATGTTGCGGGTAGTCAGCTGGTGAACCGCTTCGTAAGTCAATGTTCCGCTTCGGGAAACAACGCCTACATGGCCTGGAGTATGAATGTAGCCCGGCATGATGCCGATTTTGCACTCGCCTGGAGTAATAACGCCAGGGCAGTTAGGTCCGATCAAGCGGGTTTTCTTGCCTTCCATGTAACGGGCAACATTAACCATGTCCAATACAGGAATACCTTCAGTGATACAAATAGCAAGCTCCATCTCAGCGTCTACCGCTTCCATGATCGCATCGGCTGCGAATGCAGGCGGAACGTAGATTACGGATACTGTTGCACCTGTAGCCGCTTTGGCTTCAACAACGGTGTTGTATACCGGAAGAGATACGGTTTCGCCGTTTTCCAAAGTGATATCGACGTTAGTGCCGCCTTTACCTGGAGTTACGCCGCCAACCATTTGCGTACCGTAGTCAAGACCACCTTTCGTGTGGAACATACCTACGGAACCTGTAATACCTTGTGTGATAACTTTTGTATTTTTATTAACCAAAATACTCATTTGTATAGTTCACATCCCTTGAATTATTTGAAGAAGATGATACGTTACTAGCAAGCGCGCAGCTTACTTAACAAGAGCAACGATTTTTTGCGCGCCGTCAGCCATGGAATCCGCAGCTACGATGTTCAAGCCGGACTCGTTCAACATTTTCTTGCCGAGCTCAACGTTCGTGCCTTCAAGACGAACAACCAACGGACGAGTCAAGCCGAGTTCTTTTGCCGCAGCAATGACGCCTTCAGCAATAACGTCGCACTTCATGATGCCGCCGAAAATGTTAACGAAAATACCTTTAACCGCATCATCGGAAAGGATGATTTTGAAAGCTTCGGTAACTTTCTCTTTTGTAGCGCCGCCCCCTACATCAAGGAAGTTGGCAGGGTCGCCGCCGTAATATTTGATAATATCCATAGTGGCCATAGCAAGGCCTGCGCCGTTAACCATGCAACCGATGTTGCCGTCAAGCGCTATGTAGCTCAGGTCGAATTTGGACGCTTGGATTTCCTTCTCGTCTTCTTCATCAAGGTCGCGAAGCGCTTGGATGTCTTTGTGACGGTACAATGCGTTGGAGTCGAAGTTCAATTTCGCATCCAAAGCCATAACGTCGCCGCCGCCTGTTACAACCAACGGGTTGATTTCGGCAATCGAGCAATCTTTGTCAACGAATGCAGTATAGAGAGCCATCATGAATTTAACGGCTTTGTTTACCAATTCAGTCGGGATGTTGATAGCGTAAGCCAGTTTGCGAGCTTGGAATGCTTGCAGGCCTACAGCAGGGTCTACCACTTCTTTGAAAATTTTCTCAGGCGTATGAGCTGCAACTTCCTCGATTTCCGTACCGCCTTCTTCGGAAGCCATCATAACGACACGGCCGGTCGCGCGGTCAACGACTACGCCGACATAGTATTCTTTCTTAATATCGCAGCCTTGCTCGATAAGCAGGCGCTTTACTTCTTTACCTTCAGGACCCGTTTGATGAGTAACAAGAACTTTGCCCAAAATTTGCTCGGCATAAGTGCGGACTTCGTCCAGGTTTTTAGCTACTTTAACGCCGCCTGCTTTACCGCGTCCGCCTGCATGGATTTGCGCCTTAACAACAACTACGGAAGTTCCGAGCTGTTTTGCAGCTTCTACCGCTTCATCCACCGTAAAAGCTACTTTTCCTTCAGGAACGGCAACACCATACTGTTTCAGCACTTCTTTGCCTTGGTACTCATGAATATTCATTTAGCAAAATCCTCCTATCAGTGATAGCTTTCTATATGGACCAGAGCTAAACAGCGGACTGAACCGCTGAGCCCCGCATCAAACGAAGAAAAGTTCGATATGATGCATTGTAATTCCTGCTTGGCTTTGCAAAACTCAACAAAACCTTCATTATTGTACCACTTTTTTTCGACAGTTTCCTTAGTTTTTACGTCAAACCCTACATTTTTCAATCAAACTTTTTTATGCCTCTGAAAAATTTCCCGTATTATATCATTCCCAAGGAAATAGAAAGCAAACAAAAAACGCACCTTTTCCTCTCAGAAAAAATGCGTTCAGGTTAAAGCATTCATGCACTACATATAGGTTGGATTCGTTGGCGTCATCGAGCGAGGCTCCCGTTCGGCCTGCTTGACAAACCGCATTTCATTTCCCGTAAAGTTGCAAACGAGACATTGAATCATCGGCTCCGAGTCTTGAATTTGCTGCGCATCGTTTACCTCCGTAATAGAACCGGAAATGGCATCCTTCAGAAAGCGCTGCGAATAGCTCGAGATGATACTGAACTTGATTCGATTGGAGCGGCAATTGGGACAGAAGTAAGGTTTTTCCTGCATCGTTTTCACCCCCTTACTTTTATAACCATTTCTTGAATGGTTTATCCGCTTTGGCAATGGAACCATTGCGAAATTTTGCCGCAGGCTGTACAATATCCCTAACAAAAAGTCGGACAATAAGGAAGCACCTTTTGCCGAAGGACGAATGATCCTGAGGGGAAGGTGTATTTTTGTTATGTACGGAAAAGTTATGAGCGCTTGCTTGCATGGAGTAGATGGGAAGCTCGTCGAGGTGGAGGTGGATCTGAGCAACGGCTTGCCGCACATGAGCATTGTCGGATTGCCCGACAGCGCGATTAAAGAATCGATGGAACGGGTGCGCGCTGCGATTAAAAACTGCGGCTTCCAATTTCCGCTGCAGCGCATAACGGTGAACTTGGCTCCCGCCGATATTCGTAAAGAGGGCGCTGCGTTTGACTTGGCAATTGCAGTAGGAATCCTGCAAACGAGCGGGCAGCTGCAGCTCGAACGGTCCGAAGGGACGATTATCCTAGGAGAACTGGCTTTGGACGGGTCCGTTCGTCCGGTTCCCGGGGTGCTCTCCATGCTGGCAACCGCCAGGGAGAACGGCATCCTCCGTGCGATCGTGCCCAGTCCCAACGCACGGGAAGCTTCGCTTGTAACGGGAATGGAGCTTGGTTCGATCGACCATATAGCCGACTTGAAGGCAGGGACCGATTCGCTGTTTAGGTGCAGCAGGTCGTTGTCGGCTTCGGCGGCTGGCTCCGATACCATGTACGCCCCAAGGCAAGGCGATAATTTCAGCGATGTGTACGGTCAGCTGCACGCCAAGCGGGCTTTAATGATCTGTGCCGCAGGGATGCACAATATCCTGCTGCTCGGCCCGCCGGGAACCGGCAAGACGATGCTCGCCAAGCGGCTTCCGTCCATACTTCCGGATATGTCGGAGCAGGAAGCACTTGATGTCACCAAAATTTACAGTGCTTCCGGTAAATTTGCCGACCGCAGCAGCCTCATCCAGGAACGGCCGTTTCGCATGCCGCACCATACGATCTCGGCCGCAGGCTTAGTTGGCGGCGGTACGATCCCGAAGCCGGGAGAAATCAGCCTCGCCCATCGGGGCGTGCTGTTTCTCGACGAGCTGCCCGAGTTTTCCCGCGCTGTGCTGGAGGTGCTGCGCCAGCCGCTGGAGGATCGCCATGTCACGATAGGCCGGGCTAGAGCCGTATATCGTTTTCCAGCCCATTTCATCCTCGCTTCATCGATGAACCCTTGTCCTTGCGGATATTATGGCTCGGAGTCGGCATCACATCCTTGCACCTGCAGCCCGCTCAAAATCGAGCACTACCGCGCCAAAATATCGGGACCGCTGCTCGACCGGATCGATCTGCAGATTGAAGTGCCCCGAATTGATTATGGGCAAATCATCGAATCGCTCCCCCAGCTTTCTTCCGAAGCCATGAAGGAGCAGGTTGATAAAGCCCGGCAGATTCAGCTTGACCGGTACCGCGATACCGGCATCATGTTCAATGGCGAGCTGTACGGCAAGCTGCTAAGAACGCATTGCAACCTTATGCCGGAAGCGGAAGCCATGCTCAGAAAATCGTTTGAAGTACTCGGCTTAAGCGTCCGCGCCTACGACCGGATATTGAAAATTGCGCGAACGATCGCCGATTTGGAGGGCTCGCAGCAGCTGAATGCCTCCCATCTAGCGGAGGCGCTGCAATATCGCTGTCTGGACAAGAAGACGCCTGTCTAAAGCAAAAAAACGCACCTGAGGAAGCTGTTCTTCCTTCAGAATGCGTTCATAATATGATCCAACGACTGTTGGTTTCCTTCTTTATCGGTAATTACCGATACGACGTCGAAGCGCATTTGATGCTGCAGCTGGTGGGTATGGGCGTATACTTGCGCAGTCTCCATCACCTGCAGCTGCTTTCTGTAATCTACGGACTCCTGAGGAGAGCCGAATTGGCCGCTTCCGCCGGTTCTCGTCCTTACTTCGACAAACACCAGCAGCGGTCCATCCCACGCAATTAAATCGATTTCGCCCGTACGGCAGCGCCAATTTCTTTGGATCACCCTATACCCCTGCTGCCGCAAATACTCGAAGGCATATTGCTCCCCTAGCGCCCCGAGCTGCTTGCGGCTTATCCCTTTAACGGTCATGTAGGCCCCTCCCGAATTCCTTTGCCCGTTGATCCGATCGGTAAATAAAGCTTAATATTTCGGCAACGAGCTGGTACAGCTCCTGAGGAATTTCCTGATCGAGGTCCAGCTTGGACAGCACCTCAACCAAAGAAGAATCCTCCTGAACCGGAACGCCGTTTTCCTTTGCTTTTTTCAAAATTTCTTCTGCAATATGCCCTTTGCCTTTCGCTACGAGTACAGGTGCCTTGGCCTCATCCGGCAAATACTTAAGGGCAACCGCCTTTTTGATGGGATTCGGAACCGGTTCGCTTCCTTTGTCCGCTTGCTTGAAATACTCATTGCTCATACGCGAACATCCATTCCCTTATATGGTTTATTGCCATAAATTGCTTGCAAAGCCCCCGGTATTCCCGTGTCCTGTGCACTCGCCGCTTCCGCGGCTCCCTGCAATTTTTCCGGATAAGGGCTGTACTTTAAGGAAATAAACTGGTAGCCGATACCGGCTATGCCTTGGGCGATTTCATCGCGGTACGATTCCAGCAGCTCCTGCAGAAACGGCTGATCGTTGTGCACATGCAAGCTTACGATACGATCCACGACCTTAACATCGACCATGGTATCCCCCAACGCTGACATCCGCAAATCAAAGACGAGCCTGCAATTGCGGGCATCGATCTCCCCGCGCTTTCCTTTGCGGGACTGGATGTGGATGGCGGCGGTCTGCTCCCCGTTGCCGTTCAGCAATGGCACAAACATCGTAATATGCGAAAACATGGACGTTTTATCCGAATTCAGCATTAGCTGCTGACCGGTAATTTGCTGGATGGCCTGTTGGACCGATTCCTTCATGGCCGGAGGAATGTCATTTGCTTGAGCGAGCTGCATGAGCACGCTTTTCAACGAGTCTGCCGGCTTCAGCTGCTCGTTGGATGATGCTTGCAGCAGCAATGCATCTTTGGACATTCCATCTAGACGGATCGGGCCGTCCGGAGTATCCAGATCAGGCAATTTGAAAAGCTGATGCTCATGCTCCATCCCGATAGCTTTCATGAGCTTCGGAATCCAATGCTCGGCGGTACCGGCACCGCGCTGGGCGGAGCTCTCCGCACCGCTGCTTCTTGAATGGCCTGCCGCTTCGTCCTGGCTGACGGCGGTTTCGGCTGCCGCCGGACGAACGCCAGCAGCAGTCTCGGCAGCCTTTCCTTTGGCGGCTGCGCCGGAAATAGCCGGGGCTGCTTGAGCTTCACCCGGAAGCTGCTCACCCGCCGTCGCTGCAGCTGCCGCTGCTTGTCCGGCCATCCCTGCGGACGATGCTGCAGGCACCGGAGCAGCTGAAGCCGCAGCCGGTGCCGGTGCGGAAGGCGCCGACGCAGCCGAAGCGTGCTGAGGCGCTTCTTGCCCGGCAGCAGGCTTGGCCGACGCAGAGGCCGGCCGTTCCTGTCCCGGCACATCGCCGTCCTGGACAGCTGCACCGCCTTGAAGCTGCGCCGCCCGAGGATGCCCGGCTGCGCTGGCTTGATCGTCAGCTCCGTTAAGCGCCTCCCCTACAGCAGTTCCTGCGCCACTCTGCACGCCTGAAGCAGCCGCCGCTATCCTTCCGGCAGACGCCGTTTCAGGCGCTGCACTGTTTCCATTGGACGATACGGCGGTTCCGTCCGTTACCAGAGGCGCTGTAACGCTTCCTGAGGGCGCTAACAATGCGGATGCAGGGCGGCCTGCACCTTGCGCCGTTCCGCCTGTCATTTCGCCTGTGGCGAGCCCAGAGAGAGGTGCTGCGATCGGAGCGGAAGCTTCTTTCAGCGATGCGACGACTTGCTTCAACGTATCGATCATCGAACGTGTAGATGACGATAGAGCAGGCTCCTGATCCGCCAGCTTGGTTAATTGGGCCTCAAGCTGCTGCAGCGTCTCATGAAATGCCGGACCGGATACGGCCATTCTTACGGCATTTACCGTTTCCGGCGTAAGGGGAATTCCTTTCTGGAAAGCCAGGACCGCCGAAGGCATCCACTGCTCCTGCGCCGTCCCTGGAGGCATTTGTGCCATTAGCTTCACGAAGGCTTGGACATTCTCTTTGGATAGCGGGATGCCCGCCTGATGCATCGCCTGAATCAGCTGCCGATTGGATGTCGTGTCCGGCAAGCCTAAGTTTTTCATTAAATCCGTCAAAGAGCCGTCGGCAATTTTGACGCCCGACGCGTCCAGCGGCTTTAGCACGATTTGCCCTGAAGCCGTCTCCGGCTGCACCTGCAGCATCGTGACTTCACCTTGCTTAAGCGGCGTTTCGAGCTTCGCCCGGACCTGCACGCCGCCGATATTGAGGATTGCTTCCTGCTCGGACAGCTGCTGCACGACCATGCCTTTGACGACTTCGCCGGTCTTCAGCTCCAGCGTCTTCGGTTCGGACGGCTTGGCGTCGCCGAGGAAGCCTTTGATAATTCCACTTATATTCACGGGCCGTCCCCTTCCAATCGCTATCAATCAATATGTAAACTTACCTTATATATCGGTAAAAAGGGATGATAATTTCATATGGAAACGAAACGAATAGGCCTTTAGAACAGCTCCAGCTGCTCCTGCTGCACCAAAATATTTTTCAGAAACGATTGTCTGTGCATCGGGGTAGCTCCGTATTCGAGGATCATCTCGCGGTGCTGCTTGGTTGCGTAGCCTTTATGCGCGGCGATGCCGTATTCGGGAAACTCCACATCCCAATGCAGACACATTCGGTCTCGGGTTACTTTGGCAATGATCGAGGCGGCGGCGATCGACTGGCTCAACGCATCTCCATGGATGAGCGCCATTTGCGGAAGCTCCACGTCCACTTTCTCCGCGTCCACCAGCAAATAATCCGCCTGAGGCTTCAGCTGCTGCACCGCCTGCTTCATCGCAAGCCGCGCCGCCTGTTTAATATTGATCGTATCGATCGTTTTCACATCGACGATGCCGACGCCAATTGCTATTGCTTCCTTATGTATAAGCTCATACAATTCTTCTCTTTTTTTGTGGCTCAGCTTTTTGGAGTCGTTCACTTCTTCCAATACAAGCCCTCGGGGCAAAATAACGGCGGCTGCGACGACATCGCCGAACAAGCAGCCTCTCCCCACTTCATCGACCCCGGCAATAAACTCGACTCCTTGATCCCAGAGGGATTGCTCATGATCCAATAGCATGATGACGTATTCCCTTCTCTCATGTAATTCATAAAGTTCATTATACTAGAAAGCCCGCTAGCCGGATACTGCCGGGCTCTCAATCGCTTTGCCGGGCTTACACTATCCTATATGGTAAAAAAAAGAAAAAGCCACCCTAATCGAGTGACTTCAACTTATAACGGATCTTGCTGGATATCCTCCGGCGTTTCCAGGCTGACTCTCCCCATTTTCCCCGCTCTTAGCTCGCGCAAAATCGTCAGGGACGTTTTCTCGAGATCTACCCGTCCACCACTCATCAGAGCGCCTCTTTTACGCCCTACCGCCTCCATGACTTCAATAACGGCATCGTTATTGTCCGGGTCGTCCGGCAGCTTCTCAATACCGAATCGCTCCTGCAATGATGCCCCGTAATGGGTGATCATGTAGCGCATCGTGTGGAACGCAATATCCTCGGGATATAAAATTTCCTCTTTGATGGCGCCTGTTGCGGCAAGCCGCATTCCGACCTGCTGATCTTCGAATTTCGGCCACAATATCCCGGGAGTATCGAGCAGCTCCATCTCGGTTCCCACTTTAATCCACTGCTGGCCTTTGGTTACGCCGGGCTTGTCTCCGGTTGCCGCGATTTTGCGTCCGGCCAAACGGTTGATCAAAGTCGATTTGCCGACGTTGGGAATGCCGACGATCAGCGCCCGGATGGCTCTAGGATTCTTAATGCCCTTGCGCTTCTGTGCTTCGAACTTGGCAGCCATCAGCTGCTTGCACCGCGCCATAATTTCCTTCATTTGATTCCCGTTCGCTGCGTCAACCGGCAGCGCATCCAGCCCATGATCCGCAAAATAAGCGACCCACTTAGCCGTTACGGCAGGATCCGCCAAATCGTTTTTGTTCAGCAGTACAAGGCGAGGCTTGTTTTGCAATATTTCATCAATCATCGGATTTCTGCTGGATAGCGGAATGCGAGCATCCAGCAGCTCGATTACGACATCAATCAGCTTCAGCTTATCCTCGATTTGACGGCGCGCTCGCGTCATGTGACCTGGAAACCATTGAATCGTCATACGGTCACCTCAACTTCTTTTCAACAACGTAATTTACTAGAAATGAACCAGGCTGATCTTATCGAACGGCCAAAAAATCAAATCGGCGCGGCCGACGATCTGCTCGTACTTGACAGGACCGATATCCCTGCTATCCTGGCTGTTGGAACGATTGTCACCCATAACAAACACCATTCCATCCGGAACCGTTTGCTCGTTATTCATGTTTCTCGAATTATAAGGTATCCCGTTTTTGGCCGCCTCATCCAGAGCTTCCTTCAAATACGGCTCGTCCAGCACCTTATTGTTTACGTACACTTTATCGCCTTCCACTCTAATCTTCTCACCGGGAAGCGCGATAACCCGTTTTATGTAATCTTTGTCTTTCGTGGCGTGAAATACGACGACCTCACCCCGTTCAGGCTTTCGGAACGAGTAGATGATCTTGTTGACGATCAACCGCTCCTTGGTATAGAAATTTGGCTCCATGGACGGTCCGTCGACAATAAACGGAGCAAAAATCAACCAGCGTATAAAAAAGACGAGTATCGCGGCGATGAGCAGCGCTTTTACCCATTCCCATGCTTCGTTTTTGAGCGCATTCGGTTTGTCAGCGGTATGTTCCTGCTCCATAAAGACCTGCCCTTTCCATTACGAAATTTCGGATTCGAGAAATCTTTGCAAAAAAAACGAAAAGGAGCTTGCTAAACAAGCCCCCGTTTGTTTTCGTCTTAACGAATTTCTTGAATTCTTGCCGCTTTACCGCGAAGACCACGCAAGTAGTATAGCTTCGCGCGACGAACTTTACCACGGCGAGCCACCTCAAGCTTGTCAATCTTCGGCGAATGTACTGGGAACGTTCTTTCAACGCCAACACCGTAAGAAATTTTTCTTACTGTGAAAGTTTCGCTGATTCCGCCGCCGCGGCGTTTGATTACAACACCCTCGAACAGCTGGATACGCTCACGGGAACCCTCGATAACTTTTACGTGAACTTTCACCGTATCACCCGGACGAAAGCTTGGCAAATCAGAACGAAGTTGTTCCTTAGTAATTTCCTGAATTAAACTCATGTATGACTCCCTCCTTCCACACAGGTGTTCATTCCGCCTCCGAAGTCGAATCTCATGTTGTATGCGTAGAGGACCACCGTAATCGGGCAAAATGCCACAACGTTGTATATAATACCATAACCGCGAGACAAACACAAATGGTTTTTCAACCTATTCTTATTATTTTCATAAGAAGCCGTCTCTTCAATCCTTGGCTGCCGAATCAGTGCCCTCCCGGGCATCCTGCAGCTCCTTCAACCACTTCTGCTCTTCTTTGCTTAAAGGGTAAGTTTCCAGCAAATCGGGACGTTTGCGCCAAGTCCGCTCAATCGCCATGCGTTTACGCCATTTCTCAATGTTCGCATGATGCCCCGACAGCAAAATGTCAGGCACTTCCCAACCGCGGAACTGCACGGGTCGCGTATAGTGCGGATACTCCAGCAAGCCCGTGCTGAAGGAGTCCGTCACGGCAGAGGATTCGTTGCCCAATACGCCGGGCAAAAGTCTCGCTACGCTGTCGATGATCACCATGGCAGGCAGCTCACCGCCTGTCAGAACGTAATCTCCTATTGAAAGCTCGTCCGTGATCAGATGCTCGCGTATCCGCTCGTCGTAGCCCTCATAATGGCCGCAAATGAAGATCAGATGCTCTTCCTGCGCCAGCTCCTCAGCCTTCCTCTGTGTGAACGATTCACCTTGCGGGCACATCAGTATTACGCGAGGCTTAATGGATAGCGGCTCCGTCAACGATTCCACTGCTGCAAAAATCGGCTCGGGCTTCAACACCATGCCTCCGCCTCCGCCATAGGGATAGTCATCCACCGTGTTGTGCTTGTTATTGGAAAAATCGCGAAAGTTCACGGTATTGAGCTCCACGAGCCCCTTTTCTCGCGCCTTGCCTAAAATGCTGGAGTTGAATACCCCGTCGAACATAGCCGGAAACAACGTTAGTACGTCGATCTTCATACTAGTCCAGCAAGCCTTCCATTAAACTGACTTTCACCCGTTTTTCCTCTACGTCGACTTCGAGCACTACATCGTCTATGTATGGAATCAGCACCGGCTTGCCGGACTCCCGCTCTACGACCCATACGTCATTGGCTCCCGGAGACAAAATCTCGCTAATCGTCCCGAGCTCCTCGCCTTCGTCCGTAATGACTTTACAGCCGATAATTTCATGGTAATAAAACTCGTCGTCCTCAAGATCGCCCAAATACTGCTCTTCGACCTTCAACAGCCAGCCTTTGTACTTTTCCACATCGTTAATGTGATCGAAGCTTTGAAATTTCACGATGAACATTTTTTTATGCTCGCGTGCTGACTGCACCGTTACAGCTAATCTCGTTTCTTTTTGCGGATCAAAAAAAACAAGCTTACTGCCTTTGGCGAATCGTTCATCGGCAAAATCCGTATGCGGCACGATTTTCAATTCTCCGCGGATTCCATGTGTATTCACAATTTTACCAACGGTAAACAATTTTTCGCTCATTCTGCCCCTCCGGCAAAAGATAAGTAGATAAAGAGAAAGAGTTAGGATCTCTCCTAACTCTCATAGTGTCCACTAAGACACAATTTCAACCGAAACACGCTTGCTTTCTTTTACTGCAGCCGAAGTGACTACGGTACGGAGTGCTTTCGCAATGCGTCCTTGCTTGCCGATAACCTTCCCGACATCGTCAGGATGGACCGACAGCTCGAACGTAATACTGCGATCGTCTTCCACCGCATTCACTTTTACTTCATCGGGATGATCAACCAACGCCTTGGCGATAACGGTTATTAGATCCTTCATAGAACCCTCCGAAACGGCAAATTACTTTTGAAGTTTGGACTCATGAAACTTCGTCAAGATGCCGGCTTGGCTGAACAGACTGCGAACTGTATCGGAAGCTTGAGCACCGGTTTGAAGCCATTTCAGTGCTTTTTCCTCGTCGATGTTTACAATAGCCGGTTTTGCAACCGGGTTGTAAGTACCAATCTCTTCGATGAAACGACCGTCACGCGGGGAACGGGAATCCGATACTACCACGCGGTAAAAAGGAGCTTTGTGAGCACCCATACGTTTAAGACGAATACGTGTTGCCATTTTAATCATTCACCTCCTGCATAGAATTAATGCTATAGTTAGGTTCCGGCCGGTCACCCGAACGGGAACTTCATTCCTTTACCCATCTTGCCTTTCAAGCCCTTGAGCGCTTTGGGTCCTTTCGGTCCCATCATGCTCGAAAATTGCTTCATCATTTTACGCATGTCTTCAAACTGCTTGATAAACCGGTTCACGTCCTGAACCGAGTTGCCGCTGCCGGCTGCAAGCCGTTTGCGTCGGCTCGGACTAAGCAGATCGGGATTTTGCCGTTCTTCCTTCGTCATCGATTTGACAATGGCCGCGATACGCCCCATTTGCTTGTCGTCGACCTTCAGATCCTTCATGCCCTTCATCTTGTTCGCTCCGGGCAGCATATCGAGAATCTGATCCAGAGGACCCAGCTTCTTTACCTGCTCCATCTGATCGAGGAAATCGTCGAATGTGAATTCTGCGGTGCGCATCTTGCGCTCCATTTCCTTCGCTTTATCCGCATCGATTCCGGCCTGCGCCTTCTCGATGAGCGTAAGCATGTCCCCCATGCCCAAAATCCGCGAAGCCATCCGGTCCGGGTGGAACGGCTCGAGCGCGTCCAGCTTCTCTCCGATACCCGCGAACTTGATCGGGCAGCCGGTGACCGCTTTTACCGAAATCGCAGCACCGCCGCGAGTATCGCCGTCCAGCTTGGTCAACACGACGCCGGTCAGCTCAAGCTGCTTGTGGAAGCTTTCCGCCACATTCACCGCATCCTGCCCCGTCATCGCATCGACGACGAGCAAGGTTTCGTCCGGCTTGATCGCTTCGACGATTTGCTTCAACTCGTCCATCAGCGTTTCGTCCACGTGCAAGCGTCCGGCCGTATCGACAATCAAATAGTCGTTATTGTTATCCTTGGCATGCTGCAGCGCCTGCTTCGCGATCTCGACCGGGCTTACCTTGTCGCCCATCGTGAACACGGGCACCTTCAGCTGCTCGCCCAATACTTGCAGCTGCTTGATCGCAGCCGGCCGGTAAATGTCTCCTGCCGCAAGCAGCGGGCGATGGTTTTGCTGTTGCAGCATCCTGGCGAGCTTGCCTGTTGCGGTCGTCTTACCCGCACCTTGCAAACCGACCATCAAAATGACCGTCGGCGGACGATTCGATCTTGCAAGCTTGCTTTGCGAACCGCCCATGAGCTCCGTCAGCTCTTTATTTACGATGTCGACAACGACCATCGCCGGCGTAAAGCTCTGGAGCACCTCTTGTCCAATCGCGCGCTCCTTCACCTTAGCGATGAATTCCTTCACGACTTTAAAGTTGACATCCGCCTCAAGAAGCGCGAGACGAACTTCACGCAGCGCCTCGTTAACATCGTCTTCCGTTAGCTTACCTTTTCCCCTCAGCTTGCTGAACACATTTTGCAGTCGGGTCGCTAATCCTTCGAATGCCATCGTACTTCACCTCTTGAGCGTTACTATAATCTTCCTGGTCAAACGTTGCGCACACAACGGCGGATGTCCTTCGTCAGCCGAACTTCTAATCCAGCTGACCCAAGCTGTCCACAAGCTGCTTAGCCTGCATCCGTTGATTGTCGGCCAGTCCGTCCAGCAAAGGCTCGAGCTGTTGAATCAGCTGCTGCCGTTCTTCGTGCTTGGTTAGCAGCTGCAGCTTCGTCTCGTACTCTTCGAGAACGGCTTCCGCTCTTTTTATATGTTCGTAAACGGCTTGGCGGCTGATTTGAAATTCCGCAGCGATTTCGCCAAGCGAGTAATCATCGTGAAAATAATGCTTGCAAAAGGTTTGCTGCTTCTCGGTCAAAAGCTTCTCGTAAAAATCAAACAGCAGGTTGATGCGATTCGTCTTCGTAAGAACATTCTCTTCCGTCACAGTGCCCCGCCTCCGTTAAGGTAAAACACTTTACAGGAACAACAGAACCTATCATACCCAAAACGGAGAATGATGTCAAGCATATTTCCTTGTCACCCCGAAAAAAGCCGCAAAAGCTAGGATTTAAGCGGCTCCTTGTCCTCGTCTTGTTCCCCTTCGGGAATCCATTTACTGAACAGCGCATGCACGAATTGATCCGAATCGAACGGCTGGAGATCGTCCATCTTCTCGCCGAGACCGACGAATTTCACCGGCAGCTTCAGCTCCTGGCGAATCGCTACGACAATGCCGCCTTTGGCGGTTCCATCGAGCTTGGTCAGCACGAGGCCGGTCAGTCCCGATTTCTCGTCAAACAGCTTGGCCTGGCTTAGCGCATTCTGACCGGTCGTCGCATCCAGCACCAGCAATACTTCATGTGGAGCATCCGGCACCTCGCGCCGGATAACGCGATAAATTTTGTTCAATTCCTCCATCAGATTGACTTTGTTCTGCAATCTACCGGCCGTATCGCATAACAGGACGTCCGCGCCACGGCTTTTCGCCGCATGAAGCGCGTCGTACATGACCGCTGCAGGATCGGAGCCTGCCTGCTGCTTGATTACGTCTACGCCTACCCGCTCGCCCCATACCTCGAGCTGCTCGATAGCTCCCGCACGGAACGTGTCCCCTGCCGCAAGCAGCACCTTTTTCCCTTGCGATTTCAAATGGTGAGCCAGCTTGCCGATCGTCGTTGTCTTGCCGACGCCGTTAACGCCGACGAACAATAGGACGGTCAGACCGGAATCGGCCATTTTGAGAGAAGCATCCTCTTCGCCCTTCAACAGCTTGATCAGCATTTCCGATAATATCGGCTGCAGCTCGCTCGGATCCTCGATTTTGCGATTGCGGACTTCCTTACGCAGATCCTCGACAAGCTTCATCACCGTATTGACGCCCACATCGGCGCCAATTAGAATTTCTTCCAGCTCTTCGTAAAAGTCCTCGTCGATTTTTTTGCGGCGGGTGAACAAATCCTCTACTCGCTCGACAAATACATCGCGTGTTTTCGTCAAGCCTTCCTTAAACTTATTCGTTACCGCCTCGGCCTTGGAGGAAATGCTTTCTTTCAATCGTTTAAAAAAACTCATCGGGTGCCTGGCCCCTTTCTCTATACTTTAATGATCCCTATCCACACAATGTATCGAAAAACGGGTCAGCTCGCGATAATCGCTTCGTCCTCTTCCAGCTTGACGGACACTAACTTGGACACGCCGCCCTCTTCCATCGTTACGCCGTACAGCACGTCGGCCTCTTCCATTGTCCCTTTGCGGTGCGTGACCACGATAAACTGCGTTTGCGTCGAAAACTCGCGCAAATATTCGGCAAAACGGGCTACGTTGGCCTCATCCAGCGCCGCTTCGACTTCGTCCAGGACGCAGAACGGCACCGGCTTCACTCGGATGATGGAGAACAGCAGCGCGATCGCCGTCAGCGCCCGCTCCCCGCCGGAGAGCAGCTGCAGATTTTGCAGCTTCTTGCCTGGCGGCTGCGCCACGATCTCAATGCCTGTGTCGAGCAGGTTGTCCGGCTCTGACAAAATCAGATCGGCGCGTCCGCCGCCGAACAGCTTGGCGAAGACGACGACGAAGTGCGAGCGTATCGCATCGAAGGTGGTGCGGAAGCGTTTAGCCATCTCCTCGTCCATCTCGCGAATAACCTGATACAGCGTCGTCTTCGCTTCCACGAGATCGTTCTTCTGCTCGCTCAGGAACTGGTACCGTTCGTTGACGCGAGTGAACTCGTCGATGGCGCCAAGGTTCACCTCGCCAAGCAAGGCAATCTCGCGCTTCAGCTCGCGGACGAGATTTTGCGTACCGAGCACGTCTTCCGGAACGGGGTACCGTTCCTTAGCCAATTCAAAGCTGAGCTCATAATCGTCAGCCAGCTTTTTCAAAATATTCTCAAGCTCAACGTCGAGACGATTGACCCGGACTTCGGTCTGATGGAGATGCTCCTCGACTTGTCGCAGCTGATTGCGCTCTTCTCTCGTCTTGTTCTCCTCATGCTCTAGCTTCGCCTGCCATTGGGCGCGTTCGGCGCGCTTCAGATCCAGCTGCTCGGTACACTGCTGCTTCTTCAGCTTCAAGGTGTTCAGCAGCTCGATCTGCATCACCGATTCGCGCTCGTGGTTCGACATATCCAGCTCCAGCTGCTCCACGAGGCTCCGGTTCAAATCCAGCTCCTTATGTAAGGAGGATAGCTCCGTCTGCACGCGCCGCTCCTGATCCAGCAGCGACTGCTTTTCTTGTGACTGGGATGCGACCTTGATCTTCAGATCGGTCAGCTGAGTCTGCAGCTCCTCCTTGGCCAGCTCGCCGGCTTTGCGCGCGAGCTCCGCCTCACGAATCGCCTGCTGCACTATTCGTTCCTCTTCCTGAAGCCGTTCCACCGACTGCAGCGCCGTCTCCCTGCGCTTCTCCAAGTCGCGCCGCTCGGCATCGAGCGCGTCTCCGTCCTCGCTGTACAGAGCAAGCTGCTCGGCGACCTGCTTCGCCTCATGCTCCAGCGGCTGCAAGCCGGCGCGAATTTGCTGCTCCTCGATTCTCAAGCCCTCGCCGGACTGGCGCAGCTCTTCCAATGCAAGAGTCTCGGCGGCAATCTCCTTGCGCATCTGCTCCGCCTTGTTCCGAAGCTGCTTCAGCTGCCCTTCGGACACGGCTATTTCTTTATCCATCTCCTCGATCTGTCTTTGCCGGCTCAGCAGACTCGTCGACTTCTTCTGCTGGCTTCCGCCCGTCATCGAACCGCCCGGATTCACGACGTCGCCTTCCAGCGTTACGACCCGGTAACGGTATTGCACGCGTGCAGCTATACGGTTCGCAATTTCCAGCTGGCTCGCAATAATGACGTTGCCGAGAAGGCTGCCGACGATTTGACGATATGTCTCGTCGAATTGAACCAGATCGGCACCGATGCCGATAAAGCCTTCCATGCCCTCGATAGCACGCTTTTCCGACTCGGGAATCGAGCGGCCGCGAATAACGTCAAGCGGCAGGAAGGTAGCGCGCCCCAGCTGACGGCGTTTTAGGAAGGCAATCGCCTCGCGGCCATTCCCCTCGCTGTCGACGACAACGTGCTGCAGTGCGCCGCCCAGTGCCGTCTCCATGGCAACCTCAACGTTAGCCGGCACCTTCACAATCTCAGCAACCGCTCCGCGGATTCCCCGTAATTCGCTCCGGTCCTTTGCTTTCAGCACTTCCTTGACACCGTGCATAAAGCCGTCATAATCGTTCGCCATCTCCCGCATCGTATCGCGGCGGGAAATAAGCGAATCGAGCTTTTGCTCCCACTTGCGCACGGTCGATTGCGACTCCTCGGACAGCAGCTGCTTCGATTTCAAGCCCTGGCTGAGCTCCAGATAGCGGTTGCGCTCCTCGGTAATTTTACCGATGACTCCGGTTAGACGCTCCTCCAGAACGCGCTTGCGCTCCGTCAAGCCCTCCTGCTGCTCCTTCCACTTGCGGTGCTCATCGCCGAGACGCTCCAATCGCTTGGACAGTCCTTCCAGCTGCTGCTCGGTATAGCGCACTTCATTCCGTGCGTTGGCCATTTGATTCAGCGTCTCCAACAGCTCGCCTTTCAAGCGGTCCTCTTCCCCGCTGCTGATCCCGCCAGCTACGCCGAGCAGACGGTCCTCCTCCGCTTTCAGCTTCGCTTGAAACTGAATCAGCTCCGTTGAAATCGCGGCAAGCTTGTCCTTGAACACCGCGAGCTCCGCTTCCTTCTCCGTAACGCGCTGCTCCTGCACAACGACAGCTTGCTTCAACTGCGCCTGGTTGGAGGCGTAATTTTTTTTACGCTCCTTCAGAACCTCGCCTTGCCCTTCGCATTTCTCGAAGTCTTCGCTTAGCTGCAGCAGCTGCTGCTGCTGCGTCTCGATTTCCTCTTCCAAGCGCCGGGTCTCCCAGCGGTGACGCTCAAGATGAGCGTCATGCTGCCCCACGACTGCCTGCAATGCCAGCTGATCCTTCCGCAGCTTTTCCAGCTTGGCGTTTGTTTCCGTCCAAGAACCGTAAATTTGCTCTATTTGATACACATACATCGCGATTTCGCTGCTCTTCAGCTGCTCGCGCAGCTCTTTATAACGGATCGCCTTTTCCGACTGCTGGCGCAGCGGTTCGATTTGATCCTCCAGCTCTACAACCAGATCATGAATCCGCAGCAAATTTTGCTCGGTTTCCTGCAGTTTTTTCTCGGTTTCCCGTTTACGCGATTTATATTTGACAATCCCCGAGGCTTCTTCAAAGATGCCCCGGCGGTCCTCTGACTTCGTACTTAATATTTCCTCGATCCGTCCTTGTCCGATAATCGAGTACGCTTCTTTACCGATTCCGGTATCCATGAACAGCTCTGTAATATCTTTCAGCCGGCAAGGCTGCTTGTTGATCAAATATTCGCTGTCCCCGCTGCGGTGAACGCGCCGGGTGACCGTCACTTCGTTGTAATCAAGCGAAAGCGACTGAGACGTATTATCCAGAGTGAGCGATACTTCGCCATAATTGACCGCTTTGCGCGCGTCGCTGCCGGCGAAAATGATGTCTTCCATCTTGCCGCCGCGAAGGCTGCGAGCGCTCTGCTCCCCTAACACCCAACGAATGCCGTCGGAAATGTTGCTTTTGCCGCTTCCGTTCGGGCCTACCACCGCTGTTATTCCTTGGACGAATTCCAGCTCCGTCCGATCGGCAAACGATTTGAAACCGGACAGCTCAATACGCTTTAAAAACATCGTCTCACCTCAACGCTATTGTACCACACATTCCCTTTTCATAGAATAAATCCCGCCAGGGAGAGGGTTTCTTAAATATTGGTTATCCGGACAACAGCGTGACAAAAGAAAAAGCAACGGCGACAACCCGTAAGCTGCCCCGCTGCATCTCTTCTTGCTAATGTAGCATTATTGAATATGCACTTTCAACGCTTCCAGCGCTTGCGCCGCCGCATGCTGCTCCGCTTCCTTCTTGGAGCGGCCGGAGCCTTGTCCGAGAAGTGTCTCGTTGACATGGACCTGAGCTACGAATTCCCGCTCATGCGCAGGACCCCGCTCATCCACGATCCGGTACTCCAGCATGCCCATGTTGTGCTGCTGCGTATATTCCTGCAGATGCGTTTTGAAGTCGACGGTCAACAACTTGCCTTGATGCGGCAAATTCGGAAACACATGCTTTCGCAAAAATGTTTTGACTACGTCCAGGCCTTGATCCAGATACAATGCTCCGATAAAAGACTCGAACACATCGGCAAGCAGCGCCGGTCTGGTTCTTCCGCCGGTCAGCTCTTCCCCTTTACCCAGCAGAACGTAGAAACCGAACTCCAAATCCTCGGCAAAGCCGACGAGCGATGGCTCGCAAACAATGGAAGCCCTCAGCTTGGTCAGCTCGCCTTCCGATCGCTCGGGATATGTGTCGAACAAATATTCGGATACTGTCAGCTCAAGCACCGCATCCCCCAGAAACTCCAGACGTTCATTATCCTTGTAGTTGCCGACACGATGCTCGTTGACATAGGAAGAATGGGTGAACGCCTGCCTTAAAAGCTCGGGTTTGCGAAAAGTTATATTCAACGCCGCCTGCAGTTGCTTCAGGTTTCGATGCATGCCTTCACCACCTACTCGGACATCCGGTTCATTAGTTTCGTCACGCGTCGCGCGTCATTTGGTTATTGCTCGTATTTTTTCAAAATAATCGTTGCATTATGTCCGCCGAAGCCGAACGAATTCGACATGGCTATCTTTACGTCCGCTTGGCGAGGCTTATTCGGAACATAATCCAGATCGCACTCCGGATCCTGATTGTCCAAGTTGATTGTAGGAGCAATCATGCCGTTCTTCAAGGTCAAGCCGCAGATGAGAGCTTCCACTCCGCCTGCCGCTCCCAGTAAATGGCCGGTCATCGACTTCGTCGAGCTGACCGCTACTTTGTAAGCGTGATCTCCCAGCGCTTTCTTAATGGCCGTCGTTTCGGAACGATCGCCTACCGGTGTTGACGTACCGTGTGCATTAATATAATCAATCTCGGAAGGCTCGATCCCCGCATCCTTGATCGCTTTGCTCATACAGCGCGCTGCTCCGTCCGGATCGGGATCCGTCATATGATAAGCGTCGCCGCTCATTCCGTAGCCGATTACTTCGCCGTAAATGCGTGCACCGCGCTTCTGTGCATGCTCCAGGGACTCGAGAATCAAAATGCCCGAGCCTTCGCCCATAACGAATCCGTCTCTGTCCGTATCGAACGGACGGCTTGCTTTCTCAGGCTCCTCATTGCGTGTAGACATAGCGCGCAGAGCGCAAAATCCCGCTACGCCGGTCGGACTGATCGTTGCTTCCGCGCCGCCGCAGATCATGACGTCGGCATCGCCGCGCTGAATCATTTTATATGAATCACCGATGGAGTGGGTTCCCGTTGCGCAAGCGGTTACCGCTGTGCTGTTGGGACCTTTTGCTCCAGTCAGCATCGAGATTTGTCCCGACGCCATGTTCGCGATCATCATCGGAATAAAGAACGGGCTGACGCGCTTCGGTCCTTTTTCCAGCAATATTTTGTGCTGCTCTTCCCATGTAGACAAGCCCCCGATACCGGAGCCGACATAAACACCCACACGCTCGGGATCCGTATCTTCTTTAACATTAAGTCCTGCATCCTTTAGTGCGGACAGGCTGGCCGCGACGGCAAACTGCACGAAGCGGTCCATCCGTCGTGCTTCCTTTTTATCGAAATACTGCTCAGGATTAAAGTCTTTGATCTCAGCAGCAATGCGCGTTGGATATTCGCTCACATCGAACAGTTCAATCATGCCTACTCCGGATTTCCCTGCCATCAGGTTTCCCCAGAAAGTTTCCAGATCATGTCCCAAGGAGGTCATGACGCCCATACCTGTTATGACAACTCTTTGCTTCACTTTAATCCACCTCTATCTAAAATAACAATGTTATGTATATATTCGTCATTTTTTATGAATTTGTCAACGTTCGGTCAGGATGAATGGAGATAAGTCCCGTTTAAGGAAATAACGGGACTTATACTAATTAAGTATGAGATTTTATGTACTCAACTACTTGACCTACCGTAGTTATTTTCTCTGCGTCTTCATCAGAGATTTCCATATCAAACTCATCTTCCAATTCCATTACTAATTCTACTACATCTAGAGAATCAGCGCCTAAATCATCCTTAAAAGATGCTTCGAGGGACACTTCTGCCTCATCAACACCAAGACGATCGATGACGATTCGTTTCACGCGATCTAAAACATCGGACATCCGGTTCACCTCCTCCATGGTATTATACTTAACTTATGGACAAATTGCCAGAGCAAGCGCAGAGACCGCAGAAAAAAACTATTTTTGCGAATTTTTGCACAATTGCCTGAAAACAATGTTACCCTTACATGTACATACCGCCGTCTACATGAATCGTTTGACCCGTCATGTAGGCCGCATCCTCGGATGCGAGGAAACGGACCGCTTTGGCGATATCTTCAGGCTGGCCAAGTCTTGCCAAAGGAATCTGCTGCAATAGCTGCGAGCGTGTATCCTCCGACAGCTTGTCGGTCATATCGGTTTCAATGAAGCCCGGGGCTACCGCATTGACGGTAATACCGCGGGAAGCAAGCTCCTTGGCGGTCGCTTTGGTCATCCCGATGACTCCGGCTTTGGCAGCCACGTAGTTGGCTTGTCCCGGATTCCCGAGCGCCCCTACGACGGAGGAGATATTGATGATACGACCGTAACGCTGCTTCATCATCGGACGTGTAGCCGCTTTGACGCAGTTGAACACGCCCTTCAAATTCGTGGCGATGACTTGGTCGAATTCCTCTTCCTTCATCCTCATTATCAAATTATCTCTCGTGATGCCTGCATTATTCACAAGAATGTCTACTTTGCCGAATGTTTCCAGAACGATCTTGAACATATCGTCCACTTCCTGCGACGAGCTGACATCCGCCTTGATTTTGACGGCTTTGCGCCCCATCGCTTCAATCAGGCTGACCACCTCGGCTGCCGCGGCCTCGCTGCCTGCATAATTCACGGCAACGTCCGCTCCCGCTTCGGCCAGCGTCAGAGCAATCGCTCTTCCGATGCCGCGGGAAGCTCCTGTTACGAGCGCTGTTTTCCCTGTCAACATGAGGTACCCTCCCTTACAATAGCCATAATAAGTAATGAATAAACCTATTGGAATCCGAAACCGGCCATTGGCCTAGAGCTGGAACTGGTCAATCGCTTCCTTGCTGTTGATGGAAACGACTTTGACAGAGCGGTCAATCTTCTTGATCAGTCCGGCCAGAACGGATCCCGAACCGATTTCCACGAAGGTGTCGACCCCTTGCTCGATCAGCCAGGCTACGCTATCTTCCCACAGCACCGAGGAATGAACCTGATCCACCAGGAGTTGACGGATCTCGGCAGGCTCCTGCACAGGTCGGGCAGTCACGTTGGCAACGACAGGGACGGCCGCAGATTGCATGTCGATCTCAGCCAACACTCCGGCCAGACGCTCGGAGGCGGGCTTCATCAGAGAGGAATGGAACGGTCCGCTCACTTCCAGCGGAATGACGCGCTTGGCGCCGATTTCTTTGCCCTGCTCCGCGATAGCTTGTACGCCTTCCTTGCTGCCTGAGATGACAATCTGTCCCGGGCAGTTCAAGTTAGCGAGCTCCACTGCGCCAACCTCGTGAGATACCGACGCACAAAGCTTCTGAAGCGCCTCTCTTTCCGCCCCGAGAACCGCAGCCATTGCGCCTTGTCCGCTAGGTACGGCTTGCTCCATGAACTCCCCGCGGGCACGGACGGTCCGAACCGCATCCTCGAAGCTGAGAACGCCTGCCGCAACCAGAGCGCTGTACTCACCCAAGCTGTGCCCTGCCACATAATCGGGCGCAAGCCCTTTCGCTTTGAAAGCTTCTAAATAAGCAATGCTTGTTGTCAGCAACGCCGGCTGCGTATGATATGTAATTTTTAATTCCGTATCGGGCCCTTCGAAAATAATAGACGACAAAGAATAGCCCAGCGCTTCATCCGCACGTTGAAACAGCTGCTTTGCAGCGGATTCGCTCTCATAAATATCTTTTCCCATGCCTACGGCTTGTGCGCCTTGGCCCGGAAATACGAATGCTATTTTTCCCATCATCTGAGCTCCCTTCCTGCCTTATTTTTCCGGCCGGTTTACGTTTGATGACGATCACCGGCCGGCAAGAAAGCCTGCATTTTATAAATAAGGATGATTACCAAACAATAACCGATGCGCCCCATGTCAGGCCGCCGCCAAAGCCGACCAGCACGATGCAGTCGCCTTCGTTCACTCTTCCAAGCTCCACAGCTTCCGCCAGCGCGATTGGGATCGACGCTGCCGATACGTTGCCGTACTTATCAAGGTTGATCATGCATTTGTCTTCGCTAAGCTCAAGACGATTCAACGCGGATTGTATAATCCGGATGTTAGCTTGGTGCGGCACGAGCAGGTCGATATCTTGCTTCTCCATTCCCGCTTTGCGCAATGCTTCTTCCGCAGCGCTTCCCATAATCCGTACCGCGAATTTGAACACTTCGCTGCCGGCCATGTAGATGAAATGCTGCTTATTCTCCAAGCTTTGCGGAGATGCAGGACAGCGTGAGCCTCCGCCGGAAATGCGCAGCAGCTCTCCACCGGATCCGTCTGCTCCAAGCTCGAACGATTTGAAGCCGCGGCCTTCCGGTACGGCTCCCAGAACGACGGCACCCGCTCCGTCACCGAACAAAATGCAGGTGTTGCGATCCGTGTAATCGGTAATTTTAGACAAGCATTCCGCGCCGATAACTAGCGCATATTTATAAACTCCGGTGGCGATGAAATTGGAGGCATTGGCCAAGCCGTAGATGAAACCGGAGCAAGCTGCCGATAAATCGAATGCAGCCGCTTTTTTCGCACCCAGCTTGTCCTGCAATATGCAGGCGGTCGACGGGAACGCCATGTCCGGCGTAATGGTCGCAACAACGATCAGGTCCAGCTGCTCCGCCGTAATCCCCGCCATCTTCAGCGCTTTAAGCGAAGCTTCATAAGCCAGATCGGACGATGCCTGTTCTTCGCTCACGAGCCTGCGTTCGCGGATCCCGGTTCTTGTGACGATCCACTCGTCATTCGTCTCCACCATCTGTTCCAGATCCTGATTGGTCAACACCCGCTCAGGCACATATTTCCCTGTACCGATAATGCCCACCGGCAATAAGCTCATATGTCACATCTCGCTTCCATTACTAATTTCCTTTGATATGCTTGGAACCAAATCATTCCGGATTGCTGCGCGCGCTTGACGAACGGCGTTCTTAATCGCCATTGCATTCGAGGATCCGTGGCTTTTCAGCATTAGTCCGTCGATACCCAACAGCGGCGCGGCGCCGTGCTCGGCATAATCAAACGACTGGCGAAATTTCATCAAGCCGGGTTTGAGAACAACGGCGGCCAGCTTCGTCATGAAACTCTTGGTGAATTCCGTCTTTAGGGCGGAAAAAATAGTCGATGCCGCACCTTCCAGCGATTTCAGCATGATGTTGCCCGCAAACCCGTCGCAAACCAGAACATCGCAAGGTCCGTTAAGCACATCCCGTGATTCGATATTGCCGACAAAATGAACCGGTGCCTTCTCAAGCAGTGCATATGCCGCTTTGGTCAACTCATTGCCTTTCATCGCTTCCGTCCCGACGTTCAGCAGTCCGACTTTCGGCTGAGCTATACCATCGACCTTCTTACGATATATGCTGCCCATAATTGCGTATTGATTCAATTCTTCCGGACTGGAATCCATATTTGCCCCAAGATCCAACGCCAGCATGCCTACGCCATCGATCGTAGGGATCATCGGCGCAAGCGCGGGACGGCTAATCCCTTTCATCCGTCCGACAACCAGAATTCCCATTGTCATTAAGGCTCCGGTGTTGCCTGCGGAGATCATCCCGTCGGCTTCCTTCTCCTTAACCATCCGGCCAGCGACGACCATCGAGGAATCTTTTTTTCTTCTTACCGCCTTAACCGGCTCATCGTCTGCCTCGATGACTTCACCGGCATGACGTACTTCGATATTCGCCGGCTTGTTCCCTGCGAGCAAAGCTTCAATTCGAGCCGAATCCCCCACTAAAATAATGGTCGTATCGTTCCATTCACGAGCCGCTTCCACGGCTCCGGCCACCACGACATCGGGGGCATGGTCTCCGCCCATTGCATCAATCGCTATCCGCATCAGGCTCTCCTCCCTCCGATCGATCTCTTGTTGAATGATAAATAATGAAATTACCTTGAAATACCATTTCTTCTCCAATATAGGTGAACACTTCGACCTTGGCTTTCCCTTTGGAAATAGAGCGGACGTAGGCTTTGGCCACGCATTTCTCCCCGAGCTTGACCGGACGCACGAACCGGATGTCGGCCGCGGCCGTTAACGCGATCTGATCGTTAATCAACGCTACCGCCAAGGAATTCGCCTGAGAAAAAATATGATGTCCGCGCGCAATTTTCGTTCGTGAGAACACATGCTCCTCGCGGATTTCGAACATGGAAATACCGCTCTTGTCCAGCTGCAGATCAATGACATCACCAATAACTTCATGCAGCGGCAAAGAACGCACTTGATCGTACGATTGCTCCGCCATCAGTTTCATCCGTTCACGCAGCTCCGGAATTCCGAGCTCCAACCGGTCCAGTCTGATGGTCTGAATACTGACCTGAAACAAACGCATTAAATCTTCATCCGTTATAAATGGGTTTTGCTCAATGGCTCCGGCCAGCTGCTGCTGGCGCTGTCGTTTAGGAAGGCGCTCGATGTCGGACACCACCTTTACCGTAATTAGTATTTATCCAGCGATCCGTATTTGATCGGTACTATTTATAATTCTCGGTCTGCAAGCGCAAGGACGACACTCCATCTATATCGATGAGTCTCGAAGACTCGATATCACTTTATCTTATGACCAAGTAATATGAGATAGTATAATGGATTACAACTGAAAAGGAAAGCAGAAATTGGCTTACAGGCTGCTTTTGACGCATGGTTCCAAGCGACAGGATGCGTACAAACTGCGCTGCCTTGCCGAAAAAAATAGCACTTCACCGTCAGATGAAGTGCTACCGCCTAGTTTACAATAAACTATTGCTTGATGATCTCTCTTTTTTTGTAAGATCCACACACTTTGCAAACGCGGTGAGCCAATTTCAATTCACCACAGTTGTCACACTTTACCATGCCTGGAACTACTAATTTAAAGTGAGTACGGCGCTTGTCGCGACGTGTCTTGGATGTTCTCCTTTGAGGTACTGCCATATTCCCACCTCCTTCAACGAATTCAACCTGTCCAACGTACTTATTGCTTAAAGAAATCCGCCAGCCCGGCAAGTCTAGGATCGGTTGTATCCTGCTTGCAGCCGCAAGCATGCTCGTTGCGGTTGGTTCCGCATACGGGACATAGCCCTTGGCATTCTTCCTGGCACAGCGGTACGTACGGTAATGCCACCAGTACATTCTCAATCAAGTAGGGCATCAACTCTATCTTCTCATCCGTTACGAAATGAATATCTTCATCCTCGTCATCCGGTTCCGATTCATCTGCAGCTAACGCAAACGTTTCATGAAAAGGAATTTCCAGCCTTTGCTTCACCGGCTCCAAGCAGCGGGAACATGGTTGCTCTACATCAATACTCAGTACTCCGGTCACCTCAGCCGCTCCGTCATCATGACGGGCCTGCAGTTGAACCTGCAGCGGGCCGAAGCTGAGCAGATCGGTACGGTTCTTCAAAACATCGGTCAAATCGACGGTTTCATCGAAATGAACCGTGTCCGCTTTGTTCGCCAATTCTTTTAGTCGAATGAACACGTGTATCACCCCAAACAAACAAAGATTATTATATCTATAGTTCTTCTATTTTGTCAACATTTTCAGTTCATGCTATAGTGAAAATAGATGAAATCATTGCCAAATTGTGTACAAGGAGACCCTATGAAAACCGTCGGGCTGATCGTCGAATACAATCCACTGCATAACGGACATTATTATCATTTCCAACAATCGAAAAAGGTATCGGGCGCCGACGCCGCCGTAGCCGTCATGAGCGGCCATTTCCTGCAGCGTGGCGAGCCGGCCATGGTCAACAAGTGGGCAAGGGCTGAAATGGCCCTGCGAATGGGCGTCGACCTCGTTCTTGAGCTCCCGGTAGCCTACTCGGCTCAGCCGGCGGAATGGTTTGCCTACGGTGCGGTCTCCGCCCTGGATGCTGCAGGCGTTGTGGATACGCTGTGCTTCGGCAGCGAGAGCGGCGACATCTCCTGGCTGCATCGGGTTGCCGACGCCGCAGCGGAGGAATCGGCGGGCTTTCAAAGCCTGCTGCAGCAAGAGCTCAAAGCGGGGCTCCCCTATCCGACAGCGTACAGCAGAGCTGTGGCGCAGTATGTTCCGGGGACCGCGGAGTCCGAGCTGGCCCAGCCTAACAATACGTTAGGCCTTCATTATCTCATTGCTTTGAAGCGGCTGCAAAGCCGGATTGAGCCGCTGACGATTACGCGGCAGAAAGCCGGATACAACCAGTCGGACATTACGGACAGCCAAATTGCCAGCGCCACGGCGTTGAGGCATATGCTGTTTGAGCGGATGACGCTGGAGGAAATAGCTCCCTACGTTCCTGTCGGCACTCTCGACGTGCTGCGAAGAGAATGGGCTGCAGGCAAGGCTCCTGTCCGGTGGGAGCATTTTGCCAAACCGCTGCTGGTTCAGCTGCTGAATCATTCGGCGGAGCAGCTCGCAGAATTTCACGAGGTAGGCGAAGGACTGGAGCACCGCATCAAGCAGGCGCTGCCGTCCCTTTCAATCGATTCAACCAACGTTGTAGAAAGCCTGGTCGGCCTGCTGAAAACCAAGAGATATACCCGGACAAAGCTGCAAAGAACGCTGCTCCGCATCCTCTTGAATCATAAGAAGCCGCAGCTCGCTCCCGCGGTTCTGGCGCAAGGAGCCCCTTACTTACGCGTTCTCGGGTTTACAAGCACAGGACAGGAGCTGCTGCGGAGGATGAAAAAAACGGCCAAGGTTCCGGTCGTCACCAAGGTAACGTCATTATCCGAGCCTTCGCCGCTGTTGCAGCTCGATATTCAAGCCACTTCCGTTTACGCCCTCGGCTGCCGGACGGCGTCGGAGCGCGATTTGTTCCGCGACTATTACGAGCCGCCTGTCAGGGGTTAGCTGGCCTTGTCTTCCTTGGGAGACAATGTATTCAAATAGTTCAATGCATCATCCACGGTTCCTACAGGGACGATTTTCATTGCCGTATGAATTTCCTCCGCCCGCTTCACTGCATCGGTATAATTTTTAATAGTTTGCCCATCCGGGGACACATAATCTTTCGGCGCAAAAAAGATTTCCGCACCCGCTTTATCCGCTGCGATGATTTTATGCTGAATGCCGCCGATGACACCTACCGTGCCTTTCTCGTCAATGGTCCCCGTGCCGGCTATTTTGTGGCCCTTCGTTATATCCTCGGGCAACAGCTTGTTAATGATCTCCAGCGTGAACATCAAGCCGGCAGACGGTCCTCCGATATCGCCGGCCTTGATTTTGACCTGCCTGGTCTCATCATCCGCCTTCACGCTCTGCACATTGGCCGGCACGATGCCGAGGCCGGCTCGGCGCGCTTGCGGCTTATCCGCCGCCGTTCCCTCGTCAGCGGGAAGAGCAGCCAGAGCGATGGAATCGGTCTTGGTTGCTTTTTTCCGTTTATAAGTAACCGCGACGGTGTCTCCCGCCTGCTTGTTCTTGAGCAGCGCCTGCAGCTCTTCCTTGGTTTGAACCGCCGTATCGTCGATCTTAACGATATAATCGCCCGGCTTCAATATTTGTGACGCAGGATAATCCTTGAATACCTGGACGATGAGAATGCCGTCCGTAGTAATTTTATAAGGAATCGACAGCTTATGGTAGGCCGCCTGGATCGCGCTCGACTGGGAGGTTAGCATATTGACCTCCTGTCTTTGCGAATATTCCTGCTCCGTCTCGTCCTTTTGAAGCAGCTCGCTTTTTAGGTGAAGCTCCTCAAACGGGCGGACGAAGGACAACAGGTAGCTGAATACCGTCGCATCGCTGACACGAACCGTAGTCAGCATAAACACGCCGTGATCCTGCGAATCATTTTGTTTCACTTGAACCATAGGTTGAATGTCTTCAGCGGTTCCTGCCGAAAAAATAAAAAGCGGCAGCGGCAAAAAATAGATGCCGTAAACCAGTGCAATAGCAATGAACACCGAGACGACAATTCTCGATGCCCGCTTCATATGCCTCGTGTCTTCCATGCTTCTCCCCCCTTTAAGCCCCCTTAAGCCCTGCCTCGATGCGGGCACTGCCTTATCTATAGGTTGACCTGCTTGGTCTAAACCATTCGGACAAAGCGTAAACATGTACCATTCACCCTCGAATCGGAGTTGGTACCTTATGGCTGGTGTAAAACCGTTATCCCCACAGCGCCTTACAACTTTATTATTCGGTTGTCTGGCTCTGCTGCTTGTAGTATGTATTATTTTGTTCCCTGATCAGGCGTTCAAGTCATCGCTTCAGGGATTGACGGTTTGGTGGAAACTTGTGTTTCCCGCCCTGCTCCCTTTTTTCATCGTAACTGAAATCATGAGGGGCTTAGGCGTTCTGCATGCGCTCGGAGCCTTACTGGATCCGTTGCTGCGGCTGCTGTTCAAGCTGCCGGGTATTGGAGGATGGGCCATTGCCGTCGGCTTCACGGCAGGAGCGCCCTCCGGAGCCGCCGCAGTGGGAGCCATGCGCAAAGATAATCTCCTTAGCCGCGACGAAGCCGAGAGATTGCTTACGCTCAGCCACGTGCTTAGTCCCGTATTCCTCATCACCGTTGTCGGCGTAGGCTTCCTGCAAGATGCACAAAGCGGGCTTATGCTCGGCATACTCCATTACGGTTCGGCCATTCTTGTCGCGCTTTGGCAGCAATTCCGCGGCTCAAGGCAGCCCTTGCAGCCGGACATTGTCTCCAGCAGGGCGGTTCACGATGTAATGTATGCCAACTACGGTCTGCTGAACCGCAGCATCATCGCTTGGCGGAACGCCCAGGCCAAAGACGGCCGAACCTTCGGCAAGCTGCTCGGCGATTCCGTCAGTAATGCGGTTCAACAGCTTATGGCCATCGGCGGTCTTATGATGATGTTCTCGGTTATCGTTAACGCCGTTTCTTTAAGCCAGCTGCTATCTGTGTTCAGCCTTGCCTTATCGGCATCCGGGATCGTCTCCTCCCAAGAGAGCGAGGCCTTCTTGTCAGCTCTGCTGCCGGGATTGTTTGAAGCTCATATCGGAGCTTACTCGATGACTCAAAGTCCGGCTTTCACCGATACATGGCAGTACGCCATTCTCAGCGCCTTGTTCGCCTGGGGCGGACTGTCCACCCATGCACAGGTCAAAAGCTTCACTTTAGGCACGGATATCCGCTATACTTCATTTTTAAAATCGCGGGTTCTTCATGCCGTTACAGCGTTTGTATGTACAGGCATTCTATGGAAGCCTCTTAACGGAGCGCTCAACCTGACGTTGCCCGTTTGGATGCCGAATCCCACGGCAGGAATGCCGGCCCATTCGCAATGGAGTCTTCACGATGTAAACCTATGGCCGCTCCTTAGTCCCACTATGCTCTGGTTTAGCGGAATCCTGCTGTTAATGCTGCTATTGTCCGTGTTTATCGCCTTTGCGTTCCGGAACCATCACCGCAGCACTAGAGAATAACGTCCGCATATTTGACCAGCAGCGCCTTCTCCACCACTTCAGGCACCAGATCGTTAACGGGGCCGTGAAAACGGGCTATCTCCTTGACGATGCTGGAGCTTAAATAAGAATATTGCGGCGTCGACGTCATGAAAAACGTTTCAAAATTTTCGTCCAGCTTCCGGTTGGTCGATGCCATTTGCAGCTCGTACTCGAAATCGGATACCGCCCGCAAGCCGCGGACAATCAGATGAGCATCCTTTTGTTTCATATAGTTAATAAGCAGATCCCGAAAGCTGTCGATTTCGACATTCGGCAGATCGCTTGTCACTTTACGCAGTAGATCGGTCCGTTCTTCCACTGTGAAGAGCGGGTTTTTGCTTGTATTGTTCAATACGGCGACGATCAGTTTATCGAATACTTTGGCCGAACGGTGTATGATGTCCAGATGCCCGTTGGTCACCGGGTCAAACGTACCTGGATAGACGGCAATTTTCATTCCGAAATGTTCTTTAATCATTGTGTCAACTCCTCCGACTAGTGCGGTAACTATTGCTCTTGCGAACTATTTTTGTAAATCGTAACCGCCGTATCGCCATATTCGGCTCTACGCGCCCATTGCAAACGGCCGATCGGACCGTCGTAAGCGTCCTCGGCATCGTGTTCCACCACAATCGTGGCATGGGAGTTCAGCATATTCCCTTGATCAAGCTGTTCCATCAGCTCGCGGATGACCTTCAGCCGGTAGGGCGGATCCAAGAAAACGAGGTCGAATTTGGCCTCCCTTTTCATTAACGCCTTCAGTGCCCGCGCGGCATCGTTACGGTACAGCTCGGCTTGCTCCGTAAATCCGGCAGCCTGCAAATTGTGCCGAATGGTGTCGATGCTCTTCTTGTCCACATCGGTTAAAACCGCCCGCTCCATCCCTCTGCTGAGCGCTTCGATGCTTAGTCCTCCGGTTCCTGCAAATAAATCCAGCACTTGCCCGCCTTCAAAATACGGCCCGATCATGCTGAAAATAGCCTCCTTCACCTTATCGGTAGTAGGCCGCGTTCCCATGCCCGGAACGGCCTTAAGCGGCCTTCCTTTGGCACTCCCTGATATGACTCTCATTTATGCCCACCTTCTACTGGATAGTACTGCTATCGTACCACAAACGGAAAGTTTTGCACAAAATTTTCTGACAAGCACGTATAGATTCCTCGAAATGTGTCCATCCTTATATCATCGACATCCGAAAATGTCGTAGACAACCGCGGAGAAGACTTACGTTCCCCATAAGCTCTTCGTCCGGTTTCTCCTCTCCCATGAATGGGCCTCGTCGCGAGACGGGGCCCGATTTATTTTGTCCTCATATTAAAAAATCCCTGCTTCGTCGATGGCAGCCGACAGCAGGGATAAACGTGATATATGTTGAATGTGGGATCAACGTAGTTTAGTATAATAAACTTAGATTAAAAGCAAATGAATGAAACCTTAAAATAAGCTGAAAGCCGCATGGTAACTTTTTCCGGCGCATGAAGTTGGCATAAAATACAAATACTGCTCAAAACAGCAGAGGAGCTTACGAACATGTGCGACCGATTTATACTTCATGCCGACCTGGATGAGTTAAACGAGCGTTACGGCATCACCCGTGCGCTTTCCTATTATTCCCATCAAAACAACCGGCTGCCGAATGAGTCCATAGCAGCGATTACGCAAAAAGACAGCGTGCGCACGCTCGATGAGTACCGCTGGGGGCTGATGCCTTTCTGGGCGCGCGATTCGGTTTTGGCGGACAACCTCAATGTATTCCGAAACCGCGCGTTCGATTACCTCGTCAAAAGACAGCGCTGCGTTATTCCCGGCAGCAGCTTCGACCGCGTCACTTGGCTGAATCCGAAAAAGGAAGCCGTCGATCGCTATATCGCTCAGGATGGACGGACTTTCGCCATGGCCGGCGTTTATGATGTATGGAAAGGTTCGCTTGGCGAGGAGCTGAGGACTTGCACCATCGTTACCAGGAAACGGACGGATGACGACACAGGCAGCGAAGTGCGTGTGCCGATTCTTTTTGATGAAGAGCAAGTAGAGGCATGGCTTGATCCGAAAAGGTTCGATAAGACAGCTCTGATGCATTGGCTTGAATCCATTCAATCACCCCAATTTCAGAAGCTCCCTGTCTCTTTGTGGGACCGTGCGGACGGCCTGGAGGGCCTAGACGGAGAAGCCCTAGGTACCGGCACTATTTCTGCGCAGCCCCGGATCGCGAAGCCGTAAAGAGAGATACCTCAATGCTACTCTTACACTACAAGCACAAAGACCCGCTCCTGGCGGGTCTTTGTCATGCATTGAGAGCATCGGCAATAGCTTCGAGCTTATCCGGGTTGCTGATGAAATAAATCGACTGAATGGTTCCGGCTTCATCTGCGGCTCCGAAGCAAATGACAGATTTGGCTTCACCGTTCCGAATCAGCAGCAGCCCTGGCTCGCCGTTTACGTGAGCTTGCCGGAGATCGCCGGCGAATGCGCCTTTGCCGTATATTCCTTCCAAGAAGGCTTGAATGCGTGCTTTACCCGCAATCGGATGTATGGCGGAACGGACTTTCCCTCCGCCGTCGCTGACCAATGTCGCCTGCTCCACAAGCATCCGGACGAAAGGATCGAAATCGCCGGTATGGACGGCCCGGAGAAAAGCATTGACGAATGGTGCGGTTCCTTGACCGTCCCAGATAGCTTTGCTTAGGTCCGGTTTCATTTTTTGCTTGAGGCGGCTCATCATTTTTCGGCAGCTCACCTCGGACTTCTCGAGAATATCGGCAATCTGCGCGTAATCGTAATCCAGTACCTCCCTCAGCAGGAATACCGCCCTCTCCACGGGAGATAATTGCTGAAGCATGACCAGAAGGGCGTAAGACAGCGTTTCATCCCGGACTACCTTTTCCTCGGGAGTTTGCATCACTTCAATATCCGGTTCGGGAAGCCATGGACCTGTATATACTTCCCGCTGATGGCGATGAGACTTCAAATAATTCAGGCAGCGGTTCGTTACCCCTTTGACCAAGTAAGCCTTCATATTCAGTATCTCATCCACCTTCGCGCTTTGAAGAGCTACGAACGTATCCTGCATCATATCCTCGGCATCGCTTTTGGTCCCGAGCATCCGATAGGCGATGGAGAACAGCAGCCGTTTATATTCCAGATAGATCACATCTATCTCCATAGATCGTCCACTTCCTGCTTCCCGGCTTCACGGGAATGATTAATAGCTGATTAGCGATGCCAGCAATAGACCGGTGGCGATGCTTAAGCAGAAGGAAAACAGTCCGACCGAAACGTTCCCTTTCGGAATTTCCTTCAATACTCGGAAAGGCGTCAGCAGCTCAAACAGATAAAATACAATCACTTGAAACGCAATGCCGACCAATCCCCAAATTACCAAATCAATCAAACCGAGAGAATGGTAAACAGCCGAAGCGAGCACTATCGTTTGCCCCAATATTTTACCGCCCAAATCGTACGCCGCCGCACGGGCAGCATTCGCTTTTACCGGGTCACTCAAATCCCCGCCGTCACGAATCAGCTTAAACTCGCTGTAGGGTGTTGTAAAAATGAAGAACAGCAATCCCAAGCCAAGCAGCGGTACGGTAACGCATAAATAAATGAGAAAATTAACAATCGAATCAAACTGTGCCATTGGTTAACCCCTTTCCTTCTTCCCAAAAGCCTGACGGCAAATAATAAGAGATATTGTTCGTGATGTGTCCACCCACTCTGGAGATTACAGCTGAAGGCCGGCCTCCAATTAAAAAGCAGCCCCAAAGCTGACGTCCGCTGGTCCACCCTTTCAATGTTTCAATCTCGATGGAAGGCAGTTCTATGTACTGTTGATATACCATTGGCTGCTCCATGTACTCCTGTTCGCCGCTGTGGTCGATCGTATGACCATCCCCATCAATGATGGAGACCCCGCTGCCTTCCCGCCCGTAAATCGGCTTCACAACATAAGGGATGTTTCTGTCTGCAAACCGGTTCTCGAGGTAGGTAGGGAGCATGTATGCCTCGATCCATTCGTGCTCCTCATCCGTATAAAATTGCCCCGCTTCGTGCAAATTCCAGATTAACGCCTGGAGCGCTTTCGTCTGAGCGGTAAAGCCGGAAGGAGGATTGATCACAGCCAGCTTTCGTTCGGCAATGAGCCTCAGCACATGCTCTCCCGTCGGATAACCGTCTTCATCCCGGTCTTCCGCCAATTTTTCCAGAGCGTGCAGCCGATACCAAATATCAACCGGCTTCAACGGCCCGTCAGCTTGCTGAACCCACAGCCGGTCGTCCATAACCCTGAGATCGGACAACGCAGCAAATTCGGAAGCGAGACCGGACTGGCGGAGCAAATATCGGGTCGTGCCGGCATCCTCTTCATGCCAATCCAAAGCGCTGAAGATAATATGCCGGGTACTGTAACCGGACGCCCGATAAGCTTCAACCGCTTGCCCGAAAGCTTGCTTAATGGCGGACCAGCAATCTGCGTTAGGATCCTCCGCTCCATAAGCGCGGCACACTTCCCCGTTGACGTAAAACGCTTCGACGATACCTGTAGGGGTATCGCTGTTAAACTCAAGCATTTTGATCTTCTGCCCGTTCACGGCAAAATCAAACCGCCCCACCACAGTCGGTGCAGGCATAGACGGATCCAGGCTAACGCGAATCGCATCGAACGCTGACCGTGGAAGTCCGAGCTCCTCCAGCAGGGAATCGTCGGAAAGCTGAACGATCTGCACCGTTTTGGCAAAAAGCTGACCGAGCCTATCCGCAGCCTGATGCATACGCTGATGGAGCGTTCGGTCCAACCGGTAAAGACCCGCTAACGCATATTCCTCTCCGTACATGGAGTCCCATGTAAACGTGCCTTCGGCACGAAGCGTGCCGTAAATGGCCTCCCGCCGCTCAGCGTAGGAACGGTCATGCTCGTTGCTGTCCAAGTAAACCATAAATGTCCTCCCGCCTCATCCCGAACTGGAGCCGCTGCTGCTCCCGATTCCGCCATGGGAGGAGGAGCCTTGCGATATCCCTGATGAGCCGCTCACCGTTCCTGATTTGCCGGAGGAGGATCCACCCCGGTAATAACCGCTGGATGAAGTGCTTCCGCTGCCGTTATCGCAGTAGCCGTCGTTATTTTGATCGACGCAGTTCGAATTGGCCGCCGAGTTGGAGCACCCTGTCGCTGCTACAAGGGCTGTAGCCACGAATAAAGTGACCAGTTTATGCGTCTTCCCTTGTTTTTTTTCCAAGTTGGCTTTCCTCTTTTCTAAGTTATTGATATGGATCCGATTCTACCGCATAGTAGACGAACGTTTCCCGGTCCTCGTCAATCTCGACCGACGTTTTGTACCATTCCTTGCCTTCCGCATACAAATAGTTCGCCTGCAAATACAGCATAGCTTCAAGGCTGTCAGGCAGCACAAACGTGTGAACCAGACGGTAATCGGCCCCGAATTTCTTGTATTCGCGAAGCTCCAGAGTCAGACCATGCAGCCCGTTGGTTCGCGGACTACCCCACGGCATCGTTCTCTCGTCATTGGCCTGCTTTACATAAATAACATAGCATGAATCCTCGACTGCGCATGACGTTTTCTCATAAACAACGCCTTCCTTGACGAAATAATCGCATGCGAACCGCAGGGCCGACTCTTCCCTTCCCATACGGTCGTAGTAGTACAGCAGAGGGAATTCCCCGCCCTCCTGGTACAATCGGTATTCCAATCGCGCCACAATGCAACGCTCCCTTCCCGGTGCTTTATCGTTTTATGAAAAGACTGTTAAGTAATACGCGGCAATTTCGGAAAAGGTGCGTAGTCCATTGCTCCCAATTTTATGGTAACGCAGACGTCCCAGATGTCAATACAATTATTACTTACATTGCTGCCAAAGGGTTGTGAAAGGAAACACCTGCCATGTGAGCCGATGGACGAAGCTCGTAGTAGCATGCTATGATACCTCAGAGGTGAGCTCATGATCGTACATAAAGGCGAAGTGCTGTTCCGCCAAGGGGAGACCGGTCCGCTCTTCCATATAAAAAGCGGCTTGTTCAAAATTATGAGGGTGCATGAGGACGGAAGCCCGTTTCTGGTCAATATTGTAGTGCCGGGAGAAACCATCCCCCACCATTCGTTAATCAGTCCGAAGGATTACCATGGAACGGCCATTGCGCTCGTGCAGAGTGAAGTGGAGGTGATTTCCCCCAGGGAGTGGTATGAAAGCCTCGAGCAGGATCCGGTCAAATGCCGTGACATTGCGCTGCTGCTTCAAGGAAAGCTGAGGATGATGCAGCAAAGAATCGATCAATTAACCGTGGTCACTCCTGCCGAAAAGCTGGAGAAGCTTGAAGTCTGGTTTGCCGATTACATCACGGACATGGCTTTAACCGATATCCTGACGCAAGAGGAAATCGGGCAGCTGATCGGAATGAGGCGCGAGACCGTAAACCGGCTGTTACGAAATAAAACAAAGTCCCCCCGTTGATTAACATAGGCTGGCTTTCGCCATACGTAATCGGTGGAGAGACTTTGATTTTTTATGCTTGCAGCACTGGATCCGTACCTTCTACCGCTTCTTCCAGGCTGCCGGAAGGTCCGAAAAATTCGTAATGGATATGGTCAGCAGGGACGCCCCATTGTTTCAATGCACGGTTCATTGCTTTCATGAACGGAACAGGACCGCAGAAATAGAAGACGGCATCCGGACCCGGAGCAACCGATTGCAGCCAGTCCAAATCAATATAGCCTTCCTTATCATAGCCGCCTTCCATCCGGTCCGCCGCCGTAGGCGTCTGGTAGCATACATAAGCTTGAACCTGTTCATTACGTTCAGCCAAATCGGCTACATGCCTTTTCATTGCATGAGTCGAACCGTTCTGAGCCGCATGGATAAAAGTAACCGGCTGTTGAGGCTTCGTCTCAACCAGTGTATTAAGCATACTGACCATAGGCGTCAACCCGACCCCGCCGCTGATCAGGACTATCGGTAGAGAGCCTGCGTCTTTCAACGTGAAGCTTCCTGCCGGAGCAGTAAGCTCCAGAACATCTCCAGCAGAGATGCGGTCATGCAAGTAGGTCGACACGATCCCTTCCGGCTTCTGTGCGTCGGCAGCCTCGCGTTTCACGGTAATCCGGTAATACGGTCTTCCCGGGGCATCCGATAAGCTGTACTGGCGAATATGAACGTTGGCTTGCCCTGGAATCGATAGCCGAACACTCACATATTGTCCAGGTTCGAAACGAGCCAATGCTCCTTGGTCTTCAGGGACAAGATAAAAAGAAGTAATAACGTCGCTCTCTTCTTCCTTGCGCTCTACGACGAATCGTCGGAAGCCTTCCCAGCCCCCCGGCTGTTTCTCCGCCTGCTCATACATCTCCGCTTCCACTTGAATAAAGGCACCTGCAATAACGCCATACGCTTCTCCCCAAGCGTTCAGAATCTCCTCTGTAGCCGCATCTCCAAGAACTTCTTTAATCGCTTCCAGCAAAGTTTGCCCTACGATAGGATAGTGCTCCGGTTTAACGCCGAGGCTCCGGTGTTTTTGGCCGATTTGTTTAACTACGGGCAGGATGGTGGCCAAATTATCGATATGAAGCGCCGCTGCATATACCGCGTTGGCCAATGCCGTCTGCTGGCGTCCCTGCTTCTGATTGGCATGGTTAAACAGGTTCAGCAGCTCCGGATACCTTGTAAACAGCAGCTCATAAAACCGTTTCGTTATTGCAGTTCCGTGAACCTCCAAAACGGGTACCGTCGATTTAATGATTTGTATCGTTTGCTCCTTCAGCATAAGATCGCCCTCTTCTTTCTAGTTTCGTTTGCTCACAACTACAGTGTAAACAAGAGGGCTTATGGAGCTTGTGATTCTCGTCACATCGAATGAGACGGTTTTGTGACACGTTGCAGGGCGAGTTCAGCTTGTGCAGCCTGCCTCTCGCTCAATCACATAATGTATCGATTCGCCATCCCGCTGCAAGCCTGTTATCCTATAGCCCGCCTTTAACAGCGGAACTAGTGCTTCACGCAAGGCGAACCGCCATTCCTTCGCCAATTCTGGGTTTTCACGCAGCAGCAGCTGAATGGACGGAGGCACCGCAACACGATATCCCTGCTGTCCGGCTTCAAAAGAATGCTTCTCCGGAGCCCCTTGCGCCGTAATGCTTACTAGCTTGGACAAGCCCTCAGCATCAGGTACAGCCGGTTTCCTGCCATCCAACGCGCCGATAACCCGTGACGATTGCAAATCCCATTCCAGCACGAGCCGGTCCATCGGGATGCCGCGTCTGCTTTCACCATAGTAGGACTCTACATAGCTTGCGGCGGTGCCGCCCAGCTTGTACACATTCAAATAAGCGTTGCGAGATTCCAATGGATCGTAAGTCCACACGATTTTTTCATATCCGTTCCTAATCGCCCATTGTCGCTGCTCCAGCTTCAGCCGCATACCGATCCCTCGATCGCGGTATTCCGGGAGAATGCCGAGCATATGGGAGCACAAATAAGCTTTTCCCGCTGCCGCTGAATAGCCAGGAAAGCTATAGCTGAAGCCGACCGCCTGCTCCCGATGATACGCAACAAGCAAACATCCGCCGTTGCGGATAATCGCCATCATTTCGGGGAAAGCGGTAACGGCCTCATTTCCCCAGATCGTTTGCTGCAGCTGTCCCGCCTGCTTCATCATGGGCACGTCTATCGGCTCCGCTGTTTTGTATTCTATATCTGCCAGTAGCTTCGACATCATAATCTCCCCGCTCTCCGCTGATTTTCCCAGCTGCTGCGTACCGTGCAATGCCTTGCCCTGCCTTGCCGGATTATTAAACTATCCTCTATTTCCTATTCAGTTCAGCGGGCTGTATGCATCTGAAAGCATCTGAAACGGCTTACTTTAGCGAATGGGCTTCTCCAATGTATATAAATCGTCTTCCATTGCGGCAAAACGCTCGGTAACCAGCTGCCGGCTGTCGGCCACAGCTTGATTGTATATGAACGGTCCCGCCTGACTTATGAAAAAATCAAGCATCTGCTCCGCTGCCAACCGCCCAAGCTCTTCCGACCTTTCCTCGTAAAAATATTGCTGCACTCGCTCAATCAATTGCTCTTTATGCTCCTTCGGGAGTCTGATATTCATCATTTGCTCATCATCCTTTTATGGAAATCGTTTTAGCCTATCCTCTTTTACTATAGCCTTCCCGGGAGAAAAATACGTTCCCTGCATACACAGAGAACGTAATGATGGTTAAAATCCGTTTGTGATAGTGCCCGTCCCGCTATCCTTGACATTTTCCGCGTTGTCAAACCCGGTATTGCCGAAAACGCTGTTCGATTCACAGCGTGCCGAGCCGATGTTGATAGCCGCGCCGGTACATTGATACAAGCTATTGTTAGTAACCGCATTACGCTTGGTTGCGCCCTCGCCTACCGTATTCAGCAGGACGCCCGTTTGCGCGCGCCGGACTTCATTGCTTTTTACCGAATTCGCATCTCCATTAATGACTGTAATTCCGCTAGGGGAGGAGACAACGGTATTCCCGGTCATCGTATTGCCGTAAGGTCGGTCATCGCCGGCATTGTCACCCGCCTCCAGCTGGATGCCAGCCGATGAGGGACGGTTGATGACATTATTAACAATCGTATTATAGCTGCAGGAGTCTTTGAGCCGAATGCCGATGGTGCAGCTCGATTGCTGATCCAATAAACCGTTAGCCGTTACCATGTTGCCTTCTATCAAGTGATAGGAGCAGCTGTTCAGATTGGAAGACAGCAGGATCGCCGCATCCAGACATTGCTCCATGATATTCCCGCTTACCGTGCAATAGGTTGCGCCTGCCGTTAGATGAATACAGCTCTTAGGGATTGTTTTAAAATGATTTCCTTGAATCGTATGGTTCGATCCGCCTTCTACGACGATGCCGTAGCCCTCACTCGGTGTTTCCGATCCGAGCAGCTGGGTGAAGGTACAATCCAGCAAGGATACGTGCCTGGATCTTACAAGCCGAACCCCGTTGGTAATGTCATGAAACCTGCAACCGCGAATGGTCACATGAGTCGCTTCAACAATATGAATGCCCCGCTCAGCCACCTCTCCAGCCGCACCGCTAGGGCCGTACCCTTCGAAGGAAAGATTCTCAATCGAGAACGAACCTGCGCCAGCCCCTCCGTATATCATCAGCAAATTAGGCTCCCCGGCCCGAAGAACCGTCACACCGGCTCCGGCGCCAAGTATGCTGACTTTGGATCGAAGGTTTAACCAACGGTCAATCTTGTATCTTCCCGCAGGAAGAAACACGGTTCCCCCTTTATCTCCTGCTGCATCGATTGCAGCCTGGATGTAAGGCGAGTCATCATCGTTCGAACCGGTTCCCGTCGCACCGAAATCCTTCACGTTAAACCAGGGCTTATTGTCGGTAACCGGAATGGTCGTCTTGGCCGCTTCCGCCTGCTTCGGCAGTCCGGCACCCATCGCAAGCAAGGCGCCCGCCGCTCCTACGGATGCAATAAGCTGTCTGCGAGTCATCGGCTTGCCGGATTCCGTCTCTTTATTATCCTGAATCGTCACTTGAAGCTCCTCCCCCTATGTAAGTATTCTATGAAAATTATAGCTTTCATAGATTGCGCTGGCAACCTCTGCCTGTGCTGTCATCGCTAAACAGCATGTTCACCTATTGGAAATATCCTCGATACGCTCCGAACTTAAACTTTCCATAGAGATGAGAAAACCGTCTATCGACGTCCTTTCACAGAGGAGCGACCTTAAAGCTTTGCTTTAGCAAAACTCGCTACGTAAGCAAGGTTGTTTTTATCGCCAAATAGAATTTTTACATCCGATGACCTCGGAATCTTATAAATTCTATTGTGGTAAAAAAAAACAGACCCGAAGGTCTGCCGTGGTTTACATCGTTAGTTCCCGTCCAATTGTCAGCGGAACATGCCCCAAAGCTTGATGAGATGGAACGTGTTGTTCGGATCGATTTTTTGTGCGATGACAAAATTGACCATGTGCTCCGTCTGCATGTCCGTCAACCGTTCTCCCAGCACCTTACCCAACATGCCGACAAAACGTCTGACCTTCATCCTATCCTGCAAATCCGTCTTCGTCACACCGTGCAAAATCATTTTGATCCGCTCTTTTGTGTCCGGATTCTTCATCTTCAGCTTAACGCGTTCCACAAAGACAGGATCAAATCCATACTTTTGATAGCTCATGTCACGAACACCTCCGATCAAGGAAATGGTAGTCTAATGTGCCAACCTCCTTGTAAGTCTATGTCGGAGAGCTCGGACATGTGCCTTATATTCTATGCGATTGCACAATAATGGGTATCAATCCAGCATATCGTTGTCAAAAATGTTCTCGCGGCGCAAAAATTCATGAAGCGAGCCGTATTCGACCGCGGTCCAAAAGTCGGGGCGCCGTACGAGCGCCGCCGCATCGTCGCGTGCCTGCTCCATGACTTCAAAATCAGTAACCATATCCGCCAGCCGGAAATCGGGCAAGCCGCTCTGCTTCGTGCCGAAAAAGTCGCCTGGTCCTCGAAGCTCGAGGTCTCGTCTTGCTATTTCGAAACCGTCATTCGTGTCGGTCATCGCCTTCATCCTTTGCTTCCCGACCTCATTCTTCGGATCGGCGATCAGCACGCAGTACGACTGATGCTCGCCGCGTCCTACACGTCCGCGCAGCTGATGCAGCTGCGACAGACCGAATCGGTGCGCGTCATAGACCACCATCAGCGTCGAATTCGGTACATCCACTCCAACCTCGATAACCGTGGTCGATACAAGCACCTGGACGCGATTCTCGCTGAATTCGCGCATAATCTCATCCTTCTCTGCTGCAGGCATCCGTCCGTGCAACAGGCCGACGCGGAGCTCAGGGAACGCGAACTGGATCTGCGCGTGAACGTCAATTGCATTTTGCACGTCGAGCTTCTCCGACTCCTCGATCAGCGGGCATATGACATACGCTTGCCTGCCCGCTTCGACTTCCCGCCGGATAAACCCTAGCACACGATCCAGCATATCGTGCGTAACCGAATAGGTCTTGATCGGCTTCCGTCCCTTGGGCAGCTCGCGCAGCGTCGATACATCCATATCTCCGAAGGCGGTGATAGCAAGCGTCCTTGGAATCGGCGTTGCCGTCATCGTCAATACATCGGGATTCATTCCTTTGCGGCGTAAAACGCTTCTCTGGTTCACCCCGAACCGGTGCTGCTCGTCCGTCACCACAAGCCCTAGATTGCGGAAGAAGACGTCTTCCTGAATCAGCGCATGAGTCCCGACGACAACGTCGACCATGCCCATTTGCAGCGAAGCAAGAACGTCTCTGCGCTGGCGGGCGGTCGAGCTTCCGGTCAAGAGCGCAACAGTGATGCCGTAAGGCTCGAACAGCTTGTCCAAGGAACGTTTATGCTGCTCCGCAAGTATCTCCGTGGGGACCATCAGTGCCCCTTGGTAGCCCGCCTTCACTACGGCGAACAACGCGGCCGCGGCTACGACTGTTTTACCGGCGCCAACATCTCCCTGGAGCAAGCGGTTCATGCAATAAGGCTGCTGCAAATCGTGCAAAATTTCGGCCAGCACCGTTTTCTGCGATTCGGTCAATGTAAAAGGCAGGGCGCGGACAAAGGCGCGCACTTCGGGCAGAGGAACCGGATGTGCCACTCCGTCGGTCCGGTCGTGATTCAACGCTTTGTAGGCTTGCATTTTCAGCTGAAACAAGAACAGCTCCTCATACACCATGCGTTTGCGGGCCCGCAAGCCTTCCTCCATCGATCCCGGAAGGTGCAGCAGAGCCACCGCCTGCTTCCGCGCCATCAGATCATATTTGTCCAGCAGCTCCGGCGGCAGCACTTCAGGTATCATGCCTCCGTACTGCGTGATCGCCTGCTTCAACGTCTGACGCATCCACTTTTGCGTAATTGATCCCGTTATCGAGTAAACAGGCTGCAGCGTGCCGATCTGTGACGTCCCTTTCCCCGGAAATTCGGACTCCGATACGGTCAAGTGCAGCCTTTTTTGATCCCATTTCCCAGTTAAGACGATGTCGGATCCGGTTACCAATTGATCCTTCAAGAAATGGCGGTTGAACCAGACCGCGGTAATCATCAGCCTGTCCACCATGATTTTGCAAGTAAGCCGCGACTTCGTGCGGCCGTACATTTGCAGCTGAGGGACTCCGATAATGGAGCCCTGAACGGTTATTTTGTCCCCGTCTTTGACCTCGGTCAAATCCCTCAGCGTATAATCCTCGTAGCGGAAAGGATAATAGTCCAGCAATTCTCCCGCTGTGGCAACACCAAGGACAGCCAGCTCCTCGAGCTTCTTGCCCTTGACTCCGTACACTTCTTTAACTGGAACGCGGTATAAATCGATCATGGCTATGCCGGTCTGACAAACGCAGCTACGGCTCCGGGACCGGAGTGCGTCCCGATAACAGGACCAATGCTTGCATAACCGATGCTTGCAACATTAAAGCTTTGGAGAATCAGCGAGCTCAACTCCTCCGCATTAGCCATGTGATTCGCATGAGCAACCGTCACATGGATCGGCTTATCGCCGAAATCCGCTTTGAGCAGTTCTATAATGCGGGCCATCGCTTTTTTATGGCCTCTTACTTTGTCTATGGAGTACACTTCGCCCTCCTCGCTGATCGACAAAATAGGCTTAATGTTCAGTAAGGAACCGAGAAGAGCCGCCGCTCTGCCGATTCTGCCGCCTTTTTGTAAATATTCGAGCGTATCCACTAGAAAATACATTTTTTCATCCCGGCGGATCGCTTCGATCATCTCGAGGATTTCTTCCTTGCTCTTTCCTTGCTGCGCAGCCTCTGCAGCTGCAACCGCCATCATGCCGATGCCGTAAGAGGCTGTCTTCGAATCGATAACATGCAGATCGGCTTCGCCTTCTAGCATCGACTGAGCCAGCAGCGCCGATTGGTATGTGCCGCTCATTCTTGATGACAAATGAATCGAGATGATTGGGCCTCCGTACTCGTCTGCCAGACGCTTATACGTTTCCGTAAACTCCACCGGAGACGGCTGCGAGGTCGTCGGCAGCGAAGAAAACGATACTAGTTTTTCAAAAAATTGTTCCGGTCCCATATCGACCGAATCTTTAAAGGTTTCCGTTCCGAAATGAACCTTCAAAGGGACAAGCTCTATATTTAACGCTTCTCGCAATGCTGCCGGAATATCGGCCGTGCTGTCCGTGACAACTCGAACCTGACTCAATCGCTACACCTCCGTAAATGGTACCTCTGCCACCGTCTATTCCGCAGAAATAATGTAATAATATAGCGGCTGACCGCCCTCATGCACTTCCACTTCCACATCTGTGTAAGACGTCTCCAAGTATTGGACGAGCTCGCCGGTTCTCGCTTCGTCGGCTTCTTCCCCAGTGTACAGTGTCACAATCTCGGCACCTTCAGAGAGCAGGCTGTCAACAAGCTTCTTGCAGGAGGCAAGCAAGTCGGAATCCGAAGTCACAATTTTATTGTTGTGGATGCCGATATAATCCCCCTGCTTGATATCGACCTCATCGATCTGCGTGTCGCGGACTGCATACGTTACCAGTCCCGACTGTACCTGCTGTATCGCCTGCTGCATCAGGTCCGCATTCTCGTCGGAGGCTGCATTCTCCCGGAAGGCAAGCACGGCAGCAATGCCTTGGGGAATCGTCTTCGTCGGAATGACAACGACCTGCTTCTCTTCTACAAGCTCCACCGCCTGCTGCGCGGCCAAAATAATATTGGAATTGTTCGGAAGCACGAACACCGTCTGGGCATCCACTTCATGAATGGCTTTGACGATATCCTCGGTGCTTGGATTCATCGTCTGTCCGCCCTGGAGCACCCGGTTCACACCCAAGCTCGACATAATATTCGAAATGCCTTGGCCTGCCGAAACAGACACAAAGCCGTACCGTTTCCAATGGCTTTGAGCGTCTGCGCTTCCCGCATTCGCCTCGGGCTTGCCTACGGCATCCGCTGGGGAAGGATGATCATCGCCGTGGAGTATATGCGTATGCTGATCCCGCATATTTTCGATCTTGATCCGGCTCAGATCGCCGTATTTCATGGCCAAATTCATTACGCTGCCGGGATATTCGGCATGGATATGCACTTTGACAAGGTCATCATCCGCCACTACAAGCAGAGAATCGCCGAAGTCGGACAGCTGACGGCGGAATACATTCTCGTCAAAAGCGGCACCTGCCAGCTTTTGCTCATTAAGTCTCACCATGAACTCCGTGCAATAGCCGAACTCGATATCCTCCGTCGCAAGATGCGCCTGCGGCTTCATCGAAGCCTCATGTACGGCATGTTTGAAGGCATCGGACGTTACGGGGTGTATCGAATCATCAGCGACACGAGCCCGCTCAGCGGCATCCGAGTCATTAATCGGAGTACCGGAGGATAGCTGCTGCAATGCCTGTACAAAACCTTCGTATATATACATCAAGCCCTGCCCGCCCGCATCGACTACGCCGACCTGCTTAAGCACCGGCAGCATATCCGGCGTGCGGGAAAGCGCCTCATTTCCCTTTTTCCATACGTCTTTCATTAATTCGGTCAAGTCCGCAGTCCGTTTTGCTTGCTGAACTGCATGCTTGGCCGCTTCACGGGACACGGTCAGAATCGTTCCCTCTACCGGCTTGACCACCGCTTTGTAAGCCATGTCTACGCCGTTCTGCAGTGCCGCGGCAAACCCTTCCGCATCAATCGTCTCCGATTCGAAAACCGATTTCGAAAATCCGCGGAACAATTGCGACAAAATGACGCCCGAATTCCCTCGAGCTCCCATCAGCAAGCCTTTGGCCAACGCATCTGCCGCCTTGCCGATATGTCCAGAAGGACGCCGGCGAAGCTCTTCTACACCGGAAGTCAAAGTCAGGTTCATGTTGGTCCCCGTATCCCCGTCGGGAACAGGAAACACGTTGAGCGCATTGACTTTGTCCACATTATCTCTTAGCTGCTGCGCTCCCTTTTCCACCATGCGGATAAAGTCATTCCCGTTAATTACGTTTAAGCGCTTACTCAAAAAAACCATTCCCCTTCCTGCCAAGGAGAAGACACGGCATTATTTATAGATGCTATGCCGCGTCTCATCTTAGCGTTACTGAGCTACTCGCACGCCCTGAACATAAATGTTCACCGACTCGATTTGCAGCCCCACAACTTCATTTAGCACGTATTTCACCTTCGTTTGCACATTGTGGGCTACAACGGATATTTTGGTACCATAGCTGACAATGATATACAAATCGATTGAAAGCGCTCCTTGTGTATCCCTGCGTACTTCAACACCACGGCTTAAGTTGTCGCGGCGAAGCAGCTCTGCAATGCCATCCTTCAGCTGATTACGAGATGCCATTCCTACAAGTCCATAACAATCCAAAGCAGCTGATCCCGCCAACACCGATATGACTTCATCGGTTATATAAACTTTGCCATATTCCGTAGCCAATTCGATAGCCATAATCACAGCTCCCTTGATATAGATTAAAATGGACTATAAATCATTTTACTATATCAAGCAAAAGAAATAAATAAAATTTGGTGAAAACTGCATAAAAACCTCTTTGTAACATTGACGTCTTTTGATGCCGTATGATATGATATTTGAGTGTGTTTTCTGATAGGCTTTACTATTCGGAGATATCGTAAGGAAGACAAGTAGTCATCGAGGCTGTTAAGGAGGTGTAGTACAATGTCCCGCAAATGTTTCATTACTGGCAAAGGACCAGGCACAGGCAATCACGTGTCCCACGCCAACAACAAATCGAAACGCACTTGGGGTGTCAACGTTCAGAAAGTTCGCATTCTGGTGGACGGTAAGCCAAAACGCGTTTATGTAAGCACGAAAGCTTTGAAATCCGGAAAAGTTACTCGTGTCTAATCCGCAACAACAGATAGACAAAAAGCACCTGGCCGCAGGTGCTTTTTTTAGTGTGTCAACAGCGCTTAAGCTGTAGCTTCTTCTCGGCCGTACTAAGTATAATTTTTCGGATACGATCAGTTTTTACTGAATGTATTAAGTACGGCCTTAACGAATCCGCCTATGAATTTAGGTAACTTGATTGTATAAAACTTCATTTCTACCCCTCCTCCAGTTTTCACGTCAGCCCTGTCCGAAGCCCACCCGACGGCTCTTCCGTCTCCCTCGCTCCGCGGAACAACCAAGTCAAAACCATGATACTCCAGTATATTCGGCTACCTTCCAAAACGTGCCTATCCATTGCATCCGTGCCCAAAAAACAAAAACATGGCTACAAAAGCCCTAAACTTTTGTAACCATGTTATGCGGATATGAAACGGAATATGACTGGAAGGCGAGCCTTCATCTGAAGAAGCTATTAAGCGGCAGCTGGAGTAAGCTGGCCTGTCTTGATCGCTACGTACAACGCGTAAATAACGGAAAAGATAAAGTACAGAACAATCGTTGAAACGACGAACCAGATTCTCATCCCGCGGCCTTCATGCCTTTTGAAAAATTGAATACCGGTAAATAAAGCCCCAAGCGAAAAAATATATTTCAGCAAGTCGTTAATGTGTGAAAACAACGTCAGCAATAGTGCACACAATATGCTGTAACCTAAAATAATGAAAAATCTCACCCGTTGCTACACCCCGTTTCGAATATGCCTTATCGCTTCTGCACGGTCGCTGCGGTTGAATACCGCACTGCCGGCAACGAGCACATTGGCTCCGGCGGATATAACCTGTCGAGCCGTCTCGGCGTTAATGCCTCCGTCCACCTCGATATCGACCTTCGTCAATCCCCGCTCATCGAGCATTTGACGAAGCTTGGCAATTTTGGGCAGCATGGCGGGAATAAATTGCTGGCCGCCAAAGCCCGGGTTAACCGTCATGATAAGCACAAGATCTAGAGATTCATCCAGCACGTGCTCAATGGAGGATAGCGGAGTCGCCGGATTCAGCACAACTCCCGCCTTCACCTTCTGTTCCTTAATGAAATGGAGCGTTCTATGTAAATGACGGCAAGCTTCGACGTGGACGGAGATCAAATCCGCCCCCGCCTTCGCAAAAGCCGGAATATACGCATCCGGGTTTTCAATCATTAAATGGACGTCCAGCGGCAGCGCCGTGTGAGGACGGATCGCTTCGACTACCAATGGTCCGATCGTGATGTTGGGTACGAAATGCCCATCCATCACATCCACATGAATCCAGTCGGCTCCGCCCCGCTCCACATCGGCAATTTCTGCCCCTAGCTTGGAAAAGTCGGCGGACAGTATGGACGGTGCAATGTTCAGCATCTCAGTATCTCCTTTTTCTCTCTTTGATTTCACCCAGAAACTGCAAGTAGTTGTCATAGCGGGACGCCGCAATAGCTCCTTGCTCCTTCGCTTCGATCACTTTGCAGTCCGGCTCGTGCTGGTGCAGGCAGCCTCTGAACTTGCAATCGGCCGCGTAGGGCTGAAACTCCTTGAAGCAGGAGCTGAGCTCCTCCGCCGCCTCGATTTGCAGAAAATCCAATTGGCTGAAGCCCGGTGTGTCAGCGACGAGTCCGCCGTTGGTTAGCCTGATCAGCTCCACATGGCGTGTCGTATGCTTACCGCGCCCCAGCTTCATGCTGATTTGATTCGTCTCCAGCTGAAGCCCCGGAACCATCGCGTTCAATAGCGAGGACTTGCCTACGCCGGATTGGCCCGCAAACACACTGATGCGTCCGGCCAGCTGCTCCAGAACGGCATCAACCCCGATTCCGCACTTGGCGCTGGTTGCGATAACCTGATATCCGATCGACTCGTAAAGCTGCATGATATGTTCCATGCCGGCAGGCAGCATCTCCCCTTTGGACTTAGGCGCTTCCCCGTCTTCTTCGGATATCAAATCCTGCTTCGTCAGACAGATGATCGTATTCAGCCCAGCGCTCTCCGTGTGCACCAGAAACTTGTCCAGCAGCTGCAGATTGAGCGCAGGCTCCTGCACGGCAAATACGAGCACAACCAGCTCTACATTGGCTACCGGCGGTCGGACAAGCTCCGACGTACGCGGCATAATCTCGTCCACCGTTCCTTCTCCATTCTCCGTCAGCTCGTACAGCACTCTGTCGCCGACCAATGGGGAGACGCCGCGTTTTTTAAATATCCCGCGGGCTCTGCATTGAATGGAGGACATAACCTCATTGTCATCCGACAGCACGTAATAATATCCGCTTAAAGCCTTAACGATTAAACCGGCTGGCATTTACCCTCTGCCTCCTGTGTTGGTTGAATTACTTGCAGGGTTGTTGGCCGGAGTCACCGACCCCGGATTCCCGTTGCCGCCCGGTGTGCTTCCGCCTGATCCGCCTGTAGTTTTACCGGGCTGGTTCGTCCCTGAACCCGGCGTTGGAGTCGGTGTAGGCGTTGGCGTTGGGGTCGTACTGCCCGGTATCGCCGCGCCTCCCTGGCTCTGCGGAACGGGATTGAACGGTTTGCCATTCTTTTGCGCCAGGAAATCCTGGTACGTCACCGTAATCATATCGGACACCACATTGTCCTGCATGACCCGGATAACGGCGTTTTTATCCGGCGCAACGACCAGCTTCACATCGGCCGTAGTCGCTTTGGTAATGTTGGTAAGCGTCTTGTACTCGAAATTATCGTAAGTGGCGTCACTCAGTATAATTTTAATCGTTGTCGCTTTGCCCTCGCTCACAGGCTTGACCGGAACCGACACCGTCATAGGACCGGCTTCCTCAGGATATCCGGAGCTGATGATCAGTTTGATTTCCGAGCCGGTCGGCACTTCTTCCTTGAACTTGTACGGAAACTGTGTGATGACCTTGCCCTTCGGCTGCTTATAGCTGGTTTCATAGCTGATGCCGTCTTGCGCCAGCTTCAAATTGCTTACGGTAATGCGGGATTTGGCCTCCGCTTCGGTCAAGCCGACCAGATCCGGCATATTGATTGTTTCCCTGCCCTTGCTGACCGTCAACAGCACGGTCGTATTGGCCGGATCCACCTCTTCATTCATCGGCGGCGTTTGCTGAATAACCGTTCCCGGTTCGGCATCCACGAACTTTTGCTCCGTATTTATTTTATCTTCCTTGATCCCGAGATTGATCAAAGTGGTTTTTGCATCGGCAAGCTTGCCTCCTACGACATTAGGCATTTTTGGTTTGTCAATGCCTTTGCTTACATACAGGGTTACCTTGTTATTGATCTTCAGCTTTTGCTTGGAAGGGTTTTGCCGGATGACGACATCCTTCGGCACTTCCTTCGAGGTTTCCATAATAATTTCAGCACCCAGCTGAACTTCCGCCAGCTTCGCTTGCGCTTCAGCCACCGGAAGGTTAACGACGGTAGGAACCTCCACCTCTTGAATGGCGAACATCTTCTTCACTTCGCCGACCGCATACCACATGGCTCCAAGCAATAGCAGCAGCACTACGATCCAGATCACGGGCTTGACCCACCGATTTTTCTTTTTTACGGCGGCAGCTTCTGCCTCCCCCAGTTTCGGCTTAGGACTATCTTCTTCCTCATCGTCGTCGTTAGCCAAGTACTGGTTCGGACGAATAGCCGGAATGATCCGCGTTTTCTCCTCGTCAAGCTCGTCCTCATCCAAAAAGTTCACCTTGGCTTCGTTACGCCTATGAGGCAGCAGGCAGCTGTCCAGATCCTCCAGCATTTGCTTCGCCGATTTGTATCGTTCCGACGGATTTTTACGCATAGCCTTCAGAATGATATTTTCCACGCTTTGCGGAATGAGAGGATTCACCTTGCGCGGGTCCTCAACTTCTTCCTGCAAATGCTTCAGCGCCACGCTGATCGGACTTTCCCCAAGAAACGGAAGCCGTCCCGTAAGCATCTGATACATGACAATTCCGAGCGAATATAGGTCGGACTGCTCCCCAGTAAACGTACCTTTCGCATGCTCAGGAGAAAAATAATGAACAGATCCGACGACAGAACCGGTTTGTGTAATAGTGGATGAGGTAACGGCGCGCGCAATACCGAAGTCGGTCACTTTCACTCTGCCGTTTTTGCCGATCAAAATGTTATGAGGCTTAATATCGCGGTGAATGATTTGATTATGGTGCGCATGATCAAGCGCGTCGCAGATTTGACTGGCGATATGAACCGCTTCCTCCACCTGCAGCGGCGCTTTTTCCTTGATCAGCTCGTTCAACGTCGTGCCTTCAATGTATTCCATTACGATGTAATGAATGTCTTCCTCTTGGCCTACATCGTAAATACTGACTACATTGGAGTGGGATAATGATGCCGCCGCCTGCGCTTCTCTGCGAAAGCGTTGAATGAACTCCTCGTCATGCACGTACTGCTGCCGCAGCACTTTTACGGCGACGTTTCGATTTAATAAAATATCAAGTCCTTTATATACAATGGCCATACCGCCGCCGCCGACACGCTCGAGAATTTCATAACGGCTTCCCAGCTGCTTACCTATCATTGATCATCACCCCGTCTCACCGTCAAAATGAACTGCTTCCCCAGCCTCAGGATCGGCAGCGTTGCTGACCAACACTACGGTAATGTTGTCGTCTCCACCCGCTTCCAACGCTTCGTTAACCAGCTGCTTGGCTTTGTCGTCCAACGCCTCGGCACCGTTCACAAGCGTCAGCAGCTGCTCTGTACTGACCAAGGAGCTGAGCCCGTCGCTGCATATCAACAGCAGCTCCCCATTGGTCCATGGCAAGTCCTGAATATCGACTTCAATCGTCGGCTCCGTTCCTAGTGCCCGCGTCAGCACGTTGCGCCGCGGATGATGGGTCGCTTCTTCCTTTGTAATTTGACCATTCTTGACCAATTCATTGACCAGCGAGTGATCTTCCGTGAGCTGCTCTATCTGGCCGTTCTTGAATTTATACGCGCGGCTGTCGCCGATGTGGCCGATGACCACGGTATGCTCGTCAGCAAGTACCGTAACCACCGTTGTACCCATACCATAATAATTTTCGCGCTGGGATGCGAAATTGAATATGTTCTCGTTAGCCAGCTCGATAGCTTCCTTCACCCGTTTTTTGCGTTCTTCGACGCTCGCTCCGGGCGGCATGTTCTGCAGCTTGTTCTGAATCAAATCGACAGCCATTTGGCTTGCGACGTCACCTGCTTGATGACCGCCCATTCCATCCGCTACGATAGCCAGAACAAAGCCGTTTAAGTTCTCTTGAACAACCGACCTGTCTTCATTGACCATACGGACGCGTCCGACATCCGTTTGATTGGCCGTTTTCACCATGATTCTCCTCACCTCGCACTCGACTCCATATGCTTAGCACGCAGCTGTCCGCAGGCGGCTGCTATATCGCTGCCCTGCTCTCTGCGTATTGTGGCGTTAATTTTGTTGCGTTCCAGGATGCGCTGAAACGTAAAAATATCGTCCCGAGGCGTACGTACATAATCGCGCTCCGATACAAAATTAACGGGAATCAAGTTGACATGCGCCATCGGAAAGGTTTTCAACACTTCGGCAAGCTCCTCCGCATGCTCCGGCTGGTCGTTCACGCCGCCCATCAGCGCATACTCGAACGTGATGCGGCGTCCCGTTTTGGCAACGTAATATTTACATGCTTCAATAAGATCCGCAAACGGGAATCTGCGATTGACCGGCATCAGCTTCGAACGCAGCTTGTCGTTCGGAGCATGGATCGAGATGGCCAGATTGATCTGCGTATTTTCATCGGCAAACTTGTAAATATTCGGCACAATGCCGCTTGTAGACACGGTTATGTGACGCTGTCCGATATTCAAGCCTTTCGGGTGGATCATGACGTTCAAAAATTTCATCATGGCGTCGTAGTTTTCGAACGGCTCCCCGATCCCCATGATGACGATACTGCTGACACGCTCACCTGTCGCATCGAGCAGCTGCTGGGATTTTACGATCTGGGCGATAATTTCCCCCGCAGAGAGATTTCGCTTCAAGCCAGTCAAGGTAGAAGCACAGAACGTACAGCCGATCCGGCAGCCGACCTGCGTAGTAACGCATACGCTGTTGCCGTAGCTGTGCTTCATGATGACCGTCTCGATAGCGTTTTTATCCGACAGCTCGAACAGAAACTTGACCGTTCCGTCCTTCGATTCGTACTTGGCCACTTCCGTCAAAGTGACAAAATCGAACTGGGCGCTCAGCTTCTCACGAAGCGTTTTGGACAAATTCGTCATCTCTTCGAAGCTTGAAACTCTTTTCACATAGAGCCAATCAAAAATTTGCCCGGCGCGAAATGCGGACTCCCCGTTAGACTTGACCCACTCCTGCCACTCTTCAAGCGACAAGTCGTAAACATAAGGTTTTTTATTTATCGGTTCTTTGGTATTCACTGTTTCCATTGTTTATCACAACCTGTTTGTCTATTAATCAAAGCATACGTTACATTTTATCATAGTTCCCCTGAGAACGCTCGCTTTCTCAGCTTGGCGATGAAAAAACCGTCCGACTGATGCTCGTACGGATAAATTTGAATCGGTTCCTGCTCATCCGCCCACTCGAATTCGGGATGATCGCGTAGAAACGCCTGCACCATACCCTCATTTTCATTATGCTCAATCGTACAGGTGCTGTAAACCAGAATCCCGCCGGGACGAAGCAATTTATGCACCTCGTTCAGCAGCTCGCGCTGAATGACGCAAATGTCGTCAAGCTCCTGCTCCAGCTTGCTCCATTTCATATCCGGCTTTCTCCGGATGACTCCAAGTCCAGAGCAAGGGGCATCGAGAAGGATGCGGTCGAAGCTTTCTTCCTCAAAGCGCTCGGTCAATGTGCGAGCATCAGCCGTCAATGTCTTGACGGACTTCAACCCCAACCGGTTCGCCTGCTCCTGAATCAGCTTCGCTTTATGTTCATGAACGTCGCACGCCCACACTTGGCCGTTGTCCTTCATCTTCTCCGCCATATGCATCGTCTTGCCTCCGGGAGCGGCGCAGCAATCGAGCACCTTCTCGCCAGGCTGAGGGTCAACGGCTTCCGCCACAAGCATTGAGCTTTCGTCCTGGATGGAGAACAGCCCTTCCGCAAACCAGGGCGTCAGTGCCATGTTGCCGGCCCCTTTGACGATAACCCCTGCCGGGGCAAGGTCGGAAGGCTCCGCCTGAAGGTCCGCTTGCTGAAGCAGCTCAACCAGCTCATTGCGGCCGAGCTTCATCGTGTTCGCACGGATGCTGACCCGCGGAGGCATGTTGTTGGCTTCGCATATTTGCTCGGTCATGGCTTCTCCCAGTTGGCGCAGCCAACGGCTCACGAGCCATTGCGGATGCGAGTGAACGAGAGAAATGCGCTCCGCAGCCGGCAGATTGTCCGGAATCTGCAAGGTATCCTTCTGGCGGATCACGTTGCGCAGCACTCCGTTCACCATGCCGGAAATACCTTGATGGCCTTTCTTTTTGGCAAGGTTGACGGCCTCGTTGACGATGGCGTGATCGGGGATGCGATCCAAATAGTACATTTGATAGAAGCTGAGCCGCAGCAGACTGCGGACCCACGGCTGAAGCTTCGCCATCCCTTTGGCGACGAATTTCTCCAGGAAATAGTCGATCGTATTCAGTCTCTGGATCGTCCCGTACACAATCTCCGTCGCCAAGGCGGCATCCGACTTATCCAGCCGGTATTTTTGAATCGTCTGATGGAGCAGCAGGTTGCTATAAGAGCGGTCCTGTTCCGTACGGACCAGTACATCCAGCGCAGCTTCCCTCGCCGTTCCCGGGCGGTCGGCACGGCTGCCGTTGGATGGGCCTGCCCCATTGCCCCGTTTCTTGTTACTGTTATTCACTTATGTAAGCCTCCTGTGATATAGGCACAGCGCCGATTACCCCAATACGGTACCGGCTGCGATCTGTCCGCCCCGAATGAATTGTGCGGCGTCCATCGCCTTTTTCCCTGCGGGCTGAAGTTCAATAATTGTCAGTGTGCCGCTTCCTGTAGCTACTTCCACTCCCGCTTCACTTAGCTCGACAACCGTGCCTGGAACGCCTGCTTCGCCCGTCGTTTCCGGTTTGCGGCAGCCCCAAATTTTCAAAACGTCACCGTTCCATAGCGTATACGCTCCGGGACGCGGATTCAAGCCTCTTACCTGATTCCATATCGTCAGCGCAGGCTTCGTCCAGTCAATCAGCTCCTGCTCCCGCGAAATGTTAGGCGAATAGACCGCCTCGTCATCGTTCTGAGGTACCGCCTGAATGCGGCCCGCAATCAAGTCCGGCAGCGTCTCGGTCAGCAGGCGGGCGCCGGCAATGCTCAGCTTGTCAAACAGCGTACCGGTCGTATCGGTATCTTCAATCGGAAGCTCCAGACGGCTGATCATATCGCCAGTATCCAGACCTTCCGCCATATACATGATCGTCACACCCGTGACGGCATCCCCATTCATCACAGCATGATGAATCGGCGCGCCTCCGCGGTATTTAGGCAGCAAGGATGCATGAATATTGATGCAGCCGTGCTTCGGCAGCTCCAGCACCGATTTCGGCAAAATTTGGCCGTAGGCTGCCGTAACAATCAGATCCGGCTGCAGCTCCTTGAGCTCCTCCACTGATTCCGGGCGGCGCAGACGTTCCGGCTGCAGCACCGGGATCCCATGCTTTTCGGCCTCGATCTTAACAGGTGTAGGCGTCAGTATACGTTTACGCCCAACCGGACGATCCGGTTGGGTTACGACGCCTACTACCTGCATTCCGTTTTCGATCAATGCTTGCAAAGAAGGCACGGCGAAATCCGGCGTGCCCATAAATACTATCCTCATGCTTCGCCACCATGCGGTTCGCTGCGGTACATCGTTTCCGCCAGATCCGTATACAAGACGCCGTTCAAATGATCGACTTCATGCAGAATGCAGCGGGCCAGCAACTCCGTTCCTTCTATGACGATTTCGTTTCCTTCGCGATTAAGGCCTTTTACTTTCACGCGATGGGCCCGGCGTACATCTCCGGTCTTGCCCGGAATGCTGAGGCACCCTTCGGGTCCGAATTGCTCGCCTTCCATTTCGATCACTTCGGGATTAATCAACTCGATAAGGCCGTGATCGTCTCCTACGTCCATTACAATGACACGCTTCAAAATTCCGATTTGCGGTGCGGCCAGCCCTACGCCTTCCGCATCGTACATCGTATCCGCCATGTCATTCAGCAGCTTATGGATGTTAGGAGTAATCTTCGTAACCGGCTTGCTTACCTCGCGAAGTACAGGATCCGGATCTTTTACAATCATTTTAATAGCCATTCTAGACACACCTTTCTTTGCTGTAAGCCATTCAACTTGGAACACACAGATGCTGGCCCCTATATATATGCCGCCTTTCTATGTGACCCCTAAGTGCCTTCCGGCTTATGGATATATAGATAATCATTAGGACGAATTACATGAGAACTTGCGGATCCACATCTACGCTGATCGTTAGCTTGTGCTGTCTCTCCAGCTCCTCGAACGAGGCTACGGCGCGTTGAACCAAGCCGGATATGCTGGCTTCTCCCCGATATTTTATCATGCATTGAAACCGATATCTATCCTTGATTCGGGCGATTGGAGAGGCGACCGGACCCAAAATTTCAATCGGCAGAGGCGACAGCTCCTGGGCGAGCTCCTTCAATCGCTGTGCTAACGATTCCGCCGTTCTCATCAGCAGCGGAACCTGTTCATGACTAAGCGTGATCAGGATCAGCCTATGAAACGGAGGGTACTCGTGGAGCTTGCGCAGCGTCATTTCTCTTTCCATGAAGCTGGAATAGTCGTGCCGGCTTGCGCTGATGATGCTGTAATGCTCAGGCGCATAGGTTTGAACGAAAACCTCACCGGGGAGCTCGTGTCTTCCCGCACGGCCCGCAACCTGTGTCAGCAGCTGGAACGTCCGTTCCGCCGCCCGGAAGTCGGGCAAATTAAGCACCGTATCGGCTGCCAGTGCCCCTACCAGGGTAACATGGGGGAAGTCGAGTCCCTTGGCAACCATTTGTGTTCCGAGAAGCACATCCGCCTGCCGGTTGCGGAACATCGTCAGCCATTTCTCATGAGAGCCTTTCTCGGTGGTAGTATCGACGTCCATACGTATGACGCGGATGCCGGGAAACAGCTTCCCGAGCTCCTCTTCGACACGCTGGGTCCCCGTCCCGAAATGGCGGATATGCTCGCTGCTGCAGCTCGGACATTCCGTTAGCTCGCGCTCGGCGTAGCCGCAATAATGACATCGGATGGCCCGAGAGCTTTGGTGGAACGTCAGCGAAATGTCGCAGTGGGGACATTGAGCTACGTATCCGCAAGAACGGCACATTACGAAAGTCGAGTAGCCTCGCCGGTTCAACAGCAGAACCGTCTGTTCTTTCTTGTTTAACCGTTCTTCTATCGCTTTATACAGAGCGCGGCTAAACATAGACCGGTTCCCCAGCCGAAGCTCCTCCCTCATATCTACTATATGAACTTTCGGGAGAGGGCGTCCCTCCACCCGCTTGTGCATCGTCAGCAATTCGAATCGCACTCTTTTATGAAGTGCCTGATCCGCAGCCGCTTCAGGCCCAGCGTTCCTTAGGGATGGTACTTCATATGATTGTGAGCCTTGATCTTTTATCGTTCCGTGGATGCTTTCGAGAGAAGGCGTAGCCGAACCCAGCACAACTACGGCATCGTGCATCGATGCACGGGCTACCGCCACATCGCGGGCATGATATTTGGGGCTCTCTTCCTGCTTGTAGGACGATTCGTGCTCCTCATCTATAATAATCAGGCCGATTTGTGTAAAAGGGGCAAAAATCGCCGACCGAGCACCAATGACGACCTTCACTTGCTTTAACATAATTTTGCGCCATTCATCATACCGTTCTCCATTGGACAACCGGCTGTGCATGACGGCAACCTGGTCGCCGAACCGCCCTTTGAACCGTTCTACCATTTGCGGCGTCAAAGAAATTTCCGGTACCAGAACGATAGCCTCCCTGCCTTGATTCAAGCAGGTTTGGATCGATTGCAAATACACTTCGGTCTTGCCGCTTCCGGTCACCCCATGAAGCAAAAACACTCTGTGCTCGCGACGGTCTACAGCTTGCGCTATACGTCCGAACACCTCCTGCTGTTCGGGCATCAATGGCAGCGGCTTCGTCTTGTTGAACGAGTTGTTCGCATATGGATCGCGGAACACCTCGACTTCCCGCAATGCCAGCCATCCCTTGTCCACCAGGCTCTTCACCGTTCCTGCGCTGATTCCGAGATCATTCAGCAGCTCGGTCAGCTTCACTGGAACCGGACGCTCGGCTAGGTATAGGAGCACTTCCTTTTGCTTGGCGGCTCTTGCCGGCAGCTGCTCCTCCCACTCCCGGAGCAGGCTTGGATCGTCGGGAGGAAATACGGTCAGCACCTTTTTCGCAGCCATCCGGTCTTTGATCATTTGAAATTCCATCAGCTGCCCTTCGGCAATCAGTTGTTTGATCAGCGCTCCGTCCGAGCTGAACTTGTTCAACAAAGCTTCGAGCTCGACCGAGCCCTTGTCGCGGACATAGTTGACGATATCCTGCTGTCTCGGGAACAAAATGACGGATTGCCCTTCCGAGCGACCGGCATCAGCAGTCGGTTCTGCCGCACGCACATGTCTTTCGTACTTTGCTTTTAACGCTCCCGGTATCATCGCTTGCAGCGCCGTGATTTCGTGGCACAAATAGGTCCGGCTAATCCAGCGGCCCAGCTGCACCAGATCCGGCGTCAGCGGGGGATACAGATCCATCACTTCGGAGATGGGCTTGATTTTACCTGGATCCATATCCGGGCTCTGTTGCAGATCGACTACGAACCCTTGCAGCTTGCGGGGGCCAAAGGGGACGCCAACGCGGCTTCCTACCGAGACCCACTCGCGCATGGATTCCGGGATCCGATAATCAAAGGCGCGGTTCGTCTGCTTCGCAGGCACATCCACAATGACTTTTGCGTACATCAGTTCGGTCAGTCTCCCTTCTTTATCCGTTCGGCAACCTGAAGGAGCAAGCGGCGCGCCACTTCTTGCTTGGTCATGATGGGCAGTGCTTCGACCAATCCGTTCCCGTCGTAAATACGGACGATGTTCGTATCGTATCCGAATCCTGCTCCCTCCTGGGAGACATCATTGGCAACAAGCAGGTCGCAATTTTTTCTCTGCAGCTTGTCTAACGCATGCTCGTCGATGTTTTCCGTTTCCGCCGCAAAACCAACGATGAACTGGGTTGTTTTGTGCTGCCCCAGCGTTTGCAATATATCTTTATTTTTAACGAGCTGAATCGTCATAGCCTCGTCTTTTTTCTTGATTTTCTGCGTAGCGGTCTCCGCTGGACGGTAATCAGCCACCGCCGCCGCCTTGATCACGATATCGGTATCTCCGAACCGCTCCATCACCGCGTCCAGCATATCCTGTGCCGATTGAACGCGCACCGTACGGATACCGGGCGGAATATACGCGGAAGCTTTCCCTACGACGAGCGTGACGTCCGCCCCCATGATTCGCGCCGCTTCAGCAATAGCAAACCCCATCTTGCCGGACGAATCGTTAGTTAGATAGCGGACCGGATCAATCCGCTCCACCGTGCCTCCTGCCGTCACCAGCACCTTCTTCCCATGCAGCAGCTGTTTCTCTGCGAAATACCGTTCGATCGCCTCGACGATCCTCTCCGGCTCCTCCAGCCTGCCCTTGCCGACATAGCCGCAAGCCAATTGGCCCGTTCCCGGCTCGACGAACAGCACGCCCCGGTCACCCAGCAGCTTCATATTGGCAATAACCGCAGGGTGCTCATACATATGAACATTCATGGCCGGAGCAACAAGAACCGGTGCCGTAGTTGCGAGCAGCGTCGTGCTGAGCATATCGTCGGCAAGCCCGTGGGCCATCTTGGCGATGATGTTGGCTGTCGCCGGTGCCACCACGAACAAATCGGCACGGTCCGCTAGATCGATGTGCGAAACGACCGAAGCATCCTTCTCGTCAAAGGTGTCGACAATAACATCATGACGCGATAACGTCTGAAACGTCAGCGGCGCAATGAATTTCGTAGCCGATTCCGTCATAATTACATACACTTCGGCTCCGGACTGCTTCAATTTACTGCATATTGCCGCCGCTTTATAGGCAGCGATGCCTCCACTGACACCAAGAACTATCGTTTTCCCTTTCAACATCCCGATCCACCCCCGTTATTCGAGAAAAAAATAACAACCGCAAGGGTTGTTGTGAAGGTTACTTGACCAATTCTTTAGTTGGCAGTTTTTCGTAGGAAATGTGTTCCTCGTAAATCTCTTCCAGTGCAAGACCAACGAATTTATGCGATCGTTTGTTGCGCACCTCGGATTTGGAACCGTCACGCAGCATTCTGGCCCGTTTGGCTGCCGCCACGACCAACGAATATTTGCTGTCCACTTTATCAAGCAGTTTATCGATAGAAGGATATAACATTTACTTCACCTCGGCCATCCATTGTTTGATTTTGTTAACCACTTTCTCTTTACGGCAATGCTCCGCCACGACAATTGCTTGTATCTTCGAACAGGCGTTCTCTACGCGGTCGTTAACGATAGCATAATCATAATGCTCCATGAGCTTGATTTCATCCATAGCGACGGACATCCGGTTGCGGATCGATTCTTCCGACTCGGTTCCACGTCCTACGATCCGGCTCTCCAGCTCATCCATGGATGGAGGGAGCAGGAATATAAATACGCCTTCAGGGAATTTTTGCTTCACCTTCAATGCGCCCTGTACTTCAATCTCCAATATGATATCTTTACCGGAGTTGATGGTCTCCTCGACGAATTTCCTCGGAGTTCCGTAGAAATTACCTACATATTCGGCCCATTCCAGCATTTGATCTTCCTCGATTAGCTGCTGGAATTGTTCCCTTGTCTTGAAAAAATAATTCACACCGTCTACTTCGCCCTGTCTCGCTTCGCGAGTCGTTGCAGATACCGAGTAGACCAGATCGGGAGTACACTGCCTGAGCGCTTTGCAAACAGTACCTTTGCCTACGCCGGATGGCCCCGATAGTACGATTAAAATCCCCTTTTCCTTACTCGTCATGATCATCGTCCTTATTAGAAAGTCGATGGGCCACCGTCTCAGGCTGAACCGCAGACAAGATGACATGATCGCTGTCCGTAATAATCACAGCACGTGTACGACGGCCATAGGTTGCGTCGATCAGCATGTGACGGTCGCGCGCTTCCTGGATAATTCTTTTGATCGGCGCCGACTCCGGACTCACGATGGAGATGATTCGGTTAGCGGATACAATGTTACCGAATCCGATATTGATTAGTTTGATTGCCATCTTGTTTCCTCCCAAAAGCTTTGCTTAGGCAAAGCTACTTCGTAAGCATTTGCTGAGCTTTCCCGCAGGGAAAGCTTACATCGTAAGCATTACTTAAGCTTCTACTCGATATTTTGAATCTGCTCTCTCATTTTCTCCAGCTCCGCCTTCATCTCGACAACCAGTGCGGTAAGTCCGGCATGGTTAGCCTTGGAGCCGATCGTATTCACTTCCCTGTTCATCTCCTGTACAAGGAAATCGAATTTTCTTCCTATCGGTTCCGCAGATTGGAGCAGCTGCCTGCATTGCTGAAAATGACTTTGCAGCCTTGTTAATTCTTCATCCACATTGGCACGGTCCGCAAAAATCGCCACTTCCGTAGCCAGCCTCACTTCATCGATCACCGGCTGCTGGATCAGCTCTTGAATCCGAGAACGCAGCTTAAGCGCGTATTCCTGAACGCTTTGCGGACATAATATCCGAGCCTGCTCGAGCAAAGAGGCCATTGTCTCCACGCGTTGAGTTGTATCGGCAGCCAAATGACCGCCTTCCGACTCTCTCATCCGGATCAGCTGCTTCAGCGCATCGTTGATGCATGCCTTCCACACTTGCTCCGCTTCTTCATCCGGAATTGCCGCGGTTTCCCGCATTGTAATCAGCTCCGGAATCCGCAGAAAATCCTGAACGGTTAACGACCCCTCCAAACCGAATCGCACCTTCAATTGCTCGGCGGCCTGCCGATAGGCATCGGCCAAAGGCCAGTCGATTTCCATGGAACCTGCAGCATCCGTTTGTTTCTCGACCGTTACGAAAACGTCGATTCGGCCTCTCTTGATCTCCTGCTGTACCGCTCGCTTGAGAAGGTCTTCATACTTCAGCCACTCTCGCGGCATCCGCACCTGAACTTCGCAATAACGATGATTCACGGATTTCACATCTATTTGAACGGTATACCCGGCAATCGATCGGCTTGCTTGTCCGAATCCGGTCATACTGCGAACCATGGCATTCACATCCATTATTCTATATTAATTCATTTTGTCAATGGGTACAAGTGGTAATAGCTTTACCCGATTTCTCCCATACGTAATTCGTCAATTGGACGGTCATTTCGTAGGAAAGGAACGGCGTCATCAAGTATATGCCGTTAAAATAGCTCATAGCCGTATCAAGCAATTCCTTCGCGATCTGCACGCCCATGGCGCGGCCTTCCTCACCCTTGAGATCGCCCATCCGCCGGCGCACTTCATCAGACAGCTGAATGCCCGGAACCTCGTTATGCAGGTACGTCGCATTGCCTCCGCTGGCTAACGGCATGATGCCGATGAAAATCGGAACGCTCAAATGCTTCGTAGCTTCATAGATTTTTTCTATCAATTCAGCGTTATATACCGGCTGCGTCATAATGTAATCCGCTCCGGCTTCGATTTTACGCTCCAATCGCTGTAAGGCCTTCTCCAAGTACTTGACGTTAGGGTTAAACGCTGCGCCTACGATAAAGTTCGCTTTCTTCTTCAACGGTTTGCCGGAGAAAGCTACGCCTTCATTCAACTGCTTGATCATACGGATGATTTCAAACGAAGTCAAGTCATAAACCGAGCTGGAGCCCGGCAAATCGCCGAATTTAGCAGGATCGCCCGTAACGGCCAGCACATGATCGATATCCAAAGCGTGCAGGCCCATCATATGAGACTGCGTCCCTATCATATTGCGGTCGCGGCAAGCGATATGAATGAGAGGCCGGATTCCTGTCTGCTCCTTAACAAGATAACCTAGCGCGAGGTTGCTCATACGTGTAACCGCAAGAGAATTATCGGCCATGGTAATCGCATCGACTCTCGCCTCTTTGAGCGCATGAGCCCCTTCCATAAATTTGGCAATATCCAAATCGCGGGGAGGATCCAGCTCAACGATGACGGTATGACGCTGCTTCACCAGCTCGACGATACTTGGCTCCTTCGGCGGCGCAGCAGGCGGGGACACCGATGGCTCACGCTCCAATACCGCTTGAAGCCCTTTCGCCTCGGCCGCCAACTGAAGCTGTCCGACACGAGTCGCATCCGGCGTGTAGTCCGTCAACGCTTGAGCCATTGCAGCCACATGCTCCGGCGTCGTTCCGCAGCAGCCGCCGATGATCCGCGCACCCAAATCGGCAAACTTCAATGCCGTCTCGGCAAAATATTGAGGAGTAGCCGCATAAGTGAACCGGCCGTCCACATAATCGGGAATGCCCGCATTCGGGAATACGGAGAAAGGCACCGGATCGTTCATCCCTGCCGCTTTCTCCAAAGAGCGAAGCAGGCCGTTCGGACCGCTGCGGCAGTTGAAGCCGACGACGTCCGCACCGTTTTGCTTCAGCTTCGTGAAGGCTTCGGCAAGCGAGACCCCGTCATGCGTAGAACCTGTTCCCTCCGTCGCAAATTGGCAAATTACCGGGAGCGTGCTCAGCTTGCGGACCGTTTTCAGCGCGATCAGCATTTCCTCCAAATCATAAAACGATTCCAGAAGCAATCCGTCGATCGGCGTATCGAGCAAAATCTCGATCTGCTGCCGCAGGTCTTCCTTCACCTTGGTCGTACGCACATTTTTCCTTCTGCCGGCACGGATGGAACCGACGGCGCCGACCACATAAGCATCGTTTCCGACCGCTTTGCGTGCAAGCTCCACACCTGCCCGGTTAATGGCTTCGACATCTTGCTCCAGGCCGTATTTGGACAGCTTCTCCCGATTGGCGGAAAACGTATTCGTCTCTATAATCCGCGCGCCCGCTTCATAATACCGGCGGTGTACGTCCATGATAACATCCGGCTTCAGCAAATTTAATTCCTCGTAGGAGATGCCGACTGGAAAACCCAGTTGATACAAGTAAGTCCCCATCGCTCCATCGCCGACCAATATATGCTGACGGAGCGCTTCCCTCAATTCTAGCTTCATGATCTATCCGTCTCTCCTTCCCCATGAAAATCACATGTATTCATATATGCATCCTTTTATCTATATGAACTAAACGGATACAATGCCTTCGAACACCAGCTCTGCCGGCCCTGTCATGTATACATGATTGTCCTTCTCATCCCATTCGATGAACAAGTCGCCGCCCTTCAGCGACACCGTCGCAGAGCGGTTCGATTTCCCGTTCAGCACCGATGCTACCAGTGTCGCGCACGCGCCTGTACCGCAAGCCAGCGTAGGTCCGGCTCCGCGCTCCCAGACTCGCATGTCCATGAAGTCGGAAGATTTGACCGTCACGAATTCGACGTTGGTCCGACGCGGAAAAAGCGGGTGCACTTCCAGTTTAGGTCCCCAAGCAGCAAGATCAAACGACGCAGCGTCGTCGACATAAATAACGCAATGCGGATTCCCCATCGATACCGCAGTGAATAAAAATTGCCGCCCGTCGACTTCAACAGGATGGTTCAATACCGGCTCCTGATCGACCGTCGTCGGCACCTCGATTCCTCTAAGGATCGGCTCGCCCATATCTACGCGGACCGCGATTACCCGCCCATTGTCCACCGTCAGCTGAACCTTCTGAGCCCCTGCTCCTATCGTTTCCACGGTCATTTCTTTGCGGGAAGCATCCACAAGCCCGTGCTCGTAAATGTATTTTGCTACGCAGCGGATGGCATTGCCGCACTGCTCGGATTCGGAGCCGTCGGAATTGATAATGCGCATCCAGTAGTCCGCTTTATCGGAAGGAAGAATATATACAAGACCGTCCGCCCCGATGCCGAAAAACCGGCTGCACAAACGGACGGCAAGCTCGCTTGCATCCGCCGGAAGCTCGTTTTCCCCCGAAACGACGATAAAATCGTTGCCCAAACCATGCATTTTCGTAAATTTCATCGTAGTTCTCCTCTGCTTTCGATCATACTCCCGTATTCTCTCGGTTTAGCCAATATCATAACTTAAAAATGAGGGAATGCATAGTTTTTCCGCAAAATTTTACCCTATTTCGGCCGTAAAAGCAAAAAAACGGCTTATGGGCATGTTTCCCATAAACCGTTGTCTTAATGGCCCCTTATCGGGCTACCGGTTTGGCGCTGCCGTACCTCATTTGCTTGCGCTTGGAGGGCTTGCTCATGACGCTGCCGATTCCCATCAGGAACGTAGGGATGCCGGCGAAGACGAGCACAATGATCCAATCCATCCAATTAAGCGGAACCGTCTTGAAAATCGGCTGCAGCTGCTCGACATACAGCACAGCCAGCATCAGCACAAGTGAGGAAATGACGGCCAGCACCAAATATTTGTTTTGCAGCGGGTTGCGGTGGAAGATCGAACGGGAGCTGCGGCAGTCGAAGACATGAATGAGCTGCGCCATAACCAACGTAGCGAACGCCACCGTCTGTGCTTTAACCAAAGAAGAGCCTTCCACAGATCCTCCCTGTTGAAGCATGATGATAAATGCGGCAAGTGTGCATATGCCGATGAGAATGCCGCGGCTGATGATTTTCCAGCCAAGCCGGCGGGCAAAAATGTTCTCGCGCGCTGGACGCGGCTTTTGCTGCATCAAATCCTTCTCCGCCTGATCCACCCCTAGCGCCATCGCAGGCAGCCCGTCCGTGACCAGGTTGACCCACAGGATTTGGATCGGCACTAACGGCAGTGGAAGCCCGGCCATCATCGCCAGGAACATCGTCATGATTTCGCCGACGTTGGAGGCGAGCAGGTAACGGATAAATTTGCGGATATTCTCGTAGATCCCGCGTCCTTCTTCAATCGCCGCAACGATAGTAGCGAAGTTGTCGTCGCTCAATACAAGCGATGAAGCTTCCTTCGACACGTCCGTTCCGCTGATTCCCATAGCGATGCCGATATCGGCCGCTTTAATCGCCGGGGCGTCGTTTACGCCATCGCCTGTCATCGCGACTACATGTCCTTTTCTTTGCAGCGATTTGACGATCCGCAGCTTATGCTCCGGCGATACGCGCGCATAGACGAATGCGTCGTCCACGGATTTGTCCAGCTCATCGTCGGACATTTGGCTCAGCTGCTGCCCGTTCAATGCAATGCCGCTGTTCGGAGGCAAGATACCGAGCTGTCTGGCGATAGCTTCCGCTGTCGATTGATGATCGCCGGTAATCATGACAGTCTTAATTCCCGCTTTACGGCATTTGGAAATGGCGTCGCGTACCTCTTTACGAGGGGGATCGATCATGCCGGTCAAGCCTACGAAGATGAGGCTGTGCTCTACATCCTCCTCGGCGTCGAAGCGCTCCGTCGGCTTAACATCGCGGTAAGCCACTCCGAGAACGCGCAGCGCGTTTTTGGCCATGCCTTCGTTAGCGGCCAGCACTTTTTGCTTAAGCGTCGGCGTGAAAGGGATGACTCTATCGTCCCACAGCACATAGGAGCACTGCTGCAGCAGCACGTCGGGAGCTCCTTTGGTGCAAACCATGCGTCCCCCTTGGTGCTCCACCAAGACCGACATCCGCTTCCTCTCGGAATCAAACGGATATTCGCTGATTCGCGTATACAGCCCGCCGATCGATTCGTGGGTCATGCCGGCTTTGGCGCCAAGCACCACCAGCGCACCCTCGGTCGGGTCCCCTTTAATGTTCCACATCGTTTCCCGCTCTTCGCTTGCTTGCTTCTTGCGTTTCGTTTCGGCGGCTTTATCCTCAACCAGCACTGCATTGTTACATAGAACGGATACTTGAAGCAGCCTGCGAAGCATTTGATTTTTGCGCAGATCGACATGATGTCCTTGCTGTAAAATGTCGCCGTGCGGGTCGTAGCCGTCGCCCGTTACTTCCAATATATTGCCGCCGAGCCACAAATGAGTGACCGTCATTTTGTTTTGCGTCAGTGTTCCCGTTTTGTCCGAGCAAATAACGGAGGCGCATCCCAGTGTCTCTACTGAAGGAAGCTTGCGCACGATCGCTTTGCGCTGAATCATCCGCTGCACACCTAACGCCAAAGCGATAGTAACGATAGCCGGAAGCCCTTCGGGAATGGCGGCTACTGCGAGGCTGACCCCGGCGAGGAACATTCCGTACGGTTCTTGTCCATGAACGATACCGGCAATGACAACAACAACGGTCAACGCTAACGCCACGATGATCAAAATTTTGCCGAGCTGCTCCAAGCGATGCTGCAGCGGCGTTTCCATGGATTCGGTGCTTTGGATGAGATCGGCGATTTTGCCCATCTCGGTATTCATGCCGGTACGAACAACAACGCCGCGGGCTGTTCCGCGCGTAATCATCGTCCCCATAAAACCAAGGTTGCGCTGGTCACCGAGAGGCACTTCATCCCCGCTCAGCGCATCCGTATGTTTGCTTACCGGAACCGACTCTCCAGTCAGCGCCGACTCCTCTGCGTACAAGCCGTTCGCTTCCAGGAAGCGGATATCTGCCGGAACACGGTCGCCGCTCTCCAAAACGATTAGGTCGCCGGGAACAAGCTCTCGTGCCGGTACCTGCTCCACGATGCCGCCGCGCAGCACCTTGGCGTGGGGGGCCGACAGCTCCTTCAAAGCCCGCAGCGAACGCTCCGCCCGGAACTCCTGCACGAAGCCCAGAATTCCGTTCATGATAATAATGGCCACAATCGTGATGGCATCCAGGTATTCGCCAAGAAGTCCGGAAATTAACGTCGCCCCCATCAGCACAAGCACCATGAAGTCTTTAAACTGGTTAAGGAAAAGGGAGACCGGCGATATCTTTTTCCCTTCGGATAATTCATTCCGTCCGTGCTCCGTCAAACGTCTCTCCGCCTCTTCTGAAGAGAGTCCTTTTGACGGTTCGATCTGCTGCGTTTGCAAAATGTCCTCTGCCGTCATTTGATACCACTGCTTGTGACCCATCTGCTCATTCCCTCCCAAAAGGTTGTACCCAAGGCTGTTCTCATGTCCTCTGACACAGGACAACGGGACATCCTCATTAAAAATGTGTTTAAAAAGTTCGTCTTCAGAACCGAGAAGGTTGGACGAAAATCGAGGAAGGAGGAACGGAGCGTAGGGAAACCTACGTGAGTACCGGACTTCCCGATTTCGTTCAAGATTCGATGCCGATTTTCTTCACGATTCACTTCATTATCAAGGCGGACTTTTTAAACATCCTCTTTTAGTAAATGTATTCAGACAAGCTGCAAAATAGCACAAAGGAAAACAGACTTAAGTTTTTGCCGAAAATATGGCATGATAGAGAGTGTCGAATTTTTGCAAGCCCGTTTCTATTATCCTTTGATTTGACTGAATGGAGTTGTCATTGAAATGTCTTTAGACGGACTGGTCGTCCACAGCCTGGTTAACGAGCTGCAAAGCTGTGTGGGCGGCAGAATCAATAAAGTGCACATGCCATCGGAGCACGACATCGTGCTGCAGCTGCGCGCGCAAGGCAGCAACCTGAAGCTGCTTTTGTCGGCGAATCCGACGTATCCGCGGGTTCATTTCACCGAGCAAAGCTTCCTTAATCCTATGGAAGCGCCGATGTTTTGCATGCTGCTCCGCAAGCATTGCGAAAGCGGGATAATCGTGAGCGTCACGCAGCCCGTTTTGGAGCGGGTGATCCATATCCAGGTCAGACAGCGGGATGAGCTTGGCGATGTCAGCAGCAAGACGATCGTCATCGAAATTATGGGACGCCACAGCAACATTATTTTATTGGATCCGGCAACCGGATCTATTGTTGACGGGATCCACCACGTCACCCCTGCGATCAGCAGCTACCGGATTGTCATGCCGGGCAGCAAATATGTCTCACCTCCCGAGCAGCATAAGGAACTGCCGCTCGATCTCGGCAGAGAACGTTTCGTGTCGCTTTTGACAAGCCCGCTTCCTGCTCAGGAAGACGCGGAAGATACAGGAAAGCCTGCCGCCCGTTCGGATGAAACTTGGGAGCAGCGGATCGTGAACCGTCTCAGCGGCTTCAGCCCGCTGGTTGCCAAAGAGCTTGTCTTTCGCTGTCAGCCGCCGCTTACGGAAGCCAACACTCCGGAGGCTAACGCAGCCTTGCTGTGGGAGCCGTTTCATTCTTTAATGGAGCAGCTCCGTCAGGGAGGAACGACGCCGAACATTACGGAGCGTGAGTCTACAGGCAAGTCTTCCTTCTCCATTACCGAGCTGACGCACATTGGAGGAGTTGTTCGAAGGTTCGCATCCGTTAGTGAATGCCTTGAAGCGTTCTATGGAGACAAAGCGGAGCGGGATACCGTCAAGCAGCGTGTATCCGACCTGCTTCGTTTTCTTCAGAATGAGCGGAGCAAAAACATCAAGAAGCTGGAGAAGCTGCAAGAAACGATGGAGGACGCCAAGGATGCAGACAAATTCCGGATTCTTGGCGAGCTTCTTACGGCTTCCATGCATCAGATTCAGAAAGGCGATACGTCGGTCGAGGTCGTCAACTATTATGATGAAGAGCAGCGTCCGATCCGCATCGAGCTAGACCCTCTTATGACCGCTTCGGAAAATGCTCAGCGCTATTTCAAGAAGTACACGAAGGCTAAGAACAGCCTGATTGCCGTTCATGAGCAAATGGAGCAGACGGAAAGTGAAATCGTCTATTTGGATAATCTGCTTCAGCAGCTTGGCTCTGCATCGCTGGGAGATATCGAGGAAATTCGCGAGGAATTGATTGAGCAGGGCTATATTCGCGACCGCAGCAAAAAAACGCGCAAAAAGAAGCCGAACCAGAAGCCGGCCTTGTCCTGCTTTACTTCAAGCGAAGGAATTCCTATCTATGTAGGAAAGAACAATACGCAAAACGAATATTTGACCAACCGGCTTGCTCAATCGGCGGATACTTGGCTGCATACGAAGGACATTCCGGGCTCCCATGTGGTCATCCGAAGTCAGCAATTCGGGGAACCGACACTGCATGAGGCCGCACAGCTCGCCGCTTTCTTCAGTCAAGCCAAGGAATCGAGCCAGGTTCCGGTCGACTTTACACTGATCAGACACGTCCGCAAGCCTAGCGGAGCCAAGCCGGGCTTCGTCATTTACGATCATCAAAAAACGTTGTTTGTCACTCCGGATACAGACGCCATCAAACGGATGCCTGTAACAGTAAAATGAGAAAAACGTCTATCGAGGTCCTTCACAGAGGAGCGACCGCGTTTAGAGGTGGTTTTTATCGCCAAATAGAATTTTGCATCCAATGATCTCGGGATCTTGTAAATTCTATTGTGGTAAAAGAACCTCCCTTCCGCCAATGAAGCGGTTTGGAGGTTCTTTACTCTTTATGGCCTGCCTACCGAGACATAATGGAAGCCTAAGCACCTTATGGTATCGGCTTGCAAGCAATTTCTCCCGTCTATGATAAACGGCGAGCGAAGCAGCTGATGAACTTCAGCATAATCCAACGATTTCACGGTATCCCATTCCGTCGTAATTACCATGGCATCCGCATCTTGCAGAGCCTCATACGGATCCGTGCAGCAGACTGCACGGGGGATGAGAGGCGCCGCCGCTTGCGCAGCGACTGGATCGTAGGCGCGGATCTGCGCCCCTTTGGCCAACAGCAGCTCGATAATATCGAGGGCGGGTGCGTCCCGCAAATCGTCCGTATCCGGTTTGAACGTAAGCCCCATCACGGCCAGCTTCAAGCCGTTAACATCCCCGCCAAGCGCTTGCTCGACCTTATCGGCAAACCGTTCCCGTTGAAGCCGGTTCACTTCGATGACGGCGCGCATGATTTTGAAATCGTAGTCCGCGTGCTCGGCAATCTTAAGCTGCGCTTTCGTATCTTTAGGAAAGCAGGAGCCTCCGTAGCCGATGCCCGGCCGCAAGAAATGCGTCCCGATGCGTTTATCCATCCCCATGCCTGCAGCCACAAGCTCTACGTTGGCACCGACCTTTTCACACAGATTGGCCATCTCGTTAATGAAAGATATCTTCGTAGCCAGGAAGGCATTGGATGCATATTTAATCAGCTCGGCGCTTTCCCGGTCCGTGAACAGTACAGGCGCGCCATACGGTTCGTGCAGACGGGCAATTCGATCTGCCGCCTCCTGTTCCGTCGCCCCGATGACGATGCGGTCCATATGGAACGTATCCCGTACGGCGGAACCTTCGCGAAGAAATTCAGGGTTCGAGACGATGGAAAATAATGCTTCCGGATTATACTCCCGGATGAGGTTTTCTACCCTGCGGGCCGTACCGACCGGAACCGTGCTCTTCAGCACAACGATGGTATAGCCTTCCATCGCCATTGCAATCTGTATCGCCGCGCTGGTAACTTGACTTACATCTACTTGCCCGTCTTCCATCGAAGGAGTACCGACGGCAAGAAATACTATATCGGACCCGGATACTGCCAGGGCCGTATCGGAAGTAAAGGAAAGACGTCCCCGCTGCAGATTAGTTTGCACCAGCTGCTGCAGATCAGGCTCGTATATCGGCAGTTCCGCTCGGGACAAGCTTTGGATTTTATCGGCATCCTTATCGACGCAAACAACATGATGACCTATCTCCGAAAAGCACGTTCCAGACACTAATCCCACATACCCGGTTCCAATGACAGCGATCCTCTCTCCCATGCGTCCCCTCCGTGTGCGCCGGTTTAGATTACCAGTTGTTTCTCCAAGGGTCGGTCAGCTGCCGCAAGTACGCTTTGAGCGCTCCTTGAAGATCAGCTCTTTGCAGCGCAAATTCGATCGTCGCCTCGATATAACCAAGCTTGTCACCTACGTCATACCGCTTGCCCTGCAGCGGATATACAACCATTTGCCGCTCTTGATTCAGAATGCGAAGGGCATCCGTCAGCTGAATTTCTCCGCCTCTGCCCGGCTCGCATTTTTCTAGAATGCCGAATATTTCAGGAGTAATAATATACCTTCCGATCACGGCCAAATTCGAAGGCGCTTGATCTCGATCCGGCTTTTCCATTAAATCTTCGATATATTGAAATTCCCCGGTTCCCGTATTCCGGGAAGGAGATACAATCCCGTATTTATCTACTTCTTCCCAAGGTACCTCCTGAGCTGCAATAACCGTTGTCTCCGTCTGCTCGAACAAATCGATCATTTGCTTCAGACAGGGCGGCTCGGACTGGATAATATCGTCTCCCAGCAGGACGGCGAACGGCTCATTCCCAATAAACTTGCGAGCGCACAAAACGGCATGCCCCAGGCCGAGCGGCTGCTTTTGGCGAATGTAGTGAACGTCGGCAAGATTGGAAACCTCGCGAACGATTTTCAAGAGCTCCTGGTTTCCCTTCTCCTCGAGCATCATCTCAAGCTCTATCGACTTGTCAAAATGATCCTCGATTGCTCGCTTGTTCCGGCCGGTGACAATCATAATATCTTCGATTCCCGACGCAATCGCTTCCTCTACGATATACTGGATCGCGGGCTTATCTACGATCGGGAGCATTTCCTTAGGCTGAGCCTTGGTTGCCGGCAAAAAACGGGTGCCGAGTCCCGCGGCTGGAATAATGGCTTTGCGCACTTTCATTATGACTTCCTCCTAGCGTGCTGAAGTTGCTCGATTACGGCAATGCCAATTCTCCTTGCTCCGATTGGAGCATGGAATACGACACCGCCCCGTTCGCCATGGAAGTCCGATCCGGCTGTAACAATCAGATTGTATTGTTCAGCAAGCCGTTGATAACCTTCCTCCTGCTCCGGGGTATGATCGGAGTGATATACCTCCAGACCGGCAAGGCCTTGATCCGCAAGCTCTCCAATAAGCTCATCCATACCGTACAGGCCGGGATGAGCGAGTACCGGCGCGCCTCCTGCTTCTATAATCCACTGAACGGCGGTTGCCGGCTCGATCCGAGGCGGATTGATATACGCCGCACCGTCCTTACCCAAATACCGGTCGAAGGCTTCCGCCATGTCGGCCACGTATCCTTTGCGGACCAAAGCGTCGGCTATATGCGGTCTGCCGATGGTTTCATCATTCTTCTTGGCCGCCTTCAACGATTCCAGTACATCGTCCATCGAAATTTCGATCCCCAGCTTGTTTAATTGCTCCAATATCATATCGTTGCGACGGTCGCGCACCTGGCGCAGCTCCGCCAACCGGTTCAATAAGGTTTCATCTGTATGATCTATGTAATATCCGAGGACGTGGACGTCCATTCCTTTAACGACCGTGCTGATTTCTACTCCCGGAACTACCGTAATTCCATACTGCAGTCCGGCTTCGAGAGCCTCCCGAATTCCCGCCACGGTATCGTGATCGGTGATGGCTATCGCCCCGAGACCCGCTGCAGCCGCCAGTCTGACGTTATCGGTCGGTGGCTGGGTTCCGTCGGAAGCCAATGTGTGAGAATGCAAATCTGCATACAGCATATACGACTTTCTCTCCTTTACCATATCGAACAATGATTAACGCAGTATGAAGCGAATGTGTAGACTAAGTAAACATTTTACAGCCATTGGCTTAAATCCCGTTCACGAAGAAACGAGACGAAGGTGACGGCCGAAATCGGCAAGATCGTCGAGTTCAAGTAAATAGCGTAGAAGCTCCGCGAAAAACGGATCCCTTCCATACTTTTCACCTTGAGTACGCCAAGCGCCGCTTCGTGCTTTACGGACGATTGAGACAAGATGGACAGACCGAGCCCCGCCTCGACAGCCGATTTGACGGCCCCGGTGCTTCCGAGCTCCATAACGACATTCATGTCGGCCGGATTGTATCCGGCTCTCTCCAGCTCCTCTTCCATGACCCTTCGCGTTCCCGAGCCTTGCTCCCGCAGCACGAAAGGATATTTCAGCACATCGTCCATCCGTACCGATTCCTGCTCCGCCAATGGGTGATCCGGCGGTATGATCAGCATCAATTCATCGTTCATTACCGCTTCCGTATGCACATCCGGATGCTTGATTTCCGCCTCGACCAGACCGAAATTCAATTGGTGGTTCAATACCTCATCCAATATTTGTTTCGTGTTGATAACCTTCATGCTGATCGAAATATTCGGATACTCCTTGCCGAAAGGACCGAGCAATCGCGGTAAAATATACTCGCCTACCGTCATGCTGGCACCCAAATATAACCGGTCCTCCAGCATATGAGTAAACTTGGACATGCTGATTTCTGTCTCCTTCATAAGCTCGATGCTGCGCTTGGCATAAGGAAGCAGCGTTTTTCCCGCTTCCGACAGCTCTATTTTTTTCGTCGAGCGGATGAACAGCTTCGTCCCGAAATATTCCTCCAGCGATTGAACCTGCATCGTTACGGCCGGCTGCGTCATATGAAGCGCCTGCGCCGCATGAGAAAAGCTACCTTTCTCGGCAACTGTATAAAAGATGTGAAGCTGATGAAAGTTAAGAGCCATTGCCTACCTCCGGTTGCTTGGTAGCCCTATTATAACAAAGAACCGCCCCCCTCAAAAGCGCAAGTCGGAAGCGAATACATTACCCGGTCCACATTCAATGGTAATAAAACCTCTACCGAGGCTTTCCATAGAGCAACCTTAAGCTTTTACTTAAACAAAACTCGCTTCGTAAGCATACAAGCATGTTTTATCACCGAATAGAATTAATTTGGATTTTTTTCCAGCATGGTATGAAAGTCGCAGCAACAATTGAGACCGAACATCCCTGTGTACGAAGGCATGCGGATAGTCCCATTCGTATAACAGCCGTTAATGAAAAAAGAGCGTTCCGCGGGCAAGCGGAGCGCTCCTGAAAGGACCGAATCGTTCGGGTCATTTATCTGCGTTTACGGCTATTTTTGATTAATGTCATTCTGCGGGAATGGCGAAGCCACGAGTAGTACGACTTCAAATCCCTCAGCTCAATCGTCTCGGACATTCGGCCTAAGAAGGTTACGACGACCATCCGATGAAGTAAAGGGCGGCCGAGAGGAACATCCAGATCGTAGGGGGAGAACTCCGCTACCATCACGAGATCGTCCTCGATCAAATATACATCCTCGCCATTTTTATAATAAGACTTGATTTGTCCTTCTCTAAGCCTGTTCCATAAAAAAGCGCAAATATCGTCAAACCCGGTTTTACGGGATTCCACCCGGTCCGCCCAGCGCTGCCTGGCATGATTGGTAATAACGATATCCGTAATGTTCTTCTCGCCTAATGCAATGTAATAGGGCTCGTGGTTGCTTGAACGGTGTGCTATTTTATCTCTCATAAATCACAACCCCTCACCTAGCAAAATAGTGCTTTACGCCTATGTACAAAATGAATGCATTTTCATTTTACTTGATTTAAAATAGGTTGCCAAATAAAAAAATCTTTAGAATTCATTCGCAGGAAGGAATTTAGCACTATGTATCAGGTTCATGGAGTGTATTATGGTGAAAAAAATCCCCACAGAGCCTGAAACATTCAGATTCTGTGAGGACTGTTGGACTATTTTATAGTTCTATGTAACCCGATTACATCGTGTAAAATCTCGTTTTGTCCGGCATGTTGCTGGTATATTCCGTCTTGATTTCGTTGCGGTAAGACCGCTCCACCTTTTTGACGAAAGGCAGCTTCTGAAGCTGCTTCATCGTTTCATCCAGCTTGCTGGAATGAACATACATCGCCGCGTAGTGCATTCTCTTCGATATAAAGTGAACGCTTCCATAGCGCTCCAGCTGTTTGCCCGCTGCTTTTAAATCGCTGAACCATACAATTAACCCGCTTCGATCCGTAAACATGTGCCAACCCTTCTTTCATTAGAGAGAATGGGAGGATAAGCCTAAGTGCGTAATGACCGCCGGGCCATCCTCCCGAGTATAGATATTATCAGTTTAACCGCAGCTGCCGGAGCAGCCGCCTCCCGTGGAACAGCTGCCTGATGCACAGCCGCCCCCTGAATCGCGGAGATCGTTGCTTGGGACTTTAATCGTCTCGGAGACGCTGCGTGCTATCGTTTCGGATACCGTGTACAGCAGATCATCCAGACGCTGCTCAGCCTCCTTGAACCGTCTTACGGCTTCCAGGCTGTCCAGCTGCTCCTGAATGGATTTCGCTTGCTCCAGGGCATGATGATAGTCCGGATGGAAATGTCCGAACCGTTCGCATTCCTCGAACAGCTCCTTTTTCTTCTGAAACTGTCTCATCAGCTGCATAACCTGCGGGTCTTCGTCTTTCTTTTGCTTCCAATATAAGTAATCCGCCGTCTCCGCGGAGCTCTTGATCATATCCCCCAAGTCGTATGCCTGCATCAAAATGGCAGACATATCCAACGTTTGGGCTTCCATTACTGCCATAATCGCACCTGCCTTATCATTTAAGTTTCATCTTGATCAGACAAGTCTATCATAACACACATTGTGCCCATTTGTTGCATCAATATTTCATCCTGAATTTGGGGAGTGCTATCCATGGCTCGCAACTGGCTCTCCTTGCTGGATACGATACATTTGCCGGTATTTTCCCTCAAGCTCCATCAATTCGTCGTGGTTGCCGCGCTCTACAATTTCACCTCGATCTAGCACGAGAATCAGGTCGGCATTTCGAATGGTTGACAGGCGATGAGCGATAACAAACGTCGTCCGGCCTTTCTTCACGACGTCGAGCGCTTGTTGTATGACCGCTTCCGTTTCCGTGTCGATGTTCGACGTGGCTTCGTCCAAGATCAGAATCGCCGGATCAAAGGCAAGCGCCCGGGCAAAAGAAATCAACTGCCGCTGTCCTGCCGACAGCGTGCTTCCTTTCTCGATAACCGGCTCATCGATGCCAAGCGGCAAATGACGAAGCAGCGGCGCGGCGCCAACGTCAGCCAACGCTTTTTCAATGGTCTCCCGCGTTATGGATGCGTCGCCCAATGAAACATTGGATGCAATCGTACCGGTGAAAAGAAACGGGTCCTGCAGCACAATCCCCATATGCTGGCGCAGCGTTTGCCGCGGCAGCTCCATTGTATCCTTTCCGTCGATGGTAATACGACCTTCCTCCGGATCATAGAAGCGGAACAACAAATTCAGTATCGAGCTCTTCCCCGAACCCGTATGTCCTACCAGCGCCACGGTTTGGCCCGGCTTCGCTTCAAAGGATATCCCTTTCAGCACAGGCTCATTCTCCTTGTATGAGAACTTCACATTGTCGAATACAACATGACCCTTGTAACGTTCAATACGGTGGTCCGATACGTCCTCGCCCGCCTGATCCGTTAGCGCGAATACCCTTTCCGCAGAGACGAGCGCTCTTTCCATATTAGGGAGCTGGTTGACGATATTCACCATCGGCTGGAACAGCCGGTTCAAATAGTCGACGAACGCATAGAGTACCCCGAGCGAGACCAGTCCCGCTCCACTGTTCAGTGACGCTCCCCCGAAATACCATATTAACGCAACCAGTGCCGTATTCCGGATCACGCCGACCAAATTATGTCCGGTCCAGGAATTCAAGCTGAGCAGCTTGTTTTGATATTGAAACAGCTTCGTATTGTACTGCTCGAATTCCTCTTCCGTCCTCTGTTCTTTTCGGAACGCCTTTATAATGGTCATTCCTTGAATCGACTCGTTAATCATGCCGTTAATATCGCTCACCGTCACACGGATGATGCGGTTGAATTTTTTGGCCGTCCGACCGTACACATAGATCCAGCCGGCCAATGCCGGAATAATGAACAGACAGATCGCCGCGAGCCTCGCGTCAAGAATGAAGAGAGCGATAAAGATCCCCGCCATATGGATCGTACCGGTGAAAAAGTTGGACAGGACGTTGACGTACAGGTCACGAATCGATTCGGTGTCGTTCGTTATTCTTGATACGACCTTCCCTGCCGGGAGGTTGTCGAAATAACGGATCGGCAGCCGGTTCAGCTGCGCGAATACGTCGTTGCGCATCTGCCGAATGATGCGGTTAGCCGAGCTTTGCAAGAAGTAATGCTGCCCGTAGGCAAACAGCGCGGATATAGCAAGCAAGCCCATGTAAAGCCAGCATAAGCGAAGCAAGCCGGCCAATTCGGGGCGATAAAAGCTGTACAGCTCATCGCGTGTGAGCATGGAAGCGGGATAGGTGTTCTTCTCGCCGCCCCTGGCTATCTCCACTTTCCCGTCACCCGCGACAGATCTTTCGCCGTCCCCTGCAATGGACTGAGGGATAAAGTAATAATTGCGTTCAATTTGCAAAATACGTACTTCCGCTCCGCGCGATTCGCCTTCAGTGAACCGGTCCTCTCTCTTATACAGCTTCGTGCCGTAAGCAACCGTGCTGCCGCCTGCAGCGGCTGTCTCGTACCAAGGCTTCTCAATCCCGGATATGTGCACGTCAATGATCCGCTTGGCAATCAGAGGTCCTGCCAGATCGGTTGTCACGGCGATAGCCAGCATGACCAGTGCTATAAGCAGCTGCTTCTTGAATTGAACCGCATAAGATAACAGACGTCTTACCGTTCTTTTCTTGGTTCCGCTACCCAGCTCCTGCTCCATCTCGTAATCCAGGCTTTCGGTGTAGTCGCTCATGTCGTCTCCTCTCCTCTCTCCTCTTGCCGGGCTTCTGCCTGCTGGCGATCGAACTGCTCCCTATACCACCCGCCCAGCTGAAGCAGCTCCTCATGGGTACCCCTTTCCACCACGCGCCCTCCGTCGAGAACAAGGATTTGATCCGCATGGTGTACAGCGGACAAACGATGGGTGGCGATGATTGTTGTTTTCCCTGCCCTCGCCTCGCGCAGGTTGTGAATGATTTCCGCTTCCGTCCTGGCATCAACAGCGGACATCGAATCGTCGAGCATCAATATCGACGGGTCGGCGACTAGAGCCCGCACGAGCGAAACCCGCTGCTTTTGCCCGCCGGATAAAGCGACTCCTTTTTCCCCTACTATGGTTTCAAGCCCTTCCGGCAAAAACGCCAAATCCTTCGCGAATGCGGATGCCTTAACCGCAGCCGTGAGCTCCTCCTCCGAAGCCTGCTCGTTGCCAAACAGCATATTGCGCCGAATCGTTCTCGAGAACAGAAACGGCTCCTGCGGCACATACCCGAGCCACGACTTCAGCCGGTTCATCGATATCGTTTCGATCGGAACGTCCGATAAACGCACGGAGCCTTCACCCGGAGGATACTCGCGAAGAAGCTGCTTGATCAGCGTCGTTTTGCCGCTTCCCGTCCGTCCGACGATCCCCAGGGTTTGGCCCGGTTCGAGCACGAACGACACGTCGCTCAAGTTATCGACGGCCGAGGACGGATAGCGAAACGTTACATTCTGAAACTCCATGCGCCCGGGTTGACTCGGCTCTGCCGCGGCGGCAGGCTCAGGGACATCCGGCTTGTAGGTGAGCACCTCATTGACGCGGTCCAACGATGCGTTGCCCCGCTGCATAATATTGATCAATTCGCCTATTGCGAACATCGGCCAAATAAGCATCCCGAGATAAACGTTGAAGGAAACTAGCGCCCCGATAGTCAGCTCGTTATGGAATACCAGATAGGCTCCATAGCCTAGACCGATCATATAGCTTACACCAACCAATATCTTAATCGTCGGCTCGAACAAGGAATCGATGCGGACTACGGCAATATTTTTTTCCAGCACATCCTGCGTGACGTCTGCGAACTGCTTCTCCGCCGAACGTTCCTGCGTATAGGCACGGATGACCCGAATGCCCGATACAGTCTCAAGCACGCCCTCGTTCATATCGCCGAAAGCGTCCTGCGCAGCCATATATCTTTTATGAATCCAGCCTCCATAATAGCTGACGAGAATAGCCATAATCGGCAGAGGCAAAATCGCGGCTAATGTCAGCTTCCACGATACGAATATCGTCATCGTAACCAGAAGCGTCGCCATCCACAGCGTGGAGTCCAGCAGCGTCAAAATACCGAATCCGGCCGTTTGCGCCAATGCCTGCAAATCGTTGGTCGCACGAGCCATCAAATCTCCGGTCCGGTTTTTCTCATAAAACGTCGGCGTCATTTTCAGAAAATGACCCATCAATCGTCCGCGCATTAACCGTTCAACGACAAAAGCGCCGCCGAACAGCCCATACCCCCATATGTATGAGATAATATAAACGGAGACCGTAATGATAACAAGCGTCGATATCGTTCGGACAATATATCCCCAGGTCATATGGCCAAGCGCTATTTCATCGATGGCGCGGCCCACCAGCATAGGCGGAAAAATCTCCAAAATGCCGGCTATTACCAGCAGCACTACAGCTATGGTATACCGTTTCCATTCCTCCCGGAAAAACCAGCCCAGCTTACGCATTACAGATAACATCGGTTGTTTTCTCTCCTCTCTCTAGAGCAATCCGCATCACGGCAAAAAAAGCACACGGCCTTGGGAGACCATGTGCTTATCGTGTAAAGCTATAAGCGCACGCCGCCACAAGGAGAAGTGACCTGCGTCGCGGATAAACGGTTATGCTCAACCGGCTTGCCGCACAAGCCTCCGTCTTCCGGAATGGAGAAAGGTCACATGATACTCGCAGTTATCTTGGATATCGTTAAATGTATGATGCAGTAGAAGTTCAAAAGATATCAATAACATGCGACATTCCCCTTTCCATTTTCAGGATTTTCGGTTACACAAGAACGTTATCACGGCTGCACAATCCATGTCAATGCCGGATAAAACGATAAAACGATTATAATCGATTTTTATCCGACCTAGCCTTGTCTCTTTTCAGCATCCGGGGCTAGCCGTACAACAGCCGCAGCTTGTCTTCGGACATGCCCTGATCATTATCATCTGTTAGGTGGCCGCGACGTTCGTAATGCTAGATTCCTTCAGTTTGCCTGTAACTGTAATCTTTCTTATTATAAAATGAAAAAACCGGCCATGTTCGGCCGGTAAAGAAACTTTTCAGCTATTCGAATCGTTAATGCCGGGGACGATGATTTTCATCTCCTGCCATTCGTCGGCAAGCAGGCATACCTCCTGCAGCTCCGATGGCTCCAGTCCGACCATGCTCCAGGTTCCTCTCGTTTCCTGCAGCTTTCTAGGCGCGACCAGACGGTCCCGGCCGTCAAGACGCACCTGCAGAACCCCTTTCCATTCCATCGCCTTCTCCACCATTTCTCTGCGAGTAGACGTGTGGTAGGTTCTGTAGTCCTTCATCCAAGCTGCGGGAATCCCGTTCAAATCCGGGTACAGCTCAGCGATATTGGGCAGCCGCTGCTCCATTTCGAAATAAGAGATTGCATGGCGGGAATAAATAAACCCCTTATCCGCGCTTCTCAGCTCTTCTTGCACTTCGTCGCGGATCAAGTGCAGCTTGCTGTCCTTGTCAATCAGCTTAAGGCTCTTCCCGACACCGGTTTGACCCTCCTTGTCTGCATCCGCAGCTTGAGCCGTTCCGTCGAGCAGCAGCAGCTTGCCTGCCATCCAGCCGCTTTTATCGAGCAGCGTACTCAGCGCCTTCAGCTTCTCAGACTTCACAATCCAGGCTTTATCGCCAAGCGGCTCGTCGAGACACTCGGCGGCACCGGCCATTTTTCTTATCGCTTCAGCAACCTCGGGCGATTCGCATCGCAGCAGAATCACCTGCTGAAGACTCAGCTTTCCGAATGGCTTCGCCCATTGTTCCAGCGTCAGCTTCACGTTGTCCGGCAGCTCGTACATGGCATATCCCGCAAGGAAACCGACTATTTCCTCCAGCGTCCTTCCGCTCTCCAACCCTCTTTGCAAGCTCTCTTTGGATAAGGAGTAGACGGACAGCGCATCCGTTTTGTGCTGATCGGCGAACGAGGCAAGCTCCCAGCGCGCAGCGAAGGAGACGTCCGGCGGCACGAGGATTTCGAAGTCCGGCTGTACGTAAAATCGTGCTTCCTCCTCGTCTTGAGGAATCGGTTTTAGCGGATGGATCCGCCATCGGTACCACACCGCTCCTGTTCCGCCGGCGCCTTTTTCCATCCATCCGAATGCAAGAAGCGGGCGAATCCACTGCTCCTCCAGCATCGCTGCACAGCGATCCAAATCCTCATCCGTCGAAATAAGCTTGTGCTTTTTCAGCCAATGGATCAGATGCTCAGCGCTATTCCAAACGTCCGGCGCCCAGTTTTCCATCCTTAGCGCTGCATGCTGCATCCATACCGCTCCCGGGAACACTACCGGCTTCCAAATCCGGTATAATGCGCCGGTTTGCTCGGCTTCATTCAGTGTAAGCCACTGCCTGGCACTTGAACCGTTGAGCTTTACCACGTCTCCTTGCTGCTCCAGCAGCTGAAGGCGTGTCAACAATTCCATTAAAACAGCGATTGAATAAGGGTACACGTCTGCATAGGCATACTTGATGCCGGTATGCTCGAACCATGCATCGCGCAACGACACGGTTTCGCTCAGCTTTTGCAGGTGGCGCTTGTGCAGCGTTCCCGATTTGGTCAGCTTGATATCGTGCTGGCTCCAGTAGACGAGCGACTGAAACAGATCATGCGCCAACCCGGCGCCAATCGGCTCTGTCGGTTCAATCTTCTCCATCTCCGCCGGGTGGCTGCTTCCTTCATCCTCCACAAACAAAATTTGCTGCCAAATAGCCAGCATGTCCGGTGACATCACATAAATATGCTCGCCCCACGACTTGCGAAAAATAAAGCAAATGCCCTTTCTTTGCAGCTGCAGGAAGCCGACCTTCGCGTCCGCCCCGGACATAACGGAGGATGCGAGCTTATCCAGCCTGACGGCATCGAACGGCTCGCAGCCGATTCGCGTGACAATAAGCTGAAGCACTTGCCGCTCCCTGGCCGTCATCCGATTGTACACCGTCTCCATGACGACCGGGTTGACGAACAGCTGCTCCAACGTCTCTCCTTGCTTCAGCCACGAGGAGTAAACAGGCTCCGCTTCAATCTGCTTGCGCAGCGTTTGCGGCATTCGCGCCAAGTAATCTGCATGATTCATGAGAACGCCGCCTCCTGCTTGTTGATTCGGTTCGTTCCAGCAGGAGCCGTACGGTCTTCAATCCGGTAACGATACCCCTGCTCGATGAGAAACAATTGCCGGTTCAAGGCAAAATCCTGCTCTTTCGTGTCGGAGGTAACTACCGAGTAAAAGCAGGCTTCGTTATTGCCGGATTTCGGCCGCAATATTCGCCCCAGCCGCTGCGCTTCCTCCTGCCTTGAGCCGAAGCTCCCGGAGATCTGAATCGCGACGGACGCATCCGGCAAATCGACGGCGAAATTGGCTACCTTCGATACTACGATCGTCTTGAGCTCCCCGGAACGAAACTGACCGTATAACCGCTCGCGTTCCTCATGCGGCATCTGGCCGTAGATCAACGGAGCGCCAATCGCTTCTGCCGTAAGCTTCAGCTGGTCCAGGTATTGGCCAATGACGATAACTTGATCGTCGGCATGCTTCTCAAGCAGCTCCTGGACGACGGCCAGCTTGGCGGAATTTTCGCTCGCTATTCTCATTTGCTGTCTTGGCTCCGATGCCAAATACAGCTCCTTCTCTTCATCCGGCAAGGGAATCTGGATTTCCGTACAAGTGACCGAAGCGATCCACCCTTTGGATTCCAGCTCTTTCCACGGCATATCATAGCGTTTGGGCCCTACTAGCGAGAAGACGTCCTCTTCTCTCCCGTCCTCGCGGATCAGAGTTGCCGTTAACCCGAGGCGGCGCGTAGCCTGAATATCGGCGGTAACCCGAAACACCGGAGCGGGAAGCAAATGAACCTCATCATAGACAATGAGCCCCCAATCCCGCTTGTTGAATAAATCCATATGGACGAATGGATCGTCCTTCGATTTGCGGTACGTCAATATTTGATAGGTGGCGATCGTGATCGGTCGCACATCCTTCATCGATCCGGTATACTCCCCGACCATGTCCTCGGTCACGTCCGTCTTCTCCAGAATTTCACGCTTCCACTGACGGACAGAGGTGCTGTTGGTGGTCAAGATCAGTGTGGCGCAATTCAATTTGCCCATCGCCGCAATACCGATGATCGTTTTGCCCGCACCGCATGGCAGCACAAGCACTCCGCTGCCTCCATGCATGCCGCCCTCCCGGTAAAAGGAATCTACAGCCGATCGCTGATAGTCGCGCAGCTCGAACGTTTTTCCTTCCTCGCTCTCAGGCTTCAGCCGAATCGGCAGCTCCTCGCCGCGGGAGTAGCCGGCCAAATCCTCGACAGGATATCCAAGCTTGATCAGCTCCTGCTTCAAGATGCCGCGAAACGCCGACGAGAAGCGCAATGTCTTGGCATCGAGCTGACATAATCCGTAAGAGCGGAGCGATTTGAACGAAACCATCTCCTTAATCGCTTCCACATCCTCGGAAATCAGAAGCAGGTCCTCTCCCAGACTTTCCATGCGGATCAATCCGTACCGCTCTACGAATCGGTGAATGTCCTGCTTGATGTTGTGCGGCAGTCCGAATTTGGCGTTGCTCTCCAGAAAGACCGTGATTTCCTCCGTAGTCATGCCTGCCGCTGCGGCATTCCACAAGGACAAGGCCGTCATCCGGTATGTGTGGATATGCTCCGGAGTTTTGACCAAATCCGCAAAACGGGCCAGCCCCATTCTTACCGTTTCAAACTGGGGGTGGCGAACTTCCAGTAAAATGGTAAAATCACTCTGTACGATGAGCGGCCGTTTCGTATCCATTGCCATTCCGTTCCCTCCCGAATGATGTCGTTTATGGTCGAAGGTTCCTTTTTCATTTAGTATGAGGGGAAACAGGAAGATTTAAACATTGTTCTCTTTACAACGGACACGCTCTGCTTCTACAATAAGGCTAGAACGGAGTGACGAAATGAGAAAAATGTGGGCAACGGCAGCCATCATCCCGGTACTAATAATCGCCATATTTGTGACCGGATGCGGCAATAAACCGACATCAAGCAAGCAAGGCAAGGAGCCGGTAACTATTGAAAGAGTCGTCGACGGAGATACGGTCGAAATTACGATGGCAGGCAAAAAAGAAAAAATCCGGCTCATAGGCATCGACACGCCGGAAACGAAGAAGCCGAACAAGCCCGTCATGTTCTACGGCAACGAGGCGTACGAGTATACGAAGAAGCGGCTGGAGAAGAAGGCTGTAGAGCTTGAATGGGACGTTGAGCAGCGGGATCAGTATGGCCGCCTGCTTGCCTACGTATGGGTAGGCAAAGAGCTGTTCAATCGGACCCTTGTGCAGGAGGGCTATGCAAGGATCTATACGTTTCCGCCCAACGTCAAGTATGTGAGCGAATTCAAGAAGGATCAGGAAGCCGCCCGCAAAAAAGGCATCGGGCTCTGGAAGGACTACGATTCCGCGTTCGAAAAAAGAAAAGGAAAAGAAGAAGACTGAGGCCGCATCCTGCGGCATCAGTCTTCTTTGTTATCGTCCTAAGCCGAGGCATGGACGCTAATTGCTATTCGATATGCAGACGCAAAGTCCGGTCCCCGAGAGACACCGTCTCCATCGTCTCCAGCTCTTCGTAGCGGATGCTGTTTAGCAGCACGTTGTCCAGCAGCACTTGCTCGAACGCATGCAATGCCGCTTGGACCGTTTCATCCGCATCCAGCACCAGATTCACCCTCTTGTCGATAGGCAAAGACAGTTTTTTCCGGTAGTCCTGCACGGCACGGACCACTTCACGGACGAGACCTTCCTGCTCCAGCTCTTGTGTAAGCTCCGTATTGAGCGCTACCGTCATGCGGTAACCGGACGCGGAGGCGTAACCCGGCTTGGCGGTCTGCTCCACCAGCAAATCCTCCAGCCCTACCTCCACGGTTCCTCCGTCGGCCAAAGGATGGCGGTAGACGCCGGCTTTTACGATAGCAGCTGCTTCAGCAGCGGATTTGGAGCGCAGAGCCTGTTGAAGCTCCCCTACGGATTTTCCGAACTTCGGCCCCGCCACCTTTAAATTCAGCTTCAGCGAAACGTCGACGAAGCCGTTCTCGCTCGTTTCCAGCCGGACCGTTTTTACGTTGATCTCCTCTTCTACAATAGAACCGTACACCGCCAAATCCAATGGCAGCTCCGTGGACACAATCAGCTCGGATAGCGGCTGCCGCGTCTTGATTCCCGTTTCGTTACGTACGCTGCGGGCAAGCTCCACCAAATTCCGCACCGTCTCCATGTGCTGCTCCAGCTGCGGATCGATTAAGGCTGCGTCAGACTCGGGATAATCATCCAGATGAACGCTCTGCTTGCTTCCGCCCAGATTCCGGTATAGATCATCCGATAAGAACGGCGTGTATGGCGCCATCAGCTTCGCTAACGTCAAGAGCACGGTTCTAAGCGTCTGGTAGGCGGCAATCTTGTCGTCGGACAATCCGCTCCCCCAGAAGCGATCTCTAGAGCGGCGGATATACCAGTTGCTCATCTCGTCGACGAACGATTCGACCGCCTTGGCCGGATTCAGGAAATCGTATTCCTGCAGCCCCTTTGATACGGCAGCCAGCAAGCTGTTTAACCGCGACAGAATCCACCGGTCCAATATGCTGCCGCTTGCTCCAGTCACATGCTCTTCCGGCTTGTAGCCGTCGATCGAAGCATACAGGGTATAGAACGCATGCGTGTTGACAATCGTGTCAATAACTTTCGATTTGGCTTCGGCGACGATTTGTCTGGAAAATCTCTTGCTGTTCCATGGCGCGCTGTCGGCGAGCAATGCCCAGCGGAAAGCGTCGGTGCCGAAATCGCCGATAATCTCCCAAGGGTCGATAACGTTGCCCTTGCTCTTGGACATTTTTTGTCCATTCTCATCCAATATATGCCCCGTGGAAAGAACCGCCTTGTACGGCGCCTTGCCGTTAAATAACGTGGACACCGCCAGCAAGCTGAAAAACCAGCCGCGCGTCTGATCGATTCCCTCGCATATCATATCCGCCGGATATTGCCGTTCAAACTGCTCCCGGTTCTCGAACGGAGTATGGTACTGGGCGAAAGGCATCGAACCGCTGTCGAACCAGACGTCTATCACTTCAGGCGTCCGCTCCATCACCCCGTTCCCGCAATGGCCGCAGCGTACCTTGACTTCGTCTACGAACGGTTTATGAAGCTCCAGATTCGCATCGACCGGAGTTACGGCATGGGCTCTCAGCTGTTCGATACTGCCCGGAACGAATTCGCCCTGACATGACGGGCATACCCATACATTAAGCGGAGTTCCCCAGTACCGGTTCCGGCTTATGTTCCAATCGACCAGCTCCTCGAGAAACTTGCCGAACCGGCCTTCGCGAATATGGTCCGGGTACCAGTCCACCTGCCGGTTGTTTGCGATCAATTGCTCTTTGACCGCCGTCGTCTTGATGAACCAGCTCTCCATCGCGTAGTACAGCAGAGGCGATTTGCAGCGCCAGCAGAACGGATAGCTGTGCTCATACTTCTCCTTCGAATAGAGCAGCCCTTTCTCCGCCAGCAGCTTCACGATATCGACATCGCAATCCTTCACGAACCGGCCGGCGAAATCCGTCACTTCATCGACGTAGCGTCCTGAAGCGTTGACCACGTTCAGCATGCTGATGCCGAATTTCATCGCTACCTTGTAGTCGTCTTCCCCGTGAGCGGGTGCTATGTGAACGACCCCTGTACCGCTCGTGTCGGTAACGAAATCGCCTTCGATCACAACATGAGCGTTCGGTACCTCCACATACCGGAACGGAGGAGTATACTTCAAGCCGACCAGCTCGGCGCCGCTCACCTTCCCGACGATTTCATAGTCGCCCTTCAAGACGTCTTCCGCCCGATGTTCGGCGACAATCACTGTCTCGTCACCTTGCTTCGCCCTGACGTACGTCAGCTCCCGATTTACGGCAAGCGCGACGTTCGCAGGCAGCGTCCATGGCGTCGTCGTCCAGGCGAGAATGGATTCGCTGCGGTCCTGCAGCTTGAATTTCACCGTTGCGGACAAATCCTTCACGTCCTCATAGCCTTGAGCGACCTCGTGCGAGCTGAGCGTGGTTTGACAGCAGGGACAATACGGACTTACGCGGTGCCCTTTGTACAGCAATCCTTTCTTGTGAATTTCCGCGAGCAAATGCCACACACTTTCGATATACTCGTTTTTCAACGTGATATAAGGATCGTTCATATCCGTCCAGTAGCCTATCGCCTCGGTCAGCTCGCGCCATTGCCTTTCATACTCGAACACGCTGTCCTTGCACTTTTGGACGAATTCTGCAATCCCGTATTGCTCAATCTCCTGCTTGCCGGAGATACCCAGCTGTTTCTCGACGCCGAGCTCTACAGGGAGCCCGTGAGTATCCCATCCTGCTTTACGAACAACCTGATGGCCTGTCATCGTCTTGTAGCGGCATATAAAATCTTTGATAACCCTGCCTAACACATGACCGATGTGCGGCGCCCCATTCGCTGTTGGGGGACCTTCATAGAATACGAAGTTTGGATGTCCCTCCCTCTGCTCGATAGATTGCTTGAATGTATGCTCCTTATTCCACTGTTCCAGCACCCGAAGCTCCCGCTGCCGGGCTTTTTCTTTCGGATCCACTTGCCTCATTGTCCAATCACCTCAAAAAAATTATTGTTGAAAAACAAAAAAGACCCGTCCCCATAAGGGACGAGTCGTCGCTCGCGTTACCACCCTTGTTCCGTATCCGCCCTGAATCTCAGGACTGATAACGGCACTCCTCTACGTACTAACATACGCGTTCCTTGTAACGGCGGACCCCCGGTTAAGCTTACTCGTACGAAACTTTCGGCTTCACTTCTCCGAGATGATTTTCGACTACGACTTGAACACCGGCTTTCAGCAATCACCGGCTCTCTGGGGAACAACATCATAGCGTACTCTTTCTCGTCATCGAATTTAGTTAGGTTTGCTTTTTATTGTTATAATCCAATTGCTAGCATTTGTCAAGAGGCATGCCGCAATTTGTGCGAGGAGCCTGTTCTTTTATTTTGAGAAAAGAAAAAGGAACCGGCAGGAATAACCCGCCGACTCCTTAATGAATTGATTAATGAGTACCTCTTACGTCCATTTCCACTTGCTTCGTTTCTTTTTGGTACGTAGAGTTGTTAATGCGCTCTTGCAGCTTCTCGTAGTACAAGTCCTCATTGATAGGCAAGTCTACCCAGTTGTCGGTCCAGGAAGACAAATGCATCGCGTTCGACAGCGTCAAGCCTTTGATGCCTTCCTCGCCTGGCGCCAGCAGCTTCTCGCCTTTCAAGATGTGGTTGACGAAGTTTTGGGTAATGCCTTTGTGTCCAGGGCCTGGAGCGCCTTTAATCGGAATCTCGCATTTCCATACTTCCGGAGAACCGAAGCCGCCTTTGAACTCACGGTTGAACTCAGGCTCAGGAGTACGCAAACGCCAGAACGTCAGCTTCTCATCCTCGATTACGATTTTGCCGCGGTCGCCTGTGACTTCGAAACGGTTCGTTCCCGGAGCTTCGCCAGTCGTAGTTACGAACAAGCCGGTTGCCCCGTTCTCGTATTCTACATAAGCCGTTACGTCGTCTTCCACTTCGATGTTACGGTATTTACCGAAACCGCAAAATGCTCTGACGCGTTTTGGCATCATGTCGATCGTCCACTGCCACAAGTCCAGCTGATGCGGGTCTTGGTTAATCAGAACGCCGCCGCCTTCGCCGGCCCATGTAGCGCGCCAGCCGCCGGAATCATAGTAGCTTTGCGAGCGGTACCAGTTCGTAATGATCCAGTTCGTGCGGCGGACTTCGCCCAATTCACCGGAGCTGATAAGATCTCTCAGCTTTTGGTACAGAGGGTTTGTCCGTTGATTATACATAATTCCGAAGGCTTTGCCGGATTTCGCAGCAGCTTCGTTCATTTCCCGTACTTGCTTCGTATACACGCCGGCCGGCTTCTCAACCAGCACGTGGTACCCGTGTTGGAACGCCTGAATAGCCGATACCGGATGATCATAGTGAGGCGTTGCTACGATAACAGCGTCGAAGGCTCTGGAAGCGAAGAAAGCTTCGAGATTGTCGAACAGCTGAATGTTCTTGTTTCCATGATTTGCTCTAACCCAGTCCAGTCGGGATGCATCTGTATCCACAATGGCGGTCAGCTCTGCGCCTTTGACAGCGTTGTCTACCAAATAACCCGTATGGCCTTTACCCATGTTGCCCACACCGATCAATCCGATGCGCACTTTGTCCATTCGTGTCCCCTGCCTCTCGATTCATATTCGATACTATGTAAGCGCATTTTCGCTTGCCTCTTCATTATATATTGCACACGTGAACATTACAATAAAAAAAAAGAGAAAATCGCACCTCTTTTCGCAAGGCCGACCTTCTCTGCGGCAAATGGTTATCGCACCGTCGCTTTATCTTTTTCGGAAATTTGACTCAGCGCTTCTCCCGCTTCGTCTTCGAATTTATCGCGTACCGCCAGGTCGCCGATCGAAACGATACCGACCAGCTCTCCGTTCTCGCATACAGGCAAACGGCGGATTTGCTGGCTGGCCATCAGCTTCACCGCTTCATCCACCGTCGTTTCCGGCGTAGCAGTCGTAATTTGGTTGCTGCTCATGACTTCCTTCACCGCAGTGGAACCTTCCTTCTTATCGGCAAAGCCGCGAATGACAAGGTCGCGGTCGGTGATTACGCCGATCAGCTTCTTGCCTTCAACGACAGGAATAAAGCCGGTATCCTCCTGCTTCATCTTAACAGCAACTTCATATACGTTATCCAGCAATGTGACGGTAGCGCAATCCTTCGTCATAATTTCCTTCAAGGTTCTAGAATTCAAGAATAATCCCTCCCGAAAAAGTTAGTCTCGGACAGACGCACACGGATGGTGCCGCTGCTCTTGCACCGCAGACATAGATTCTCCTTAAACCCTGCTCGCCATGCGCCTTGAAGGCTGTCACATATCGGCATTACATCCTTTTTTGACAGTCGGACACCATGCTGATGAACAGCTTGGCCGCCACGGCCATCGACGCCTCATCGATATCGAATTTCGGGTGATGATGCGGATGAACGATTCCCTGCTCCACGTTTCCCGCGCCTACGAACATGAAGCAGCCCTTTTTATGATGCAAGTAATAAGCGAAATCCTCTCCCGCCATAATTAGCGGCGAAGGCTTTACATCTGCCGCATGCGCGCCTGCGCGGAAGAATCGCTCCGCTTCCCCTTCATCATTAATAACCGGCGGATAGCCTAGCTTATAATCAATCGCGAAGTCCGCCCCATGCATTCGGCATGTTTGCTCAACCATTGTTTCGAGCCGCGCCTTGACTTCCATTCTAAGCTCGGGATCGAACGTCCGTACTGTTCCGTTCAGCATCGCTCTTTCTGCGATGACATTGAAGCTCGATCCGCTGTGAAACGATCCTACCGACACAACACAGGGCTGGGTTGGATCGACGGTACGGCTTACGATAGTCTGCAGATTGACCACAAGATGGGACGCAATTGCAATGCTATCCACCGTCTCGTGCGGAAGCCCTCCGTGGCCGCCTTTTCCTTTGACCACGATCTCGAATTCGTCCGCCGCGGCCATAATCGGCCCCGCCTTGCAATAAGCCGTTCCCACAGGAAATGGCGTCCACAGGTGGATGCCGTATACGTAATCGACATCATCCAGCGCTCCATCCTGAATCATGCTGTTCGCACCGCCCGGAGACAGCTCCTCCGCGTGCTGGAACAAAAACACCACATCTCCTTTCAGCTTGTCGCGATGCTCGGCCATAATTTTGGCGACGCCGAGCAGTGTCGCCGTATGCGCATCATGCCCGCATGCATGCATAACGCCGGATACCTTCGAAGAAAACTCGCATTGCTTCTCGTCTTGAATCGGCAAAGCATCCATATCGGCACGCAAGGCGACCGTTGGCCCGTCTCCATTACCATGCAGCCGTCCGACAACCCCGTTGCCGCCGACTCCGGTACGGACCTCGATCCCCCATTCCTGCAAATGCTTGGCTACATACGCGGCTGTCTCCTTCTCGTGATAGGACAGCTCCGGATGCTGGTGCAAATATCTGCGCCAGCCCACCATTTCCGGATATAACAGATCCACCTTCTCCAATAAGGTTTCCATACGCTATTACCTCCGGTTTTTTCTTTCTTTTTCAGCTTATTTTTCATTTTACCAAATGCCCGGCTTTGTTTCATCCATGTGTCACAAGAATTTCAAATTTTTGTTGCGAGTTCGCTTGGACATTTTGCATTAGGCTTGCACAACTCTGGGAAACATACTATCATGAATAAAGAATTAGAATTGATGTACTTGACTTTCTAGGAGGGCTTTACTAGTGATTATTGAAAACAGCGGATTAAAAGGGCTTAAAAGCGATCTTGCCCATTTAGATGAAGCAACGGCAAAGCTTGGTTTTGTTCGTTGGCAGTGGGAATACTATCGTGCCACTTACGACCTGAAAATTGAAGGCAACGGTAAGGAATATTTCTTGCGCATGAACACCCGCGTAGAATCCGGCAAGCTGGAATCGCCTTACGCTATTCTTTACATAGAAGACCTTTACATCGGGGTTGCGACATTCCCTCACGGTCTGGACTATCAGTCTTCGATTCCAGATTCCATTATGAAAATCGCGCAGCAAAAGCTTGCCCAGCTGAAAACCGAATTGTCCGAATAAGCGGAGGTCATCATGACTCCCCCGCGCAGAGGAACGCCGGATTTTTTGCTGCTTTTTTTAACGTTTTCGCTAGTATGTTTCGGATTGGCTATGGTATTCAGCGCGAGTATGGGATATGTACGCATTGACCCGAAGACGAAGATTGCGTTCAACGATCCATCGTATTTGGTTATTCGTCAGGCTATATCCATTGCATTGGGTACTATAGCCATGTTTTTTTGTATGAACATTGATTTCCGCAAGCTGAAAAACTGGGTTCGGCCTATGTTTGTCGTTGTGGTCATCATGCTCCTGCTCGTTCCCATTATAGGCAATGAAGTAAACGGTGCCAAAAGCTGGTTTATTATCGCCGGGTTCGGTATACAGCCCGCCGAGTTTGCCAAGCTTTCGGTTATTTTGTATCTTGCCTCGCTTATATCCAAGAAAGACGAACGGATCGAGGATTTTAAGAAAGGGCTTCTCCCAGCCTTGCTTATCGTCGGCTTCATATGCGCGCTCATTATGCTGCAGCCCGATCTCGGTTCGACCATGATATTGCTGCTATGCTCTGCTACTATTATTGTTGTCAGCGGCGCGAGACTAAAGCATATTTTTAATCTTACGCTAGCAGCGGCCGGTATGCTTTCCGTCATTATTACAGTTTATGTGATCAGTAAGGGCGGAGAAAGCTACCGAATCGACCGGTTCAAGTCGTTCATGAACCCGTGGGCGGATCCGGAAGGTACCGGGTATCATCTGATCCAATCGCTGTACGCGTTCGGACACGGAGGATTTTCCGGCGCCGGCTTCGGACAAGGCATCCAAAAGCTGCATTATTTGCCCGAGGCTCATAATGACTTCATCTTCGCCATTATTGGCGAGGAGCTCGGATTTGTCGGGGCTTCCCTGTTTATCATCATCTACCTGGCCTTCTTATGGCGAGGATTGACGGTTGCCGTACGATGCGACGACCGCTTCGGAACGCTTGCCGGCGTAGGCATCATCGGAATGATCAGTATTCAGGCCTTAATCAATCTCGGCGGCGTAACCGGCAGCATCCCGCTCACCGGCGTAACACTTCCGCTGATCAGCTACGGAGGATCCTCCATGCTAGTTACGTTGATCAGCATCGGAATTTTACTCAGCTTATCGCGAGAACATAATAAGCCGGATAAAGAAACGTCAACGAAAAAGAGAGCCTGAACCGGCTCTCTTTATTTTTGTTTGCGTATGTAGTAAGGCTAGTTCGACATTCTCGTCTATTTTACGCGCTGCGGATCTTCCGCTACGACAGCCTCTTCCTCGCGGAATGCGACGCCTTCCACTTTGACATTGACTTCGACTACGGAGAGACCGGTCATATTCTCAACCGCATCGCGAACGTTGAGCTGCAAATCGCGGCAAACTTCCTGAATTTTGCTTCCGTAGTGGACAATGACCCGCAAATCAATAGCTGCTTCCACCTGACCTACTTCGACAGAAACACCTTTTTGTACGTTTTTGCCGCTAAGCCGTTTGGCCAAACCTTCGGAAATGCCTCCCGACATCGCGGCGATCCCAGGAGTCTCCAACGCAGCTAATCCTGCGATTGTCGAAACGACATCATCTGAAATGCGAATAAGACCTGATTGAATTTCTTCGGACATACGGATCACTCCTTAATGGGTTATAGTTCCATTGTAATGACTTCCCAAGTGGAAAGCAACTTGTCCGAAAACGGACTTACCTTTCACGTCTACAGCGATTTTACGGCACCGCCGTCCACATGGAATACCGACCCGGTCATGTAGCTGTTCAGCGGCGACAGCAAATAGGCGGCAATGGTTGCCAGCTCGCTCGGCTGGCCGTACCGTCCGAGCGGGATGTCCTTGCGGAGCGCCTGCTGCACTTCTTCTATTGTAGTATTCTCCCGTTCCGCTCTTAGCGAATCAAGCTCGACAAGCCGATCCGTCATAATCCGACCCGGACATACCGTATTCAGCAAAATGCCGTCTTGCGCAAATTCCATCGACAACGTCTTCATTAAACCGACAACGCCCGTACGGAACGTATTCGACAGGACGAGTCCGGGGATCGGCGTCTTGACGGAGGTGGACGCAATCGTGACGATTCTGCCGCCTTGGGCCGCCAAGTGCGGATGGAACCCGCGAATGAGCCTGACTACGCTCATCATATTGCCGAAGAACGCCTTCTCCCACGCTGCATCGTCGAATGATAAAAAGCTCCCGCTCGGCGGGCCTCCCGCATTACACACGAGCGCATCCACACGATCAAACCGCTTGGTAGCGAATTGAATCAGCTTCGCAATATCGTCCGCATTGCTCACATCCACCGCCATCGATTCAACCTTGACGCCGTATTGCGCGCGAATCGTTTCGGCCGCTTCCGCAATTGCCCGCTCGCTTCGGCTGCACAGCAGCAAATTCGCTCCTTCCGCCGCCAATTGCTCGGCTATAGCCCGTCCCAAGCCTTTGCTGGACGCGGTAACTACCGCGGTTTTTCCTTTGAGCATCAAATCCATAATACAGTCAGCCTCCTTAAAAGGAATAAGTTTACATCATCCTAAAAAATGGGTATAGTAGAATAGGTTTTGTTCATTTAGGTATACTCTACCATAAGAGGTGATCGTTTTGAAAAGCATGTTTTCCATCGGGCTGGTCGTGAGCTTCGTTCTAAGCGCTATCGCTCACTATTCCGGCCTGGTATCCTCCACCGTGCAGTTCATCATATCCTGTATAGCCATTTTGTTTGTCGCAGGCTTTCTCGGAAAAGCTACGGAAAGCGTCGCCCATTATGCGGGTGAACGGCTGGGCGGATTTTTGAATGCGACGTTCGGTAATGCGGCGGAGCTGATCATTGCGATCTTCCTGGTCAAAGACGGCATGTTCGACGTAGTGAAGGCAAGTATCACCGGTTCGATCATCGGCAACTTGCTGCTTGTCCTTGGACTCAGCTTGTTCATCGGAGGATTGAAATATAAGGAGCAAACCTTTAACATCAAGCTTGCCGGACATAACGGGTCCTTGATGCTGCTGGCTGTGATAGCTTTGTTCATTCCTGCAGCCTTCGCTCAAAGCTTGACGACCTCGGAAACGGCAAACCTGAGCATCCTAGTCGCCATCATTCTGATTGTGGCCTACTTGCTGTGGCTGCTATTCTCTATGGTTACCCATAAAAACGAGCTTGCCGACGAAGCAGTCGAGCACGGGGAGCCGGCTTGGTCCAAAGGAACTTCGATTCTGTTCCTGATTATCGCTACGGTCATGGTAGCGTTCGAGAGCGAGTGGCTGGTCGGCACATTGGAGAGCATCACCCACAAATTCGGCCTATCGGAGCTGTTCGTCGGGGCCTTTCTGATCGCCATCATCGGCAATGCGGCTGAACATAGCGCAGCGGTTATGCTTGCCAGAAAAAACCGGATCGGCGCAGCCGTAGAAATCGCTGTCGGAAGCAGCTTACAGATTGCCCTGTTCGTAGGACCGGTGCTTGTCCTTATATCTCTTCTCTTCGGTCAGACGATGAACATCGTATTCACCACCTTCGAGCTTGTAGCCATAGGCGTTGCCGCCATCATTGCGAAGTCGATCTCTCAAGACGGCACGACCAATTGGTTCGAAGGGGTTCTGCTGCTGGTTGTATACTGTATTCTCGGCATCGCCTTTTTCCTCGTTTAGCACCCGGTCGCCTTATATACATACATTTAGCTGCAAGAAAAAAGTAGCCTCCAAATGGAAGGCTACTTTTTCATGTTCAATGCTTCATATAGCTCAGCCAAATTGCGTTCGAGCTTAACCAGAATCTGCTTGCCTACCTGATCTGATATCAGCTCAGCCCTAATGGCAAAATCGATCTCTCTGGATAACCCATACATCTGTGTATCTAATACCTCTTCATACAGAGGACATTTACGGGTAGTTAAGTTCTCCATCTGTACTTCGATGAGCTTTTCAATTTTATCTGCATCTTCCTGAAGAAGATGAAGTGCTTTCTGAGACAGGCTAAGTAACAAATCGGATGATGACATCAAGCTTTTCCCCCCCTGTACGTACGAGTTCATAGCTTAATATTAGTCGATATTGCCTCAAGAAACAAGAGAGCGGGTAGCTGTTGTCCATATTTCCTTTAATCCCCAAGGGAATGATCGTTTCTGTCGACAGACGGCCGATATTTTGATACGGAATTCCATTACATCTTCCTATGTGGTAACAAAAAAACGGCATTTTCGCCAAGGACGAAAATACCGTTATGTCTCGCTTTTAGTCTTGGATACTGTTGATTTGCAGATTGTGCTTGGCGAACACTTCCGCCATAGCTTTCTTGGCTTCCTCAGCGTCAGGACCATGAACGTGCAGATCGTAGTTGCTGCTAGTCAGCAAGGTAGTGAACAAGCCAAGGATGCTCTTCACATCGATATACTTGTTATCATACTGCAATACAATGGACGATCTGAATTTGTTCGCTGTTTGTGAAATCTCTACAATTGCGGCGTTGTTGGCACTTGACATATTTAATCCCTCCATGCGATCAATAACATAACATTGAAAAAAGATAAATCGCTTTCTTTTTCATGATACATTGGAAAGGAATAACACGCAACTACTATTTCAAATGTTCCGGGTTCAGCCCTTCCAGCTCCGGTATCACAAATCGTCCATCCTTACGGATCAATACGTCGTCGAAATAAATTTCGCCCCCGCCGTACTCCGGACGCTGAATGAGCACCAAATCCCAATGCACGGAAGAACGGTTGCCGTTGTCCGCCTGCTCATAGGCTTGGCCCGGTGTAAAGTGCAGGCTGCCGTCGATCTTCTCGTCAAACAGCGTATCTTTCATCGGAGTGGAAATATGCGGATTGAAGCCCAGGCTGAACTCGCCGATATAGCGCGCCCCTTCATCCGAATCCAGAATTTTATTCAAACGCTCCGTATTGTTGGAGGTCGCTTCGACAATTTTGCCGTTCTCAAACCGGAACGTAATGTTCTCGAACGTAATGCCCGACTTCACGGAAGGCGTGTTGTAGCTGATGACCCCGTTGACGGAATCGCGGACCGGCGCAGTGTACACTTCCCCGTCGGGAATGTTGCGTCTGCCGCAGCATTTGACGGAGCCGATTCCTTTAATGGAAAACTGGATATCGGTTCCAGGCGAGACGATTCTCACACGATCGGTACGATTCATAAGGTCCTGCAGCGGTGTCATGGCGTCAGCCATTTTAGCGTAATCGAGATTGCATACGTCAAAGTAAAAATCCTCGAACTTGGCCGTGCTCATATTGGCCAGCTGAGCCATCGACGGACTTGGGTAGCGCAGCACAACCCAGCGGGTTCTTTTTACACGCTGCTCCAGATGAACCGGTTTGCTGTAATAAGTTTCGTACAGCTTCATTTGGGCTTCCGGGACATCGGACATCTCGCTCACGTTGGAGCCGCCGCGGATCGCTACATAGCAGTTCATATCCTGCATCCGCTTCAGGTCCATTGCAGCCCAATGCTCCATCTGCTCTTTCGTAGCCTGCTGAAGCAATGCGCTTCGAACGGACGGCTCCACAAGCTCGACAAAAGGCTGTCCGCCGCGGGCGTACACTTCCTCCACAAGGCATTTGGCAATCTCCCACTCGGAGCCGATAATTTCGATCAGCACCTTTTCTCCGGCTTGAACATCCAATGAATAGCCTACAATATTTTTTGCTAGCTGCTGCAAACGTGGATCGCGCATAATCTCTTCTCCTTTGTCGTTTAGGATACCTTATTGTTTCCGTTGTCGAACCATTTCTTCTTATAAATATTACCGATGATTAGCAGAATGACGAAAATGAGCACCAACAGCAGCAGTCTGCGCTTGTACTGATGAAAATACAGCAGATCGTGTCCGAGCATCGATTCCAAGAGGATCATCGGAAGCTTCCCCACCACAGTGCCGAGCACAAAATCTCGGGTTCTCACTTTCATAACCGCCGCTGCCAAACTAATCCCGAAGGAGGGCAGTACGGGAATCACCCTCGAGATCGCTATGTAAAGAAATCCGTTTTGTTCAAGCTTGGAATTGAATTTCTTAATGTAAGCGTATTGTTCCAGCTTTTTCTCTACCCACCCCCCCGCATAATGACGGGCAACCCAAAACAAACATATGGAGCCCAGAACGGCCATCGCATAATTGACGACGAACCCGGCCCATAAACCGAATATGAGTACATTGGCGCCTGCAATGACGACAAAGGGGACAATCGGAAAGACCGTCTGCAAAAAAGCCAGCAGCCCTCCCGCCAGATGCCCCCATATTCCCCATGATTGCAGGAGCTCGGACAAATGACGGACATTCCATTCGGCCAAAGAGCATTCCTCCTTCTACATTCATTTATTGTACCACTTTTCAGGTGCTTTTCCACAATGCATATGAGGTTGTTGCATAATCGATAAAAACCGTTGAGCCACTTGACATTGGTAGGTAATTTCCTTTAGAATAAGAAGTCGAGATAAGCGTGTTCCCGATACAGGATTCGCGTTTATGGTGGAAGCATGTGTCACCCTCACTGATTTTGTTGCTGACAAGACAGCGGCTGAGATTCTTGTCAGGTGCCGGGGCCGAACGCTTCAGGCTTTAAACAAAATCGAGCATATGTTTCACCCGAGGAAACCACCCACCATTCTATTTAACAAAGGAGCTCATTATACATGTCACGCTACACAGGTCCTAAATTTAAACTTAGCCGTCGTTTGGGTATTTCCCTTAGCGGCACAGGAAAAGAATTGAAGCGCCCATTCCCTCCAGGACAACACGGTCCGGGACAACGCAAAAAAATGAGCGGTTACGGCATTCAATTGCAAGAGAAACAAAAGCTTCGCCATATGTATGGAGTGAACGAAAAACAATTCCGCAACCTGTTTGACAAAGCTACCAAACAACAAGGTATCGCGGGTGAAAACTTCATGATCTTGTTGGAAAGCCGTTTGGACAACCTGGTTTACCGTCTTGGCTTTGCTAACTCCCGTGCAGGCGCTCGTCAATTGGTATCCCATGGTCACGTTACTGTTAACGGTAAAAAAGTGGACATCGCTTCTTACCTCGTGAGCACTAGCGACGTAATCGGTCTTCGTGAAAGAAGCCGCGGCTTGTCTTCCGTTAAAGAAGCTTTGGCAAACCGCAACTACTTGCCAGCTTACCTGGAGTACAATGACGCTGCTGTAGAAGGTAAATACACTCGTCTTCCTGAGCGTTCCGAATTGCCTCAAGAAATCGACGAGAAGCAAATCGTCGAGTTCTACAGCCGTTAATTTTTGAATTTGGTTACTCAAAACTGTCCTTCACTTATGTGGAGGGCAGTTTTTTATTATACTTAATATTTGCCCTCATCCCCCTTGGAACAGCAGGTCCCCTTCGATTTGCAAAAAGAAGAGCTTGTTCCCGCTCCGTGTCGAGCGGCGAATAAGCTCTTCTCTTTTGAAACCTTATACGAATTTGGCCAGGAAGTAATTGCGCTTGCCGCGGCGAATAACGATGTACTTGCCTTCCAATCCGTCCTCAGGACGAATCACCTTGTCCAGCTCCGTCACTTTGCTGCCGTTAAGCGATACGGCGCCGCTCTCGATATCCTGCTTGGCTTGACGCTTCGACGGTACCGCCTTCACGGCAACCAGCAAATCGATCAGCGTAGTTTCGGCTGTAATTTCCGTAGAAGGAACGTCCTGGAATGCATCCTCGATCTCGCGGCCCGTCAGTATGTCCACATTGCCGCTGAACAGCACTTCCGATATTTTGATCGCGCTCAGAGTCGCTTCCTTGCCGTGTACAAGCTCCGTCACTTCACGTGCGAGAACACGCTGCGCTTCGCGTTTTTCCGGACTCGCCTGAACCTGCTCCTCCAGCTTGCCGATCTCTTCCGGCGTTAGGAATGTAAAGTATTTCAGGAATTTTACTACGTCATTGTCGTGCGTATTGATCCAGAACTGGTAGAACTGGTACGGAGACGTTTTGTCCGCATCGAGCCATACTGCGCCACCGGCCGTTTTACCGAATTTCGAGCCGTCGCTCTTGGTCACAAGAGGCATCGTTAAGCCGAACGCCTTGTTTCCTGTCGTTTTGCCGATCAAATCGAGACCTGCCGTAATATTCCCCCACTGGTCGCTACCTCCGACTTGCAGTGAGCAATTAATATCGCTGTTCATTCTAAAGAAGTCGTATGCTTGTAAGATCATGTAAGTAAACTCGGTAAACGAGATTCCATTCGCCAGACGGGAATCTACGCTGTCTTTGGCCAGCATGTAGTTAACGGAGAAATATTTGCCGACATCCCGCAGGAACGAGATAATGTTCAGCTCGCTCAGCCAGTTGTAATTGTTCGCCATCCGGGCCGGATTCTCGCTATGATCGAAATCGAGAAAACGCGACAGCTGATTCTTCAGCTTCTCGGTCCATAGCTCCACCACGTCTTGAGTGTTCAAGGAGCGTTCCGTCGAACGGCCGCTTGGGTCCCCGATCATCCCGGTTCCTCCGCCTACGAGAGCGATCGGCAGGTGTCCCGCCATCTGGAACCGCTTCAAGCACAGGATCGGCAGCAAATGGCCGATATGAAGACTGTCAGCCGTCGGATCGAAGCCGGCATACAAGACGACCCTATCCTCTTCGAGCTTCTTGGCCAATCCTTCTTCATCCGTCAATTGATGAATTAATCCTCTGTACTGCAATTCTTGTAAAATGTTCATGTTCGAGCCGACTCCCTTCTTTAATTGGAAAATTAAAAAAAGCCCTCTCATCCACAAAGGGACGAGAAGGCTGTTGCTCGCGGTACCACCCTAATTAAAGCTGCCAAAACGAAATCTGTAGTCTGTAATATTGCAAGCGGAGACTGTGATTGCGCGGCAAGGCTTTCACTTTGATAACGATAACGGGTCAGACCCGGCAGGAAGCTACTTGTGCGAGACTATTGCGGGCGACTACTGTACCTAGGTACTTAGCTCCAGCATTTTGCACGTTCCCCTCCCCTGCTCCGGACGGTAATTCGAATGAAGGTCAACTGCCGATTCGCACCACCATCGGCTCTCTGGGAGCTTGATACCTTATTCTACTGCAGCAGTGTCAAGGGTTCCACCCATCGACCGCCAAATCCATCATAGCATTTGCAATATTCGGTTAAACCATGTTATATCACAAGCGATTGCGGTTGTCAAACGTTATGTCACTTATTCTTCTTTTCGTTTGTGTTCACGGTTTCCGCCTTTATGCTATAATGAACTACGTATGTTTTCCAAAATCGGGAGGATTTTTATCGGTATGGAGATGGAGAAAAATAGCAATAAGGTCAAAAAAGTATTATGGAACATAGGTAAATATACGCTCATTACTTTGAAATGGACATTCATCGGTTGCGTTATCGCCGGGTTTCTTGGCGGGGGAGCCGCATTCGGCTATGTTTCTGCACTTGTAAAGGAGGACCCTGTACGGAGCAAGGAATCGATGGTTACCCAAGTACAGGAGAATGCGATTACCGGCTTCGTCTACTTCAATGACGATAGCGTCATTGGGCAGCTTCGATCGGAGGAAGACCGCCGGATGGCCGAGCTGAGCGAAATTCCGCAGCAGCTCCTGGATGCCGTATTTGCCATCGAGGATAATAACTTTTACGAGCATCACGGGATCGACTTCAAAGGCTTGGCACGCGCCGTCGTCCAAAAGCTGTTGAGAGAAGACATTCAAACCGGAGGCAGCACGATTACCCAGCAGCTGGCTCGCCGTGTGTTCTTATCTCTGGACAAAGAGGACAGCAGGAAAGCCAAAGAAATCTTCCTCGCCATGAGGATGGAACGGCTAATGTCTAAAGATGAGATCCTTCTCGCCTACTTGAACAAGATCCCTTACGGAAACGGCTCGTCCGGCTACAATCTGTACGGAATCAAAGCTGCGGCAAAAGGCATTTTTAACATTAGCGATCTAAAAGAGCTGAACATTGCACAAGCCGCGTACTTGGCAGGATTGCCGCAGCAGCCGAGCAACTACTCGACCTTCACGAGCAAAGGGCAATTCGACGGAGCGGCTTTCAAACGAGCCGTAAACCGGCAGCAGCTAGTGTTACGGCGCATGCTGGAGGAAGGTCGCATTAATCAGGAGCAGTACAATGAGGCCATGAACTTTGACTTGCGAGCTTCTTTGGCGGAGCCTGCGAAGAAGGCTTACTCCACCTACCCTTATCTGATGCTGGAGGTTGAGAAGGAAGCCGCCAAGACGCTGCTGAAGGTGCAAGACCCTAAAACGGCTGAACAGCCAAATACGGATGCATACAACGAAGCTTTGAAAAACGTGCAGGCGCAAATGAACCGCGGCGGTTATCATATTTATACGACCATCGACAAGGACATTTACGATTCGATGCATGAGATTGCGGAGAATCCTAAGAACTTCACTCCCGATGACCCGACCAAAGGGATCGAGCAAGTCGGCGCCGTTATGATGGAGAGTAAAACCGGAGCCATTCTCGGGATGATCGAAGGGCGGGACTTCTTCAAGGAGCAGCTCAACCATGCGACGCAGGCATACCGCCAGCCGGGCTCTACGATGAAGCCTATAGCGGCTTACGTACCGGCTATCGAGAAAGGCGCCATCCAGCCGGCATCGATTATCGACGACGTCCCGGTCATTTTGAAGGACGGCACGAAGGTAGGCTACCATATCCCGGAAAACTGGGATGATCAATACCACGGCCTGGTTACGGCCCGCAGAGCATTGAACCAGTCCTATAACATTCCGGCGATCAAGCTGTTCCTGGACGTAGTCGGAATTAAGGAAGCTTGGGACTTCGCCAAGAAGCTGGGCATCACGACCATTACCAAAGAGGATTATGTTGCGCAGACCGGAGTTATCGGCGGCTTGCGGTACGGGGTTTCCGTCAAGGAATTGACCAGCGCGTATTCGGCCATCGGGAACAAAGGGATACATAACGACGCTTATCTGATTCGTAAAATTACGGATTCCAACGGCAAAACGGTCTACGAGCATGAGCTCAAGCCGGAGACGCTGTTCTCCGAGCAAACCGCCTACCTGATGTCGGATATGATGCGTACCGTTATTACTGCGGGGACGGCTACGGACCTGATGAGCAAGTTCAAGCATTATGGCAAAATGCCTATCGTAGGGAAAACCGGCTCCACTCAGGACGATGCGGACGCCTGGTTTATGGGGTATACACCGGACGTTACGTTAGGTGTCTGGATCGGTTACGATTCGCCTGTTCACAAGCTGAGCAAGAAGACGGGCGGTACGAACCGGGCCAAAGATATTTGGGCTCTGTCCATGGATGCGGCGATTAATAAAAAGCCGGACTATTTCCCGACCAAAGAATTTAAGCGTCCGGAGAATATCGTGGAGATGACCGTATCCAGTCTGTCTGGCAAGCTGCCAAGCGAAGCTACAACCAAAGCCGGCAAGCTGGTTACCGATTTGTTCAACAAAAAAGCGATTCCGACTGAGGAAGACAATGTGATGGTTAAGCTCCCTATCGTGTCGTACAACGGAATCAATTACATTGCCCAATCCACAACACCGGCAGACTTCGTTCAGGAGAAAACCGTAATCAAGCGCGAGAAATCGCTGACAAGCATTATGAAGGAGCTTCAGGGCATCATTTCGAAAATTCCTGAGGACCGCCGTCAGCCGCTGGCAAAATACCGGCCAACGGATTATGACGAAGACGCGCCTTCCGAGACGGATCCAAGAACGGATGACGGCAATCCGCCTGCGGCACCTACAACGGTTGTAGCCACCCACTCGGAAGGCAACAGCGTTATTACGTTCCAGGCCAGCGGAAGTGCCGATGTCGTCGGTTACAGGCTTTACCGCTCCGTTAATAACGGCGGATTCCAGCGTGTGAACGGCAAGGTTATCCTGGCTGGGCAGGAAACGAAATTTACGGACTCGACGACGGCCACTAGTCCCGTTGGCTATTATGTTACTGCTGTCGACGTGGCGGGCAAAGAATCCGCTCCAAGCAAAGGGGCTTATACGGACGGTACCAGCATGGATCTCCTGGCCTTGGCGGATGGCAATAACACGGGCAGTCAAGGCAATTCCAAGGACAAGAACGATAATAACGAAACGAAACCAGGAGGCTCGACGCCTTCCGGACCGGCCAAGGAGGTACCTGCCGCACCTTCCGGGCTTACGATTAAAGCTAACGGAAACAGCCTTATGATGCAGTGGAAGGCGAATCCGGATAAGGATAAAGTAAAGCAATACAGCATCTATTACAGCGATAAGGAAAACGGAAACTACAAAAAGCTGGGTAACGTGCTTAACGGCACGGAATTCCGTTATTTTGCCGCCGAATACGACGGCTACTACAAGATATCGGCAGTGAACGAGCTGGGCGAATCCAAATTGTCCGCACCGGTACACTACAAAAAGTAAGAAAAACCTCTAACGAGGTCCTTCCACGGAGGAGCGACCTCGTTAGAGGTAGTTTTATAGCCAAATAGAAATTTCACATCCGATGACCTCGGAAAGTTAAAAATTCTGAATTTGATAACAAAAAAACACCCTGCAGGGAAGGCCTGAGAGCCGATTCCTTGCAGGGTGTCTTGTTTCTATAAGCTATACAACAAATGCTGATTAGTCCTCAATGGTGGAAAGGTCACCTGTTGGCAGGTTCAATTCCCAAGCCTTCAATACGCGGCGCATAATTTTACCGCTGCGGGTTTTAGGAAGCTTATCCTTGAATTCAATTTCTCTTGGCGCTGCATGCGCCGATAAGCCGACTTTTACGAATTTGGCAATGTCCGCTTTCAGCTCCTCGGACGGCTCAAAGCCTTCACGCAAAGCGATAAACGCTTTAATAATTTCGCCGCGCATAGGATCCGGCTTCCCGATTACGCCTGCTTCGGCAACGGCCGGATGCTCTACAAGCTTGCTCTCGACTTCAAACGGACCTACCCGCTCGCCGGCCGTATTGATGACGTCATCGATCCGTCCTTGGAACCAGAAGTAGCCGTCTTCGTCAGCATAAGCGGAGTCGCCGGAGATATACCAGCCTTGAATACGGAAGTACTCCTCGTACTTCGCCGGGTTGTTCCAAATCTTGCGCATCATGGACGGCCAAGGCGTCTTGATCGCCAGGTTGCCCATACGGTACGGCGGCAAAATGTTGCCTGCATCGTCGACGATAGCCGCTTCTACACCAGGGATCGGCTTGCCCATGGAACCAGGACGAATTGCCATAGCAGGATAGTTACAGATTAACTGTCCGCCGGTTTCCGTCATCCACCATGTATCGTGGATCCGCTGATTATATACCTTTAATCCCCAACGTACGACTTCAGGGTTAAGAGGCTCACCTACGCTAAGCACATGACGAAGTGAGGACAGATTGAACTGCTTCGACACATCGTCTCCTGCACCCATGAGCATGCGGAACGCCGTTGGAGCGCTGTACCAGACGGATACGCCGTACTTCTCCAGCGTCCGATACCAATCCTGAGGGCTGAATCTTCCGCCTCGGATGACATTCGTTGCGCCGTTCAGCCAAGGTGCAAAAATACCGTAAGAAGTACCGGTTACCCAACCCGGGTCCGCTGTACACCAGTAAACATCGTTGTCCTGCAAATCCAGCACGATGCGTCCTGTATAAAAATGCTGCAGCATCGCGTTATGGACATGGAATACGCCCTTCGGTTTTCCGGTCGAACCGGATGTATAATGAATCAGCATTCCGTCTTCGCGGTCCACCCATTCGATGTCGAGTTGATCGGAGGCTTGAGCCATTTCCTGATGGAAGTCGATCTGTCCTTCGGATAACTGAATATCCTCGCCGACAAGAATCACATGCTTCAATTCGGGCAGCTCCGCAACCGGAACACGGGATACCTGCGAGGGCGTCGTAATGATGGCTACCGCTCCGCTATCCTGTAGACGGTCCTTAACGGCGGTCTCCATGAATGCCTCGAAGAGAGGACCAACCACTGCGCCCACCTTGAGGGAACCGATTAAAGAAAAGTACAGCTCCGGAGTTCTTGGCATGAAGATAAACACGCGATCTCCCTTGCCGATGCCCAGCTTGCGGAGGACATTACCGAAGCGGTTGGATTGAAGCTTCATTTGCTCATATGTGTAGCTCTCGTCCCGCTTGTCATCACTGTAGTATAATGCAATTTTATCGCGTCTCTCGGCGGATTCCGCATGGCGGTCGATCGCTTCGTAAGCCATGTTCACTTTTCCGGTAGAAGACCAGGAGAATTGCTTCTCGATAGCTTCCCAGCTGAAATGGGCGCGCTCTTCCTCGTAATTTTTCATATTCGCTGTTGTAGATACGGCTTCAATAATTTCTTTATTTGCGTGATCCATTCTGCTACCTCCTAAAATGAACATTTTTCCATTTTCATTGAAACGCTTTCATTCATAAGTAAGATCGATGGTTTTGCTTCATCAGGTATTATACCACAGTCTCAATTTTTCGACTATTTCTTTTATTGATCTCTTATTTTTGATATAGTAACTACAAGCATGGGTGCGCAAAACCAACCTGTCGTTAAACCGGACTCACTCCGCTTGATCCGCAAGAAGGGAGACAACTTGCAAATGGAGCATTACAAAATTTATCATTCCCGTCGCGTACCCTATCGCGATTCGCAGATTACAGTGGAAGGCCCTGTGCCTCCTGAACAATTGAAATCGTACCGGATGCATCCCGATCTGGATGCGTTTCGCCGTCCCAAGGAGCAATTCGAAGCTCTGATTGAAATAGCAGAGCTCCCGGAAGGCCGGATCATTATCTCCCGGCTGGATGATCAGATCGTCGGCTATGTCACCTTCCATTACCCTGATGAAATGGAACGGTGGTCGGAAGGCAACATGGAGGATTTGATCGAGCTGGGAGCTATCGAGGTCGCTGACGATTACCGGGGCTGCAGTCTCGGAAAGCATATGATCCAGCTTGCGTTCGAACAAGATCAATTGGAGAATGCAATTGTTTTCGCTACAGAATATTATTGGCATTGGGATCTGGAAAAAAGCGGGCTTAACGTATGGGATTACCGTAAGCTGATGGAGAAGCTGATGAAGAGCGTCGATATGGTCTGGTTCGCTACGGACGATCCCGAAATTTGCTCTCATCCTGCCAATTGCCTTATGGTTCGAATCGGCAAGCACGTGCCGCTATCTTCGGTTGAGCAGTTCGACCGCGTTCGTTTTCGGCAGCGGTTCATGTATTAAACGACGTTGCAAATTCATTAACCTCTATCACGGTACATAGGACAGTAGAGGAACGAGCCATGGGGGCGGAACATATGACTACATCATCTTTATTCATATATGATGAACGAGAAACCGGCTACCGTTTTCAGGCCGATCATCCTTTTAACCAGGAGCGGCTTCGCTTGACGGTCGACCTGCTGCGCAAGCTGGGGGCACTGCCGGAATCGGCGGTCCGTGCTCCTCAGCATGCAACCGATGAACAGCTTCTAGCCGTTCACAGTACCGATTATATCGAAGCGGTGAAAGCGCTTAGTCAAGACCAGCCTGAAGAAGAGTGGCTTAACCGCGTTGAGAAATATGGCTTCGATTCCGAGGATACGCCTTACTTTCCACGTATGCATGAGATTACCTCGCTGCTCGTAGGAGGCTCGGTCAAAGCCGTCGACGAAGTCATGAGCGGACAAACCGAGCATGCCCTCCATCTCGGCGGCGGGCTTCATCATGCATTGCGTAACAAGGCCGCGGGCTTTTGCATCTACAACGACGCCTCCGTAGCAATCCAGCATGCGAGACACCGTTACGGCGCCCGCGTTCTGTATATCGATACGGACGTGCACCACGGGGACGGTGTCCAATGGAGCTTCTACAGCGAACCCGACGTATGCACGCTGTCGATCCATGAGACCGGGAAATATTTGTTTCCCGGTACCGGTGCGGTGAACGAGCGCGGCGAAGGCACCGCGTTCGGCACCTGTATTAACATTCCAGTCGAGCCGTATACGGAAGACGACTCCTGGCTGGAATGTCTCGAGGAAGTTCTGGACCGGGTCGCGGTGCATTTTCAGCCGGACCTTATCGTATCGCAGCATGGATGCGACGCCCATGCTTACGATCCATTGTCCCATGTCCATTGCTCCATGGACATTTACAAGGCGATGCCGCGCCTGATCCACCGCCTGGCCCACCAATACAGCGGTGGGCGCTGGGTGGCGCTTGGCGGCGGCGGGTACGACTTCTGGCGCGTTGTACCGCGCGCCTGGAGCCTGCTCTGGCTCGAGATGAGCGACCACCCTATGGTCGCCCAGCTCGAGCGCGAGCAGGACATGGAGCTGCCTCTCGCGTGGCTGTCGCAGTGGCAGCTCCACAGCCCGGTCGAGCTGCCGACCACGTGGCTCGACGGCAAAGACTGGGCGCCGATGCCGCGGCGCCAGGAGGTCACTGCCAAGAATCGCCAGACGAAGGAGCTGGCGATGCTGTACTTGCCTTAAAACAACCGCGAACGGCCCTGCTAACGGGCCGTTAACTTTTTCATCCTAATCCCATCAGCCTCACAATGCTTCATCTCCCCTTCCTTCCTCCTCTACAAATTCCATCTTTCATCCTCCCATGCCCTGCCCGCATCTTCTAGCATCCATCTCGACACCATAGTTACACGAGCATTCAACCGTAGACTGGGGGGAAAATTCAGTTTACACAAACTTCACCAAATAGTGAGGGAAGGCCGGGTTCTCCTCTAGGATCTCATCCGCCTCCTATGCTTTTGTGAAAATCCCAATAGAAAGCTATAACTAAATGTGTCCCCGAAAACAAATGCTGCCGGAGGGGCTGACCACCGGGAACCCTGAACTCGCCAAACAAAGCTACACTGCTTTCAACAAAAAAAAGCCCGCACCCTGTGAGTGCGAACTTTAATCTTACTTAAAATTGAATGTTTTGTTCAATGAATGCTTTCAGCTCGCTGATCGGCATCCGGGTTTGCTCCATCGTGTCGCGGTGACGTACCGTAACTTGGCCGTCCTGCTCGGATTCGAAGTCGTACGTGATGCAGAAAGGCGTACCGATTTCATCGTGACGGCGGTATCTTTTACCGATCGAGCCTGCATCGTCATAATCGACCATGAAGTCCTTAGACAAGTCTTCGAAGATTTTTTGCGCGCCTTCAGCCAGCTTTTTGGAAAGCGGGAAGATGGCTGCCTTGATCGGTGCAAGCGCCGGATGGAAACGCAGCACAGTACGGCTGTCGTCGCCTTCGAGCTGTTGCTCCTCATACGCGTCGATCAGGAACGCCAGCGTTACGCGGTCCGCTCCAAGAGACGGCTCGATGCAGTAAGGAATGTAGCGCTCGTTCGATTCCTGGTCGATATAATTGAAATCTTCGCCGGAATGCTCCATATGCTGCTTCAAATCGTAATCCGTACGGTCTGCGATGCCCCATAGCTCGCCCCAGCCGAATGGGAATTTGAATTCAATATCTGTCGTTGCGTTGCTGTAGTGGGACAGCTCATCATCGGAATGGTCGCGAAGACGGATACTAGCTTCTTTCAAGCCGAGACTCATCAGCCATTGGAAGCAGAAATTTCTCCAATATTCGAACCATTGCAGGTCCTCGCCCGGTTTGCAGAAAAATTCCAGCTCCATTTGCTCGAACTCGCGGGTACGGAACGTAAAGTTACCAGGTGTAATCTCGTTACGGAAGCTTTTGCCGATTTGGCCGATACCGAACGGCAGCTTCTTTCTCATGGTCCGCTGCACGTTCTTGAAGTTGACGAAAATCCCTTGAGCCGTCTCCGGACGCATATACACTACATTCGCGCTCGATTCCGTTACACCCTGGAACGTCTTGAACATCAGGTTGAACTGGCGGATGTCGGTGTAATCGAAAGCGCCGCAATCCGGACATACGATGTTATGCTCCTTGATCAAATCCATCATCTGATCGAAGGTCATGCCGTCCACTACGATCTCGATGCCCTTTTCGTTCAACGCATTCTCTATGATTTTGTCCGCACGGTGACGGGATTTACATTTCTTACAGTCGATCATAGGATCGTTGAAGTTGCCGACGTGGCCGGAAGCAACCCAAGCTTGCGGATTCATCAAAATCGCGGCATCCAAACCTACGTTGTATGGCGATTGCTGGATGAATTTTTTCCACCATGCGCGTTTGATATTGTTTTTGAGCTCTACACCCAAAGGACCGTAATCCCATGTATTGGCCAAGCCTCCGTAAATTTCGGAACCCGGGAAAATAAAGCCTCTATGCTTCGCTAGCGCAACTACTTGATCCATTGTTACTGTCATGATTGTTCTCTCCTTCTAAATTCTACAGATGCTTCAACATATGCTCGACGATCCGATAAGAATTCTCGGATGCTTGCACAGTAAATTCGGCAAAATTGACATGCGCGGACCCATCCGCTTTATCAGACATGGAACGAATAATTACATGCGGGATACTGTTCATGGCGCATACTTGTGCAACGGCCGCTCCCTCCATCTCCGTGCACGCCCCCTGCAGCTCGCTATAGAGCCTGGAGACAGTCTCGCGGCTTGCGATAAACTGGTCGCCGGACAATACTCTGCCGACCTTCACGCGGCCGTCAAACAGCTCTGCGCTCGCATTAACGGCCAATTGCCGCAGAGACTCGTCGGAAGCAAACAAGGATGTCTCCTCGTACGGAATCGTACCGAGCGGAAATCCAAGAGCAGTCACATCCATATCATGCTGCATGGACTCCGACGACACGACAATATCCCCTACGTTAAGCTCCGGATCTACAGCTCCGGCTACTCCCGTAAAGATGATCGCATCGACTCCGAACGTGTCGATCAGAACCTGGGTGGTCACCGCCGCATTCACTTTCCCTACACCGGATTTACATAGTACGATCGATTTGCCGTGAAACAGGCCCTCCCTGAACTGCACTTTGGCCTTTTCCGTTACCTGCACCTGCTCCATGTGCTGCAAAAATTGTTCAATTTCTTCTTTCATCGCGCCAATCACGCCGATTTTTTTGTAAGACAACTTCGTTCCTCCTATGAAAAAGGCATCGGATTAAATAACCATCGAATCGACCCTCACTGGATCGCCGTATATGTACAGCTTCCTGCCATAGAAGCCTCTCTTGGGCCCTCACAAAAGAAAGTGGCTCATTAACGATGAGCCACCGAGTTTCTATGAATGACCTCATGCGGTAAAACAACCTGCATTTGCTCCGATGCATCTTTGGTTTCTTTGTTCATCAGCTTCGTCAAGAGGCGCATCGATACCGCTCCGATATCGTACATCGGCATAGCCACTGTAGTAAGCTGAGGCCGTACCATCGACGCCATCCGGATGTTGTCGACGCTGATTACCGACATGTCGTCAGGAACCTTCAGCCCGTTATCCTGCAGCGTGTGAATGGCACCGATAGCCATTTCGTCGGTTGCCGCGAAAATAGCGGTAGGGCGATCGCTCAGCTCGAGGAAATGCTTGGTCACTTCGAGGCCGGATTCGTACCGGTAGTTACCGATGCGGACATATTCTTCACGGACCGGAATGCCAGCCGCTTCGAGCGCCTTCTTGTATCCTTGGTAACGGGAAAATCCGTTGGCAGGATCCTGCAGCGTCCCCGAAATCATCGCGATGTTGCGGTGTCCCTGCTCGATCAGCACGTTTACCGCGTCGAATGCCGCCTTCTCATGGTCGATGTCAACGGATGCGATCGTATTCTTCTCATCGGTCGTCGCGCACAGAACGATAGGTACAGCCGACGTTTTGAATGCTTGAATATGCTCGTCCGTTACAACGCCGCCCATAAACAGCAAACCATCCACTTGCTTCTCCAGCAAGGTGTTGATAACGCGAATTTCCTTCTCTTTCTTCTTATCCGCGTTACTCAAGATAATATTGTAATGGTACATATTGGCAATATCTTCGATTCCTCTGGCAACTTCAGAGAAAATGGAATTCGAAATGTCGGGAATGACAACTCCGACCGTCGTGGTCTTCTTGCTCGCCAAGCCTCTGGCAACGGCATTAGGACGGTATCCGAGGCGTTCGATCGCTTCGAAAACCTTTTTTCGCGTCTGCGGCTTCACATTGGGATTGTTATTGACAACCCGTGAAACGGTTGCCATGGAAACGCCTGCTTCTCTGGCTACATCATAAATGGTTACAGTCACGGTCATTCTCTCCAATATATTAAAATGTATAATGCTTCGATCATCTGCTATTAAGCCCTATCATACGACAAAATACGGTTAAACGCAACGAATACGCCACGTTCCTACATTTATAGTATCAAAAAATGCAAAAAAAGCCAACTGCAGCGCAGTTAGCTTGTCAAAACGAGCCTATAATGTGTGTATAAGACCTGTTTGAGTTACATCTACTCTTCTCATTTTCTTTGTCGTACGTTACGCCAAATCATTGACGGACAGCGAATGCTTCGCGATTTGGCCCAGCCTTTTTTGAATGTCGGCCTGCCATGTCTCGTCATGTAACGATTGTGCGAGCAGCAAAAGATCGAGAAGCTCGTTAATCCGATCCTCCACGATTTTTTCCACGGGATCTGCAGCATACTGCTTCTCCGTCACCTTTTTCATCAGGTGGGCTATTTCGCTGATCTCGTGAAAAGATAATTGCTGCTTCTCAGGTAAGCTTCCCAGCTTTCCGATAATGCCGGTAAGCTCAGGCTTCACTTCTGCGAATACTTCGCTGCGCTGGCACGATTCGCAGGAAAAGACCGGCACATTTTCAATTTCCACTTTGTTCTGATAGATGACCGTTCGCAGCTTAATGTTCATAGCGCTGCCACACTTGCACTGCTTCTGCAACCATTACCACTCCTTCATCCCACCGACAACACCTTCGCGAGTACTTGTTACCGCAATGCCTCTGAACAGAGTAAAAAGACACTCTTTGGAAAGAGGCCCCGACTGGTTGTCTTTCGAATCCCACGATGTTTGAAACCGTCTCGCGATCCCACTAGGACCGGATCCGAGCGTTTCGTTTCCTGTGTATCAAATATTCTACTTTGGAGAGCAAACTCCTGCTCTTTTCAAGATAGCAATATTAACCACCGGTCCACTGCCGGAACGTTTTATTGACGATAGGAATGGTCAGAAACAGCATGGCCAGCGCGGCGCCGATCCCGTCATTGCGCAGGTCCAGCGGATCGGGCGATCGTCCGGGAACGAACGATTGATGATATTCGTCCGTCACCCCGTAGAGCAGACATAGCAGCACGACCAAAGCTTTCATGCCCCAGGTCAGCTTTCGGCCCGTGATCCCCCAAGCGAACGTAAGCGCCAGTACAAAATAAGCGGCAAAATGGCCCCAATCAAAGCCTTGCATAAAAGGCAAAAAACGTTGTATTTCACTAAGCCACCCGTTCATATCGTCCCCTGTATTGCTGGATAAGTAAAAAATAGCGGTCATACAGAGGATGGAGGGAAGCCACCGCACGGCATATCTCATTTCTATAGCTCCCAGCCCTCGCGCAAGCGACGATTATTTTGTCGTATATTCGGCCAGCACGCGGACGAATTGCTTCGTAAAGGCGGGCAAATCCGGCGGTCTGCGCCCGGACACGATATTCCGGTCGACGACAACCTCTTCATCGACCCAGATCGCTCCCGCATTTTCCAGATCATCCTTGATTCCCGGCGTGGATGTCATCGTGTAGCCCGCGCATATTTTCGCGGAAGCGAGCACCCAGCCTGCATGGCATATATGAGCAATAGGCTTCTCAGCCTCATGAAATTCCCTAGTCAGACGAAGCACGTCGGCATATCGGCGCAGCTTGTCGGGCGCCCAGCCTCCTGGTACATACAATCCTATATAGTCCGATGATTTCACATCTTCCAGCGCATATTCCGTTGTCAGCGGTACGCCGTATTTTCCATGATAAACCGTGTTCGCTTTCGGCCCTGCCAAATGAACCTCCGCTCCCGCTTCGCGCAGCCGGAGTACCGGATACCACATTTCCAAATCCTCGAATTCTTCATCGACAAACGCGAGTACTTTGTATCCTTTCAGTTCCATTCGTTGCTCCACCCTTCCTCATGCTCTTTTTCTTATTTATTTGGCTACTACATCCTGCCTCAAATTGGAGTTCAATACATCCAGCACCGATTTGCTGTCCGTACATTTCAGCAGCTCGTCCCAAACCGCCGCTCCTTCCTGGAAATGGCTTTGCAGCAAGCTGTTCTTGACCCGCAAAATCGACTGCAGCGACATGCTGAGCTCCGTTAGGCCTAAGCCTAGCCAGATCGGCAGCGCTCTGATGTCTCCCGCCATCTCGCCGCACACGCTGACATGGATCTTGGCCGCTTTGGCCGCTTCTACGGTCGTTTTCAGCATACGAAGCACGGCAGGATGGAACGGATCGTATAAGTGGGCCACCTGCTCGTTCATCCGGTCGACGGCCAATATGTATTGGACCAGGTCGTTCGTGCCGATACTGAAGAAATCCACCTTGGCCGCCAGCAGGTCGGAGATAATGACCGCGGCCGGCACCTCGATCATGATACCGACTTCAATATGAGGCTGGAACGGAAAGCCTTCCTCCGTCAGCTCTTTTTTGGCGGCATCCAGCACCTCGTTGGCTTTGCGCAGCTCTTCGAGAGATGATATCATCGGATACAAAATTTTAATGTTGCCGTAATGGCTTGCCCGCAAAATAGCCCGAAGCTGCGTTTTGAATAAATCCGTACGATCCAGCGAAATCCGGATAGCCCTATACCCTAGAGACGGATTGTCTTCCTCCGGCAGCTCGATATAATCGAGGCTCTTGTCCCCGCCGATGTCGAGCGTGCGAATGACCACGCGCCTGCCCTGCAGCTTCTCGGCCACCTCACGGTACACCTCGAACTGCTCCTCCTCGAGCGGCAGGCTGTCGCGGTCCATATACAGAAACTCGGTCCGGAACAATCCGACACCGGAGGCGCCGTTCTTGATGACCTGATCGAGCTCCTTGACGGAGCTGATATTGGCGGCCAGCTGAAACGCTATTCCATCCGCGGTTTGAGCCGGGACATGAGCCAGCGCCTGCAGCCGCTCCTTCATCTTTTGCAATATCGCTTTGCGCGTTGTATATTCCTCGATCAGCTCATCGGAAGGGTTGATATAGACGCGGCCCTCATCCCCGTCGATAATGAGATAATCGCCGTTTTGGATCGCCGTGCTAAGGTTTCCGTCCAGTCCCAATACGTAAGGAGTACCCATGGCGCGCGCCATAATGGCTACATGAGACGTTTTCCCGCCGAGCATCGTGACGAGACCGAGTGCCAACTCCGTGTCGAGATGAACCATCTGCGACGGAGACAGCTCCTTGGCTACCACAATGTACGGCTGATCCTTCGGAGGCAGCGTCTCCTCCAGTGCTCCGAGCAAATGCTTGAGAAGCCGATTGCCGACATCCTTTATATCAAGCGCCCGCTCCTTCATGTATTGATCGTCCAGCAGATCGAACATATTCACGAACTTCTCGATGGCTTCCTTTACCGCCACCTCCGCCGCTTTGTATTGGCGCTGCATAATTCCCTGCACTTCGTTCATGAATATCGGATCTTCCAATATCGCCAAGTGCGCGTCAAAGATCGACGTTTGCTCCTCGCCCAATACGGAAACGAATTCCTGCTTTATCGTTTCAATCTCGTTTCTGGAAGAACGGATCCCGTCGTATAACCGCTCGAATTCGTACGCCAAATCCGTTACATCAATCAGTTTCTCCGGAAAATCCCACTCCCAGGTCGGGATGACAAAAGCTCTTCCCATTGCTATTCCTGACGAAGCTCCGATCCCCTCAGCCAAATGCGCTCCCTCCCCCTGTACCTGTAGCGTCCTTCAGGACAACGGACATCACGGATGCCTGCCCTTTCTTCACCGCTTTGTACGATGCAAAGCTCCATGATTTCACTTTGTCTACATTCGTTATAATCATTGGCGTTGCAAGCGATTTGCTGTTCTGCTTCACCTTTTGCAGATTAAAGCTGATGAGCAGCTGTCCTGCATCGACATAATCGCCTTCCTTGATATGCGCGGTAAACCATTTGCCTTGCAGCTGCGACGTATCGATCCCGATGTGCAGCAGCACCTCGAGCCCTTCCTCCGTCTGGATTCCCACGGCATGAAGTGTCGGATACAGGATCATGATTTTCCCCGCAACCGGCGCAACCAGTTCTCCCTTCTCCGGTACAAAGGCTACCCCGTTGCCGACGAGCTTCCCTGCAAAAATTTGATCGGGTACGTCTTCGAGCGGTATCATCCGCCCTTGCATCGGCGCGCTGAACATAACCTGCTGGATATCTTTCATCAGCACCTTCTTGATTTCCTCGCGAATAATTTCGGAGTAGGTACCGAATACAACTTGAACGTTGCCCCCGCCAAGGCGGATGACACCGGCTGCCCCCAAATTTTTCAATGCGGCGATGTCGAGGAGCTTGTCATTATCCAACGTCAGTCTCAGACGGGTTATACAAGCTTCAATGTTCTTGATGTTGTTCTTGCCGCCCAATGCCTGCAAAATTAATGGGGAGCGGTAAGGAATATCGCCCGCCCATTCTTCCAGCTGCGAGCCTTCCTCACGACCCGCCGTAGGAAGCTGAAATCTCCGGATGGCCCAGCGGAACAGGTAATAGTAGACGAAGAAATAGCCTATTCCGATCGGTATCAGCAGCCACCCGTTATGCGCAAGGTGCAGGTTGATCAAAAAGTCGATCGCCCCCGCGGAATAAGAGAATCCATGATGAATATCAAAATAATAGGCAATCGACATGGACAGCCCCGACAAAATGGCGTGAACGATGAATAAATAAGGAGCCACAAACAGAAAAGCGAACTCAATCGGTTCGGTTACTCCCGTCAAGAACGACGCTAAAGCCGCAGTCAAGAACGTCGCGCGAATTTTCGGCTTTAAGTCTTCCCTTGCTTCCTGAATGATGGCAAGCGCTATAGCAGGCAGCGCAAACATCATGATCGGGTACAGCCCCGCCATGTAAATCCCTGCCGTCGGGTCTCCCGCAAAGAACCGGGGCAAGTCTCCGAATACCATCTCACCGCTAGGTTTCTCGTAAGCGCCAAGCTGGAACCAGAAAAAGTTGTTGAATACGTGATGCAGTCCGGAAGGGACCAGCAACCGGTGGATAACTCCATATACGAACGCCCCGAAGCCCCCTAAACCGAGGATGGCGGTAGAGAGCGTTTGCATAAAATATTCCATATAAGGCCCGATCTGAATCGTAATGAAACTGAGCACCAGGATGGACAGCCCCATTAGCAGCGGAACCATTCGCGGACCGCCAAAAAACTGAATATATTCCGGCAGCTGAATATTTTTTACCCGATGATACAGGACAGCCGCAATAAGCCCGATCAGGATTCCCCCGGGAATGCCGAGATGGAACTCATCTCCTAGATAATGCTTCGTCGCCTGATTGAACATCAGCTGTCCAATCAGCGCGGACATCCCTGCGATGCCGGCGCCCTCCGTCAAGCCCAAAGCTACGCCAACGGCGAAAATCATAGGCAAATACGTAAAGATCGTATTGCCGAAAAATATCATGATTTCCCCTAAACGGGCCATATGTAAATCTTGCCAAGGCAGCGTTCCGAGCCGCAGCAATATCGCCGCAACGGGTATTGTAATGGTCGGAAGCATCAATGACCGACCTAACTGCTGCAAATTACCCATCCAGTTCAATCCAACCGCTCCCTCCTTTCTCTATCGATGGTAAGGCCATTGTCCCTTTTTGTCAAACAACCCCAAACGCTTTGTTCGGGGCTGTGCAGTCTTTATATTATGAAAAGCTCGGGAATTGTGTGGAATAGCCGCTAAACTGCTGCTGGGCTTGTGAAATCTCCTGTTTATCGGCAGCTTTCATCTTGTACCAGCCCTTCTCAAACATCAGATTGAACAGCTGCCACTGCGCTTCGTGCTGGGCTTGAAGAATGGATGCTACCGTCTTGCGAAGCTCCGGGTTTTGCACCTCGTTGATCCCGGTATTAAATCCGCTGGATAAATACTTTTGCATCGATAAAATGTCATTGATCCGGTCTCTGTCGTTCATTTGCGGACCTTTGACCTGAGGCAGCTCTCCGGATTGAGACTTGGCAATTTCCATAGTTGGCATTAGCGTGTTCTCCCTTCCGTTACATGTATTATTGCAAATGCTTCAACAGACTGTTGTAATGATCCAGGTGCTGTTGACCGGTTTGCTCTAGTAATTGCTTGATTTGAGGATCCTGGCATTGTTCGGCGCTATCTTTGCATTTCTTCATGGCTAACAGCTCCCATGATAAAAAATCCTTGATGTAGCCGAACTCTTTCTCCGAGAGCAAATTGCGGTCAGCGGTCATATTTTGCTGATTGTTCATTTGTTCCACCTCTTTGCCTTAGTGAATTCATGAATTTATTACAGTGATAAAACCTTTATCGAGGCTTAAAAGTAAAGCGGGCCTTATCGGCCCGCTAGATCAGTGGATACCTCTTAATACTGGTATCGGTTGAAATTCATGCTTGCAGCACCGAAGCTGCTTTGCGACGGTTGAGTGGAATCGGCTCTCAAGTACGCGTCATGACCAGCTTGGTTCCCGCGGTAGTTCGCAGTATGGTACGATTGCGGGGACTGGGATTGAAATTGGCTGTAAGGCTGGGAAGAAGCGAACTGGCTGCTGATACCGGTATTGAAGGAGTTGAAGCTGGAAGCGCCCATCCCGAACTGGCTTTGAGCTGGCTGAGAGGAATCGGATCTCAAGTAAGCGTCATGGCCCTGTTGGTCTCCACGATAGTTTGCCGTGTGAAAGGATTGAGCGCTTGGTTGTGCGTAAGATTGCTGCGAAAAGTTATTGATGCTGCTGAAGGATGGAGCTTGGCTGGAGAAGCTGCTTACATATTGGCTTTGAGCCGGTTGGGAGGAATCCGATCTCAAATAGGCATCGTGTCCTTGCTGATTGCCGCGATAGTTCGAAGTATGATAAGACTGAGCGCCTTGGAAGCCGGAGCTTTGGAATTGGTTGTTCATACCAGAGTTATTGGATTGGTTATACTGGGATTGGACATAGCCGATCGGTTGGTACTTTGTTTCCAATCCGCGGTATTGGGACATCGTATTCCCGGAACCGTATTGTTGGAAATTGCTTTGTTGGTAGTTTTGGTACATAAGAAAAATCCTCCTTAGGAAGTTTGGAAGTCTTCCGGGTCCGGTCAATTAACATAAACCGCGCTCTTCCAGAAGCCTTTCTTATTGTCTCTAAGGAGGATTTATTTTATTTATGGAAGCTGTTGGAGGTTCTAATGATTCCGGCTTACTTTTTTTGCAAATTCGAGCGCCGCTTCTCGCGGATTGGTTGCACGGGTAATGGCGGAAACAACGGCGACTCCGTCTGCTCCGGCCTGAATGACTTGAACAGCGTTATCGTGCTGAATGCCTCCAATGCCTACCATCGGAATAGACCAGCGTTCGGAAATTTGGCGAATTAAGCCGGTACCGATCGCTTCTCCCGCATCCTTTTTCGTCGAAGTAGCATATACGGCACCCACACCCAAGTAGTCCGCGCCTTGAGACACGGCCCACTCGGCTTCTTCCATCGTTCCTGCCGAGATACCGACGATTTTGTCCTCTCCGAGCAGCTTTCTCGCTTCCAGTCCGGGAATGTCGTCCTGGCCAACATGGACGCCGTCTGCCTCAAGAAGTATAGCTACGTCTACTCTGTCATTCACCACGAAAGGTACCTTGTACGATCGGCACAAATCCCGCAGCAGCTTCCCCTGCCTAAGCACTTCTCTCAATGGCGCTTCCTTCTCGCGAAGCTGCAGCAGCGTCACTCCGCCTTCCAGAGCTTCCTTGGCGATTTCGAGTGCCGTGCGGCTCCCGTAGCCTTCCAACCCCATTACCAGATATACCGGCAAATGAAGCTTGATCTGATTGCGGAACAACGTTATTTCCCCCTTGGTTGAAGGATGGCGTCCTCGACCTTGATGCAGCGGTCCATAATGACTTCAAGGCCGCCTTCTTTGGCGATGCGGCCGGCTTCTTCATTAATGATATCCTGCTGCAGCCAGAACACCTTGGCTTTAATCTTTACCGCTTCTTCAGCCACAGGTACTACGGTTTCACTGCGGCGGAAGACATTGACGATATCTACCGGCTCCGGAATATCCGATAGCGAAGGATAGCAAGTCTCGCCGAGAATTTCCGTTGCATTCGGATTGACCGGAATAATCCGGTACCCTCTCTTCTGCAACGCTTCCGCGATCATGTATGAGACCCGGTCCGGCTTATCCGACAATCCTACGATGGCGATATTGCCTGCACCCGCCAAAATCTCTTTAATCCGTTCACGAGGTGGATTTTCAAATGCCATATTCCCAGCTCCTTTATGGTTTGGTATAGGACAAAGCTTGACGTCCCATCGCTTCCCACGTTTCAATAAACTGCGCTTTGTCCACTTTTATCTTACTCTTCGCTTGGAGCGGATCGTTGATGTAAACGTTGTGCTCGTCGAAGCCGACCAGCAGAACGGCATGCTCCATAAACGTCGTTTGAATCGGTCCGATTGGCGTATCCCATACGACCCATTTGTCCGGAACGTTATAGTTGATCGTCGTCCAGACCACGGACGGGATTCCTTCGCGCAGCTGCTGCTCCAGCTTTTCGAACGGCTCGCGCGTGAAATCTTTGGCCGTTGGAACGTATTGCTGCATCAGTTCGAACAAGGCCGAGTGGTAAATACCGAAGCCTTTGCCGGCAGCGGTAACCTCGCCTACAAAGCCCGTATTCGGATTGCCCCAATAAGCAATCGACCCGTTGGAATTCAGCTTGAGAGGCGTCGTATCGCGCTTCATTTCCGCAGCCAGCTCCAGCTTGGTTTTGTTGATCCCCAAGTATTGAAACAACATCGTCAAGCTGGTCACTTCGCACCCGCGGGGTAGCTCCGGATACTGCCGGATGACTGGAGCATCCAGCATGGCGGAGCTTGCAGACGGAGGAGCCTCTACCGGCGGCGGTACGGCTTGAACGGTCTGCTGCTGGATTGCCGTTTCGGCATAAGCAATTGCCGCCTCATCCGCAAACCAGTCCCGTCCCGTTATTTTGGCATATAACAATACGCCGAATACTCCGCTGGCAAAAATAAGTCCTCCAATCAGAAAAAAACCGATGGTGACCTGGATTCCTTTCCATAACACCTTCATAAGACTCAACCCGCTTGTTCATGATAAGTACCCGGATGTACTGAGCGATCTTCTTTAAGCCAAGGGGATGCTACTCTTTGACAAGCTCAATCTGCGCTCCCAAGGATAACAGATGATCGAAATAATTCGGATACGATTTGGCGACATGGTGCGCGTCATTGATCACGAGGCCTTGCTCGGAGCGCAAGCCCACGACGGTTAGCGCCATGATGACGCGGTGATCGAAATGCGCGTTGATTTCTACGCCGCCCGGTACGCCTTGCGGACGGCCGTGGATAATGATCTCGCTTTGCCGTTCTTCCACATCGGCACCGGCTTTGCGGAGCTCGTTAACATAATCGGTAATCCGGTCGCACTCTTTGTAGCGCAAGTTTTCTACATTGTAAAAACGGGATGTGCCTTCGGCAAATACGGCTGCGGCTACCATCGCCAGCACGGCATCGGTAAAATGATCGCCGTCGAATTCACCCGCTGTGAGCCGCTGATTCCCCAATACATGAACAACGCCGTTCTCATGAGCCAGGTTCACGCCCATAGCCCGAAGCACATCGACGACAGCCTTTTCCCCTTGTCTGCTCTTCTCTTCAAGCCGGAGCACTTTGACATCGGAATTCGTTACGGCCGCTGCGGCCAATATGGCTGCTGAGCCGGGATAGTCGCCTTGTACGACGTATTTTTGCGGCAAATATTTTTGACGGCCCGGAATTTTGTAATGCATCAGATCGTCCGTTGCTTCGATCTTGACTCCCGCTTGAGCGATAACCTCCAGCGTTTGTCCTACGATGACTTTGGATTTGAGATCGTGCAGAACTTCAATCTCGCTGTCTTCATCCAGCAGCGGCGTCATAAACAGCAGGGAGCTAAGGAACTGGGAGCTCACGTTGCCCGATACCTTGATCTTGCCGCCGCGAGGCTTGCCGCCGCGAATCGTAATCGGCAGTTTTCCTTCGCGATGCTCGATTTCGATCCCCATCTGCTGGAGCGCATCGATCAAATCGTCGTGAGGACGTTTCCCGAGGGAATCCGGATACTTGTTGATGAACGTCAACTCAGGGCAAAATGCCGCGATCGACATCAAAAAACGGAGCACCGCACCTGCATTGCCTACGTTTAATTCCGACACATGCTTCGGATTGCGGCCGAAGCCTTGAATCGTCATCTTCTCTTCGTCTTCCTCGACGACGGCTCCCAAATCACGAATACAGCGGCGCATTGCATCACTGTCTTCACTGTGGGCAGGATAATAGATGGTGCTTGTCCCTTCCGCCAGTGCAGCGATCAGCATGTATCTGGTCGTATAGTTTTTGGAGGATAACGCGTTGATAGTTCCCTCTAGTTTATTTGTCGGTTTTACAATAGCTTTCATGAATATGTATCTCTCCTGTTCTGCGAAAAAATTGTGAATGATTTTCCTATGCAGATTACAGCCAGTTTACCATACGCCCTATGGGATGGAAACCGCCAGTTTGACACCAGATCTATTTTCTCTATATCATAGAAATGCAAAAGCTGCATCACCTATTCGACACCTATTGGAGGTTTCATTAAAATGCAAACGATTACCCCTCAACAGCTAAAGCAGCGCCTCGCACAAGGCGAAAAGCTCGATATTATCGATGTTCGGGAAGCCGAGGAGGTTGCTCTGGGAATGATCCCAGGCGCCATTCACATTCCATTGATGGAAGTCCCGGACAGACTGTCTGAAATTCCTAATGACCGTGAAACCATTCTTGTATGCAGAAGCGGCAACCGCAGCGGGAGAGCGTATGACTTCTTGACCGCCCAAGGCTTCACGAAGCTGAAGAATATGAGCGGCGGCATGCTCGAATGGGAGCAGCTCTAAGGGCTAGTTGTTCCAATTAGCGATAATCTTGTCCGCGATTTCCTCCAGCGTCATGGCGCTGGTATCGATCTGTAAATCCGCGAAGTCGTAAGCATGCTTGCGGACTTCCAGCAGCGTATGTACTCTTTCTTCCACATTGCCTTGTACGAGAGGACGGTTCTGATCCTGGCTCACACGATCAATAATCGTCTTAGCGTCCGCCGTCAACGCGACGACGTAACCCTTCTCCTGCATCACCCTGCGGTTTTGTTCCGACAAAACCGCACCGCCTCCGGTGGCCACAATCTGATTCGTCCTCTCCAGCGAAGCGCGTATCACTTCACTCTCCACTTGCCTGAACCCCGCTTCTCCGATCGTTGCGAACATTTCGCTGATCGTAACCCCTTGCCTAGCTTCAATCTCATCGTCCGTATTGGCAAAGTGCCAGCCCAATCGTTCCGACAGCACCTTCCCGACCGATGTCTTACCTGTTCCCATAAAGCCTATAAGCACAATATTGGACTTTTCCAATGTTTCACACCTCTTGACAACTTCTTTCTAACCTTTCAATCATACCATACGTACAGGATGATGAATAGAAACCGTACAAAAATCATAGGATGGAGTGTGAATAAACTCCAGTCATTCTTGCTAAGATGTTACTATGAAACTCATAACAAGGAGAGATGAATCGTTGACGCGTTCAGCCTTGTCGCCTTCTTCAGGCATTGTTCCCAATGCCGTCCAGCATAAGCTGGAGCAAATTATGGACCCCGCTCATTCGTTGTGCAGAGAGGACGTCGTATGGATCCTGGAATATATTAAAAAAAAGGTGGCTGAAGAAGATCCTCATTTGATGGACCTTTCCCAACCACGCTTATTACAAAACTTTCGTTATTTTGCGGAAATATCGTTAATGCTCATTCAGCGCCGCAACGGCTTCGACCAGGAAGCCGACCGACTGCAAACCTGGATTGCCGAGGCTTCCTTCGGCCTGCATCCGGCTAAACCGCCCAGCGACAGAAAGAGATCTTAATTTTCCATCCAGTTGAAGTGGAAAGAACCTTCTTTGTCCAAACGCTTGAACGTATGAGCTCCGAAATAGTCGCGTTGAGCTTGCAGCAGGTTAGCAGGCAAGCGCTCCGTACGGTAGCTGTCGTAGTAAGCCAATGCCGATGCGAAGGCAGGTACAGGAATACCGCGGGTTACCGCTGCGGAAACTACCGTTCTCCATGCATCCTGGTAGTTGGTAACTACGCCTTGGAAGTACTCGTCAAGCAGCAGGTTTTTCAATTCAGGATTGCGATCGTATGCATCCTTGATGTTTTGCAGGAAACGGGCACGGATGATGCAGCCGCCGCGGAAGATCATCGCGATGTTGCCGTACTCAAGTCCCCAGTTATATTCTTCGGATGCCGCTCTCATTTGAGCGAAGCCTTGAGCGTAAGAGCAAATTTTGCTCGCGTACAATGCTTTGCGAACCGCTTCGATGAATTCTTTGCGATCGCCTTCGAACGCAGGTGCTGTAGGACCGTTCAACACTTTGCTTGCGGCAATACGCTCTTCTTTCATTGCGGAAAGGAAACGCGAGAATACCGATTCCGTGATGATGGACAATGGAACGCCCAAATCAAGGGAGCTTTGGCTAGTCCATTTGCCGGTACCTTTTTGACCTGCGGAGTCCAGGATCACGTCAACCATAGGCTTGCCTGTTTCAGGATCCTTCTTCGTAAAGATATCCGTCGTAATTTCGATCAGGTAGCTGTCCAGCTCCCCTTTGTTCCAGTCGGCGAAAATCTCATGAAGCTCTTCGGTGCTGACGTTCAGTACGTCCTTCAACAGCTGGTACGCTTCACAAATCAGCTGCATGTCGCCGTACTCGATACCGTTATGCACCATTTTTACGTAATGGCCGGCACCGTCCGGTCCGATGTATGTGCAGCAAGGATCACCGTTTACTTTAGCGGAGATAGCTGTCAAAATCGGCTCAACCAGCTCATAAGCGTCTCTTTGTCCGCCCGGCATGATGGAAGGACCTTTCAGCGCGCCTTCTTCACCGCCGGATACGCCTGTGCCGATGAAGCGCAAACCGTGCGCGGACAACTCTTTGTTTCTGCGCTGCGTATCAGGGAAATAGGCGTTACCTCCGTCGATGATGATGTCGCCCTCTTCGAGATGCGGGATCAAGGATTCGATCGTAGCGTCGGTGCCCGCACCGGCTTGTACCATGATCAATACTTTGCGAGGCTTCTCCAGAGAAGCAACGAACTCCTCGATGCTGTATGTACCTACCAGGTTTTTCCCTTTTGCTTCTTCGATCAAAGCGTCCGTTTTCTCACGGGAACGGTTATAAACCGATACGGTGAAGCCTCTGCTTTCGATGTTCAATGCCAGGTTTTTACCCATTACCGCCAATCCGATGACGCCAACTTGTTGTTTTGACATATGGTTTCTCATCCTTCCTTATTTGTAGTTATGAACGATTGGAAATGCATGTTTCCCACTTCAGTCTTTTCCGCCAGCTGCTTGACAGTACAATCGGCCGCTTGCCCGTGAAGGAAACCGGGTTGACTAACAGTAAACTTCTTTAGTGCAGCCCGGTTACTGCAACGCAGCAAGAAAGCCGGCCGGCTCTGATGCCGCACTTCCGCACTTATCGATAGCAGATCGACAGCGTTTTAGATCGTCATGGCTCCGTAACCGCCGTCGACGCGAAGAAGCGAGCCGGTAACAAAGCTGGACGCTTTGTCCGATGCAAGATATACCGCTGCACCTTGCAGCTCTTCCGCTTCACCGAAACGGTTCATCGGAGTATGGCGCAGAATGGATTCCGTGCGCTCCGGAGAAAGAATCTTGCGGTTTTGCTCAGCCGGGAAAAAGCCCGGAATGATAGCATTGACGCGTACGCGCGCAGGCGCAAACTCACGAGCCAAGAACTTGGTCACGTTGTTAACCGCCGCTTTGGAAGCGGAGTAAGTGAATACTCTCGACAACGGAGGCTCGGAGGATACGGACGAGATGTTGATGATGCTGCCGCCTTCTCCTTTATCCACCATATGTTTCCCAAACACTTGGCAAGCTAACACAACGCTTTTCAGGTTCACGTCCATAATAGCGTCCCATTCTTCCATTTTCAACTCAAAAAATGGAGTTGCGCTGTTCATTCCCGGACAGTTCATCAAAACATCGACGCGGCCTGTCCAAGCCAATACATCCTCAAGCACCTTTTTCAAATCTTCCACGCTCGTTGCATCGGCGGAGAAGGCTTTGGCTTTGCCGCCGACTTCCTCGATCTTTTTCACAACGGCTTCGGATTTCTCCTGATTCCGGCCGACTACGGCCACATTGGCTCCATGGCCTCCCAGCGCAACTGCCATTGCGCCGCCCAGCGTACTGTTACCCCCGATAATAACTGCTGTTTTCCCAGACAAATCAAATAAGTTCATGGAATATCCTCCTCAAAGTTGGTAAGGCTTATGTACCTCTCGTTGGAGTAAGATTACTTCGTATGCTCCTTCTGATAAGCAGCTATCGCATCGAATTCATCCTTCAACTGATGGTACACACGTTGATAAATATTTGTCAACTGTTGGTACAGCTGGTGGTTCTCCGAGTTAGGCAAATGGCTGTGCTGAATCTGCATCCAATTATGCACCGAAGAGAAATCTTGAATTTCGCCCATGGCCAGCATGCCGAGCTGAGCGGCACCCAAGCCGGAGCTTTCGATAGAGTTCGGTACGGCAACGGAGCTTCCTGTGACATCGGCCATACATTGCAGCCAAAACTTCGAACGGGCGAACCCGCCGGAGGCGCGAATTTCTTTGGTCGGTCCGGACAGCTCTTCCAAAGCGCCAAGAACGGAGTTGATCCGGTATACGACGCCTTCCAATACGGCGCGAATCATATGCTTCTTCTGATGGTACAGCGACAAGCCGAAGAACACGCCGCGTGCGTTGGCATTCCAGTAAGGAGCGCGTTCGCCGGTGAGAAGCGGCAGGAAGATCAGTCCATCGGAACCGGCTGCAACCTCTTCAGCGAGCGAAGTCAAGTAATCGTAAGGGTCGAGCCCTCTGCGTCTTCCTTCCTCCGCTTCCGCCGTCGCCAGCTGGTCGCGCACCCAGCGGAACATAATGCCGCCGTTGTTGATAGCCCCGCCGACTACCCAGAAATCTTCCTTCAGGGCATAGCAGAACAATCTTCCCTTCGGATCGGTTACAGGCTCCCGCACGACGCCGCGCACGGCTCCGCTCGTCCCGATCGTAACGGCGTATACGCCTTCCTCGAAGGCTCCTACGCCGAGATTGGCAAGCACGCCGTCCGACGCGCCGACAACAAACGGAACATCGGTTGGAAGTCCCATAGCCTGGGCGTATTGTTCCTTCAATCCGGTAAGATAATGCACGGTGGATACCGGCTCGGACAGCTGCTCTTCACGAACGCCGCATGCCTTCAAGGCCAGCTCGTCCCACTTTAAATTGCGCAGGTTGAACAAGCCCGTAGCGCTTGCCAGCGAGTAGTCGATAACGAATTTACCGAACAGCTTGGCGAATACATATTCCTTGATGCCGATAAATTTATAGGCCTTCTCGAAAATATCCGGCTGGTTGTCACGGAACCACATCAGCTTGAGCAGCGGCGACATCGGGTGCAAAGGCGTCCCGGTGTTCATATAAATTTGATGGCCGTCCAGCTCTTCCTTCAGCTTCTTGACATAGCCTACGCTCCGGTTGTCGGCGAACGTTATGGATTGCGTCAGCAAATTCAGATCGCGGTCAACGGCAATCAAGCTGTGCATAGCGGAGCTGAACGAGACGCACAGCACCTGGCTCGGCAGGATGCGCGCTTTGGCAATGACCGCTTGAATGCCTTGAACCACCGCATGAAAAATTTCATCCGGATTTTGTTCCGCCATGTCCGGTCTAGGCGTATAAAGCGGATACTCGATCGAGTTTGATGCGAGTACGCGGCCTTCCTTGTCGATAACCAGCGTCTTGGCGCTGGTCGTCCCGAGGTCGGCCGCAATAATATACGGCTTCTGTGAAGTCAAGCTCATTTCTGCAAATTCCCTTCACTGTCAAATTGCAAATCATACGGTTCCGTCAAAATTTCGATATCCGGATGATTCTTCGCTTCCTCAAGCAGGTTGACCGAAATTTCGATTTCACCCAAATGAAGTGTATCCTGGATACGGACAAGCTTACATTTCGTGTAATCTAAAATATTGCACGTTTTCACGCCCGCTTTAATAGCGTAGTAGTCGTTATCCAGCGTCGTGGAAATTTTGGTCGGCGCGCACACGGTGGAGGTCAATCCGTTGACGAACGTTGCCGCACGGTCCATTTGATCCACCAGCCGCTGCGTCGTGAAATCCGCCGTACCTACGCCGTTCGCATTGCCTTTCGTTTCCGGAGTCAAATCCAGCACGATCATCTTCGATACATCCGGTCCGCCATGTGCGTACGGAGTCGGATAACGTCCGGTGACGTTAGGATCCATGCCATCGCCGCTGATGTTCTTACCGATGTAGTCAATAACAAGCACATCGATTTGATCGAACAAAATTTTCGGCAAACGGGCTTTCGCCTCTTCCAGCAGCTCCATTTCACGAGCTTCGATCTGGTCGGCAGGAAGCACCTCGATGCGGCAGGTTTGGTCGTATGCATTCTCTACCAGCGCTACGCCGAATAGAATCGGAAGCTTCTTCAGCATAATATTGGCCATCGCAGGCACGTTCTCGGCCATATATTTGAAGCCGAGCTGATGGCAGGCTTCCGCACCCTTTTGCTTGCCGAGACCGATGGAGATCATCTTCATGATTCCGCTCTCGATGCGTCCGCGGAAGGCGGTGTGCGGCTTCACGCGGTTAATGACCACGATGGCGTCCGCCGTCGAAGCGATTTTATCTACATAGACCGGAAGACCGTTCGGAAGCTCGTCGAGCTTGACGACTTCCATGGAGGAACGGATAGGCGCGCCCATGGCTTCTTCGGTAACGCCAAGATGATGCAGCACTTCTTTTTGACCTTCGGCTGTTGCTCCGCCATGGCTTCCCATGCAAGGGACGATGAACGGATGGCCACCGGCTTGCTTGATCGCATCGATCGTTACCTTCGTGAACAGAGCGATATTGGCTACACCGCGGCTGCCAACCGCTACGGCTACCTGCTGGCCCGGCTTAATGCGGTCGACGGTACCCGGCTTTTTCAGCTCCTGCTCCAGCACTTCGGACAAATTCTCGATCTTGGTGCCGTCAAACTTTTGACGGATTTTGACCATTTGCGGAATCGGAATATCTTCAAGTACCTGTCTTAAAATACTCATCTCAAGCGCCTCCTGCAATCGTTTTGACGGAATCCCGGATCACGAGCTCCGTATGGATGAAGATCGTTTCTTTTTTCACTTGTTTATTTTCAATAAGAGACAGCAGCTTGACCGCACCTTCCCGGCTGATTTCCTCAATGGGTCTCCGAACCGTCGTCAGTGCTGGCGATACGAAGCCGGAAAACAACTGATCGTCGAAGCCGACAACCGATATATCTCCCGGAACGGACAGCTGCTTCTCGTGAATCGCTTTGATTGCTCCTAGCGCCATTTCGTCGTTACAGCAAAAAACAGCCGTAGGCGCAGGCTCCAGCTTCAACAGTCGGGCCATGGCGGAATAGCCGCTCTCGACGTCGTAATTCCCGTGTTCCTTGTACTGATCTCTTACGGTTACCCTGTACCGGTGCATTGCTTCCAAATAACCGTCGCGCCGCGCCTGGGTCGATTTGAAATCTTCTTTCCCCTCAATGATGGCGATATTGCGGTGCCCTTGGGTAATCAAATACTCGACGATACGGTATGCTCCCCGCTGGTCGTCCGGAATCAGGTTCATGACCGGCATGCTGTCGATCTGACGGTTCAGTACGACAAGCGGAATTTCCCTCTCGGCCACATATTCGATGAACGGCTGGTCTATGGAGCTCTGGCTCATGACGATGATCCCGTCGTAGCTTTTGCGGTTGATTTTCTGGAAATTCTTGTAATCATCAATCCCGCGGACAATCAAATTGTACTGATCTTTTATGACGTCGTTAACACCTTTGACCGCCTCGTACAAGAAGCCCGCCGAGGTACCGGTATGGAGTGTTGAAAAAAACAGACCCAAGTTGTATGATCGATCAAGGACCAGACTTTTGGCACTGTAATTCGGGGTGTAATTCAAGCTTGCCGCCAGCTGCTGGATCCGCTCTTTCGTCTCCTGATTGATGAGCGGGCTGTCATTTAACGCTCTGGAGACCGTCGTATGCGAGACGTTGGCCAGCTTGGCGATGTCTTTGATCGTAACGCTCAATCCTACCACCTCTAAAGTTTATCATATCACACAGCTGCACACGTTAACAACGGACAATTTTTGCGATGGATTGATCTGTTTTGCGATTTTGCGACATGAAAAATGGCCTGTGCCGTCAACACAGACCATGTCAGCCGTCGTTATTACATTTCCAGTTGAAGCATTTCATGCCTTAGTTCCAGCAACCTTTCCTTCGATGTCTTAATTTGTGCGGAATCTCCCGCTTTTATCGCATCAGACAAAGTCGACAATTCATAATCCAGCTCCAGTCGAAGTACGGGAATCCGATCGTCGGGCCGCTTCGACCGAAACGCCTGCATCATTTCCTCCACGGTAACCACCGGCTCCTTCTGAAACAGTACTTTGTGCTCCACGCCCGAAATTTCCACCATTCGGATAATTTCTCCGAACATAATGTTTTCAATTAATATTTGCCGATCCTTAAACCGTTTGACAACCGCGTGGCCGCGCGTATCGCCGATCATTTTCTCCATCAGTTCCGCCAGCTTCTCATCCTTGAAGGAATAGTTGCCGACAATCTTATACCGTTCGCCGATCCGCTGAAACTTCAGCTTCACGAGCTTTCTTCCGGTTCGGATCGATACAATGAACTGCTGTTCGCTCTCGTTCCAATATAACGAGTAGCCTTCCTGAATCAATGCCTTAATGAAGTTACGGATTAGCCGACGGTCAAATCGTAACTCAAGGTTGCAATATTCCACTTCATGACTTTTACTCACGGCAATCCCCTCCCAAATGGTACGTAACCCCGCCATAGCCATCCATTTTCTTTATGCTTTTTTGCCATTCATCGGACAGCCCATCTTTTGATAGAATTTTCAGACAATTCAGTTACTTAATTCTATCTTATTATGAATCATATGATTTAGCAACTTGGATTATTGACTTTTTTTCGCTTAAATTAATCCATTTTTTTCTGCCGGAGCAAGTACCTACAAGCAGGCTGCGTCTCAAATGCTCGTTCCTCCGCATGGAACCAATGCTTGACCGGCGCTTCGCAATACAAAAAAGATCGCCCCTAAAGGACGACCTTTGCAACAAAGCAACAGCTGCTGTACAGAAGGAGTGCGCGGCTGGCGGCTGCCGGATAGCAACGTACCCTTTTTACCGCCCTGCGCAATACGTCTCCGGCCTATTGCTCCGCTTTCTCTTCCGCTTTTTTGTTTTCTTTCTTCTCCAGCTCTTCGTTCAGGTCGACCCGCTCGATCACGTTCACGGTATAAGTAATGCTGTCGCCGAACCCTGTCCTCTCCAAGCGGATCGTCCCCATGAAATAATGGCTTTGGGTGATGCTGCCCCCGTTGCCTCTTCCGTATAACGATTGGTAGAACAAGTAGCTGTAACGGTCTTCGCCTTCCATTCCCGGTATTTTCTCGATCATGATCGGCTTTGTATTATAGTTGAAATCCTTTATCTTATAGCTTGCCGTACGTTTGACATAATCCTTAAGCTGTTCGATCTTATCGGAATTGGGTTCATCGGCGATGACATAGCCGTCGCGGTTCGTGCGGCTTGGCGCAGGTGCCTTCGTCCACCGCTTCTTAGCCTCCGAGTCGCTGACATAGAGCACACCGGTCAGCTTCTCCCTCGACTTTTTCAACCCTTCGGTATCCACTCCCATTCGGCGAAGATCGGATAAGCGGTAAAATACGCCGCTCGTGCCTCCTTCCGCATACACCGACAGCAGTGGGTATTCCACACCTAAATAAGTGACCATTTGCGACTGGGGAGAACGAAGCGTGAATTCTTCATATATCGCTTCTTTATCCTCAGCAGGCTGCTCGGGATTGATTCTGCTGTTGATGTAAATGGTCTTGTTGTCGCCCTTCCAAATAATATTCGCGCCCAGCATATTCGCCAGCTCCTTGAGCGGCAAATAGCTTTTATCGTTATACACCAGCGGCGGATTCTCCAATGCGACGGGTTTGCCGTCAAGAACAATATTGAAATCGGGACGCAAATAAGCTTCCACCTTCTGCAAAATGTCTTCGGCGAATACGCCCGCGGTAAAAGTTCCGCCCATCAAGGCGCCTAGGATCAGCACTCGTTTCCAACGCTTCATTGCAACTCTCAAACCTTTCTGTTCTTATAATCGATAAACGGCAAAAGCTTGCCGGTAAGCAGCCTTCCTTTATCCCTATTTGACATTGTTCCGTCGGCCGAAACTTTATATTGACAAACATTTTAATTCCGATAAAATAGGTTGGTATAAAGAAAAACCTTGTTTTGCCAGCGGGTTAATCCCTCATTTTGAACATGACCCTATAGTGTATATCGGCCAATGTGCCTTCAAATGTTATAGGATTTGGGAATTGCCTTGCACGCAATGGCTATTTGATCTTACATGAAGAAAAATAGACACACTCGGGGGAGTGAGCATCATTGATCGAGATTAAAGAAGTGAGCAAGACGTTTCATCAGCGTACCGGCGGTTCCTTTACCGCCATCGATAATGTTTCGCTGACCATTCAGAAGGGCGAGTTCGTCTCCCTGTTAGGTCCATCCGGATGCGGTAAATCTACGCTGCTGAACCTCGTAGCCGGACTGGAGCAGGCGGAGCAAGGCGTTATCGCCGTCAACGGGAAGCCTACCAGCACGCCGGGACCCGACCGGGTCGTCGTGTTCCAGGAGCATGCATTATTTCCATGGCTGACCGTACTCGACAACGTGGCGTTCGGCTTGAAGCAAAAGGGAATCGGCAAGAAAGAACGGGAAGCGATGGCGATGGAGCAGATCAAATCCGTTCATCTAAGCAAGTTTGCCGACCGCTATCCGCATGAATTATCCGGGGGTATGAAGCAGAGAGCGGCGATTGCCAGGGCGCTCGCGATGGATCCGGAAATTTTGCTGATGGATGAGCCTTTCGCCGCACTGGACGAACAAACGCGTCTCATACTCCACAAGGAGCTTGAGGAAATATGGATGCGGACGCGGAAAACGATTCTATTCATCACGCACAACATACGCGAAGCCGTCATTTTGTCAGACCGGGTACTGGTCATGTCCACCCGCCCGGGAACGATCAAGAAGGAATTCGCCGTTCGTGCGGCGAGGCCCCGCGATTTGGCGGACCCCGTTCTCCACCACGTAGAGAGCAGCATTATGGATGCGCTGGCCGATGAGCTGGAAAAAGTGGTAAAGGAGGAAATGGGCGATGAGTACAGCATTAAGAAGAACCATCTTTCTGGTTCTGCTGCTGATAGCATGGGAAGCGGGATTTAGAATTTTCGACTGGGGCTGGAAATTCCCTTCCGTTACTCAGACGTTCCAGGCGTTCTACGACGGATTCGTCCACGGGCAGTTGCTGGGGGCTACGCTGGAAAGTATCCGCAGGCTCCTGACCGCCTTCATTCTTTCTATTCTTATCGGTACGACGCTCGGCTTTCTGTTCGCCAGATACCGCTTCCTGGATGACACGCTCGGTTTTCTGGTCGTCGCTTTGCAGACCGTGCCAAGTATTGCTTGGCTGCCGTTCGCCATCATCTGGTTCGGCATGAACGACTTCTCCGTAATCTTCATTACGACGCTGGGCGCAACATGGACCATGGCGATGTCCAGCAGGACGGGAATCATGAACATCCCTCCCATTTACCTTAAGGCAGCTCAAACGATGGGCACGGGCAACGGGTTCAAGATGTTTTATCAGATTATGGTTCCTGCGGCATTCCCGCATATGATTACCGGCGTTCGGGTTGCATGGGCATTTGCATGGCGCGCGCTCGTAGCCGGAGAATTGATCGCCAAGGGCATCGGTCTTGGACAGCTGCTGCAGGATGGACGGAATTTGGCGGATACCGCACTTATGCTTTGTATCGTCATTATTATCGCTGTGTTAGGCACACTTTCCGACCATTTCTGCTTCAAGCGGCTGGAGGATAAAATTTTGCTTCGTTATGGATTGGCCGGCAAACAGAAATAACGGCATTCAACTATGAGTGAGTGTTCAAAAAGACTAAAAAGGGGAGTATTTCGATGAGAAAACATGTATCTGTTCTAATCGCCATTTTGATGGTTACCGTACTGGTGCTCTCGGCTTGCGGCAAGAAAGAAGAAGCGCCCAAAGAAGGAGCTGCGGCTGGAGGAGGCAAGTCTGCTGCCGCATCGACAGTTAAGCTGGGGATTTTTAAAAACGTAACGCATGCCCCAGGCTACATCGCATTGGAAAAAGGCTTGTTCCAAAAATATTGGGGCGAGAACGTAAAAATCGACGTCGTAGCGTTCGACAACGGCTCCGACTTCTCCACTGCGCTGGCTACGGGTGAGATCGATCTCGGCTTCGTCGGACCGGGTCCTTCCACCAATCAATACATCAAAAGTAAAAACTTCAAAGTAATTTCCGGTTCCAACAACGGCGGTGCCGTATTGGTAGCCGGCAAAGATTCGGGAATTACAAGCGTCAAGGATTTGCAAGGCAAAGCGGTAGCGATTCCTACCAAAGGCAGCACGAATGAAATTTCGCTGCGCCTGCTGCTGAAAGAGAACAATCTAAACGTAACGACGGATAAATCCGGCGTTAATATTATTGCCCGCGCTCCGGCCGACACGCTGATCGCTATGCGTCAAAAAGAAATCGACGCTACATTGATCCCGGAACCATGGGGCACGCAAATGGAGCAAGAAGGCATCGGCAAAATCATCGTGGACTGGAACAAAATTCCGCCAAATAACGGAAACTATCCGTTGACCATCCTTGTTGCGAGCGACAAATTCCTTACAGAGCATCGCGATATGGCTAAGCAAGCGATCAAAGCCAATGCGGAAGCGATCGATTTCATCAAGAAAAACCCGGATCAATCTTACGAGCTGATCAACAACCGCCTGAAAGCGTTGAGCGGCAAAGGGATGGATCTGGCGCTGATTAAAGCCGCGCTGTCCCGTTTGAACCTGACGACTGACGTAAGCAAGGAAGCAATTGAAGAAATGGCGAAGGTTTCGATTGACGCCGGCTATATTAAAGAGGTTAAAAAAGAGCAGCTCGACCTCAGCAAGTTCGTCGACCTGAGCTTGCTGGAAGAAGTCAAAGCGGGTAAGTAAGCTTATCCCGGCCAATATGAATAAGCAACCCCCTATCTCCTCAGAACTTGAAGAGATAGGGGGTTTTCTTACCACAATAGAATTTATAAGATTCCGAGGTCATCGGATGTAAAAATTCTATTTGGCGATAAAAACAACCTCTTAACGCGGTCGCTCCTCTGTGAAAGGACGTCGATAGACGTTTTTCTTATTCTGCCTAAACGGATCGCATTAAAATGCTTTCGCCACCTCAACCATGGTCGTCTTGCCGTCCTCGGTAAAGTATAGGTGGACGCCATTTTGCCCTTGATCATCCATGAAGTACGAAACGTACTTCGGCTGCCCTTTGCGCAGCGGCACAAGCAAGGTAGCAATGCGATGGCTGCGGGCCTCCGACGTTTTCGCCGTCAAATGCCACTGGCGATCCAATCCTTCCATTTCCGCAGGATCGACATCCGCGAATTCATCTGTCTGCGACAGCTGCATATCTCCAGATGAGCAGTACACGAACCGTCCGTCCATATCCGCTTTGCGGCCTTGGACTTGGAACGACTGATTTCCGAGCTTCATCTCGTTCATCGTATGAAACAGCCAGTCAATGCTCGCCGGCTGAGTAAGATCCACATGGTCGACTACTACGACATAGGATTCATTAATGAAATACAGCTCTCTAACATAGCGCTCCAAATACGGCACATTTTCCTTGTAAGCCGCCGTAGCGTTGCATCGGGAATAGGTATAACCCTGGTGCCGCTCGACCGCTTCCACGGCTCCTGAAGCCGCCATATTGAGCACCTTGTTCGTCCCCGCATATTGTCCCAGACCGTCGATCAGGATCGTGTTGGTGGAACGGGTCTGCCTTCTCCAGTTCATATGCATTGTGCTGCCGAAGGCGATGTAATAGCCGCTTTCAATCGCAAGCGGCTCGCCGTATGCGTGCAGCAGGAACCCGTTCTGATCGCCGTGGCTGTGACTGATCGAACCATAACGGCTGCTCTTGGTCAGCAGCATAATATGATCGTCCGGCTGATCCATCCTCGCGTGAAACGCCACCCATCCGATATCGCGGAACCATTTGACCGGTTCGATATCCACAGGGGCTTGCGCCGTCACTTTCGGATAATCGTGACGGTACATCATCTCGTCGAAGCGGAAGTCCCACCAGCCGTAATTGTAGAATTTCATTTCGGAATCCGTATCGATAATGCGGGTCTGTTCATAATACCACTGATAATGTCCGTTCCCCGTAATACCTGCGAATTGCCTAATATTGAAGCCGGTCTTGAGGCTGACGGGATCGCCTAACGTAGACTGGTCGCCGAAGCTTGCGCGAAGCGTGTCCGGACTAAAGCAGTAAAGCGGATAGTCGCCCGTGCGCTGGAAGAACGGCCTGCGGTAGAAATCGATGGCCGTAAATTTCTTCAGCAGATTCATCGCTTCGGTCACGAACGCCATGCCCGTCGTCCAATACATCGGTCCTTCCGCCCAGCCTCCGTCGATGCCGCCCCACGGGGAGTACAAGCAGGCATAGTACTCCAGCGTGTAATCCAGCCATTCGCGCGCCTTCTCCTCTTCGCCGAGCATCACAATACCGCACGGCACAAGAACAGACGATAAGGAACGAACGGCATGACTGTCGAACGGAACCTGATGAATCTTGGAGCGCTCTATGACATGAAAAGCAACCTGGCCCGTACGCTGCAGCAGCTTGCCGCGAACGTCCTCCCGCTCCGCTTGGGACAAACGGTCAAACAGCCAATCATAGCCCCAAGCAAGCGCGCCGGCGACGCGGAAAGCCGCTTCATCGTTATAATCGCGGCTCGTCGGTCCTTGAGGATCCCATGCGGCTACATGCAGAAGCCATTGCTTCGCCCGATCAATCAGCTGTTCGTCCTCCAGCACAACTCCGGCTACGCTGAGATGACGAATGGCATACAGCGCTTCCTGACAGTCCATATACATTTGCCGCCATAGCTTGGCGACTCTCTTATTGCCCGGATACGGCTGCGGTTCGGCGATAAGCTCCTTCTCGCTCCAAGGCTTCACCGACCGTTCGAAGAAGATGTCCCAGCCGCAGTACGATGCATCCTCCCGAATCCGGGAACGAAATTCGGGCAGCTCGTCCGCCTGGAGCCATAAGCGAGGGTGGCTCGCCTTGGTTTGCTCAAACCGGCGCCCTCTTCCCTCAAGCGGCGTTTCCGGCAGCCCTGCAGGTACCGTGAAGCGCCGAACGGTGCTCCACTCCGTTTGCGTGTCCTCTTTGCTGTCGTTCGTCTCGCCGTTCAGTAGCAAGGCGTAACGCCAATAGTAATCGCCCGGCTCAAACGCGTGATCAGGCGTGTATAAATTGTAGGGTATAGGCTGTACGGTAACGGTCGTCTCGCCATCGAATTCCTGCGACCGGGAATATTGCAAAATGTACGTATCCTTCTCCAGCTGAGCAGGAATCCATGTAAACCGGGGCGGATTCTCGATTAATTGCGTCTGCTCGCTAGGCTCATATTGAACGGTCAAAACGCCGCTTTGCGGTTCATATAATGGCTGACTCAAGTTGTTTTCCCTCCATCATCTCTGTGCGTTGATTACTATCTGTTCTGTAATTGGTGTACCATAACATTCATTAAATCTATCTCATCAGCATGCCGCCGTTGATTTCGATCGTCTCTCCGGTCAAGTACGATGCCAGATCCGATACAAGATACAATACGGCACCGGCAACATCCTCCGGAGTGCCTTCCCGCTTCAACGGAATCCCGCTCACGGTAGCCTTTCTGGCTTCATCCGACGTGAACGTATCATGAAAAGCCGTCTGGCCGATAAAGCCGGGAGCTACGACATTGACGGTAATTCCGTCGCCTGCCACTTCCTTCGCCAATCCTTTGGAATAGCTGCCGACAGCGGCTTTACTCGCGGCATAAATGCTCGAGCCCGGTCCTCCGCCGTGATGAGCGGCTACCGAAGACATGTTCACGATGCGGCCGGCTCCTGTGGCCTTCATGCCGGGAAGCACCCGTTTGCACATGAACACGGTGCTTTTCAGGTTGACATTCATGACTTTGTCGTACAATTCTTCGGTCATTTCGCTGTTCGGGCAGCGTTGAACCAGATGGCCCGCATTGTTCACCAGTATATCGACCGTGCCGCCGAACGCTTCTTCCACACCGCTGACCAGCTTATCGATTTGCTCCAAATCCGTTACGTCCGCTTGGAACAGAACGGCTTGACCTCCCGCCTGCCGGATGATCTCTACCGTCTCTTCCCCTTGCGCCTTACCGTTCAGGTAGGTTACACCGACTTTCGCGCCGTTGGCAGCCAACAGAACAGCGATGGCCCGTCCGATTCCCGTATTGGATCCAGTTACCAGTGCGATTTTCCCATGTAATTGCGTATTCATGCTTTATAACCTCCGTTATAAATGAATTTTATGAGGCAATTCGGGCATCGAAAGAATGATGCGGCATCCGTGCCCGTATTCGCTTTCCAGCTGCAAGCCGAACTGTTCGCCGAATACCATCTGAATGCGCCGGTGCACATTCAGCAAGCCTATCCCGCCATGACGACGTTTCCCTGCAGCGGCAGGCGGTTCGTCGGCCAGCCGGTTCTCATTAAGCCTGCTCTGCAGCTCACGAAGCCTTTCCGGTGGAATGCCAACGCCATTATCTTCGACGATAATTCGAAAGAAATCGTTTTCTTTTTTGGCGTCGATACGGATGAAATGATGCGGCTCGATTCCATTGACGAACGCATGCTGGAAGCAATTTTCCACTACCGGCTGTAATGTCAGGCGCACCATCTTCTCCAGCAGCAGCGACGGCGAAATCGCCACGTCAATCTCGAATTCCCGGGCAATCCGATGCCGCAGAATGATCATATAATTACGAACATGATTCAGCTCGTTGGCAACCGTAATTTCCTCCAAATTCGTCTGGATCGAATACCGCAGCATGAAAGCCATTGCCTCCACCATTTCGGTAATCTCATGCGAGTCTTGTACGATGGCGTAACAATTGATCGTCTCCAGCGTGTTGTACAGAAAGTGCGGATTAATCTGCAGCTGCAGTGCCTGAAATTCAACGCGGTGCCGTTCCAGCTCCGCTTCCTGGATTTGTAAAGCGTCCTTTTGCTGCTGCAACTCGGCGGCATACACCTTATCGATCATTTCGGACAATCGCGTCACCATCAGATTGTAGCTGTGAATCAAGCCGCCGATTTCGTCCGAACGGTTAATTTCCGCAATATGGCGCCAGTTGCCTTTTTCCGTCTCGCGCATGCTGTCCTTCAATTGCCGGATGGGGGCGAGAATCGATTGCCCGAACCGGAAGGCAAGAAACAGAGCGATGAGAAGCGTGATCAGTCCGACGGCCATCGTTGTCGTCCGAATCGTCGAAATCGGCTTGCGAAGCTCATGGACCGGCATCGACACGACGAGGGTCCAGTTCGAATAGTCGGATTTCCGGGCGACGAACATGCGATTTTGACCATTGTATTGCGCGCTGAACACCTTATTCCCGCTATCCTCGATACGCCGGGATATCTTATCCAGCATCTGTGCATCGGGTTCAACCCTCGGCGAATGATAAATCGGAGTCCCTTTTTCATCAATAATGAAGAAATAGCCGTCCTTGCCGATATTGACCCTGTCCCAGATTTTCGCCAGCTCCTGCAGCTTGAACTCTATCGCCACGATGCCTTTAAATTCCGGACCGTAAGCGGCCCCCCTGACTTTCCGGGCCAATGTAATTACTGTGCCCTGATCCTCCGGGCGAATGCTCATGTTCAGGAGCGTGATTTTGCCGTCATTTGGAATCGAATCGATCAGCGTCCGATACGTCGCGCTGCTCAAGCCGGTCTCCTGGATCAAAAAATTCTGGTTGTCATAAATAACGGTTCTCCCTTGCAGACCGACGACATAGATGGAATTCAGCTGCTTGTATAACGTCACGATCGATTGAACCGAGCTCGAAGCGAACTTTTTGATCCGGTCCGAGTAATAGTAATATTCGTAAGAGTCATTGCTGCCGATTTCGAAGAATGCCCTTACATCCGAGTTGGAGGAAAATGCATTATTAAGCAGCTCATAGGTTTGCAGATAAATATCGGTCTGATAAGACGCGCTCTCGATCATTTGCTCCATATACTGCTCTACCTGACGGTCCAGCGCACGGGATGACTGCAAGTACGAGACGATGCCGAGCGTTGCCAGAGACATAATAATGATGATGGAGAAATACCCGTACATTTGACCGGAAAGCGTTCGTTTGTTCATTTATTCGATCCCCAGCTTGCTCCGGTATTCGGAAGGCAGAACACCTATATACTTCTTGAACGTCTTCGTAAAATGGGGATGATCGGCATAACCGACCTCACCGGATATGTCCGTGATTCGATATTGGGGCTGGGCAAGCAGCTTCTTCGCTTTTTCCATGCGGCGCCGGGTGCGGTACTGCACGAACGTTTCCTGCGTCGACTGCTTGAACAACTGGCTGAAATACGAAGGATTCAAGCCGATGCGATCCGCCACCTCCTCAAGCGACACTTCTTCGTTCAAATGATTCTCGATATAAAGCTTGGCTTCCTCCACGGGATCCTTCAGCTTCCCTTTGCGCTTGGCTTTCAAATCCAGCAGCAATTGTACAAGACTTGCCTGAAAGCGGATCCATGCTTCATCATCCGCAGCAACGTCGCGAAGATCCAGCGTATCGCTAAATGCAAACACGTCTCTCACATTGAGCCTTTTAATAAGCAGCGATGAAAATTCCGCCATCACATCCAACACCTGATATAATTTCAACCGGGAGGCATACAGTTCCTGCCTGACTTTATGGATTATTTCCAATAAATCGGATTGCTGTAGCGTCCAAACCGCTTCCTCGGCTTCTCCGATCCATTTCTCCAGCTTGTAGATGGAGACAAACGCCTTATATTTTTGCCTAGCCTGCAATTGTACCAGCTTGTTGAGAGCGGCATCGACGCTTTTCTTGCTGATCGGCTTGAGCAAATACTCCTTCACGCCGTAGGATACGCATTTTTGTGCATATTCGAAGTCATTGTAACCGGATACAATTACAATCTGAATGTCGGAGTCCATCTCGGACACCTGCCTGCATAGCTCCAGCCCGTCGAGCTTGGGCATCCGGATATCGGTGAACAGGAAATCGGGACGCTCCTCGCCGATCAGACGCAGCGCATCCAAGCCGTTCTCGGCAAGCCTGATACCCGCCAGCGGCTGACCGGATTGCTCTATCAGCTTTTGCAGTCCCTTACGGATCATCGGTTCATCGTCCGCTATCAGTACTTTGTACATGAGGCCACCCCCTTAACGAGAAAAGGATACTCCCCACGCCGGTTAGCGTGAGGAGCCTTATGTGCGGTGAGACAGGAATCGCGCCCGAACCATATTGTCGCCATAGACAAGGATGGCCGGCGCCCGGACCGCCTAACAGCCTATTTATCTATCGGCGCGGCATGCTGATCGTTACGCTCGGATCCTTCTTATTGAATTTGTCGGTTGCTTCCTTAATCACGTCATTGCCGCCTTTGGCTTTCCACTCTTCAATCACTTTCGGCCAATCCGAAATCGGTTCCTTGCCGTAAACCATCTTGACCATATGCTGAAGCACGACGGGAGCCGCAAAATCGGATTCCGGCGAAATGTCCGGATTGGCGACGTAGGCATCGAGGCGGGGCTCGAATTGAATGCCGTCGCGGCCTTCCTTGGATAACATTGTATCATAAATGTTCATCAATTTTTTACCGTCTTCGGTCAAACTTAGAGTTCCTTTATTATAGGTAGTATCCTGCACCATCCACAAGAAGGCTTGACGATACCGTTCTTCATCGACCGCTTGCGGATCCGTCGGCATTTTATAGTTGATCTTGCCGCTCTCCATCGTGTAATTCTCGCCCTCGACGCCGAAGGTGAAAAATTGCTCGGCTTCATCCGACAGCATCCAGTCGAAGAACTTGATTATGCCTTCCGCATTTTTCGCATTTTTATTGATGAACCACGCTCGCGTTACGGAGTTGTATAAATAGTAGCCGCCTTTGCCGTCCGGTCCGACCGGAGACGGGATCAGCTCGATTTTGGCCGTCGGCACGTTCGCCTTCAACTGCTGCTCCCATTGAAGCACCTCGTTCGCATTCATCGTCCAGATGCCCGATTTGCCCGCCAAAATGGAGTTTTTATACGTGGTTGGGTTAATCGTTGCAAACTCCTTGTGGATCAGCCCTTCATCGTACATCGTTTTGTACGTTTGCAGCGCCTTCGTCATGTTCTCGGTGTTGAAAAACTTCGGCACGATCTGGTTGCCCTTCTGTTCCATCATCGATAAGTAAGGATAAGCATCGAACGGACCGAAGAACGTATCCGCATATTTGAAGTTTTCCCGGCCCTGATACGGATTCTCCACTCCCATTTCCTTGAACTTCCTCAAGACGTTCAAATAGTCGTCCACCGTCTTCGGAATCGGCAAGCCGGCTTTATCGAGCAGGTCTTTGCGAATCGCCGTCGCCCTCCGGGAAGGATTGGACAAAAACTCAGGAATGGCATAAATTTTGCCCTGGTACGTTTCCTTCTGCCATGCTTCCTTCGGAATTTTCTTCAGCAGGTTAGGGCCGTGCTTTTTCAACAAATCGTCGAGCGGCATGAACACTCCGGCCTGAACGGAGCCGGCCATTTCCTTGCCCGATACGCCCCCGCTCCCTTGGACTACGTCGGGAATATCGTTGGTCGCGAACATTTGCGCCATTTTTTGCTCGAATTCCTTGTGCGGCACCAAGACGATATTCAGGTCCGTATTCGTCTTCCCCTCCAGCCTTTTCACCCATTTGTCTTCATTAATATTCGGCGATTTCTCGACGTGATTGAAAGCCAGCGTACGCATGGATATCGAAAATTTCGTCTTTTCTCCGGATTGGCTTCCTTGCGCTTGAGGCGCTGCGTCAGGCTTGGAGCACCCGGCCAGCGCACTTGTGGCAAGTACCGATACCATCCCGATCTTCATCCACTTTTTCATTGTTCTACCCCTTTTCTCCAGTAAGATGCCTATTGCTTTCGGTCCTGAATAAGCGCTTTCAAATTAGCTTCATTGTAGAAGGTGTGCCGCTATGGAACAATGGAATGATTTTGGCTTCTATTGTCATTTTTTTAGAACATGCGGCAATGAACCTGAAGTTTCCCCTATTTACGACTTGACCGAACCGATCATCATTCCTTTGACAAAATGCTTTTGCAAGAACGGATATATCAGCACGATCGGCAGCGTAGCGATAATAATCGTCGCCATCTTGATCCCTTCCGGATTCGAATGCGCCAGCGAGCTGAACTGGGAAACGGACGGATCGATATTGATATCGTCGGCTTCGATCAGCTGGCGAAGCTTCACCTGCAGCGGCCACAAGGACGGCTTGTTGACATAGTATAACGCAGCCATGTAGGTGTTCCAATGATTGACTGCATAGAAAATACCGAGCGAAGCCATAACCGGCTTGGACAACGGCAAGACGATGCTCCAGATCATCCCTAGCTCCGAGCAGCCGTCCATACGGCCCGAATCGATGATTTCCCCCGGAATTTGCATGAAAAAGGCTCGCATCACGAAAAAGTTAAACGCGCTGATCGCTCCCGGCAATAGCAAGGCCCACAATGAGTTGGTAAGACTCAAAGCTTTCATCAATATAAAGTTGGGAATGAGCGGAGCCGTAAAAACCATCGTAATGAGCACGAATAGCACGAGATATTTGCGCCCGACATACTCCTGCCTGGACAACGGGTACGCGAGGGAAGCGGTGGCAATTAGGTTGATCAGCGTCCCTGCGACGGTAATGTATACCGTAATACCGAACGATCTCCAGATGGAAGCATCGCTGAACACGTACTGATAGTTAATCCACGTAAACTCGACCGGCATAAAGACGACCTTGCCGCTAACAATCGCCTCCGAGCTGCTGAACGATTGAGCCAGTACATTAAGAAAAGGCAGAAACATCATCAGTGCCAATACCGTCAAAAACAGCAGGTTCACCCCGCTGAACAGCCGGTAGCCGATACCGTATTTTTTCATATGTGTCATCTCCTTCATTCCGTAAGCTAATCCATGCAGGGAGCCATCTAATACAGACTCTCCCCTGTCGTCTTCTTGCTGATCACGTTCCCTATAACGATGAGCACGAGCCCGACCACCGACTTGAACAAGCCTATAGCCGTCGTATAGCTGTATTGCTGGCTTTGCAGCCCCTGCTTGTAAATGTACGTGTCCAAAATTTCGCCGTTGTTAATATTCAGCGGATTCAGAAAGACGTAGACCCGCTCGAAGCCGAAATCCAGAAATTTGCCGATATGCAGCAGGAACAAAATCATGATGGTAGGCATCAACGACGGCAGTGTAATCGACCAGGTCTGCCTCCAGCGGTTCGCTCCGTCCACTTCCGCCGCTTCGTACAAATCCGGATTAATTCCCGCCAGCGCCGCCAAATAAATTATTGTCCCGTAGCCCGTGTCCCGCCAAATGCCCGAGCCTACGAGAACGGAGCGGATATACGATTCTTCCCCGAGAAAATAAATCGGCTCCATTCCGAGCCAGGATATGAATTGATTGACGATGCCGGTCGAAGGTGACAGCACTCCTATCGCGATTCCGCTGACGATGACCCAGGACAAAAAATGCGGCATATACACCACGGTTTGCAAAATGCGCTTATACATGACGAGCCTGAGCTCATTGAGCAGCAAAGCGAGAACGATTGGGGCGGGAAACGCCAGGACCAGGTCGTAAATGCCGATCAACAGCGTATTCTTCAGAATGTTAAGGAAGTCGTAATGCTCGAACATTCGCTTGAAATGAGCCAGCCCGACCCACTTGCTTCCGGCTATGCCCTGAAAAATATTATAGTTCTGAAATGCGATTACAGACCCGAACAAAGGAATGTACTTGAAAATAATAAAGTAGGCGATAGCCGGCAGCGTAATGAAATAAAGCGCTTTATATTTCCACATATAGCCGATCAAGCTCTTGTTCGTCATTGCGCGATAGCCGATTTCGTCCGCCGCTTGTAGTTTGCTTGCCATAATGGCCCCCCCTTAAGGTCGTCGTTGTATCCGTGATGCAAGTTCGGACAGTTACATCCTACCCGGATGAGGCGGCTGCAACAAGGGAATCCCTTTGATCGGGATTGTGTTTTTTTTAGGTGCGATCGACACGGTTCGCTCTCGTTCGCCTCGATCCCCGACGTGTGATATAGTAAGCATATACATAGGTGTTAATAGGTTTAGGAGGCTAGCTTCATGACATTCCAAGGCTTTACCCAAGCAGATTTTGACGTATTCCACATTCCGGGACTCGAGGGCCGCATGGAAGGCATTCAAGGACGTATTCAGCCGAAGTTCAAAGAGCTCGGCGATGCATTAGTCGAGGAAACGGCTGTGCTTGCCGGGGACGAAATGTTCCTGCATATTGCGAAGCACGCCCGGCGGACAGTCAATGCTCCTGTTGATACGTGGATGGCGATTTGCCATAACAAACGCGGCTATAAGCAGTACCCGCACTTTCAAGTCGGTCTGTTCGACGACCGTCTCTTCATCTGGCTGGCGCTAATATACGAGCTGCCGCATAAGCAAGCCATAGCGGAGTCGTTCCTGAAGCAGGTCGATCAGGTGCGCAGCCTGATTCCCGAGGATTATGTCGTTTCCTTCGACCATATGAAAAAAGACGCGGCAGCCGTTGCCGACCTGGGAGATAAAGAATGGAAGGCAGCTCTGCAGCGCTTCCGTGATGTGAAAAAGGTGGAGCTGCTAATCGGGCAAAACCTGCCCTCGTCGTCTCCCGTACTGCAGAACGGTCCGCAATTCATTGAGCTTGTCCGCAGTACGATCCAAACGCTGATGCCGCTTTATTTGATGGCACGCAGCGCTTCCGCCGCTTGACAGCCGGAGGGCTATGCTAGCCGTATTCAAACGGGCTTCCGCTCTGCTTCGGGGCAAAATTAGAAAATTTTATGTAATTCTAAGGTTTCTTTAAACTAAACTTAAGCAATTTGGCTCATGCTATCATTGGTTACTTGTACCATTCCCCGGATCAACCAGGTACAAGAGGCCTATCCTTTGACGGAAAGGAGGAGATTTCATGCGAAGCTCTAGAACCAATAAGGTCATCGTTACCGGACTTGCTTTGGCCATGCTTCTGAGCGGCTCGGCTCTCTATACGGCGAACAACAATGTCTTTGCCGATAATTCAGATCAAGCGGCCAAACAGCAGCAAGCCCCTCGCGAAGCAAAGCAGGACCGTTCCGAGAAAGGGAAAGATTTCAAGCATTCCGATCAGCATCGCATGCCGATTCTGGAGGAGGCCGCCGCCATCCTCGGGATGGACAAAGCCGCTTTAACCGAGGCATGGAAGCAGAAAACACTCGTCGAGATCGCCAAGGAAAAAGGCATCCGCGAAGCCGATTTGATCGCGAAGCTGAAGGCCGAGCGCATCAAAAAAATCGACGCAGCTGTAAAAGACGGCAAGCTGCCGGCGGAAAAAGCCGATAAGATCAAGGCCGGCATGGAAAAGCATCTCGCCTTTATGGTTAACCATAAGGGAGGCTTCGACGGGCATCACAAGATGAAGCATCGGATGCTGCCTGCTCCGGACAAACTGGCTTCCATTCTCGGCATTTCGGAAGACCAGCTGAAGGCGCAGCTCAAGGAAGGCAAGTCGCTGGCCGACATCGCCGCGGCGCAAGGAATGAGCAAGGATCAGCTCGTCGGCAAAATCAAGGAAGAGCTGACACCATGGATTGAGAAGATGGTCGAGCATAAGCGGGATCCGTCTTCAGCCAAACATAAGGAAGCGAAGTAGCTGTTAGCTCGGATACTTAAAAGCCGTCCCCCCACTTCGTTGGCTGGGGACGGCTTTTCTTCTACAAGGCTCGACGGAAAATATGAATTTTTTCACACTTCCGTCATATTTATCGGTTATAATGAATGAAACGAATTCAGTCAGGGGTGTCTGTCCGATGCGATTTCCTTCCAGGTTCCCATATACATCCTTACTTTTGCTCGGTACCGCTCTCATAGCAGGCATCGTATTATATACGGGCTCTGCATCGACCTCGTATTCTGCCGAAGCCGCCCCTTCAGCGGCTATACCCGCCGATCAGGCGGAAGGAGAAGCGATATACCGGCAGCACTGCCTCTCATGCCACGCAGCCGACGGAATGGGCTCCGGCAATTATCCGGCCGTTGCCAGCGATCATGTGAAGAAGAAGCTCGGTACCTACGACAAGGCCTATGAGTTTATAAGCCGCAATATGCCGGACAATGCTCCCGGTACATTAACCGACGAAGAATATAAAGCCGTAACCCGATACATTTTGTCCTTAAATGGGGTTCCAACCGGCTTTAACGATATCGAGAAGCACTGGGCGCAGAAAGAAATAGCGGTGTTATTCGATAAGCAATACATTGACGGTTACGTGAATAAAGAGACGGGCACGATGCAGTTCAAGCCCGATCAGTTTATTACCCGAGCGGAATTCGTCCGCTACCTGGTCAAGGCGAAGGAGCTGTTCCTCTCCAACAATACCGAATCCGAATTTACGGATATCGGGAAGAACAAGGAGGAACGGATCTATATTATTACGGCCGTCGAGTACGGGCTTGTTAACGGGTATCCCGATCAAACATTCCGGCCCAACAACACGATCACCCGCGCGGAAATTGCCGCAATTCTGTCGAGAAGCGAGATGCTGAAGGCTTCGGCCCAACCAACGTTCCACGATATTGCGTCCGACTATTGGGCGGGTGATGCGATCCGCGCCGTACAGGAAGCCGGCCTGTTCAACGGATATGAGGACGGCACGTTCCGACCCGATCAAAGGATGACGAGGGCGGAAGCCATCAGCGTCATTTACCGGCTCGTCAGCCAGCCTCAAGCGTAGAAGTCCCTCTGTCCGACACTCGTATCGGATACAGATGCCAAAAAAAGCCGCGAAGCTCTTCTGCAGAGCTTTGCGGCTTTTTCATGCTACAGCCTGCTGTCCCGGCTGCGGGATGCCTAAACCCGTTGCGCCAAATTGGCGCTCTCACGGTCGGCAATCATATATTTGTACAGCAGATACAGCGCGGCCAGCGACAAGATCGCTCCCGTATAGAAAGGAAGCTGCATACTGTATTGATAGATTCCCGCTCCCAGCAGCGGGCCTGTAATCCTCCCCAGACTGTCCATCGAGGAGCTCAGTCCGGAGGCAACGCCTTGTCCCACCTTCGTTTTCTGCGAGATCAGCGAGGTGACGCATGGACGGATCAGCGCATTGCCCGCCCCGAACACGGACAAATAAATGGAAGCCGTCAACAGGCTCGTGGAGAACAGGATGAGCACGAATCCAAGCGCCGACAGGACCAGTCCGATACCGATCACGCGGGATTCATCGCCGCGCTTGATAAATCTGCGGACAACGCCGCCTTGAATTAATGCTCCGACTACACCGCTTACAGCGAACATAATGCCGAGATCCAACGAGCTTGCGCCGATCTTGTCTTTCTCGAACAGCAGCAGTGTGGCTTCCAGGCCAGCCAGTGTGAACGAGACGAAGAACGATAGCACGTACAAGTACTTTAAGGAACCGACGAAAGCCGTCCAACGCGATTGTTTCTCCGCCTGCGGCTTGCGGCGCTTCTCCTCAGAGAGCGATTCCGGCAGCATGAACATGGCGAAGAAGAACGTAGCCAATGCTAGAATAGACGATGCGAAGAACGGAATTTGATAGCCCCACTGGCTCAATATTCCGCCGACCGCCGGTCCGAAGATGAATCCTAGACCAATCGACATGCCGACTAGCCCCATTCCTTTCGTGCGGTTCTCTTCCGTCGTTATGTCAGCCACGTAGGCTACAGCGCATGCGGTAGCCGCTCCCGAGAACAAGCCGCCCAAAATCCGCGATGCGTACATCAGCAGCAGATTATCGCCGGCGATGCCGAACAGGAAGAAGCTCGCGCTGAAGCCAAGCGCTCCGATCATGATCAGCGGTCTGCGTCCGATCCGGTCCGATATGCTTCCCCAAACGGGCGACATCAGAAACGAAGCCAAGGAATAAATGGACAGCAGCATTCCCAAGTGAAAGCTGCTAGCGCCGGAGCCTGAAATCGCGTCGGGAAGCACTGGAATGATGATGCCGAAGCCGATAAATATCGTCATCAGCAGTACCATAATAACGGCCAGCTGTTTTTTCATAGTGAATCCAAAGCCTCCCAATGTAATGTATATTGCTTATCGTATCATATCTTTTTTCCACAAGGAAATAAATCACATGAAGATTAACAAAATGGACAAAACCGCACAATTCGTTAACAGAAAAAAAATCAGCTTGCATCCTGATTCCATTATGGTTAATATAACGTAGATTGGGGTCTCTCGGAGACTGCCAATCCCTTTAATTTTACTTAGGAAAGGTAGGCATGACAGTGGATCATCAACGCACTCCTCTTTTCTCTGCATTGAAGCAGCACGCAGAGCGCAACCCCGTTCAATTCCATATTCCAGGCCATAAAAAAGGAGTCGGGATGGACCCGGAGTTCCGGCATTTCATCGGAGACAACGCCCTGTCCATCGACCTTATCAATATAGCACCGCTCGATGACCTCCATCAGCCGACGGGAGTCATTGAGGAAGCGCAGCAGCTTGCGGCGGACGCCTTCGGAGCGGATCATACGTTCTTCTCCGTGCAAGGAACGAGCGGCGCGATCATGACGATGATTTTGACCGTATGCTCCCAGGGCGATAAAATCATCGTTCCTCGCAACGTGCACAAGTCCATTATGGCCGCGATTATTTTCGCAGGCGCGAAGCCGGTGTTCATCTCTCCGGTCCGCGACGAAAATCTCGGGATCGATCACGGCATTACGACTCGCTCCGTGAAGCGCGCGCTGGAGCGCCATCCCGACGCCAAGGCGGTACTGGTCATTAACCCGACCTACTACGGCGTCTGCGCGAACCTTAAAGAAATCGTCGATATTGTGCACAGCTACAATATCCCGGTTCTAGTCGACGAGGCTCACGGCGTGCTCATTCATTTCAGCGATAAGCTGCCGATATCCGCGATGGAAGCGGGTGCCGATATGGCGGCAACCAGCGTTCACAAGCTTGGCGGCTCGATGACTCAAAGCTCCGTGCTGAACGTAAGAGAGGGCCGCATCAATGCCAGCCGCGTCAAAACGATCATCAGTATGCTTACAACGACGTCCACTTCTTATATTTTGCTGGCGTCTTTGGATACAGCGAGACGTAATTTAGCTATCAACGGAGCGCAAATGGCGGAGCACGCCATCGAGCTCGCGGAATATGCCCGCAGAGAGATCAATGAGATTCCGGGCTTGAGCTGCTTTGGCAAAGATATTTTGGGAACCGAAGCAACCTACGATTACGATCCGACCAAAGTGAACATTCACGTTCGCCATTTGGGCCTGACCGGCTATGATGTAGAGAACTGGCTGCGCGACCATTACAATATCGAGGTCGAGCTCAGCGATCTGTATAACATTTTATGCCTTGTAACTCCGGGCGACACGAAGGAAAATATCGATATTTTGCTCAAAGCGATGCGCGAGCTGGCCAGCGAAAACTACAATGTACGCGAAGTCAACGAGCTGGTCATTAAAATACCGAAAATTCCGCAGCTCACTCTTACACCGCGAGATGCTTTCTATGGAGATACGGAAATTATTCCATTCAAGGAATCCGCAGATAGAATTATTGCCGAATTTATTTACGTGTATCCTCCGGGAATCCCGATTTTGCTGCCGGGAGAAGTCATTTCGCAGGATTTGATCGACTACATTACCGAGCATGTGGAAGTCGGCCTCCCTGTGAAGGGACCGGAAGATCGCAGCATCGAGAATGTCAAGGTGATCGTTGAAACACCGGCTATATTTTAACGCAAAAAAAGGAGCCTTGCCGCACGAACAACGCGCGGTCAAAGCTCCTTTTTACTATATACAATTGTCCACATTGGTGTGTGTCCCCGAATAGGTTCTGATTCTCTTCAAATCCTAATGTTCCGCTTTGCAAGAATTCCTTATACTTCCTTCTCCAGCCATTCGATGACATCGGCTACCGCATGCTCATTATGATGCTTGCACGTGCGATTGCATACGTCCATCAACGAAGCGTGCGCATTGGCTACCGCAACGCCGACTCCTGCTCTGCGGAGCATCTCCAGATCGTTGAGATGATCTCCCATAGCGATGCACCGCGATACGTCTATCCCCGTCATCCGCATTAGCTCCTCCAGAGCATGACCTTTCGTCGTATGCTCGGCCAATATTTCCAAGTATTTATCGTCGGAACGAACCCAGGTGAGCGGTTCCTTGAACTGCGTAACGAAAGCTTCCACTTCATTCATCCGTTCCGGCTCCCAGGCGAGCAGTACTTTGATCCAGGGATCGGTTAATTGCAACCAATCCTCGGTTCGCGGACGGTTGAAATGCTCCAGGCTGCGATGTTTTTCCGTTATCCGGTTTTCCTGAATGAAGTACGGCTCTTCTCCGCAATAGATTTCGACCCCAAGCTCCGGGAACTTGTCCATGACCTGCCGCAATACCGGCTGCACTGCGTCATGAAGCGTTCTCTGCCATACGACATGCCCCTCGGCAAAATCGTAGATCATCGCCCCGTTATATAAAATCGCCGGCGCCCCAAGCGGAAGCGTATCCGCAAACCTCTGCACCGAGCTGGCAATTCTCCCTGTCGCTAATGTAAAAATACCGCCTTCATCCACGAACCGATGGATTGCTTCCCTATTTTCGCGGCTGATCGTCTTGCCGCTGTCGAGTAAAGTACCGTCCATATCCGTAACGAGCATATAGCCTGCAAATCTTTTCACTTGGATACCCCTCTCCACTTCCATTATGATGAAGCTCCGCTCAACCTAATGATACAGCGGTTCCTTGTATTGTCAATCCATCCCCGAAGTGCTATGATGTTCTTGTTGTATATGAAAACCTTTCCAGTCCAAATACAGGCAGGTGTATCGGTTATGGCTCAAAGCGCATATATCAAGTTTGTAGAAGGCTCCGCCCTCTCGTCCTTATCTCTAGATGAATTGAAAGAGCAGCTGCTTCATTACAAGGAGCAATTACAGCTTACAGGCAAGCAGCTGGGCTGGGATTATGACGACGCCGGCTTCCCTTACACAATCGAAACGAAACCTGAAGCCGAAGGCAAATGGTTTTATCTCAAAGGCAAAAACTCGCTGTACAAATATATTGTCATGGGTCCAGGCAAGGATCAAAACGGCGAAACCGAGCAGCATTATGTGCAGGTCGTGCTTCCTGACGACAGTACGCATGGCGACAAGGCCAAGGGCAACGAATTTTGCAAGTATTTGGCCAAGCTGTGGAAAGCGGAGCTTCATCTTTTCAACGGCCGCACTATGTATTTCAACCCTCGCAAATAAATCATTTTCGAGCCGCCAAGTGGAGCTATGGCATCGAACTCGACAGTAAAAAACCCTTTCTGCCAAGGCAGAAAGGGTTTTTTAGTATCATTAGTCTTGCTCTTGTTCTTCTACGATTTGGTTGTAGATTTGAACGACGCGGTCCCATTCTTCCTCGTCTTCGATGCTCGCGAGGAAAGCTTCTTCGCCCTCTTCCTCGATACGGAAGATCACGCCGTCCGCTTCAGGATCGTTACGATCGAGCAATACCGCATAAGGCTGCTCGCCTGCTTCAAATGTATACACCATAACCATTTCGTGCTCAACGCCGTCTTTATCTGTTACGATAAAAATATCGTCTTCGTGGTCGTGATCATGATTGCAATTCTCATCGTGGATGTGATCGCTCATGGGAAAACCTCATTTCATATAAAGTAGTCATCCCTCGTATCGTATCACGTTTCATGCATACAGGTCAATGTAAACAGGCATTCCCTTGTCCGCGTCAGCCTTATTCGGAGACGATTACTTTCTCGGATACGGTCGTATAATCTCCGCCCTCATCCAGCTTAATCGAGAACTTGATAACGTAATCTCCCGCTTCACTGAACGAAACGCTGAACGGCCAAGGATACCAGAAGTTTTCTTTTTGCCCGTTCACGATTTTCTCATGAGGCTCTACGGCTTGTTTGCCGCTTGGCGTTTCAATAGAAATTTTGAAAGAATAGAACGGCGTCTTCAGGCTGTCCACCTGTGCGAAAACCGCAAAATCGATCTTCTTGCCCTTTGGCACTCTTCCGAACGGCGATTTGACGGAATAATCGTCATTAACCTTCTCCGCGACAAACATATGCACGTTAGGCTTGTAAACCGATACCGTCTTGTTTGCGTTGTCCCAGCGGACAAGCGATTGAAGCGATTCGGATAACGCTCGAACAGGGAATACGGCATTCCCCTTTACTAAAAATGCAGGCGCTTCACTTTCCGTGAATTGCTTCTCTACATCGTTGATCGTCATTTTAATCTTACTGAAGCCTTCGTACTCTCCCCATAATGAGTTAGCCATTGCGCCCGTAGCTCCAAATAGCGAAAGAGAGAGTACCAGCGTTAGCATCCGCGGCACTTTAAACATCACTGCAACCTCCATCGTTGTCTTGTACTTTGTTCTATATGCTTATACTCCCGACATTGGAAAGAGTTGCGCACGTTTCTTAAATAATCCTAAATTTTTTTGTCTATCTGTCTATATCTAGTAAAAGAATCTCTAATTTGTGTAATATACATACAAAATACAGACTTGTCTCCAGTATTATCGCGTATTATGACGGTTTGTGGCGCATGTTGCGCTTGCCCGGGAAATGACCAATAGCCCTCTTCGCTGGAAGTCCACCCTGCAAAAGTGTGTGAAATTTATCCTTGTGCACCGGTTCCGCCGCATGATAGATTTATTTTATATAAAGTGATCCGAGTATTACAGACAACGAGTGGAGGACCATGAGTGAGCCTGCAAATCCAGATGATCGGCACGGGAAGTGCTTTTTCCAAAAAATATTTCAATAATAACGCCTTGGTATTCTGCAACGGCTGCACGCTGCTGATCGATTGCGGAGCGACAGCTCCACGCGCCCTGTATTCCCTGGACTTTCCGTTGGATCAGATTGACGGTATTGTTATCAGCCATATCCATGCGGATCATGTCGGTGGCCTGGAGGAATTCGCCTTTCGCTTAAAATATGCTTATAACAAAAAAATCAAGCTGTTTGTGCCATCTGCCATTGAATATGAACTTTGGCACCATTCGCTGCGCGGCGGTCTTGAGAATGCGGCTGAAGGCATTACAAGCCTAAGCGATTATTTTGATGTCGTTGTGCTTGATGAAGCCTCTCCAGCGGAGCTCTTCCCCGGCTTGACGCTCGAGCTGATACGGACGCGGCATATCCCCGACAAACCGAGCTTCTCGATTTTATTAAATGAATATCTGTTTTACAGTGCAGATGCTACCTTCGATTACTCACTGCTCATCGATTTGCATCAGAACAGGAACTGCAGGTACATCCTGCATGATTGCCAGCTGAAGCCGCCCGGCATCGTCCATACCTGTCTGGATGAGCTGCTGACGCTCCCGGAATCGGTGCAAAAATCCGTCTATCTGATGCATTATGAAGATACGATGGAGCAATATATCGGAAAGAGCGGCTTGATGACTTTTATGGAGCAGCATAAACGGTATGATTTTATATAGAAACAACAAAAAACCTGACCATTAAGGTCAGGTTTCATCATGTCAGAACGAAGGCAGCTGATCCAAATTGTTGCTTGGATCGCCATCGGCATCTCCGCGAATGTACAAATCCCCGTCTCTTCCTTTGAATGCATTGACTCCTTGAATATTTCCGCCCTGTACCTCCTGAAGAGCCTGCTCATACTGCAGGACGCGGCCACTTGACGTCTTGAAGGCTGTAATGTCGCCGTCCCCGTTTTTTTGCACAGCTACAAAGCTCTCACGCTGCATGGACAATTCCCTCCCGGATGTTTAATTGCAGCCCCCCGATTCGGGTAAAGGCTTACGAACCTATTTTGAGTTAATAAAAAAGATTTTATGCAAGATCTCCACTTTTCCATCTATTGCAGAAGGAATTGTTAGGTTAATATAGAATTCCATTAATAACCTTTCATTCCCACATTGTGATAAGGAGTATGAAAGCATGAGCTATAATTGGATCTTGTCCGTCTATGTAATTATTATCAGCCTATCTTCCCTTTTCTTCGAGGTAACTTCCAGTCCATTACTGCTCATCATATTGGGGTTAGCTTACATCAGTACCTACCTTATCGAAAAAAAGAAAATGAACGGAGTACCGCTGCTTCAATTTTGTTTGCTTGTTGCTTTTCATTTGGCCAGCCAATCGGATCTTTGCCTGCCATTGTATTTAGCCCAAATGTGCAAGCCGCTTTACAAAATTCAAAAGCCTCAAACCGCATTGGTCATCAGCACTTCGTATACCATCGCCTTTGTTTTTGTAACAAGTACATATATCGTGTTTACCCCGTACTCCGTCTTTACGCTGATCTTCAGCTCTCTTAGCTGCCTGACGCTGGCTATGCTGTTCAATCGCTACATCCACGCTATGGAGCATCAGAATCAGCAGCTTGATAATGAAAAGAAGCATCTGAGCACTCACGACTCCTTGACGGGTCTGTACAATTACGAGGAATGCCACCGTCAGCTGGAACAGCTCGTACAATCCGGCCAATCGATAGTTCTTGTGCTGATCGACTGCAAAGATTTGAAATCGTTGAACACGATCAACGGCTTTCACGGGGTTAACCGGATCCTGAAGCAGGCGGCGCAGCTGCTGCGCATTATGTTTCCCGAAGCTTTAATCATTTGCCGCTACGGAGGCGATGAGTTTGCAATCGTACTGGAGAACACCGACTCCCAGCATGCAATGAATACGATATCCCAGCTTCTGGCGTCGGAGTTCCCCAAGCTTACAGGCATTGAGATTAACTACGGAATGGCTTTTTACCCGAACGACGGATTGTCCAAGGACGATTTGTTTTTCATCGCCGAGCGCAATCTGTACACGATGAAACGGGAATCTTGGCTTAAGCGGGAGGAGCATATGCTCCGATCGGAGAAGCTTCGCGTCGTCGGCGAGCTCGCCTCCGGCATGGCTCACGAAATCAGGAATCCGCTGACTACGATTAAGGGCTTTCTGCAAATTTCCAAAGCCGACAACTATAATATCCGTCCTTGGTATGATCTAATCATGGATGAAATTACAAGGATGAGCATGCTGACCGCGGAGTTTCTGCAATTTTCCAAGCCGCATGCTACCCAATTCCGGATTCAGTCCATCAAAGACTGCATCCACAGGGTCATCTCGCTGCTCGATTCCGAAGCTCAGCGGTTGGGACATACCATTGTATTTGACGAGGCGGCAGAACCCATCCACATGCTGATGGATCAGGATAAAATGCTCCAGCTTCTGCTGAATCTAATCAAGAACGCATTCGAAGCAATGACGGAGCAGGGAACCGTACATATTCGTCTTTACCTGAACGAGGATCAAGCGGTCATTGAAATCTCGGACACGGGCAAGGGCATTCCGGAAGCCGAGCTGGACAAGATCTTCTTGCCATTCTACACAACGAAAGATTCAGGAACCGGCTTAGGCTTGTCTATCTGCCATAAAATTGTTCAGGATCACGAGGGAACGATGGAGGTGGAGAGCGAAATGGGGATCGGCACCAAATTCACGATAACCGTACCTGCCGCACAAGTGGAAGGCGCTTCTTCACAAATGGTTGCTGAACGCAAACGAATGTCAATCTAACTCATGTAAAAATAAACAACCCTGTGCGGCTGCCTGCACAGGGTTGTTGGCATTAACGAAACCATGATAAAAGTCCGCGGCCCGGTGTTGGCTTCTCCAATGCATAGCTGAAGGCTCCGGCAAAGATGCCGAGCAGGGCGCCGCCCAAAACCTCTTCCGGCAGATGACCGAGTCGTTCCTCCAGCTCCTTCTCCCGCTTCTCATGGACAATCGGAGGATGGCTCTCCGCGAGCTTCGCCACCGTTTCGTCCAAATCGTTCACTTCCGTAGCAATAATTCCCGCTTGTCTGCGAATGCCCATAGCGTCGAACATGACGATCAGACTTAGCATGCTCGCTGTCGCAAAATGCAAGGACGTGATCCCCCGCTTAAGCCCCACATAAGTAGCGAGCGATGTAACCCCTGCAGAGTGGGAGCTCGGCATGCCGCCGGTTCTGATCACGTTCGACCAATCCCAACGCCCGGTCTGTTGCCAGGCAAGAGGCACTTTGGCCAATTGCGCTATGCCAATGGTTGTAACCGCAGTAAGAAAAGCACGGTTCATTCGTATCACCTCACCTCAACGTATAGCATCCTTACTATGCCGGCATTCTATACATGTCAAGGCGCTCCTGTATTGACGAACATTCCGCCTCCTTCTTCATCGAGCTGAACGGCGGCTCCAAGAAGCGTAGGCAGCTCACTGACCGGCACAACCGGCTCCTTGCCGATCTTTTTGATCGCGTGTCTCAGCCTCACGCTTTGACCGTCTACAAATGCCTGCTCTTGATTGAGCTGAACCTGAACCAGATGGTTGGAAAACTGAAATCGGACCAAATTCGCATCGTCCATAGTTTCGCTGCCTGGCGTACCTTCCGTGAACAGCCGGAGCGGTACGTATACCGTACCGTTGTCATCATACTTACGCACCGCGGTAACCGGCATCCCGTTCATAAACATAACAACGATGGGCCACCGATCCATTCCTTCATGCTTCAGCATGCGCGGAACTCCCTGCTTTTCTAAAGGCAGCGGGATCGGTTTTAGTGCATCGGTATCGGCATCGTAGGAGAACCAGTTCATATAATACGGCGTGTAGGTTAATTGTTTGCTTTCCTGGTCCAATGCCCAAATTTGAATCTGAGCATAGAACGAATTCAGCTCTCTCTGTATGGAACGAATATCCAGGCTCGCTTCAATCTCCTCTTGCCCCACCGCTGTCATTCCTGTTGTCGAGGTTGTTGGCAAGCCTCCTTGATCACTGAACCCGATAATACGAATCCCATATTGTATCGATTGATTGCTGTCCGTTGCTGACGAAGTGAACGATAAATGCAGCGCATCTGCGGATTCTTTGTCACCATCGACAGACCACTGACGAATAACCGGCTGCCGAAGAGGCTGCTTCGGTGTCAAGCCCGCGGCTTTCTCCCAATATCTTCGTATCTCGGGAAGCGTTTGTACTGCAGGGATGTAATCATTCTCGTGCCTCAGGAAATATACCGTCTGCTGCGGCTCTTCCGGCATGGGGCGAGAGCCTACACCGAACAGGAGAACATAATCCTCCGCCATAATTTCTCCTGGATCCCATTTATGGATAAAAGGGAGCGGACTCCCCGCCCATCGGACCGGGAACCCGTCCAGCTGCCTCAGCTCGGCCCAGGCTGAAGCCGGTTTAATGTCATCCGGGTAAATGCCTTCCGTTCGATGCAGCCAGTAATATGTAAAATGATGTCCATACTCATGAATAAACGTACGCTCAACCGGTGTCGCGTCCACTTCATACAGACGAATGGTCGCAGTTTCCGCATCGTAGTGACCGACGCGAAAGCCGCTTTTGCCAATGCTCCTCTCCGGATACAGCAGCACCTGCTTCAGCTTATTCAACTCTTCGCCATGCTCGCAGCTCGTCAACAGATTATAAAGCCTGCTCAGCCTGTCTTCCTTCCATTCCGTGCTGTAGCTGACAAATCGTATTCCTTCCGGGCTTACATAGACGGACGGTTCCCTATCGACTGCCTTACTTAGACTGGACCAAAGAAGCCCTGCTCCGATCACCATGACCATAATCGCTCCCCATTTTCCCATCGCAGCACCTGCCTCTGTTCATTCATTTATGACAACGCTTTCAATAGTTCTTATGGACTATCATAGCATAAAAAGGTACGATTGGAGTATGAAGTTTTTATATGATATTTCCAGAATTATCGATTACAATGAAAGTATCACTTCGATTAGAAGGGCGGGATCCCCATGACCAAGGAGCCTTCACAAGGCACTCAGCTTGCATCCTATTTGTCTGCAGATAATTTTGCATTGATGCGGCAGCAAATGGCCTTTGAAGCCAAAGCGGCAGGCTCTCATTTGTTTTGGGAGTCGGAACCGGCCCATACGTGTTTTTTTATCGAGCAAGGTCTTGTCAAGATTTATAGAATAACCGAGGACGGTCAGGAGTTGATCCTGCATTTGCTGCAGCCCGGTGATTTTTATGCGGAGCTGGGGAGTGGAGATACCCCATTCAGCTGCAGTGCGGAAATGATGAAGGACAGCGTAATTGGAATGTTCTCCACCGCTGCACTAGAGCAACTGATTGCAAGCCGCGGCGATTTTGCCATCGAGTTTATGAAATGGATGGGCCTGCTCCATCGGACAACGCAATCCAAATTTCGTGATTTGATGATGTTCGGCAAGAACGGTGCCATCGCTTCGACTTTGATTCGGATGAGCAATACGTACGGCAAACCATCCGAGAATGGCATTCTTATCGATATAAAGCTGACCAAAACCGAGCTGGCTCACTTGAGCGGCACTACACGGGAGGGAGTCAGCAGAATGCTGAGCGCTTACCAGGCAAACGGTGCCATCACCTACGAGAATGGTTACCTGGTTATCACCGATCTGGATTACCTGCGATCGATTGTACAGTGCCCGAACTGCCCTCCGGATATTTGCCGAATGTAGTGCCGCTAATGCCGCTTGCTTGAATGAATTTTAGAATGCCTGGTTATGCTGCCATAATGGAATCGGTGAGGAGGCCGGCAGCCGGAGTTCGTCTGCAATCGCTTCACCGTCCACCCCTTCCCATGCTATTCGAGAGAGAAGCTCGGTGATTCGGCTGTCCCCCTCTTCTATTAAATCGGTTATGACCTTCAGACAGGCTCGACTATACACCCCGAATAGCGGGATCGGCGCGCTGTCCCTTTTTAATATGACGGCCTCTTTGAGGCTTGTGAGCTTGATCTCATACAGCTTCCATGCCAGCCTCGCGATGGATACTGCCGGAGGGACTCCTGAGCTTGAGTGAACCCATAAATGGTTGTATCTGCTCAAAGTAAATGCTGCATGCAATCCGCTTATTACGCCGTAACCCGGTAAATAATCGGTCAATATTCGAGTCGAACGAGGAACAACCGGCAGCAAAGCTCTAGGCTCATTAGTTACAACTATAATCTCATGGCACACCGTCTGCATTTCACGAATTCGGCTCTCGATCAGGGTTTCACTTCCAATGCGCTGCAAGGAATCGGTAATTCCGCGCTCTCCTCCTGCCAATATAACTCCGCTCAGCATGTGCCGCTCACATCCTTTCCATCCAATCTGCCCTTGAATAACTTAACTATACTGGTTTGTTGTCCGGATTCATGTTAGAAATGTCACAGAATCGGGCTTATTTTACTGGAAAGCGTGATTTTTATCACATCGGACCTTTTACAGATCCAGTATCGTATTAGTTAGAAACAACGGGCAAGAATTAAGGAGGAATAACTATGCTGCACTGCGGACAAAACGTGGAAGGTGTTCATAATACAGATTGCTTCTCGGAAGAGAATTTATTGAAGCTAAAGGAAATTATGTACGATCATAAGGTTACGGCGGGATCTTATTTGTTCTGGGAAGGCGACGCTGCGGATAAGCTGTACTTTATAAAGCAAGGAAGAGTCAAAATAACGAAATCGAGTGATGAAGGAAAAAGCTTCATTCTTTACATCTACGGAGAAGGCGATTTATTCGGTCAGCTTGACCCGTTCCACAATTCCCTTCACAATTTTAACGCGGAAGTCATCGAGGATAGCGTAATCGGCGTCATTCAGCAAAAAGATCTCGAAACCGTTCTATGGCAGCACGGGGATCTGGCTATTGAGTTCATGAAGTGGATGGGACTGATGCATCGGATGACGCAAACGAAGTTTCGCGATTTGATGATGTTCGGTAAACCGGGTGCGCTGTGCTCTACCCTGATCCGTCTAAGCAACTCCTATGGGGCTCAAGAGGGTAGCCGGATCCACATTACAAAAAAGCTGACAAACAGCGAGCTGGCCGACATGATCGGTGCAACCCGCGAAAGTGTCAACCGGATGCTAAGCGAATTTAAAAAGCTGAATGTTATATCCATGGATAATAACAATCTCGTCATCGAAAATATCGATTATTTGAAAAATATTTGCCAATGTGAGAACTGCCCCAAAGATATGTGTCGGATTTAGACCCTGGTCAGCATCGAAAGCGGAAAGCTGGCCTCCGGGTCTTTTCCCATTATTCCCCATCCCATGATCCCATTGATGTACTTCATTTCGAAAGGCTCGTCGAAGCCCTCAACTTTGTAGGTTCCAATAGGAAAATCAGCCGCATCCAAAGTATATGCTTTGGCCGTATACAGCTTGCGCTGAAGCAGCTCCATTTGACTCGGGAACTCAACTTGTTTCATTGCCGCTTCAATCTCAGCCATCTCTGTCTCCAGTTCTTCTGCCGACATTTGGCTGTACAGCTTCTTCATTTGGTATTCACCTCCACTGACCAAGCCATGCCGCCACCAGTTGTTCTTCGTGACTCTCCAGCCAGTTGTGAACTTCAGCATAGCTTTTCAAATAAGGATCTATCGTATGATCACGGTCAACGCCATCCCACTGCCGTCCCAGAAAATGAATACACAGCACTAGGCTGCGTAACAAAATCAGTTTGGGCAAAGCGGCAATTTCATCCTCTTGCAAGCGAGTCGTCTGGCTGTATCCCTCGGTAAAAGCTTCGACAAGGCTCCAGCAGCCCTCCGGGTCATGGCGAATAAGCTCACACAAAAATACAGCCGCATCCATAGCACGAAGATCCGGAGTCACAAACTCGAAATCCAGGATTCCGGACACTTCATCCCCTGACACAAGCACGTTGCCGGCTACGATGTCGGAATGGGTAAGCTGCATAGGGAGCCTGCACAAGGAAGGGATATCGTTCAATAAAACGTCTATAGCGTCCCGGACGAGACGTATTTCCTTATACATCGGCCCTTCTGCCTGCTCCAGAAGCCATGAATCCAGCTTCTCTCTCGTCACCTTCGGGTGTACCTCGTACAGTTCGTAGTACGGCTCGTAGGCCGAGTCTACATCCGTTTGTACTTCGGCCAGCGCTTCGGTAAGCTCACCCATCGCCTTCCCGATAGCTTTCACCTGCTCCACATTCGCAAGATCGGCTCGCTCGCCATCAATATACTCAAACATAACTGCAATTTTACCTGTAGAAGACTCCACATAAGGCACGCCTTTAAGCGTAGCAACCGGCTTCGGAATCTGAAAAGATAATTTCACCAGCTGCAGCTGTTGGAGGACGGCAACCTCGTAAATAATTTTGCTCATGTCCCTGTGGTTGTCATAGAGCCGCAGCACATAAGTACCGGTTGGATGGTACACAAACCGTGTTGTGTTATTGACTCCGCTCTCTTGGGCTTCTATGCGCCATTCGTCATCGTCGAAGTAATTCCCTGCAATTTCTTGAATAAGCAAATCCAGTCCTGCTGTCATTGAAATGTCTCCTTAGTTCATCTCGGAGCAAGTCGTTAGCCCCGCAGCCTGCCGGAAAAACCGGCGGATATATACTCTTTCTCCTGCCCTGCTATCCCTACCCAGCTCTTGAACAAACAATCCTCAGGACTAAGCTGGTCGTGCAGCTCCTTAAGCCCTACTACCGCTGCCTCCATACCATGCTCACCGAACGCACGAAACAAGAATCGAACCCGCTCCTCTTCGGTTTGCAGCTGATACAGCTTCTCAACCAGATGCCGATTTTGCTCCTGGACTTGAATCATCTCGGTCCACATGACGATACGGCCTCCAGGCTTCAATAGGGAGGAAAGCATTCTATTATAATCTCCAATGAGACTGTTGCGAAGCGTGCGTAAAGCATCGATAATTTGCGGAATCTCTTGTTCATTATATTGTGAAGCGTAGCCCGCAAATTGCGATAAGGCATGAACATAGAACAATTGCGTATGTACAGAAGACGATACAACCAGGGTACACTGATGCTGCCACTGTGGAAGTGCGGAACGCCGCTTCACTTGGAACGCGCAGTCTTTAATATAAGATGCGACTTCCGCCGCCGGTGCTTGATTCAACAGCATTTCTTCCCATGTTTCGTAAAATTGGATCTGATTAAGGCAAGTATAATCGATATTGGTTAAGGAACGAATTTTCCCTGCAGCCATGCCTCCGCCTGCACTTAGCACTTCATCTATGACATTGTCTTCGGAATCAACGACAGTTACCTCAACAAAGCGATTCGCCATGGCTGGCAAATCTACATCGCCATGATTGCCTGCACCCAAGATGATGGCTTTATCTTTCACAGAAAGCCTTTCGATAGAGTGTTCGAGCAGCTGGCGGATATGGTAGCGGGGCGTCGCCCATTCTGAAGAGCCCCAATCGATCGCATCCTCCTCGACATAAGGCTCTTGCTGTAATTGCATTTGAATAGGTTGAAATGGTCGTTGAAACTCCCTCATCATGGACCCTCTTTCAATCGTGGTATGCTTGTATTATAGCATACGGCCGTACGATACGTGCTGTAAACTTTGCTATGCATGTTAGTTAACGACTAGCTGCGCAGCCCGTGTAAATTATTTTTGAAGATATTGTTGACATCTGTCCCAAACCTTGATATATTATTACTTGTCGCTAGCGACGGAACAATAATTAATATGACTTGTTAGCTCAGCGGGAGAGCACTATCTTGACAGGGTAGGGGTCGCTGGTTCGAACCCAGCACAGGTCATACATGAAGAAGTCCTTGATGAATCAAGGGCTTTTTTCTTTGTTTTCGGAGTTTAGATTTGGTAGTTTCCCCTCGTCAGACAGGATTTGGTGCCCATTTGGTGCCCGATGATTTTAGTAGATTAGTTTGCGCTACGAGTCGGTGCCTTCCTAACTGGTTCAGCTTCAAAAAAGGCACTTCCGAATTGATCCGTGGCATCACGCTGCATATCCGGTAATAAATGCGAATATCTTTCAAGCGTGATTCTCATGTCCGCATGGCCTAGACGCTCAGAAACAATCTTCGGATGAATGTTCTCTTTTAGCAGCAGCGTAACGTGAGTATGCCGTAATTCGTGAAATGTGATCTTCGGTACATCTGCCTTCTCAATCAACCTATAAAATGTTCTCATTAGGTTTCGCGGGATTACCGGCGTTCCGAGAGACGTTGAAACGACAAGATCGTCATTGTTCCCAGACCGTCCCAAGATCAAAAATTCTCCACGCTGCCGGGACTTGTGCTTTTTTAGTGCGGTCGCCACTTCCCCAGGAATTGCAACTTTCCTTCCAGCATTTCTTGTTTTAAGCTCCGTAGTCAGTTCTTTTCCATCATGACTCAAGGCCTGTACAATATGCAGGGTCTTATTCTCAAGGTCAACATCTGCCCAGCGTAAACCCAATATTTCTGATTGGCGCATGCCCGTTGTTAAGGCTAGAAGAAAGGCGATGTACAAACGATCTTCACGTGCTGCCCATAAAAAAGTTTGACTTTGCTCTTTATCCCATACTTGTATTTGATTTTTAGTCATTCGTGGTCTGTCTACCAGAGCAGCAACATTTTTATTGACCAGTTGCCAACGCTCAGCACGTTTAAGTGAACCATTAATCAACGTATGGATTTTTTGAACATTCTCGGACGCAAGCTTATTCTGCTCGATCAGACCGTTGTAGAACTTTTGAATGTGTGCTGGCGAAAGCTTCCCAATCTCATGATCACCCAATAAGGGAATGATATGATATTCGATAAGCCAAGCATATGTCTTAAGTGTTGAACTCTTCACTGTTGTCTTTTTGGTTTCCAAATATTGTTTCAGATATTCACGATACAATAACTTCGAAGGCTTGAGCAGATCCCCTTTTGCTTGTGCATTTATCGCTTCCGCATATGCTGCTTTAGCTTCTTTTTGTGTGCGAAATCCACGTTTTTTTATCCTAGAACGTTTGCCATTCTCTCTTACCTCGATTACATAGTACCAGGGATTCGTTTTGGGAAAAAGAGGGGCTATGAAACTGCCCCATTTAACCAATTTACAAACCCTTCCTTTGGAATCTTAATCCTCCGCGGCCCTACCCTAACAACGTGAAACTTTCCGGAATTGACTAGTTCGTATGCCTGATTTATCCCGATGTTCATTACATCTTTAATGTCCTTGACATCCAGTATTTCCGGCAGCTCATCAATTTTTTTCTGATTCATACATAACACCCTCCAGGTTCATTAATACTTACTCTCCCAGACCTCTTTATAACAGCGTTAGTCCAACCGGATAGCATAATCGAATTTTTGATCATCTCTCCAAGGACGAATGCCCCTGCAAAAGCACCCATGAACTTGTTCATACACCTTTTCAACTGGTTTCGCTCTCTCAGCTGCATCCGGTCCGTTAAAATGAGCCCAAGGCTTCGAGCTAATTCGTACCACCTGACCTCCTGCCTTCTTCACAGTCTCCGCTAGCAAAGGATGTGCATTTACCCATGTCGGCATGACTTGCCCTCCCATGTATTTGATTATTCACGGTGTTCTTGACTATTCTGTTTTGGTCTTAAACCCAGAACAGTTTCGCTGCGTACTCTATAGGGCAACCCATACACATCTCCTCTGGCTCCCCCTCCCATAGAGGGGGTATTTTTTAAAAGAGTTCTATATGAGTACTTTGCCTAACACAGATCAAATAACTTCCCATATATTACTGTACGGACGTTTCATCGCTTACTCTCCTTTACTAAACTGTAAGGGAGAGCTTTTTTTAAAAACAATTATTATCTCAAGATTAAAGCACAGTTCTTCTGACAATAATTCAAGTATTAAAATATTAATATGTGGGGCGGACAATTATGGAAAAAGTCATTCTTTATGCAGTTTGGTTCATTACTGCTATTCTTCTCGTAATATTCGTTAATCGGAAGACCTTGATTAAAGCACAAGTTAGTTTTTTATTCATGCAAGTCCCTTCTTGGTTGTTTGGTGCCTTAGTCGTTCAAGGTAGACTTATCGAATACCCTGTAGGGTTTCTTAGTATTGCTTACAAAGCAAGCTTTACTTTTGAGTTTTTCGTCTTTCCTTCTGTAAGTGCGATTTTTAATGTTCATTTCCCTAAAGAGAAACCATGGTTTATTAAAACCATATACATCTTTAGTTTTCCAATGATAATCACAATAATTGAATTCTATCTGGAGAAGTACACAGAGTTGATTAAGTACTTAAATTGGACATGGTATTGGAGTTTCATCACTATAACAATCACTCTATTAATTTCGTATTGGTACTATTTGTGGTTTTTTAAAAAAATTAAGAAAGTGTACGCTCCTCATTAACTCTACATTGCCAATTGATGCTCATCCTGATACGCAAGTCTACACACAACCAAGTTCCTCCATATTCATTTTGTATCCTGAGCAGTTTGGTTTTTAAAGATGATGGTTACAATGGTCGAGGAGGAGGAGGATATCCACCAAAGGAAGAGAGAACGTGTATGATTCTTTTTACTAATTTAACCTTCTTAGGTGCGGCGATATTTACAGCTGGCTCTTTCACAGTTGGGAGCAGATACCCCGGCAGTTGGGGGAGATCATTAAAGCTGCAAGGCCTCACTACTTCCTATATGGCAGTAGCAAGGCGACCTATCGGCAACTCCAAGAAGAAATATCTCCTTTCACCGTGGAGGATGGCATTTCAACAAAACGTTATCATGCAATATGTGCACTGCGGGCTGGAGGAGACCGAGTAACCCCGTTTATTGCCCGGATGAACAAGCCTTGAGTAAACAAAAACCTCATCCCTAAATAAATGGATGAGGTTTTAAATGGTTATTGTGATAACTATCTTGCAACGTATACGATCAACCAGCAAGTGAATGTAGCCTGTCAAGCGGTTAACAGCTTGTCCGGACTGGCAAGCTCGACTTGTGTTCCAGTTGTGGCTCAGCCTATCAGCTTGGCCGTCAGAATGTTCTGGTTAGCTTTTTTGTATAGTAACCCCCCCAGTTCGACTGGGCGTTTCTACAATAAGGCACCTCAAGCTCTGAAGAGCTCAAGGTGCCAATAACAACTGGTTCTATTAGGTTGACGGAGACGGGAAACGTGCCCCTTCAAAATGGGTGTTCGAACTACCTGAGAAGATTGATCCGCCATTTAAAATAAAAATTGTAACAGTTACATCATCTGCAGGAGTCAATTGTACGACTGTACTAAGCGCTATAGAAAATAGACCGTTTGCTGGAATCAGTTCGGACTTGGTCGAAGTCTGAATTGCAGAGCTGCTGACTACTATAGTTAGGTTAACATTGTCCCCCGCGGTTCCCGTTCCAGCTACAGTAGTAGAGATATTGTATACACCATTAACATTAGGGCTAAAAGTAGATGTTACATTATCATATTCTCCCGGGGTCGCTAAATCGAATATTTCCGAAGTAAAATTTACTGTAACAGTAGCGCCTACACCAACAGTTTGACCACTGCCACTGAATGCCCTGAACCCAGACTCCGGTTCAGCTGGCCCTTGAGGCCCTGGGGCACCTGTCAGTCCTGTCAGTCCTGTGAGTCCAGTTGGTCCAGTCGGTCCAGTCGGTCCCGTAGCACCAGTAGCGCCGGTCAACCCCGTAGCTCCAGTAAGCCCCGTAGCTCCAGTAAGTCCCGTAGCTCCAGTAAGTCCCGTAGCGCCAGTAAGTCCCGTAGCGCCAGTAAGTCCCGTAGCGCCAGTAAGCCCCGTAGCGCCAGGCGGTCCAGGGGGTCCGGTTGGCCCCGGAGGTCCAGGAGGCCCTATCATATCTGCCAATTAAATCACCCCTTTATATTAACTAATTTAAGATATGTTCAAGAATTCTTATTGTCGCGGTACTTGTCTAATTAGTAGCACATTGTTTGAAACCATCGATTTGTCGTATTAATAAAGACGAACACACGAAATGCTGAATGCGTTAAACCTCCTTAAGATCAATTAAAGAGAGGGATTTTGCGGCGAAAGATGGGAATATTGTGGTTCTATAAAAATTTCTTTTCCAAAAAGCGTTAAGCTGCGAGAGTCCGATCCCCCATTCATTCGGGAGGGCAAGACGACAGAGGGTGTTTTTTATGCTTTATCCGTCTTCGTACCTTCAAGTTCAGTGCTATTCAAGCAATCTAGTAAGACAAGTACCGTGACCCTTTGAATCCTTGGACATATTCTAAACTAGTTCATATAAGGGGTGATGACTTTGGTTGATATGATAGGACCTCCTGGACCTCCTGGCGTTACTGGACTCACTGGAGCTACCGGTCTAACAGGAGCAACTGGGCTGACTGGAGCTACCGGCGCTACCGGGTTAACAGGAGCCACTGGACTGACCGGTGCTACCGGACCGACCGGACCTGCTAGATCATTGATGTTCTCAGGTGTGAGATAAGACCGTATGATGCACGATCTTTCCCGGTGCTGGACATCGCTCACAGAGTCCATGCTTCATCACAAAATAAGCGTCACGGCATTGCTGCCACGCCTTCGAGTTATAGAATCGCCTTGCCCACACTTTCATGACTCGATCTCCTCGGTGCTCTTGTCTTCCGTCTCATCCTGCAGCTCCCGGTATTTCTGCTTCACCCAATCCGGAATGTGCTTGTCGATCTGTTCCTGAAACAGCAGGTACAAGCTCAGCGGCAGATAACGGTCACTAAAGAAATATAGCGGATTCATGTAATACTGGATCGTCTCGCTATCCTCGATCTGGATACGGACCTTAGCAATCAGCCCGAGCTTAACATTGAGCAGATGAGCGAGATTATCGGACTCTAACGGATTTGTTGCTTCGTTGCCCCGGCAGGTTGGTCATGCACTAGGCTACATTTAGGGAGAAGAGGAGTAAACGAATATATGACAAAGACACCCTCGTTATGAGAGTGTCTTTTTAAGCTGCAGGAGGGGCGAATACCGTCGCACGCGGCCAATTTAGAAAATAAAAGAAGCCTCTTCTTTTAAGAGTGCTTCTTGAGAGTATGGCATATTATTGGCTCGCATTTCCTTCGCTATACACGCTGCATCTAAATAATCGTCATAACGACCAATCGTAGTCCGATTCATACTTACTCGCCACTTGTTATTCCGCTTATCCCACCCTACACCAATAACGTTGCTGTATATATTGTCACTCCTACATCTTACCACGGCTGCTGGGGAATGTGGGGCGAAACAATTCTCGTTTTGGGTTATGTTTGGGTCGAAATGGGATAGTATTGGGGTTTACTTTTTAAAGGTCGTTATATTGCAGCTCTCATATATATGGAAATCCTTATCGTCAGAAAACTTCAGATTCGGCGCTTGTTTTCATTCTTAAACAATCTTGATTTTGGTGCCCGTGTTGGTGCCCAAATTAAAAAGAAAGGCGAATTTTAGAAGGTAAATGGAGTGAAAGCTAGTATATAGAGTTCCAGTAAATAAGCGGCTTTAAGTGACTTGTGGTTAATGTTAGTGATACGGTCCTGAATCTTGACAGGTAGGGGTCGCTGGTTCGAACCCAGCACAGGTCATACATGAAGAAGTCCTTGATGAATCAAGGGCTTTTTTCTTGTTTTCGGAGTTTAGATTTGGTAGTTTCCCCTCGTCACAATGATTTGGTGCCCGATGGTATGCGCGATTATTTCGCTCTTCGAGTCAGTGCCTTTCCTGGTTCTGCCTCAAAAAATGCTCTTCTTCCGAAATGATCTGTTTTTCCCCCAAATCGCTCAGTAGAGTCTCTTCATAGATCCTAGATGCAGCACATTGCCTATTTCCAGAATATTTCCAATGCTATTTATCTCGAAACCCTTCCTTCCGTTTCCCTTACATTAATAAAAAAAATATTCCGGTGGCATAATATGACACAAAATGGAGGTGACGCCATGACGTGTCTTGAAATTATACTTCGCGCGGTTATATCCTTTATTGGATTATTAATCTGGGCGCGGATCCTAGGGAAGAAGCTAATTTCTCATATGACCTTTTTTGATTTTGTTGCCGGCGTGACTTATGGATCCATTGGTGGCAATCTCATTTTCAATAAAAGCATTTCTCTGCTCGTCGGGGCAGTAGGTTTAACGATATTTTCTGTGCTGGTGCTTCTTTCCGATTACATTTCTCTCAAGAGCTTTCTGGGAAGAAAAATATTAGACAGTGAACCGCAGCTTATTATTGCCAGCGGCCAGATTTTATTAGATAACATGAAAAAAGCGCGTTTAACCATCAATGATCTTCAGATGCTTTTAAGGAAAAAGGATGTTTTTTATATTGATGAAATAGAGTTCGCATTTCTGGAAACGGATGGAAGCTTATCTGTCTTGAAAAAGACTAAATACAGATCTGTCCTACGTGAAGATGTCAACATCCAAAGCATGTCTCGCGGCATTCCTCATGCTTGTATTATCGACAGCAATATCATCGAGGAAAATTTGAATAAAATCCGCAAGAACCGGCAATGGCTCGAAAATCTATTGAAACAAAAAAACATACAACTAGAGAACGTTTTATTAGCCCAAATCGATCAACGGGATCATGTGTCTTTTTTATTCAAGAAAGAGCACAAAGCAGCACCATCTCATAAATAATTACCCTGGTAATGAAGTTGAATAATTTAAGGGGCTCTATGAAACTGGTTTTCATCATAGATTCCTATATTGTCATAAGAGAAAGGTATCAACATCTTTTCACATGCGTATAATGAAAAAAAAGAACGCCGATGCTGGTAACATCTGCGTTCTTATCACAGCAGCCGCTTATGCGGCGGTTGGCTCCAAGAATAGGTTAGAGACCGGAAATAGACCGTAGCCTGCCCAGGGCGGTCTATTTCTTTTTGTTCATATCACGTTACTTTATAGGAGTAATATGAATCGTCCGAGTTTCATCCACCCATTGAACTTTGGTATCAAATGCTTCGGCAATAAACCTTACGGGAATCATAGTAACTCCGTTAATAAGTAGTGGTTCTGTCTCTAAATTACCAGCTATATTGTTTACATATGTTGTTTTGTTTCCTATCTGCATCACAACAATTTTTCCGTCTTTTTCCAATACAATGATCTTTCCGTTGTCATCCCAAATTACAGCCGTCCCGAACAACTCAACGATAACTCTAAGTGGAACTACCGTAGTGCTGTTATTAACAATGACAGGCTCTTGATCAAATACTACAGTGTTCTCTCCATAATACACTTTCACGTTAGCAGAGGCATACTCCACTTGCTGCTCAATGGGTTTAAAATTTCTCAACTTCTCCAATGTTAGCTGATATTCTGATGTGTTCAATTGCTCATTTAATTTGCTTTCCTCTAATTTCTGCTCTTCCATTTGTTGTTCAACTTTTTTCCGCGCATTCTCTTCCAGCTCGCGTTTTTTCTCTTCTAAGTAACGAAGCCGCTCCTCTCGATTCTTTGCCTCCTCTTCCAAAACTCGTTCTCTTTCTTCTAACTCTGTTAATTGGTCTTCAATCTCTTTCGCTCTTTGTTCTAGCCTTTCCTTGATTTGCGCTTTCAACTGATCCGTGGAGTCATCAGCGGCTAGTACCGCATTAGAACTTAATAGACTTAATAAAATGAAGCTTACTGACATTAGATACCTGTACTTTTTGAACAACCAACCCATTCCTTTCGACACCTATTTGAATTTGAAATTATTATTATTATCGGCAACTGATGTATTGAAAATAAGATGGTTTTACTTATTATCGTACTAAATAGAATCTGAACATTTTCTATGAAACTGGTTTTCATCATAGATTCCTATATTGTCAATACGTAATACCTCATGTATCATTAAGAGAAAGGTATCAACATCTTTTCACATGCGTATAATGAAAAAAAAGAACGCCGATGCTGGTAACATCTGCGTTCTTATCACAGCAGCCGCTTATGCGGCGGTTGGCTCCAAGAATAGGTTAGAGACCGGAAATAGACCGTAGCCTGCCCAGGGCGGTCTATTTCTTTTTATGGAAAGAAAGTATTAACACAATCAAAGTCGCGAATGAAATCATTAGCGTCATTGCCTGAAATACTTCCAACGGATCCTCACCTCCCTTCCGAGAGGTCAGCCTGCCGTCCGTAAAGCCACATACTGTGATTGGATTATTATACCATAGAGAAGTTGCCGGTTGAATAACTCGCTACCCTAATTAGCCAATTATTTGACATAAATCGTCCTCCGGTTCTTACTTAACGACAATTTTCACCTTGGTCCCATCCGGATACTTCTCCAGCTGGTTGCTTATCCACGAGCCGGCGCCACGGTTATCGGAAGGAGATATGTAGGCAATATCCGCCCCGGCTCCGCCTTCAGCACACATCGCCATCGGAAACTCGTCACGATCCAGATTCGGCTTCGACGGCGTCCCTTTCAGCGACTCCTTCCGGTTGTCTTCGGCGCCTTTGCGGTCTATGGTACAAATCGCAGATTTCCCTCGCTGAAGCGCATTCCGGATATGCTGTGCCGTTTCCGGATAACGATCGGTTGGAAACGTCAACGTTACTGCAGCCGCTGAATCTTCATCTGGGGGTAATAGCCCATCCTGGTTCAAATACATCGTTACAGATAAAATGATAAAAATAACAATCGATAACAAGCTGGAAATCTTTTTCATTATGTAGGTGTACTCCTGATGAATAGTAATTTCAAATTAATAAGTATAGTAAAACATGATACGCTATTTTCAAGCCGGTTACTAGACTCCGAAGCCCTAGTCAAATGCAGCCTAGCCTTCTCCCCGTTCGGCTATAGCGGCATAATATACAGGCAGTATCCCTAATCTCATCCACTTGCCGCTAGTCACCATTCTAATATTGCGAAAGCCGGACGTCACTAGTGCACGCCTCAAAAAGCGCTGCGTAATAAAATGTGCTCCGAAACGCTGTCCCCTACGTTGCTCTTGATTATAGCGAGCGCTATGCACAACCATGGATTTCCATAAGCTGCCGGAGAGTAAGCCTCTTCGAGAAATGACGTAATCATACAAATAACCTGAACCGTGGACTAAGAGAAATACAGCGCCATTCGGACGAAGCACGCGAGCGGCCTCCTTCAACGCTCTCTTTTCGTTCAAATAATGCAATGAGACTCTGCACACGACCAAGTCTACACTAGCGCCCTCCAGACCGGTTTGATGCGCATCCGCAATCTCGGTTACCACTCGGGTACCTCTGTAGTCATCTATCTCAGCGATAAGAGATCTCAGAAGATGAATTTGGTCAGCATTGTTGTCAAATCCGTAGATGATTTGTGGCTGAAGCGGCAGCAGCGCATGAATCGTTGCGCCAGCTCCGCAGCATAGATCTAGTATCACTCGACGGTTGCGGGCAGCTTGCAGCAGCAGCTGGTCGAATTCATCGGGAGTGCAAAGCTGCCTATAATATTCGTAGCAGGTATAACCGAACGGACGATCGAGCAGCTTCAAGCTTGCTGTAATAATGCCGTGCGAAATCAGCAGCTTCTTAACCTCCGGCTCCATTTCCAACATGGATGCAAGTCCGCCGTCAATCCCGTTCTCCCTCATAAAAATACCGGCAACGGCTTGCAGCAGCCGCGGAGTCCGAACGATCCTAATTTTGAAATCCACGTTGAGAATTCCCTTCAAACAAGTGGGAGTAATTGTGCTGAATCGATGTGCATGAAAAATCAGCAAGCAATCGGTCGAGATTATCGGCTGATTGCTTTAATCCGTAATATTTGCGGAACCTGCTCGGCAATGTGGCACTATACATTTGCGGCTGATCTTCGTCCAAGTCATAGGGATGGATATAGAATACAAAGGAATCTCGTTGTTCTAGTATTTTCTGGACGCCCCATTGATAGACAGGATATGGATAAATGCGAAAATAACCGCCTCCGCCCCACGGGATATTCAACCGGCCTACCCGATATACAGGCAGCGGTATTTCCCATAAGCCGTCTGCTATTGTAAAAGGGGAATGAACCGAAGGGGATAAATTAAATCGGGAATATACCGTATGTAACGTGTTAGGAACCATGCTCGAATCATAGATGAAGCCTTCCTCGGCCAATATATCGAACGCCCAGCTTGTAATTGAGAAGCAAGGTGCCCTATAGCCGTAAACTTGCGAGCCTTTCAGCTGCTCCAGCATCGCTTTCGATTTCCTGACGTCTTCGCGGAACTGCTTCGCGGTTTGGCGGTACACGAGACGGTGCGAGTATCCGTGAGAAGCTATCTCGTGGCCTCTGCGATGAATTTCCTTAACCAAATCGGGTCTTTTCTCAGCGATCCAGCCCAGAATAAAAAACGTGCCGTACGAGTCATGCTCGCTAAGCAAATCAAGAATTCGATGAATCGGCTCCTCGATTCTTATCGGGTACCCTTCCCACTCGGAGAGAGGTACATCCGGACTGCAGAACCAATCCTCGACATCAACCGTAAACATCACCTTCAACGCTCAGCACCCCCTAAGGTATGTACCCAAGAACAAAGGATGTCATAAAACGTTTTCAATTCTTATTTGTACAAGGCCGAAGTCCACCCTTACACAGCACATTAACATATAACAATTATACCATAAAATAACATTTATCGACATAAAAAAATCTTATCCATCCAGCGGTTGCCCTATTGGAAAGAAGAATTTCTCATTATGTGTGATACGAAACAGAAATCGATAACAGTATTTGTTATTATTGGTACTGGTAAGCAATGAGATCGAATCTGTATGTGGGCACTTGGATTCGATGGAGCTAGTAGTGCAACCGGACCACTTTCCATATCGGGAGGTGGTTTTTATTTTTTATAGCTAATCCAACTATTTCAGGAGGTACACAAATGAAGCGGACGGTACAATGCGAGCAAATTATTCTTCAGTTGAGTATCGCACCAGAACTATTTGAGCTTTGGAAGCGCAACAACCTCTCCATGCAGCCATCTGCGGACAAGAAACCCATCGATCAGCCTACGCCAAAGAAAGGTTAGTCATAAATAGGCATAACAAAACAAGGACTGCCGATGGTATCCACCCAACTTCCGCATTGAATAAATATGGCTTAAACCACGCCCTTCATCGAAGCCAACAAGCCATGATAATATAAAAGCCAAGCCGTTACCACCCCTGCGGCTTGGTCTTAGGCTTCTTACGGTTCAGCAAGAGCCGTTTCATTACATTCTGTTCCCGTTTCTTGGTCATAATCGATTTAATTTCTTCCATGAGCCGTTGCGATCTGACGGATAGTTTATCTTCTGACTTCATCATCTTGTGCATATATATGTTCTCCCCAGTTAATCCGCCTTTTGAAGAAGTGTTTTAACGGAAAGATACAGGATTGTACATAACAGTATAAGACCAATACCATTCCAAATAATCATCATAAAAACACTCCTCCTTTATCTATAATTCCATTATATCAGATTTTGGAATTTTTTGTCGAATTTTATAGTATTTTAAGACTATTTACTTTTCGGATGTATAGCCTGCAAGCACTAGAAGTTCGTTAATATCGTCATAACGCAAGGCGTTCGCAATAGAAACGATAGTGTCTTTGGATGGCTGAAACCGGCCGTTCTCAATAGAATTGATGATGGAATAGCTCACTCCCGCCTTCTCTCCAAGCTTACGCAAAGACAGATCCTTCTCCTGCCGCAATTGTTTCAGTTTTACGCTAAACGGATTGTTCATTGGCATAGTTCTCCCTATGAGTTTGATCCATTTACTATAGCGTATTCCGGCCCTAAAATAAATCCCGGAGCAAAGGCGCAGCTCCCGTTCTATGCCGTCTGAAGCGTCTTAGCTTCCAATGAGGAACGAATCATTCTTATTCTTTGTTTCACATAAAAATCGTAAGCAGCTCCCTTCAAGTCGCTGAGAGGGACGTGCAGCTCCGTATAATTGTCGATAATCAGCAACGATCCGTTGTCGAAAAATTTAAAGGTTAAATCCGCCCAATAAGTATCGGCCGTGTCTAATATTTTCTCGATTTGACTCTCCGATAGATGGTCGCTGTTGTTCACCATCATCGCCCGGAAGTAGTCACGTTCAATAAATCTGACTTTTGTCGAATTCATATAGCATACACCCCTCTCCATTAATAGGAACACTTGTTCTATTTCTATTATACCAAACATTTGTTCGTAGTCAATATTTAACAGTCTATTAATCTCCAAAACTTTGTGATGTGGAGAAAAAAAGACCGTCCCCCTATTCAAAGGGAACGGTCTTCCATGTACGTATGAGTTCAGGCTTCAAAAAAACGGGGAACGAACGCCTTGTTTTTATCCAGCATTTCATCCAGCATTGGAGCCGCTACATTGACGGAGGGAACAAGCGGATGATGCGCCAACGCCTGTAGAGCCAGCCCCCGGTCGCCTGTAACCGCTGCGTCGATAGCCAGCCGTTCGTACGACTTCACAGCATGTATCAAGCCTTTGACAGCCTCAGGTATGACGGAAACCGGCAGCGGAATCGGTCCCTGCTTCGTTACAACGCAATTAACTTCAATGCAGGCTTCGGCAGGCAGGAAATCAAGAATACCCTGGTTGCGGACATTAACTGTCTGGATGTCCCTTGTATCGTTATACAGCGATTTCATCAGCCGGACCGCGGCCTCGGAGTAGTATGCGCCCCCGCGCTTTTCAAGCTGTGAAGGCTTAGCGGATAGCTCGGGATCTTTATACAATTCGAACAACTCGTCCTCCAGCCGCTTGACCACCTCTGCTCTTGTTCCTTCCTGAGCAGAGGCGGACTGCTGGTTATTCAGCATTTCCTTTTGCAGATAAAAATATTTCAAGTAATAGGACGGAATCGCTCCGAGCGAACGAATAAACCCGGGATGCCATTCTAGCTGCGGCACATTGCTTGCCGTGTACGCTTCCCCGCTTCCCAGCAGCTCCTCCAATCTGGATTGGCCGTCAACGATAATACGAGTGACCCAATGAAGATGGTTAAGGCCAACGAATTCCGCATACATTTTCTCAACCGGCACATCATACAGCTTCTGCAGCCATTTGTAGACGGAAATCGGGGAGTTGCACAGGCCGATCGTCTTAATGTTCGTATATTTAAGAATCGCCTCCGTGACCATCCCTGCAGGATTGGTGAAATTGAGCATCCATGCATCGGGACACAGCTCTTCCATATCCTTACATATATCCAGCAAGGCCGGGATCGTGCGGAGTGCCTTCATCATGCCGCCGGGGCCTGTCGTCTCCTGACCGATGACCCCGTATTGGAGCGGAATCGTTTCGTCCCAGATCCGGGCTTGCAGCAAGCCGACACGGATTTGCGTCGTTACGAAGTCCGCCCCTGCAAGCGCCTCGCGCCTGTCGGTCGTCAAATGGACGGCCATCGGCAGCTTCGCCTTTTCAACCATTCTTCTAGCCAACTGGCCGACAATAGTGAGCTTCTCCTCACCCGCGGGAATATCGACCAGACACAACTCCGTGACAGGGAATTCATTGTAGTTCATAATAAGACCTTCAATTAACTCCGGCGTGTAAGAAGACCCTCCGCCAATAACGACAACCTTCAGATGTTCACTCATCTGCAGCAACCCCTTCCAGGCTGGATAATTCGGCTAATTTCTTGCTCATTTGCTCCGTTACCTGTAATCCGTCCTTCTCCATCGCCAGCAGCACAGCGCCTACGACAGGCTCGACCGTTAGCACCGCCAAGGAACAATTCGGAGCCGCTTTTCTAGCTTCCTCCAAAATGTACGGATGCACATAACGCCCGTCTCCCCGAGTCAGCACGCTCCCCGCCAAAACAAGATCGAACACGGTGTCGTGAAGGCCAAGCCTGTTCACCACCGCACGTGCGGCTATTCCAAGCTCGGCACCTTGCCGGCGCAGCAGCTCCAAGGATACAAGATCGCCTTGTGCAGCCGTTTCGAATAAAGTCCTCACAACATCGAGCGGAGGCCGTTGATTGGAATCCAAGTAAGAATGGAACATACGTTCGACCGAAGGGTAACCGAGTGCCCCGGGAACCGCTTCCGTCAATAATGTCGGATCCCCCCGGCCTTCCCAGCCGCGCACGGCTGCACGAAATGCCTCGAGCGCCAGCCAGCTTCCTCCGCCGTAATCGCCGTAATGATAGCCGAAGCCGCCGCACTGCCACATGTCGCCGCCTGGACTGATTCCAGCACAGTTGGTCCCTGTCCCGCAAATACTGACGACGCCATACGGCTTATTCGTGCCCGCCCGCAGAGCGATAATCGTATCGCATACGATTTCTGTTCTAGGGAAGCCGAGCTGCGCAATCATCGGTCTCAAAACAAGGAAGTCGGCTTCCCGATCCGCGCCAGCCATCCCGAACCAGGCAAAAGCAATATCCTCCCGCTTCAAGCCGGCCTTTCGCATAGCTTGCATCACGGCATGCTCGATATTTCGCTGAGCAGCGGACGCATCGATTTGATGGTTGCCGTTACCGCCTTTGCCCGCTGCTATCAATCTCCCGGTTTCATCCGTTATAACGGCGTACGTCTTGCTCCCTCCGGCGTCTACGCCCAAATAATATGCCATCCTATCAGCCTCACTTTATTATCGTTTGTTATAAGATGACGTGGACTCCCTCACAATCAATTCAGGCTTCAGCATGACGGAAGACTGCCGTTTGACGGTACCTTGGATCATCTGCAGCAGCAATCGAACCGCATGCTCGCCAATCTGCTCCATCGGCTGCCGGATTGTAGTAAGCCGCGGGTGGATATACTGCGAGAAGGTTTGATCGTCAAATCCGACGATAGACACTTCATCGGGAACGCGATAGCCTTCATCCTGAAACGCCTGCGTTACCCCAAGCGCCAGGCCGTCTTCCCCCGCGAAAACCGCAGTAGGCACCTTATCCGAACGGATCCATGCTTTGGCCGCATCAAAGCCGCTGCGGATATTGAACTCCGTGTTGGTTACGGCAACCGGAGTCAACCCGGCATCCCTCATCGCACTCTCGAACCCTCTTCTACGCTCCCTGGCGCTGAGATACCGCTCCGAGCCGCCGACGTACGATATTCGGGTATGACCGAGATCAAGCAGATGCTTGGTCGCTTCATATCCTCCGGCATAATTGTCTACATTGACCGTCAAAGCGTTTAATGGATCGACCTGATTGTCCACGACGACATAAGGAATTCGTTTTCTTTTCAGCTCCAGCAAATACGGGTTTTCGTCCAGCGGCGATATGACAATCACTCCATCCACCCGATCCTCCTGAAATAAAAAGCTGCTGTTCGCATCAGACTCAGCGGCCTGAACTTGAGAAAAAACGGACAAGGCAAGAACATAGCCATTCTCCTCCAGGTGGCGATTGACGGATTGTACGATATTGTCATAGAACGTATCGTTTAATCCCGGCAGCGTCAATCCAATCAAGCGTGTCGCTCCGCGGGCAAGGCTGCGAGCAGCGGGATTCGGCCGGTAATCCAGCTCCTTTATCGCTTGCAGCACCTTTTGGCGGTTGCTCTCCCGAACCGTTGGAGAATTGTTCAATACCTTGGAAACCGTAGCTAACGATAAACCGGATTTGGCTACGACGTCGAGAATACTAATTTTTTTCATCTGCAGGCACTCCCTGATCTCAAATCATTGTATTCGTAGTATACCATGTAACACCTGCAGATGAACCCGGGAAGGGATTAGCCCCATAAACGTTCTAATAAATAAAACGTTTATACTTTTGAGAATAACTAACTATCGATAATAATTTTTTAAATTACAATATTATTTCCAAATCAACCGTGATTCGAAATTATAAACGTTTATAATTTATAACTGTATTGTATCCAGCCGTCCGGAAAGTGTCAATAGCAGGAATAGAAAAAAGGCCCGAAGCTGCCCGCGGACCTTTTTACCCCAGTGTTTACACGTAAGCTTTGCCTTTAGTCAGGATGCACGGCACTCCTTTGCCTACGGCACCTGGCTGGGACATCTTTTCCAAGTAGCGCAAACCTCGTTCGCATTTTCGGCATCGAGCGCACACATCGGATGTAACCATCTTCATATTGTACCGGTTTTTATCCACGTTGGACGGCTGCGTTTTTTTCTTGACCTTTTTGCCACTCATAGTGCTCACCTCAACTCGTAGGTTGCTGTATACTATGTTGACAGAGGCCTGATTGTAACCGAATCAGGAGTGCCCAGTCCCCTCTTTCGAATGAATATTTTTATGCTTGGACTGTGGACAGATGGACAGGAAAAACAGCCAGCACCCGGCTCACATCAAAAACTCTAGGCGCAAGTCGTTCATAGCAGTATGCGCTCAGCTTTGGCCCGTCTACCGAGCGGATACGAATCCGGCGTTTGGTGATCCGGTGGTTCCGGTCCATATACATCAAATAAACTTCACGACCTACATAGCGAAGCAGCTCTTTCTGCATGACTATCACCTCGAAGTTATCCGTTGTCTCAAATTCATTATACACCGAACACACGTTCTTTATTCAAGTGGAAATGTTTGAGAACTAGCCTTGATTGGAGTACAAAAAAAGCCGCACCCCGAAGGAATGCGACTTCTTATACGAATGTTTTACATAGCTTTGCTTGGCTGCACTGCCGGCTTGCGCTGTTTTGCGGTGCCCACGAGGAATCGGCCGATGCTCCATTTATCCAGCAGCCACGCTGTCGCCACGGAAAAAGCGGAACAAAGCACGAACGCGACCACCGTTTTGACCGTCACGTTCCAGCCCGGGAGCAGCATGTCTGTGATCCATGTCCCGAAGGTAAGCATCAGCGCATGGGCCAAATACGCTCCATAGGAATGCTTGCCCAGGAAGCTGAACAGCCTCTGTGACTTTAAGCTCTCCTTCTCGCCAAGAGCAATTGCGGCAATACTCATGGCCAGCACAGACAGCATCAAAAAGACCGCCATGAATGGCTGCACCAGCAGCGTGTCGTTGTATTGAATGACCAGCTGTCCTTTCTGCTGAAAGCTCCCCAATATGTTGTACAGCAAAATGCCGGAGAACACGAGATACAAGCTGATCCAGAGCCATTTGGTCTTCAATACCTTCTGCTTCCAGGCCTGCAGATTCATTCCCGCCGCTGCGCCCATAAGGAAATAAATAAAGAAATAAAGTGCGTTCCGGTCTGCATACTCTGTAAATAACGGCGTAAGCACCGGGATATATATTTTCTCAAACAAACTGCCTATCGTTCCTACTTCTCTGGTAAGAAGAAGGTAACCGGCGCATAATAAGAGAAAAGCGCACCGGAGAGCCCACGGCTTCCACCGCTGCCATAGTTGCTGCAATCCCCCTTGGATGAGCGGGAACAACAAATAGAGCTGAATGCTCATAACGACATACCACAAATGATAAGAGGCTTTGCCCGTAAACAAATCCATCACGACTTGCTTGGACTCGATCCAGAAGCCCGAGCTCAAATCTCCGAAAACAAGTGCATAGATGACGGACCAAATAGCATATGGCAGAATGATATCTTTACATCGTTTAAGCAAGAAGGAGCCGCACGATACTTTGCTTGTGTAATTGTAGAACAAGACGAGTCCCGTAATGAAAATAAACATCGGAACTGCGAACTTCGCCGCGATCAAGAGAATAGCAAGCAAGGCCCCGTCCTCCATCCGGGCTTCCGGTAAGTACGCGTAGTGACCAATAGCATGCTGAAGGACGACCGCCAAAAAAGCGAAGCCTCGCAAATATTGGATTTCTTCGATTCTTGCTTGTTTAGCCAAGGTCTTTCACTCCTCGTCAGTTGCTAGCGCGGTTTGTGAAAAACCAGCTTTCCTAGTATAACATTGTATCGCTGCACGGACTACCCTCGGGTCGACTGGAAAAATTCGATCCATTCCCCATCCGGGCCATGGAAGAAGAAGTAACGGGAACCGTTGGGCAGCTTGACGATCTCCTGATCGATCAGCTTCACTTCCAGCGTTTGGATTCTCGCAAACTCATCTTCGACATCGTCTACGGTAAAAGCGACATGATGCACCTTGCCTTCCAGAGGAAGACTGTCATTGTACCCTTCAATCAGCTCCAGCTCCGTTTCGCCCGTCTGGTCGAACCCCATAAAGGCCAATCGGATAACGCCGTTAGTGTGTGTCAGAGTGCCTTTTAAGCTTAACCCTACCACATCACGGTAAAACGCGATGGAACGCTCCATATCGGCCACCATGATCCCGACGTGCTCGATTTTTCTCCTTGCCATATCATTGCTCCTCCCTTAGTCCCGGCATTGAAAGAAAAATGCCAATTGCTATGTATAATCTGCTTCATAGTAACGGAAAATGGGTTGGAATTCAACGATTGAACTTCCGTACCAACTTGTTTATACTAAAGTAGTAAGCAACTATATTTTATTAAGGAGAGTGTCTGCAATGATCCGAGTTTATCCCGCCGAATCCCGCTTCTCCTCCGACCATGGCTGGCTGCAGAGCAATTTCAGCTTTTCCTTTGGCAATTATTACGATCCGGACAACACGGAATTCGGCCCGCTGTGCGTATTTAACGACGATACGGTCGCCGGCCATCGCGGCTTCGGTGCCCATCCTCACCGGGAGATGGAGATCGTGTCCATCGTATTGAGAGGTCAGCTCCAGCATGAGGACAGCACCGGACATAAAGCCGTAACCGGCTATGGAGCCGTACAGCGTATGTCCGCAGGCACGGGAATTATCCATTCGGAGGTCAATCCTGCAGACGAGGAAGTGGAGCTGCTGCAAATTTGGATCAAGCCGGAGGAGCGGCAACTAGCCCCATCCTACGAAACGAGCGAGTATAATCCATCCGATATGTTAAACAAGCTGCTGCCAGTCGTATCCCATCAATCAGGACCCTGCATCGCTCATATTCACCAGCAGACGACGCTGTACTTATCCGAGCTCGAATCCGGCCATACGATAAAGTTTCAACAAGAGCACGGTCGGAGAATCTATGTATTCGTCATCGAGGGAATCCTAACCTTAAACGGTTCAACCGTTCTCAACCGCCGGGACGCGGCGAGAATAACGGATTTGCACGAGCTGGAGCTGCATACGGAGCATGGCTCGAAACTGCTGCTCATTGATTTGCCTTAAAGTAATTGAGGAGAGTGACCGACTCATGACAGCCGATAAAAAGATCCATTTTTATATTAAACATGCTATAGGAAGCCGAATGCTGTTCGACGTATCGGGAAGCCGGAAGCCTTTCGTACTGGAGACTGTTCCAGGCGGGTGGAGATTTGTCGTCGAGGATGTGGAGCCGGAGATTGCAACGCTGCTTGAACCATCGAGCCGGGATCTGAACCTGTTTTACTTCATAGAGCAGACCGGGCAGCCCACCCAAAAGTTCTGGTTCTACGACAAGGACATTCCGACGGTTCAATATGATGCCGAGAGCAAACGCTGGTCCATTCAAGTCGATTCCAGAATGGAATACAATAACGAGAAAGTGTAGTCACCTAAATGAAACAGAAGATCCGCCGGCCCTCTAATTATATCGAGCCTGATCTGTTTAGAGGACCTGCGGCCCCTTTCATGTATTAGAGATGGACAGTCCGGTGAGTACGATGATCATGTACCCAATACTTTCTTACCTCTAGGCTGCGTCCCCTTCCCATCCGGCTCCAATGTAATCCCTATCGCTTCAAAAGTCCCTTGAGTCACATTCAAGTCGTATATCATCACACTGCTGCCTTTCTCATCAACTCGGAACGTTCCGCCGTTGAACCGGTTGCCATCTTTTATTATCCATAGCTGGTACGCCTGATCCCCCGAACTCGCCTGAAGTCCGTTGACCTCCAGCACCAGCTGTCTGGATTGCCCCTGCTGTCTGACCCAGCCCTTCCCGCTTGCTCCTGTCATCGTCGAATCGAATGCTTTAAGTACATACTGCTCAACGACAAAAGAAGGCTCCTCCGAAGTTGCATCTTTATGCCAAGACGATGGGATACCCCCGGAATTCAAGCCCCAGCCTGCGGCCGCTCCAATAGCTATACACAATACCGCGGCTGCCGCTGGAAAAACCCATTTCTTCCGCGCAGTCAAAGCAGCTCCGGCTGATTTCCCGTTTTCCTTCCGCCGTGCTTTCTCCAGCTCGCCTGAGACGGGAGCCTCCTCGATTTGTGCGGCAATCCGCTGCCACATTTGCTCTCTGTCCGCCTCCGGAACATCTATCATTTCCATCTCGCCAGGGAGTAATTGCCAAGCCTGCAGCATAGCTTGCAGCTCCGAATGACAGGCAGGACACGACGATACATGGTCGGTGAAAGCTTGCGTATCCTCGATCGAAAGCTCCTTCAAAAAATAAGGCACCAATTGGGCGCAGCGTTTATTCGTTTCGGTCATAACGGTTCACTCCTCCCCGTAAGATTTCAGATGCTGACGTAACGTCTTGAGCGTTTGATGCAGCCGGTTTTTGACCGTCCCCAGCGGCTCTCCCTTGCTTTCCGCAATTTCACTTAACGTATAGCCCTCCCAGTAAAAGAGACGGAGAAGCTGAATTTGCTTTTCGGATAAATATCTGTAGGCACTCTTAATTTCATCTTTCAGCATCCGCATCGATACCGTATCTTGAAGACAATCCTCCGGACGGCCCGCACCAAGCTCCGAATCTGTAATGACCTCATAGGAGACGAACCGTTGTTGGTTTCTTTGTTTGCGCAAATGATCTATCGTCATATTTCTTGTGATGGTCAAAAGCCAGTTGACAAACTGCCCCTTTCCCGAGTCGTATCCCTTCTCCGTCACCCAAATTCTTGTAAATACCTGCTGGACGATGTCATGGGCGAGCTGCGCGTCGACTCCCGATTTTACGGCAAAAGAATATACAAGGCGCACATACCGGTCGTACAGCATGCGCAGCGCAAAACTATGCTTTTCTCTAATCAGTTGCATCAACTGCTCATCCGTATAGGTTTGCACGTGTAAGCGCTCCTCAAACCAGTTTCATTTGGCAAAAAGAGCCCTCCGGCTCGGACAGTCAAGCCTTCGGGCAGTCAAGCTTAATTATTTTGCTGACGGATCGACGATGAACCAGACGTTATTCAAGCCTTGCCCCAGCATATCGCCGGCCTTTTCATCCTTGAAGAAATAATAAAGCGGCTGACCTCGGAATGTCGTTTGCTTGGTCCCGTCCTCACGCGATATCGTTCCAAAATCGTCTGCAGCAAACCCGCCGGATAGCGGAGCATGACTGGAGTAAAATATCGGCCAATTGGCTTCACATGCGCCATAGCATGCGCTCTTCTCCAAGCTGTCTTTGGTGAACGTGTACAACGTCCTCCCTTTAGAATTCGTCAGCATGGTTCCGCCCTTATCATGGTTAGTAACTTGAACAGCCGAATAGCCGGCTGCCTTCCATAAATTATTGACCCCGTGACCCTTCACGTCCCCCGGTTTTTCATCGTTTATGTAATAATATAACGGCTGACCTCTGTATGTTAGCTGTTGTTTTCCGTCTTCCCGGATTATCGTTTGGAAATCTGACGCATGCAGCTCTGAAGGAACCCATAGGTTGTTCTCATAATATACGGGCCAGTTAACCGCACATTGATCTTTGCATGCGCTTACGTTTTGGGTGTCCTTTGCAAACACATACAAGGTTCTTCCACTCTGATCCGTCAAGTAAGATCCTAACGACTTATCGTCAGCCACACGAAGAGATACTCTCTTGGCCGACTCCGCTTTAGCCGGATCGATCACCTTCTGCTCGGACAGCAAATCCGCAAGCGTTTTCCCGCTTCCTTTCACCTTAAGGGCTAGCGCTTCTACCGTCGCTGTAGCGATATGGTCGTTACGAAGGGAGCCAGCATCTGCTATCCGGGATAGACCGACTTGTTTCGCATAATCCAGCACATCCTCGTACCGGAAGTCGGAATCCTGCTTATATCCCAACGTTTCCAGAAGGACCTTGTAGTACTGGGACGAAGTGATAAGTGCAGACGGCTCGAACGCACCGTTGCCCGTTCCGGTCCAGCCGAGCTGCGGATTCGCTTTTAAATATGCCAGGATTGATTTGTTGGCGTCATTCACTTGATTGGCATCTGAAAAATTATCTGCACTGCGAAACTCCATGGCAGCATGCTCAAGACCTTTCAGACGCAAGAAAAGAATTGCCGACTGCAGCCTGGTCGTCGTCTTGGATAAATAGGCGTCGGACACTCCGTTACCATCTCCTTGCAGAATGCCAAGCTCTTCCGCAACCTGCGCCGCTGTCTTCACATTGGCAGAGGCTGCGTTATCCGCCGCCCATGCCGGTATCTGGAATGCGGATCCCCACAATAAAGCTCCTGCAATTCCTATTGCCGCCAAGCCGTGTCGCTTCATATTCAATCTACCTCCCAAGATGTGTAGTATTGCAAACCTTCATCTTAGGAAACGGCTCCGAGCCCTATTCGGTTTGATCGAATTTGAATTTTTTTTGAGACTTCATAGTAATGAGAAACCCCCTACCGAGGCCTTTCAAAGATGAACGACCGCGTTGAGAGGTAGGTTTTATCGCCAAATAGAATTTGCATCCGATTACCTCGGAAACTTATAAATTCTATTGTTGTCAAAAAAACCTTGCGCCTCCGTCATGCAAAAAGCATGAAAGCTGCACAAGGTTCGTTATGTACGCTAATGAAATATGGTGCCGAAGACCGGACTCGAACCGGTACGGGGTCGCCCCCGCAGGATTTTAAGTCCTGTGCGTCTGCCATTCCGCCACTCCGGCAAAATCACAAACAAAGTTCATGATTGTTGGTGGGCCCTGAGGGACTCGAACCCCCGACCAATCGGTTATGAGCCGACCGCTCTAACCAACTGAGCTAAGGGCCCACAAAAAAAATTGGTTGCGGGGGCAGGATTTGAACCTGCGGCCTTCGGGTTATGAGCCCGACGAGCTACCGGGCTGCTCCACCCCGCGTTAGTTAGCTAGTCTTTCTTAGCGACGAATCCAATCATACAATAATCTGCGAATAATTGTCAAGAAAAAACTTCATATTTTTTTTAGACGATATACCTTACGCCAAAACGCCCTTTTTTGGACCGGAACACCTCTACCTCCTGGGGACATTCATATCCGTAAATCCACCAGTCTTCTTCCATTCTTTTGGCTAAACAACCTGCCTGGAATTTCGTTTCGTACAGCTTCCCCCAATAGATCCAATTCATGTGCGTGTCACTCCGTTTATCTGATTTTGCCTATTCATGATCGATTGATTAATCATTAGTAGCATAACCAAAAAGAAACATCCTTATTTGGTCTTACTAAATCCTAAGCCGCTTTATTCCGCTGGATATGCACCGATATATGAGACGCCCACATATGGAGGCTAACTTATAAGCCTTGGATTCCTTGAGCCGGTGGAAGGTCCGTTCCGGTTCGCTTTTCCATATGATCTCTTTGATGATGCGCAAGACGGCTTGAAGCGGAAGCCGCAACGCTGGCGACCAGGTCGTCCAAAAACGTATGAACCTTGACTCCCGCTTTGGTGTCCAGCTCCTTGATAATGCCGATCTTCTGTTTATCGAGGTGACCGAACGTAGTGACCCCGATGCTTCCATACGTCAGCACGGCTCCCAAGGCTAAAGTCTCATCGCAGCCGAACAGCCCCTCGTCCGATTCGATAATCGATTGAAGAGGTTCAGAAAGCATCCCTTTTTCTGCCATCAAATCCAGCTCTATCCCCACCAGAATGGCATGCTGAAGCTCTCTTTTTTGCAGAACCGCATGAATGGATTCTACACAATCCTCAAGCCTTAGAGAGGGATTATAGGGGCTTTGCATCTGGTGCACGATAAACGCAATATCTTCTATCTTCACTCCGCGTTCGTTCAGCTTTTGGTACACGGCGGCTCTGACTTCCTGGCTGTGAACTTGACGCTTCATAATTCATACGCCCCTCGCACGAAGATAATAGTGTTTATCCTATTGTATGAACATGCTGTTAAAAATGTTTTCCACTTGGATGCGTAAGGGAACAGAGGTATAATATGAATACATGTAGGGAAACGAAATCTATTCTTGGGAGGGATTCTGATGTATGGCATATCCGTCTTTCCATCCAAAGAAATTGAACAATTCGCGAACCACTACCGCCGCAGATACGACCCTCACTATCCGAATATTCGGCCGCATTTGAGCCTGATCCGCAAGGAAGCATGGAGCGAGGAGCAGCTGCAGTCCATTATCGGACGCATAACAGGCGCATTGGCCGGGATGAAACGGTCCGAGCTGCATTTTAACCGGTTTTCCACCTTCTATCCCGTTCAAAATGTCATCTTCATGGCTCTTTCGGATCCGTATCCGATACAAAGGCTGTACGATACGATCCAAGGCGTTCTTTTGCCAGGAGAACACACGAACAAACCTGCAGCCTTCACCCCTCACCTTACCGTTGCGCAAGGATTGGGCAATGACGAGCTGCACGACGTACTCTCCAGCCTGCGGAATACCCGCCTTGATCTTCGCTGCGTCGTCGACAGCGTATCCGTTCTGCAGCAAAATAAGGACGGATTATGGAACGAGCTGCAAACCATTGCATTGAAGTAACCTTATCCGCTCTCATAAAATAAACAAAGCCGATCCCAATGGATCGGCTTTTGTTGTGAATCTTAAGCTATAGGACGGTCACTGCTTGAATACGCCCAGCAGCCGCTTGGAGTCTCCGGACTGCGTCGTAAATACTTCATAAGCTTTGATCATCAGCGGACGCTCCAGCTGCTCGGACGTCGACTCGAAGTTCAAATTATTCTCGCCTGTTACCAAACGTCCGGTACCGATGAATTTGCCTGTCGTCGTTCCTATCAAGCGTCCGACCGAATCATAGAGCTCCAGCTGCAGCCTGGAATAGCTTTGGTCGACCTGTACTTGCTCGTCGCGGCTGATCTGCAAATCGAATCTTGCTTTATATGAATAAGATAAATTGCCTGTACGATTGAACATTGGCGTAATCGTCCAGTACGTTACCTTCGCATTGAACGGATACATCGTAAGCTGGTCCGCAGCATCCGGCGCTTGCAGGACGACCCGGTAAGCTGCTATAGCGGTTTTGTACGGAGCCGCTTTCTGCGTGTCTAATATTTTCAAAGCGAGCCCTTCGCCCTTCTCCGACACAGGCAGCGTGTAGGAGTAGTTCACGACCAGACTTGAGCTCGGGAGAATGTTCTTCGTCGCTATGATCTGGCGGCTGCCGCTGTAAGTAAAGCCGTCGGCGCTTACCAGCTCGGTCTGGAATGCAGGTACGGCTATCGGCATATCGCTCTTGTTCGTCAGCTTGAATTTGGCCGTTACGTTCTTGGAGCCCTCTTCCTCGTTGTCATCCATATGGAATTCCACCATGGATACTTGCAAATTCGGATGGATCAAATCGCTTAAATCGTCGAATTTCATAACTTGATTCAGCTCGTAGAATGGATAAGTCCCTGTATTCGCTGCGGCAGCCAGTAAGATGTTCAGTCTTCCTACATTATAATTGACCAGTGAAGGCTGGGCTCCGGCGCCTGCCTGGGCGAATTTCTCCGGAGTCAGCAGATTCAGGCTGCTTAGCACTGTATCGTTCTCCGTAGGGATAGCAAAATGAATATACTTTTGCTCCTTCGCCTCGAGAACGATTTCTCCCTGCTCCACCTTATTACCCGAGAAAATCTGGGTTTCCGATTTGCCGTCCAGCGTAAAATCAGGCAGCGTCTCTCTCTTCTCAGACGGATTTTGAACCACCAGCTGGACAATTTGTACGGTGCCTTTGTCCGTCACTTCCTTCTCGATGCTTACCGGCGTATACTCCAGCGGAGAGATCAGCGATGCGATCTTGAACGTCTCTCCCCACTTTTTCACAGCCGTAGGGTCTTGAATTACCGTATCGCTGCCGCTCCAGGCTTGCGTGCTGATCGGAGCTGTAACAACCAACGTTTCCTTCTTCGGATACACATAATAGTCGACATCCGTCCAATTCACTTCAGACAGAGCAACGGAGTCCGTGCGGTCAATGACCGCCATATAGCTCAATTCCGTATTGGCCATCGGTTGAATCGCTTTAGGGTTGGAGGCGCTCGGCTGAAGCGCATATTCTACCCCGTCGCTTGTTTTGACACGCAGCTCATATTCCGGTACGCGGGTAATGGAGCCGCCGGTATTTTTCATCCGGACAACTATACCGATTCTTGTGCCTTCCAGAATATGCTCATTCAATACGCTTTTAATTTCAAATTGAAGCGAATCGTTTAATGTATACGATAATGCGGCTTCGGTCGCCTGAATAGGCGCTTCCGAAGGCTCCGCAGCGATTGCGGCATAGCTAGAAGTCATAAGTGCGGATGTTATGACGACGGATGTGACGGTCTTTTTCCAGTTCATTTTCACTTGTTTCTCCTCCAGTGGGTAAGTTTATTTCGCCAGCTGTACTTTTTCTTTGTCTTTTAATTGATTTTGACCGGAAATGACGAGCTGTTCTCCTTCTTTCACTCCCGAGAGCACTTCCTGATCCGTTTCGTTCAACCGACCCAGCTGCACCTTGCGCTTCTCAACCGTCTCACCCGACAGCACGAATACAAAGGTGTCTCCGCCTTCCCGGACAACGCTCAGCGTAGGGACGGTTATGACCACTTGATCGTTTTCTTCCGTCAGCAATATTTGCGCCTTCATGCCCGGCTTCAGCTTGCGGTCCGCATTCGGTACTTCCAGCTCCAGCGCGTAGGATTTGGATTGAGCGCTCATCACATCCGCCAAGTAGCTGACTTTAGCTTTTTGCTTATCGACGGAGCCGGGGACGTAGAATGACAGCTCCTGCTTGCCGCGGATCAGCTTGGCTGCATCCTCGGTCAGCTCGGCTTTAATTTTAATCGGATCGAGCTGCTGCAGCTGTGCGGCCCGGAAGCCGCCTTGAAGCGTCATCCCCACCTCTATCGGCAGATCGGTCAATACACCGCTGACGGGAGCCTTCACTTCCATATTAGCCAGCGTACGGTCCGCTTCGCGGATTGACAAATCGGAGGATTGCAGCACTTGCTCAACCTGCGATAAGGAGTTGGTGCTGTCCAATGTTTTCAGCTTGGCTTTTGCACTGTCCAGCTCGAGACGCAGGTTTTTCAGCTGATCTTCCATTTGCTCAACCTGATTTTTGGTAACTAACCCCAAATCGTAATCATTGCGCATTTTATTATAGTTTTTCTCGGTATCTTTAATCGATGTTTCAAGCTTAGCAATCCCGTTCTGCATATCTTGTCTCGAATTGACCAAATCCTGTTTGGATTTGGCCAGCTGCTCTCTGCTGCCGGTTAGCGATACTTGCGCCTTTTCCTTTTGCAACAGCACATCGGTAGGATCGATTCGGAAAATGACTTCTCCTTTTTCCACCATATCGCCGCGTTTCTTCAATATTTCTTGAACATCCCCGCCGACTTTATTGATGACATCCAATGTAATCGACGACGATACGTCAGCCACTTGCTCCAGCGGCTCGCCGATTTTCTTTTTCTCTATTTTGGCAACCTTGATCGTTTTGATTTGCGTCTCTGCGGCATTCGTTTGTGGCTGGGCTGCCGGCTGTGAGGTACACCCTGCGAGCAGCGCGGAGCTGATAATGACGGCCCCTACCACTTTGGTGCTATGCTTCATCGTTTTTGCGACTGTCGGATTCATTGGCTCATTTCTCCTTTTTCTTACCCGTTATATTTATTTCACAGGGGAAGCCGTATTGGCTTCAACCAGCGTATGATTTTTTTTGAATAGGCGGCCGAACCGTTTTTTCATATTATCAATCATAATGTAGACTACAGGAACCACCAGCAGCGTCAGCAAAGTCGATGTAGTCAAACCGCCGATAACTACGACGGCCAAGCCTTTGGAAATCAAGGTGCCTTTAGACAGCCCGAGGCCAAGCGGCAGCAAAGCGATAATGGTTGCGCCTGCCGTCATGATGATCGGACGAAGTCTTGTCATCCCCGCTTCGAGCAATGCTTCCTTCACTTCGTGGCCGGCCTCGCGCAGCTGCTGTACGCGGTCGATTAGCACGATGGCGTTCGTTACAACGACCCCGATGAGCATTAGGAATCCAATCAAGGACGTAATGTTGACCGACTCTTTGGTAATGAGGAGACCAAGCAGCCCTCCGATAGCCGCAAGCGGCAAGGAGAACAGGATGGCAAATGGCGCACTGCCGTTGCCGAACGCAAGAACCATGACCAGATACACGATGAAAATGGACGCTCCCATCGCGACGAACATTTGCGAGAAGCTTTCTTGGATGTCGTCGGTAACCCCTTTGACCTCGGTTCTGACACCCGACGGCAGCTCTACGGATTTCAGCGCTTCGGAAACCTGCTGGCTTATCCCCGCTTTATCCGGGCTGTCGATTTTGGCGGTCACTTTGACGTACTGCTCTTGCATCTCTCTCGTAATAGCAACCGGCGCGTCGATTTGATTCACTTTGGCTACTTCGTTCAAGTTGAGTGTAACCCCGGTAGGCGTTTTGATTTGAAAACGGCCGATTTTATCCACCGAGTTTTTGAAATTTTCGTCCAGCATGACTTTCGTTTCAAAGGTCGTATTGTCGAATTTCAGATCGCCGATTTTTTCTTCCGCCAGCCAGCTGCGAACCGACTCGTTAATTTGAGCCGACGATAAGCCATACATACGGGCTTTATTCTGGTCAACGCTGATTTCCACTTCCGTCTTGGATTCGCTAAGCGAATCTTTAATATCGATCAGAGCGGGGAATTCCTTCAATTTCTCTTTTACCCTCTGCGCTCCCTCGGAGAGCAAGGTCAGATCTTCACCCTTCAGCATGTAGGAGAAATCGTCTCCGCCTGAAGGCGGACCTCCCGAAATGAGCTGTACTTCCACTTCGGAGCCTTTAGGCAGCATATACAAAATGTCCTGCTTCAAATCCTTCACAAGCTGCTTGGCATCGGTAGCCGCCGACGCTTCTGCGAACATCGATGTGCGGTAGGCGATGCGATCCTCGCTCTGGTTATATCCGATCAGCGAGTCGTAATAGACAAAGGTCGGCTGGCCCGCCGGGTCTTTGGATTCCTTCATCATCGCTTCGATTTCCTTGACTTTGGCATCCATGCTCTCAATCGTTGTCTCACGCGGCATTTTAATAGAAACGTTCATCAATTTGTCTGTAGCGCTCTCCGGCATGAACGACACGGCCAGAAACGGTACGGTCCCGATAACGGTCACGACAAGCAGCAAAATAGCCAGTAGAACGGTTTTTTTACGATGCACGAGAGACCACAGCAGCGTTTTCTTATAGATGATGGAAAATTGACCCAGATGCTCTTCGCTGTGTTCTTTGAATTTTTTGCTGCGCAATACTAGAAGCTTTGCCAACATAGGAATTACTGTAAGCGCAACGAGCAAGGAAGACATCAGCGCGACGACGAGCGTAATGGCAAACGGACGGAACACCTCGCCCAGAACCCCGCTTACGAATGCAATCGGCCCGAATACCCCAACGGTTGTAATGGTGGAGGAAGTAATCGCCGACGCCACCTGAGCGGTCGCCAGCTTGATGACGGATTCGTTGCGTTCTTGCGCTTTTTGCAGCTCGCTGTAAATATTCTCGATAACAACGATACTATCGTCCACGACCCGGCCAACGGCAATAGCCATACCGCCCAGGGTCATAATGTTTAGCGATATATCTAGCGGTGCCATAATCAGCAATGTAACCAAGATGGATAATGGTATGGAGACCAAAACAATGACGGTCATACGAACATTTCTAAGAAACAGCAAAATCATGATGGAAGCCAGGATCGCCCCGAGACCGCCCTCATTCACCATACCGTGAACGGACTGCTTGATATCGGTCGCGCTGTTGTAAATGGTGTGGAACGTAATGTTCGGGAATTGCTGCTTCCAGCCCGCCATCAGCTTATCTGCACTGTCGGCGAATTCAACCGCGTTCGCGTTTTTCGTCTTGTACAAGTTAATGCCTATAGCCGGCATGCCGTTCAAACGGGAAAGGAATGTCGATTCCCGGATCGCTTCTATTTTGGCGATTTGCTTCAAGAGCAGCGTATCGCCGTTCGGTGTCGTAATCTTCATGTTTTCCAGGTTGTACAATGAGTTCAAATCGCTTTTGACACGAACCATCTGGGTATTGCCGTTAAAATCGACGGAACCGGCTGGACTCGTATTGAGCGCCGCCTTAATGCTGGAGGATACGCCTGATGGGGTCAGTCCATAGTTGTTGATGGCATTGATGTCCATCTTCATCGTCAGTACAGCTTCCTGATTACCGATGGAGTCAACATGGTCGATCCCTTTGAGCGAATTGAATCCGGGGAGGATAACATCCTTGTAGATTTTATCGAGCTCTTCCTGGCCCATCCCGTTCGTTGCGTAAGCCGACAAGTAGTATACAGGCTCGGAAGCAAATCCGAACGTTTGAACCTTCGGCTTCTCGGACCCTTGCGGAAGAATGACGTTGCTGATAAGACTTTCAACATCCTTCTTCACATCGTCGGGCTTTTTATCCTGTTCGAGCTCGATGACAATGGAGGAAAAGTTATCGCTGGACGTGGAGGTCAAGTTTTTCATACCTTCCAATCCTACTATGGCTTTTTCCAGCGGCTTGGTTACGTCCTCGAGCACATCTTTTGGAGGAGCTGTATACTGGGTATTCACGAGGACAACCGGGAACGAAATATCCGGCATACTCTCAACCTTCAATGTTGTCGCTGCATACACGCCGGCGCCGAAAAGCAACAAGATGATAATGATGACGGCCGTGATGTTTTTCATGGAAAATTGGGTAAGCTTATTCATCTTTCTACTCCTCCATTATTTTACTGACCTGTTAGACGAGGCATTTTGAGGTACCCCTTCATTTTTTTTCATTTTCCGAAAATCAATTTGGCAAATTTTGATTCACCAGCGAAAGCTATTCCGACTGAGGGAATATTTGCGCTCTCTTTTGAATCCACTCCTCCTCCAGCCCTTCCAGACGATTCAGGAAGATTTCGTACATCGCCTGCATCTCGATAAATCTTCGTTTGCATGCATCATGGGAATCCTGCTCCTGCTCTCCGACTTGCTCCAAATGGTCAAAAATATGTAAAGTATGTTCCACCTGCTGCTGAATTCGTTTCATCTTCTGGATACTCGACTGCATAGACGTCATACTGATGTCGTCCGATATGTAGTAGTAATCTCTGCGGTCATTGCTGACAGGGATCTTCTGGCACATCATATGCTTCTCCAGTGTTCTCACCTGCACGCTGATCGCCGCTTTAGTCACACCGAGCTCATCGGCCATTTCCTGCAAGCTGACGGGTCTTGGAGCAAACAGCAAATAAGCGAATATTTTACCGACAAGCGGACTAAATCCCTCCGATTCGAAGGATAAGGACATGTGGTTGCTAATATTCTGTTTAAGAGCAGCAAATGTCGATTGCGGTGATTTCATAACGTTCTCCTCTACCTCATGTTATCGTCGTTAAGAATGTTGTTAACGATAATAACATAAGTCCTTTTGAAAAATGTGTCAATAGTTCCAAAACATTTTTAACCATTTTTACATAATTAGGACAAGAAAAAACCGCCCAGCCAGGTTGTCAGTCCTTTGCAAAGGCGGTTCAGCGATATAGATGAAATTAGTCCGTGGTAGAGAACCAGTCGATGGTTTTCGTGGCGAGCAGCTTCTTCTGCCCTTGGAATGAATCATAGATGCTTAGCTTGTAGGTCCTCAACGTTTCGAGATGGAAGATGAGATCCTGATCCCTTTCCTCGATAACGAAGCCGTCACGCTTGCCTAACCGGATCTTCGTATCCTTCGAAACGTCCGTATCCGTAGTAACGTCAATCTGATCGAAGTCTTTGAAATCAAACTCCCTCATAAACGATTTGTTACCGTTCTCGTCTTCCAGACCGATGACCAGCTTGCGTCCTTCGGTATTGAAGCTCATCAACAAATTCTTGGTGAGCTCGTAATTGAATGTAAGCTTTAATTTCTCCCTGTCCAGCCATGTGTTGATCTTGTTGACCGAGAAGGTATACGGGAACAGGTCCACATTCAGCAGATCATCCTGCGCTACAAAGCTTTCATTCGGCAGCCAGAAGCCGACCGCATTCACATAGGCATCCGCGGTATCCTTCTCCGTAGAGAATTTGTTATCCGTAACGGCTTCCCCGATCATCACATTCATATTGGATGTCGGGAATCCTTTCGGCAGCGTGCTCGATAGTACAAGCATCGCTTTGCCTCCCGGCGTAATTTTATTCTTAATCTCCGATACCGTAGCGGGATAAATCGATCCGTCCCCGGTCTTGAACTGGGCCACCAGCTTGGATACGTCGTTATAGCGCTTCTCCAAATTGGTCGTCTCCAGCTGTACGGTGAAAATATCGGCCGTATCGCCGGAATACGTTTTGACACTGCGAACCTGATAGCTCGCGTTTCTGCCGACATCCGTATTTTTATATACTTCCCCGACATTGAAATACGGCATATTCAACAGCTCGGAACGATGCGCAAACTCCAGAAGATCCTCCGTTTCCTTCTCTCCCGTCTTCTCCTGCAGTACAAGCTTCACATTGGAAAATTGGTACGTATACGGCATTTTGCCGATAAACTGAAAGCTTGCGGAGCTGCCGGACGGCAGGCCGATCACTTTGTCGGTCTGGATCAGCTTGGCTTCCACCTTCACCTTATCATCCAATAGAAAATGGCCCGTTAGCTCCGGCAATGGGAGCGAGTCGGTCCCCTTGTTCAACAGCGTAAGATTCGCCGATAAAATGTCCTGATCCTCCATAGGCAGCCGCTGGAAGGAATTCAGCTTCGTCGTATAGGTTCCTTCTTTGTTCGTGAAGTTGTACTCCTTATTCGAATCTACCGTATCCGGCTCCGACACAAGAGGCAGCTCGAAATATGCAATCGGCAGGTTCAGCTTGATGTCCGCCGCATTCTGGGTAACGACGAGCTGCCAGCCTTCCGTGCTGACCGATACGGGAACGGAGCCCGTCAGCTCCACTTCCTTGTTCACCTGCGGATTGATTGCCAAATCCTTCAGATTCTTGGCGTCCAGCGGATACATATATCCTTCGCTCGTACGAATCAGAAATTGATACGCAGGAACGGCTGCCGTACGGCTCCCTACGTTTTCCATATTGAGAATAACGGTAGGTGTAAAGTTCTTCTCATTTTTGGTCATCAGCATCTTCTTGATCGATGTCTTGACCTCGGTTCCGCCCATGTTAATCAGATGCGCATCATTCGCCGCCGTTACGATGGAGTAATTGTCCGGCACGGCAACTTCACCGATCGTTCTCTCGAAGTTAGGCTGGCTGAAATCCCATTTGATGAACTGGAAGATCAGGTCGGTCAGCTCCGTCGTTTCATTCACGGTCGCATAGAAGCTGATATCCTGCACCGACTTCGGAGTGATCTTGTTCTTGTCTTTGTCCTGAGGCAAAATGCGCACAGAAATTTGGTTGCCGGATTTCGTCTTCACTCTTGGCCAGTAATCGATAAACAGCAGATCGGTCGTTCCTTCATTATGTACACTGACGGTGAAGGTGACCGTCTTGCTGCCTTTCTCAGGCAGGATCGTCACGTTCTTCAGCTCAAAGAAGCTGCTGCCGTTGACCGTCACTTGGCCGAGCGCCGGTGCCGATCCGGTGGATAATACGGCGGTAGGGCTTGACGGAGGCGTCGTGCCTCCGTCATCGGCGAAAGCCGGGGCGACAGTACTCAAGGTTAGGGCTGCGCTCAAAAGCAGGATCTGGGTCGTTTTTTTGCTTACATTCATGGTGACTATTAACCTCCCTGAAATGATGATGTAGTGTAGGAGTGCTTTTGTGATTGTTCTTTAACCTGCAGGTACAGCGATGGCTCCGCCACGGTTGATCGGGCCGTTAGGATTGTCTTTGATTTGCTGCAGCATGACGTCGCCCTCGGTCTGCCATTTCTTCAACGCTTCTCTTACCTGCAGCTTGTTTTGCGTCACATCATTAAAATATCTGCGGCCGATATCCTGGACCTGGTACAGGTTTTGCTTCTCACGGTACACTTTGCTGTCAGGCTGCGGTGCTGGTGTCAAAGTAGTGAAGGCTTCGACATGGAATTGTACGCCGTCTTTCGGCTTAATGTACTTCTTGCGCGTCACGATATTGTAGGAGCTGCTTGATTTCAACCTTGCCCAATCTTCCCCGTTCACGAACTTGATGAATTTCCAGGCGTCCTCCAGATTTTGCGCCTTGGCGTTGATGCCCATAATGCCGTTCATTCCCATGTACCCGCCTACATCCGGCGCTTCCGGGTGAACGGGCAGCGTCACGACATCCCAATCGATCGGAGTGAACCCTTGAATATTTTGCGAGTTCTTATTCGCATTCGTTATTTGACTGATCTGGCCGTAGTTAATTATGGACATTGCGACTCTGCCGGACAGAAAATCATCGTACTGGAACGGATTGAAGGTTTCCGAGCCGTTCATCATGCGGGTCTTCATCTGCATCGGATCCTGCTGCTCCGGCATCACTTTGTCCTGCTTCAGCTGAAGCATCGTTTTCCATACCTTCTCCCATCGATCCGAATCTACGGTCATCTTCTCGGCCTTTTCATCGAACATAGTCAATTGAAGCGGGGCGGAATACATTTGGATCGAGTAAAAGAGATCGCCCATCGATTGCGTACTGAAGGAAAATCCGTATTTGCGGTTTTCCCCTTCGCCCTTGCTAAGCCGTCTGCCAAGATCGAACGCTTCATCCCAAGTCATTTTGTCCTTCGGATAGGGAACGCCGGCTTCATCGAACATTTTTTTGTTATAAATGAGCGCGGAGGAATTGAAAGTAGGCGCTAGTGCATACAGCTTGCCGTCGCCAACCTTTTTCAGCCCTTCGATAACCGCAGGCACCATATCGGACGTATCGAACTTGTCTTTCGTAATCATCGGGTCGAGCTGGGTCAGCATATTGTTCGAAATCAGTTCAGGCAGCTGCTCGTATCCGACCATCACGACATCGGGCGGGTTATCCCCCTGCATGACTTCCTTCAGCTTCTCCATCGGATCGACCGGCTTCTGGTTCGGATTCATTGCTCCGTAGCGGTAGCTGTCATCCATTGTCGGAATAATCTCGATCTTGATGTTCGGATTCGCAAACTCGAAAATCTCGGTAAACTGTTGACGGAAATATTCATCGTCTCCGTATCCGAAGCTTGTTGCGACACGAAGCACTTTCTCCGTTTTCGCGTCTGTGCCCGGGGTTTTCGTACATCCTGCAAGGATCGGAACGGTAAGGCCGACGCTCATTGAAAGAAGCATTGTGTTCTTTACCCATGGTTTCATTGTGGCATTCCTCCAGCCGAAATAGTTTTTATACTGAATGTGATGCAAATTTTTATGTAAGAACGATTTTGAAGGTACAGGATTGAGCTATTCAATGGATTTGGGAGGACGAATAATTATTTTCTCCCCGTCAAACTCCATGGACGCCTTCGAATCGATATTCAGAGCCTGGAGATAAGCTTTCGGAATTTGCAGACGGCCGGCTTTATCCAAAACTACGTACTCTTCATGGACGTCCTTCATCGTCTGAAACCCTGCAGCTGATTCCATTTCTTCTTGATCGAGATTCGGGTTCCGCTTGATGAACTCGGTACTCGTCATGCCGTCACGGATGGCTACGACCCGGTCCACCTTTGTCGCCAAAGCCATATCGTGGGTAACGATAACGATCGTAACTCCAAGCTCCCGGTTCAGCTTGCGGAATATATCCATGATCATATCGGACGTCTTGGTATCCACCGAACCGGTCGGTTCGTCAGCCAGCAGGAGAGACGGCCGATTGGCCAAAGAGATGGCTATGGCTACTCTCTGCTGCTCACCGCCCGATAACTGCTGAAGCTTGTTGCCCATACGGTCTTTGAGCCCTACCCATTCCAGCAGCTGCTTCGCATAAGCGCGGTCATACTGGCCGCTCAGCATCATTGGCATTTCCACGTTTTCGAGCGCCGTCAAATACGGAACGAGATTTCGGGCGTTATTTTGCCATATGAAGCCGACGGTTTTGCGCTTATACTGCACCAGCTCTTCATCGGTAATTTTAAGCAAATTCCATTCTCCTACCTGAACCTGCCCTGCTGAAGGGCGGTCAAGGCCGCCCAGGATGTTCAGAAACGTCGATTTCCCGCTACCGCTGTTGCCGATAATGGCCATCATTTCTCCTGCAGCTACGGAAATATTGAGCCCTTTCAAAGCGACGACTTCGATGTCGTCGGTCTTGTAAATTTTGACTAGCTCCTCGCACGAAATCATCGCCTACTTCTCCTCTCCGAGCTTGACGGCCTGATGGACCCTCAGCCTGCGAATATGCATAAACAGCAATGCGGCTCCGGTCAGCATCATGAATGCTACGACGATGTACAGCTGATCCGTATCTCTCGCATTGAAGACGACACGGAACGGCGGAACCTGAGTCTTCACATTTTCTGCGGTTTGCAGAAACGGCAGAAACACGTAGCTCGTCAGCTTACCGATACCGATGCCGAGAGCGATGGACAAACCGGCGGTGAAGCCTTGCTCCAGAAGCAGCATCCCTGTCAGCTGTCTGCGTGACAAGCCCATGGCCCGAAGGACGCCGAATTGCACAACACGGCTCGACAAGTTGAAGAACCAATATAAAATGTAGCCGATCAGCGACACGAATACCGAGACAAGGAAGCCCAAGCTTAAGATTCCGAACACCCCGCCGCGAGCCGGATGCTTCTTCTGAACAATCAGCTCGTTGCGCACGTCCTTCACGCTGGCGATTTGAATCTGCTTCTGATTCAGCTGCTCCAGCAGCGGTGCGACCTTGGCCCCCTCCTTCATCTTTAACCACACTTCATACGGAACCATCGGCGCCTGATCGTAAATGTATTCCAAATTCGCGATGAAAAACGGCATCTGCTCCGGATATTGGCTAGGCCAATAAGGCACTGTCGCAACCACCACGAATTCCACCGGCTGCTGCTGAATCGTAATGCTGAGAATATCGCCTTCTTTGATATGATGCTTCTCGGCAAAGGAGGTAGGAATAATAACCGATTGCTCATACGTGCCCATCAGGTTCAAGTACAGGTTCGGGTGTACCTTGAACAAATCGTTCCGGTACCAGGACACTTGGGAAAAGTCCGTGTTGTCGATACCCATCAGCATGCCTTGGCCCAGCGTTTTGCCGGACATGACGACATTCGCCTTGGTTTTCAAAACACGTGCCGCATGCTCTACGCCCTCCAGCTGCTGAAATACGACAAATGGCGGTTCGATATACCTCAGCTTCGTAGGCACTTCTTCCATGCCGCCGCCCGGCGGCCCGCCATTGCCGCCTCCTTGCTGGCCGCCGCCGGAGCCGTTCCCCCCTTGATTTCCACCTCCGCTGCCTCCACTGCCTCCATTCCCACCGTTGCCGCCTCCCTGCTGGCCGCCTGACTGGTCTTGGGGCATGTCGTCGGAGACGCCCTCCCAGCTTGCCTGCATCACGACGTCCGTACCGTAGGAGTAGAGGATGCGGTCCGTCGAATTCAAGTCGATCGTTCGAGCCGCAGAGGAGTTATATACCCCGAGACCCAGCGTCAGAATAAGGAGCAGCATCAACGGATAATACGACTGCGCCGACCGGGACAGCTGGGTAAGCGTCAAGTAGACGGGAACCGGCAAAAATCGCTTGCCGATCCAATTCCACAGCCGAAGCAGCCACGGAAAGATGCGCAGAAAGAACAAACCGAGCGCAATAATGGACAGCGCAGGCACGAAAAAGAGCAGCGGATGCACCTGCAGCTGATCCGTAGTCAATCCTGTTTGGACCGACAGCACCTGGCGCTGGTCGAATAAATAATAGCCGTAGGCGACAACGCCGATCAGCAGCACGTCGAGAAACCACTTCTGCCAAAACGGCGCACGGTCGGAACGGGCGAGCTTTTGCTTATAGCTCACGATGGACGACCTGGCGTACACGATAGCCGGAATCACGCTCGCAAGCAGAGCGATCAGCACGGCAGCACCGCCGTACAGCAGCGCCTCGGTGGATACCCCGACCGGTACCGACTTGCGGTCCACGAACGTAAGAAATCCGCTGGAGGAGCCTATGCTCTTGGCCATAAACCAGCCAAGCATCGGACCGATAATCATCGCTATCGAGCCGAGAAGCAGGCCTTCGAGCACATAAATGCCGATGATTTGCCTGGTGCTGCCTCCCCTGCTTCGCAGCACGGCGATGACGCTGCGCTGCCTCTCCAGCGACTGGCGCGCATTCATGACGATGTAGTAGAACACCATCGCTATCATGGGAGCAGCCAATGTGAACAGCAATATTTGCAGTTGCAAGCTTTGCGTTTTAAACTCCTGCAGCGTTTGAATGAACGATACGTCAACGCGCGTATTTTTCAGCTTCTGGAACAAGATGATGTCCAGCCGCTCCAGCTTCGATTCCAGAGGCGACAGCTGACTGGTCTGAATGTCCTTCAAATCGAAGGCATAGTACCAGTTCCCTAGATTTAGCGGAATATTTTTTTGCTTCAAAATATAGTCATTAAACCCGGTCTCGCTCATGAAAAAGGAATTGATAATGCCTTCCATCCCCTGAAACCAGTACGGGTCCTCCGCATCCTTCGGGACAACGGTGCCGACGACCTTAACTCTCAACGGAGCTATGCCTAGCCCCCCGCTGATCGGGTAGCTGTAGATGTCTCCGATATGAATATCGTTGCGGTACATCGCTTCTTCCAGGATGACGGTCTCTACGACGCCGTTTTGCACTTGATCCTTGAACCACTCGCCCTGCTTAAGCTCGACGCGGTCCTTCAAAGCGTTTTGCGACAGCAAGGTCATTTGCCGCTTTTTACTTGGATCCACCTTGGTCGAATCTTCCGGAATCAATTGGGCGGAGCGGATAGAGTAGCTTCTTACGAACGCCTGATACGGAAACGCAATGTCCTTGGGCATTTCATTCGTTATGTATTGGTCTGCATCCTGCAGTGAATCCAAGGGCGCCCGGTCGGAGCCCGTTGCCTGATAGCGTATTAATACGGAGCCGGCCGGCAGTCCGCCATTCTTCTCTTCCAACGACTTGCTGACCACCCGCTTTAATGACCCGTCGGAGTACATCGGGATGCTGGTAGTAAAGGCTACGGCCATGATGAGCCCCACCAGCGTGCTTAAGGTCAGCCAGCGCGTATTCCACATTTTACGAAATAAAAACCGCAGCATCGGCATCGACATCAACGACCCACTACTTTCTGCCCCGGCGCTAGCCCCTTCACGATCTCGACATCCGTAGCGGTTTGCTGGCCGATTTCCACGTCCACTTCCTTCTTATTACCTTGTTCGTCTACGACTTGAACATAGTTGCGTCCCGAATAAGTCCTGAGCGTAGACAACGGAATCATGACCGCATTCTCCTTGCGCTGAATAATTACAGAGACGCTGAGCTGAGTACCGCGATTCACCCCTTGCGGGAACGGATCCAGCTGAACGACCAAATAATTGTCGATGGAATCGGGCTGTCTCTGGTTCCCGTTTTGCCCGCCGAGACCTCCGTTGCCGTTGTTGTCATCAGGCTTCGGATTCGGCAGCTGCAGCACCTTTCCTTTATGCTGGCCGGCAGTATTGATATCGACGACGACATCCATACCAACCGCCACCTTTTTCAAATCCTCCTGATTCAAGCTTGCGACAACGGCCAATTGAGTTAGGTCCGCAATCGTCGCCACGGCATCGTAAGCTTTGGCCGTATCGCCTTTTTTCAAATATACGGATACGATCGTTCCCGAGTACGGCGCCGTCAGCTTCGCTTTGGCGATGGTTTCCTCCAGCTTCTGCAGTTCCTCCCGCTTCAGCTCGAAATCGATCTTCGCCTTCTCCAAATCCTCTGCACTCATTTCATCGGCTTTGCGCAGTGTCTCGATCATCGTCAGCTCATCCCTGCGCGTTTGAAGCCGCTTCTGCTTCAGCTGACTTTCCTGCTCGCTCACGTCCAGCTCGGCGATTACTTGGCCTTGCTCGACCTTGTCTCCGGTTTTCACCAAAATATTTTTGATTCTGCGGTTATTATCGTCTGTAAAATATAAGTCCTCTTCCTTCGTCCCCATCAGTCTGCCGGAGCCCCGAACCTTCGTTTCCAGCGTGTCGGTCTTAACAACGTACTCCGGCTTCTTCGACAGCTTAGGCGGATTGACCACAGGCAGCGTCTCTTCCTCCGCCTCCTTCGGCAGCAGCGAGCAGCCTGAACTGAGCGCGAGAACGACAGCCATACATGCAATCAGAAGAGGCTTGGCGTTTCGCTTATGAATTAATGAATTTCCCATCCACCATTTCGAAGACATGGTCGGCAACCTCCATAATTGTCGGATCGTGTGTAGTCATGCAAATGGTAACCTTCTCGGTTAAAATAATGTCCCGAAACACGGCCATCACCTGTGCGCCCATTTGCGAATCGAGCTCTGCGGTCGGTTCGTCCGCCAACAGCAGACTCGGCTTGTGCGCGATCGCTTTGGCAATGGCGACACGCTGCTGCTCTCCTCCGGACAGCTCGAACGGACGATGGTGCATGCGTCTGCTCAAGCCGACAAGCTCCAAGCAATGGGCGGCCCGCTGCTTCCATTGGGAGCGAGGAACATCCGCCATCCGCAGCGCGAGCTCAACATTTTCCCAAGCCGACAAGAGCGGCATCAAGGCAAACGATTGAAATATAAAGCCGATTTCCTTGCGGCGAATTTGCGTTCGTCGATCGTCGCTGCTTGTATGAAACGGATAATCCTTGAACAAGATCTCTCCTTTATTCGGCTGATCGAGTCCTCCGATCAAGTTCAACAGCGTCGTCTTGCCGGAACCGGACCGCCCCTTCAGCATGACCAGCTGCCTGGGATACAGCGCCATATCGATCCCCTTAAGCACATGAAGCTGCTGGCCTCCTACCGGAAACGATCGTTCTACCCCTCTCACCGTAAGAAGCGGTACAGATAGATCGACCGGCTCTTCGATGGCTGCAGCAGCCTCGTTCCGTTGCTCCGGCATCGCGGGCATTACGCCGGAGACCGATGCTTCACCTGCTGCGGCAGGCGACTCGCTGCCTTGAATGAGCGCGTCCATTTCCCTGTCAGCTTCGAACGATTGCGGTTTGTTTTTTTGGCGAAGCCAACCAAGCATTTCGACCCTCCTACCTTTTGTACAAAATGACTATATATCTAGCAGAACCAGTACTTCCAAATTATAGACGAACGATCCGCTGAAAATGTTACAAAACCGTAGCAAAAAACTTCTTGCATGCTTCTATACAATGAATCGAATATCGATTTCAAGCCCGATGTAAAAAGCGGAATACGGAAATACAAGACACCGTGCTTAAAAAAAAGTACAGCTGCTTCAACCATACCTTCAATCGTACAAGCACGACAACGGTCGATACGACCTTCTTTACCGCAGACTCCAAATATTCTCACAGGAAAGCTGTCCTTCTGATCAAGTGCAATTGGGAAGCTAATACAATAACGGAAATCTATCTATCAAATGAGGCTTCTATCTTGTGAAAGTAGTCACATATAAGAATAGGAAGATTATACCTTGCCTCTGAAACATTAACAACCAATTTTTACCTGATAAATCACTTACTGTAATAATCAGCCTGCTTCTCCGTCGATAAGAGCGGGGAACATTTGGGCAAACAACTACATACATTGGGAGTAACTGCAGAACTTATTTCCGGTTGAGAGGAGTTGAGTCGACCGTGCCTTCCATTGTCGGTAATGTCAAAATCAATAACGTTAGCCAAAGCTCCAATGTTCAAATTGGTGACGCCGCTGTTATTGCGCTGTCGAGCACTTCGAAAAACTACGGGGGTGCAGCCGCTTTTTCACCTGGTGACGCCTTCGGCTCTGTGTCGAACAACCAGAATAGCAGTACGAACACCAATGATCCCGACCTGAATGACAATAACACCACGATTATATAGCAGTGGCGGACGGTCTCATGAAGTACGGTTTGTCGCTCTCTGCCCGAAGCTTCCGGAATTGTAACTTCTCCGTAACCAAATGTTGGTCGTCATTAGCTATAATGAATATAGTCACCAACACCACTACAATCACCCGGGAGGTACATAACGATGAAAACTCCGTTTAAACTCATGAAGCTCAGCGTAGCCGGTTGCTGCCTGATCGCCGCGTATACCCCAAGTGCATTCGCCGCCGATGTACAGGCCGTTCCCATATCCGCCGCCGGCATAAACGCAGTACCAATCTCTGCACCAGTAAACCCGTCATCTGTCGTCATTACCGCCAAGACGGTGAAGGAACAGTCCGAGGCACTGAACGTCGAGCTCAGCATTCCCGTTGTTCAAGGCTTGAAGGATAAGCAGTATGAAGCGGAACTGAACGATATGATTTACCAGAATGCTACGAAAGGCTTGGAACTGGCCAAAAAGCAGGCTCAGGAGGATGCGGACTACGCTAAGCAAGCGGGATATGTTTTTAGGCCCCATGAGCTGATGTCGAAGTATGAGATGAAAACAAACGGCACTCAGATCCTATCGCTGAAGCTGCTCACATATGCTTACACGGGCGGAGCGCACGGCATGACGGTAATTGAAACTTATAACGTATCCGACCGGGATCAAGCGGCGCGTATCGAGTTAAAGGATTTGTTCGGAGATCAGTACAAGGACATCATCAATAAACAGATTCAGGATGAAATTGCGAAAAAGCCGGAAAATTATTTTGCCGACGGATTCAAAGGTATTTCCGACACGCAAGCCTTTTATATCGAGAACGGCCAAGCAGTGATCGTGTTTAGCGAGTACGAGATTGCCCCTTATGCTGCGGGGTCGCCTGAGTTCCGGATTCCGATTCCTGCAACGTCCGGACAAGCTGAACAAGCTCTCCAAATCAGCTCCAAGCCGATTAAGGAGCAAACGGACGAGCTGACCGTCAATATCAGCATTCCGGTCGTTCAAGGCATGAAGGATACGAAATATCAAGCGGAACTGAACGATAGCATCTATCAGCAAGCGAGGAAAGATTTGGATGCTATGAAGCTGCAAGCGAAGCAAGGCGCAGAAGCAGCGAAGCAAAGCGGCTATGAATTTCGCCCTTATGATTTGACAGTAGCTTACGAGGTCAAAGCGGACGGAGGCACCGACGACAAGGACCATCTGTCGATCAAAACGGCCACATACACCTACACGGGCGGAGCGCACGGCATGACGCGGATTGACACTTATAACGTATCCGACCAAGCTCAAGCGGCGCGTATCGAGTTAAAGGATATGTTCGGAAGCCAATATAAGGACATCATAAATAAATTTATTAAAGAAGAAATCGCGAAAAAGCCGGAAAATTATTTTGCCGACGGATTTAAAGGTATTTCCGACACCCAAACCTTTTATATCGAAAAAGGCAATGCCGTGATCGTATTCGGTCAATACGAGATCGCCCCTTACTCGTCCGGCACACCGGAATTCCGTATTCCGATTCCGCAGCAGCCTGACTCCGGCAACTCCGGTTCCGCACCGGTCAAGCTGGTTGTTGGCGGCAAAGAGCTGTCTCTGGTCACGAATAGCAGCGGAATGGCATTTGCTCCGTTAAGAGCAGCTGCCGAAAGTCTGGGCTATGAGATCAAATGGAATGCAGACAAGAAGCAGGCAGAGGTTATCAAAGGCGCGCAATGGACCGCGGTAACGGTCGGTCAAGACAGCTACGCGTACAACAAGATTGCTCCGATCCAGCTAGGCGCCGCCCCATATATTAATGAAGAAGGAAGCCTGTTCGTTCCTGTGGACTTTTTCGCCAAAATCCTGAAGAGCGATGTCATATCCGAGTCCGGTATGATCGTTATAAACAACAAGTCCTAAACTGCAAAAAAAAGAACCTTTACGGAAATCATTTCCGTAAAGGTTCTTTCTCGTTCGTATCGTACCAAGCACGAAGTGTCGCCCCAGTCTGTCTGTACCGAGCTTCCTTCCGACGAGGAGCCCTCATCGGATAGATCGAAACTTCTGCGAATGCTCCTTCGCCTGCTCCACGGTCGTAATCCGGTTGCGGCTCCATTCAAGCAAGATCCGGTCAATGTAGCGAAAATGCACCTTCCCTGCGAATACCGCTTCCTTCAGTCCGGCCAAAATCAATTCCTCCGGGTAGCTGTCTTTATCCAGCCATCCCGTTATCGATTCCAGCTCCATCGGAGTCAGCGGCCGTCCGAATTCCTTCTCGAATATGGAAAAAATATCCTTCCTTACTGGTTCAGGCTGTTTCTTGCGCTGCTTTGCTTCCTCAAGCCAGCAGGCTGCCAGACGCTCGTACAAAGGGTTCAAATTGTACTTCTCATATTGAATGCCGCTGTGCGGATCAATGCTGTCATCGATGGATAGCAGCCCTTCCTTCAGCAGCTTTTGCAATGCGGCTATCACTTTTTCCGCCGGAACGCTCATTCTTTCCTGGAGCTCCTCCAGCGTCGGAAAATCAATTCGTTCCTTCTCCATAAAGGCCATGACGTGAATCATCAGCATGACCTCGACTTCCGTCAGCTTCCACTGATGGTAATGCTTAAGCAGCAAGTAAGGCACCGAAATGCTTCCTTCCCTCCAGCCGGCAGTAAACGCCGCCATCAGCTCCGCCTCGTGATTGCTAACCTTCATCCGATCACCTCTCCATGCATAGCCCAATAACCGTTGGATGTACGATCATGCTGCGTTTTCTAATTTACGGGTATAAGCGGTACAACAGTCTTGGAAAAGGTATCGTCTCCCTGACGTGATCCAGCCCGCAAATCCAAGCGACCGTACGCTCCAATCCCAAGCCGAACCCGGAATGCGGCACGCTTCCGTATTTGCGTAAATCGAGATACCATTGGTACGCTTCCTTGGACAGCTCATGCTCCGTGAAGCGCTGCTCCATCAGCTCGGGATCGTCGATCCGCTGGCTTCCCCCGATGATTTCCCCGTACCCTTCCGGCGCGATCATGTCGGCGCACAGGACGACTTCAGGCCGGCTCGGATCCGGCTTCATATAGAAAGCCTTAATTTCCGTCGGGTAGTGTGTAATGAACACCGGCGTCTCGTATTTCTCGGCAATAGCCGTTTCGTGCGGCGCTCCGAAGTCCTCGCCCCAGTCGAATTCATGCCCGTTGGCCTTCAGGAACGCGACCGCTTCGTCGTATGTAATCCGCGGGAACGGCGCCTGGATCTTCTCGAGCTTGGACGTATCCCGCTCCAGCACCTCAAGCTCATTACTGCAGTGCTGCAGCACTGACTGCACGATATGAGACACGAACTGCTCCTGAATTTTCAGGTTCTCCTCGTGGGTGACGAATGCCATTTCCGGCTCGATCATCCAAAATTCGATCAAGTGACGGCGCGTCTTCGACTTCTCCGCGCGGAAGGTAGGTCCGAACGAGTAAACCCGGCCGAGCGCCATCGCTGCCGCTTCCATATATAATTGACCGCTTTGCGTCAAAAAGGCGTCTTCATCGAAATACTTCGTATGAAACAAGTTCGTCGTCCCTTCACAAGAGGACGGCGTCAATATCGGCGGATCGACGAGATGAAAGCCTCTCTCATCAAAAAACTGCTGAATAGCGCGGATAATTTGCGCACGCACGACAAGAATGGCGCGCTGGCGGGGCGAACGGATCCACAGATGACGGTGATCCATCAAATAGTCGACCCCGTGCTCCTTCGGAGTAATCGGATAATCCGAAGATACTTGAATGATCTCAATGCCGGTAACGGTCAGCTCGTATCCGCTCTTACTGCGGGTATCCTCCCGGACTGTGCCCGTCACATACAGCGAGCTCTCCTGCGTCAGCTTGCCAGCCGCTTCCCATACGTCCTCCGGCACCTCGCTTTTGACAACGACCGCTTGTATAAAACCGGAGCCGTCGCGCAGCTGCAAAAATTGAATTTTACCGCTCGATCTTTTGTTATGCAGCCAGCAGCCAATCGTAACCGTATTGTCTTTGTACTGACTGACATCGCGGATCATGGATAAGTTTCGGCTCAAACAGACCATCCTTCCTGCTATTGGGATCTCTTTATCTTTATATTATACTACATTTAATCGATTCAATATCAATTGATGCGTATCTCTCGCAATAACCAGCTCTTCGTTCGTCGGTATGACCAGCACCTGCACCCGGGACCGTTCAGTCGAGATACGGCGGTCTTCCGGGCTTCTTGCTGCATTGGCCTGCTCATCGAGCTCAACGCCTAGGAAGGTCAAATTCGTGCATACCGCCTTACGGAGCGCCGGAGAATTTTCCCCGACCCCAGCTGTAAACACGATAGCATCGAGTCCGTTCATGGCAGCTGCATAGGCGCCGATATATTTGCGCAGCCGGTATTCGTACATTTCGAAGGCTAATGCGGCGTTTTTATCCCCAGCTTCCATCGATTCGAGAATTTCCCGCATGTCGCTGCTGATGCCCGAAATCGCCATCAATCCGCTATGCTTATTGAGCATCGAGTTAACCTCGCCGAGCGTCAAATCCTCTTTGCCCATCGCATAAGGCACGATAGCCGGATCGATATCGCCGCTGCGTGTTCCCATCATCAGCCCTTCCAAAGGCGTCATTCCCATGCTCGTATCGTACGATTTGCCGTTCATAACCGCCGTGCAGCTTGCCCCGTTGCCAATATGGCACGAAATCAGCTTGAGTTCCTGTAAAGGTCTCTGCAGCAGCATAGCGGCTCTCTCGCTCACGTAAGCGTGAGAAGTGCCGTGGAACCCGTACCGGCGTATTTTATGCTTCTTGTACAGAACCATAGGTATCGGATACAAATACGATTGCGGCGGCATCGTCTGATGGAAAGCCGTATCGAACACGACAACCTGCGGAACCTCCGGCATGTTGGCTTCGACCGCATGAATCCCAAGCATGTGCGCCGGATTGTGAAGCGGTGCCAGATCGAACAATCGTTTGATCTCGCGTTTCACGTCTTCATCGACCAGGACGGAGCCGGAGAACGACTCGCCGCCATGGACAACCCGATGCCCGACAGCATCAATCTCCTGAATCGATCCGAGCACACCGTATTGCTTGTGAACCAGCATATCCAGCACCTTCCGAATGGCGGACGTATGCTCCAATATTTCCGACACCTCGCGGATCTCCGGCTTTCCATCAGGCTCGAAGCTCGCAATGGCGGAATCCATGCCGATTCGCTCTACTTTTCCCTTGGCAAGCACCGCTTCGTTCTCCATCGAATACAGCTGGAACTTCAATGAAGAGCTTCCCGCATTAATGACTAAAATTTTCATAACCGGTCACCGTCCTTGTCATAACGAAAGAAGCCTTGTCCCGTTTTCGTGCCAAGCTGGCCTGCGCGTACCATTTGCTTCAGCAGCACCGCCGGACGGTATTTGACATCGCCGAATTCCCGGAACATTCTCTCCATGGCGGCGAGCACCGAATCGAGCCCGAACCGGTCGCACATCTCCAGCGGACCATAATGGAAATCGTACCCGATCCGCATTGCCGTATCGATGTCTTCCGCACTCGCCACCCTTTCTGACAGCGTATGCAAAGCTTCGTTAATTAGCACACAAATTAACCGTGTCGTAACATAACCAGGCGATTCATATACTTGAATGCCCCGTTTCTGGATCGTTTCCTCCACAAACTGCTTGGTGAATGCAAACGTTTCTTCAGAAGTTTTCAACCCTCTAATAATTTCCACCAAATGGATTTTTGATACGGGATATATGAAATGAATGCCGATAGTGCGCTCCGGCTTCTCCGTTACCGCGGCAATTTCCGTCAAGCTTAACGTCGACGTATTGCTTGCCAGTATAGTCGTAGGCGGGCAGATCGAATCCAGCTGCCGGAACAGCTTCATCTTCTGCTTCAGGTCCTCGGTGATCGACTCGATGACCAGCTGGCACTCCGCGCAGCGCTGTAAAGCGGTTTCTTTATGTATCTTCGATAAAATGAGCTTTTTCTCAGCGGCCGTAATCGCCCACTTCTCCATCTGCTTGTCCAGGCTCATCTCGATTTGTTCCCAAGCTCGCTCCACCTGCTCCTTCGAACGATCGATCAGTATGACGTCGAGCCCTTGAGCCGCTAGCATTTCCGCAATTCCTTGACCCATAGTTCCTGCACCGATGACTCCGACTTTGCTGCACTGCATGCCGTCTCCCCCTTAACCGCTTCCTGCTGCAAATTATCTATTTATTAACCAACGGTAAAAACGCTTGCAAACAACCGTTTAGTTTCATTATACATCAAGCCGAAGCGGAAATCCTATGACATTGTTGTGAACCCATTAACATCCATGATCGCCGGTTATGGAGTACACGAATCCTCATTGTTCCGGCAAAAAAAACGAGTCCTGCAGCCGCAATTGCAGCTGAAGACTCGCCTTTGTACAACTATGACTATATTAAAGAGAAATGACCTTTTTCGTATCTTGCGATTCGAAGGCAGCAAGAATGACTTTCAACGACTTCAAGCCTTCCTCACCGGAAATGCTAGGCGGCGTATTGGTAACGAGGCAGTTGACGAATTCGTCGATGACGCCGCTTGTCGTTTGCTTCTCGTTGGTCGCCATAGCTCCCACCTTGTATTTCTCTACCGAACCGTTGCGCAGCTCCACAATGACTTGATCGTCCGGGTGCGTGCCGATTTTCATTACGCCGTTCTCGCACCAAAGCACTGTGCTGTTGTCTCCGCCTTTGTAGTACGTCCAGCTTGCTACGAGCGTTCCGATCACGCCGCTTTGCATGCGCACTACGCAAGTCGCGTTGTCGTCAACATCGGTGCCTTCCTTATGTATCGTTCCGACGAATGCTGCAATGTCCACCACTTCGTCATCGAGCAGCCAACGGATAAGGTCGGACTTGTGAACTCCAAGGTCGCCCATTGCGCCCATGATCGCTTCTTCCTTACGGAAAAACCAGCTGTCTCTTCCGTCTACGCTCCAGCCTTCCGGTCCGGGATGTCCGAACGAAGTGCGGAACGTAATCACCTTGCCGAGTCGGCCCGTTTGCAGGATTTCTTTTGCTTTCGCATGAGGCGGCATCAAACGTTGATTGTGACCTACCATCAAGTAGACATTGTTATTGCGTGCCGCTTCGATCATAGCCAAACCTTCGGCTTCCGTAGTAGCCATAGGCTTTTCAACCAGGACGTGCGCGCCTGCATTGGCTGCCGCAATCGAAACCGTGGCATGTAAAGCGTTCGGAGTACATACGCTCACGGCATCCGGCTTTTCCGCTTTCAGCATTTCATTGTAATCGGTGTAGGCTTTGGCGCCGTATTGGGATGCGTAATGCTCCGCGCGGTCTTTTATAATATCGACGAATGCAACCAGCTCTACATTCGGATTTGCTGCATATTCAGGAATATGTCTGTGCTTGGAAATGGCTCCGCAGCCAATGACGGCGACTCTAATTTTGCTCATTATCGTTTCGGCTCCTTTGTAGTTAGGTTAAGTGCTATTAAAATTTGGACAGATAGTTGTCCTGAAGCCATTTCAGGCTTGTGGCAACGCTTTCCAGAGGAGGATTTTGACAGCGGTCCTGCTCCACGATCAGCCATTCTACGTCAGCATCGGATGCTGCCTGAATAACGACCGGCAAATCGATCTCGCCTTGTCCCAGCTCAACCGTATTGATCTGATTGTTGATCATGCCTTTGAAATCCTTAAGATGAAGCAACGGCAGTCGGCCCGCATAATCAGCAATATATTTCAGCGTATCGAGACCTGCATATTGGACCCAGCCTGCGTCCATTTCCACCAAAATATGCTCTGGTGCCGATGCGTACAGCGCGTCGAAAACATATTGGTCGCCAATCTTCGTCTCAAACTCGAAAGCATGGTTATGATAAGCGAATTTCAAGCCTTTTTCATTGGCTCTGCGTGCCGCTTCCCCTAAGAACACGAATAAGCTTTTCCAAGCCTCCGCATCCTGGCGGTCTTCCGCCGCTACATAAGGGCAGATCAGGTATTTGGCACCAATCGCTAGCAAATAGTCGATCTCTTTGTCCAAATCGTTACGCATATTTTGCAAGCTCACATGAGCTCCGATCGGCTTCAGGTTCAGCTCATCCAGCAGCTGCTTCAGCTCGTCGGCAGGCAGGCCACCGTAACCGGCAAATTCAACGCCCTCATAGCCAAGCTCGGCCACACGGCGCAGCGTACCGCGGAAATCTTTCGCCAAGTCGTCACGAACCGTATAAAGCTGCACACCAATGCCCATTCTTCTCAACCTGTTCACTCTCCCAATAAAGTAATCTATTTGATACCATTTTAATCGCAAATCCCCTATAATGACTATGAACGATGTGGTTACAACATGAACTATTTTGCTAATAATCGATAAGGAGTTACGTGGATGCTCTCTCAAATTCTATCATGCGGCTATTCCTATCATTCGCAGCGTTTCCAGACCGGGCACAACGATGTCATGCGCGCCTACCTGTTCCGTCTGCAGACGGAAGGCTATTGTCAGGCTATGGTGAACGGAGCGATGACACGGATCGAAACCGGAGATTTGCTGTTGTATCAGCCGGGAGACATCTATGACCTGCGGGTCGACGAGCATACGAACAAGCTTGGGCAGACGCTTATTTCCAGCGGGGACTATTACATCATTTGCAAGGGCGAGTGGCTCGAAGCGTGGTGGAGAAAAAGCAAAAAGCCGCAAAAGGTCCGCATCGCCGCCTATGAAAAGCTTCTCATCTTATGGAGGCAAATCATTCTGGAGAAGCGGCGCATCGAAGACGAAAACAAGGAGCTGTCGGATTACTTGCTGCGTGCCCTATGCCTTCATATTGACAGGGCCGTTACGGAGACACGAACGCTCCATGGGAGCTCTTTTCTCGCCTCCCGGATGAAGAGCTTCATAGAAGAGCACGCCATCCTTCCCTTCAAGATCGAGGATGTTGCCGCCCATGTCGGCTTAAGCGTATCGAGGGCGGTCCATCTATTCAAGGAATGCTTCGGCAAAACGATGATTCAATATGCTCTCGAAATTCGTTTGTCCACCTCCATCGAACGAATGAATTACAGCAGCATGACGCTCGAGCAGATCGCCGAAACGTCCGGCTTCGGCAGTTATACGTATTTTCACCGCGTGTTCCGCGAAAAGTACGGGATCTCCCCGAAGGAATTCCGGCTGCAGCAGGCAAGAGGCGTTGGCGGCACAGATGCAGATCGAAGCGGACACAACGAGTAAACAACAATTTTTGCCGCAGCAGCCTGTCTGTTGCGCCAGAAGCCTACCCCCTCGGGATGTCCGTCACTCTGTATTTTAGTATGAGCATCGTAAAATGGAACGCAAAAGCGAATCGAAGCGGCAAAAGGAAGCAATGAGAGAGCGAAAATTTGCTTTAAAGGTGCAATAAGCGAAATATAAGCATCGCGGCCAATGACGCGCTTCAGGATTATGGAGCTGTCCCATTATGGAAATGGGACAGCTCTTTTTACTGCTGCAGCAGCTTCCGGACAACGTCATCCGTCAAGCCCTCGCCGGAATAAGAATCCAGCGGGGATATTTCGATGGGGCGGTCCCCGATCAGCTCGGCAGGTACACCTGCAGCTAGCAGCCATTTCCTGTGCAAGTCAAATACGAGCCTGCGCGCGGTTTCAGGGCTGTCCTCTCCTTCTTTGTTTTTGACGGGCGCAAACTCCTCCTCCCGCTTCACTTTCAATACGGTAATGTTGTCGGCCAATGAGAAGAAATCGAATATAAACCGTTCGAATTTGAATGCATTTGGCTGCTCCGGGACCACGAGACGGCCGGTCGGATCAATGAAGCTGATCCTTTTATGTGCCATTGCATAAGGCAGCTCCGCCTCCGCAAACTTTTCAATAAAGTCAAGCCGGAACGCTTGCATCGACAGGTTGCCCAAGCCGTAAAGGAGTTTGCCTTGCCGGTCCGTTGCATGCTTCATAGCTTCCGGTATGACGGTATATTCAACGACCGCCGGACGTCCGGACTTCATGCACAGCACGCCCACCTGCTCCTCGGGACCGGATTTCTCCGCCGCTTTGGCAGCTGCAGGATGAGAATGGGATGCCGCCATTCCGAGGAACAACGGATCGGCTACCTTCACCAACGCATTATCGACATTGTAATAATAGAGCCATGTCAATCCGCGCCGCTTCATATCGACCAAGGCGCCCGAACGCCTTAAAGCTGCAAAGCAGTCTCCATTGCCGCTAGGCGCCAAGCTGATCTGATCCTTTGCAGCCAGCAAGATCTTCCCCTCAGCATCCAGAGCAGGCATAACGCCCTGCGTGAAAAAAAAGCAATCGGCCGAACGCAGCCCGAAATAATTTGCTTGCTCGAAAAAACGCACCGTCTCGTCATGATTGGCGGGACTGGTCATAATGTACCACGGGATAGCCTGTCCTGCCCGCTCCGTAAGGTTAATCAGCCGCTCCGCCTGCAGCTGGAAGAACGATTTGCATGAAGGCAAACCGATGTCATACGTCCCCTTCGGCCCATCGTAGCCTAACCGGCTGCCTTGTCCCCCGGCTACTACTATGGCTCCTGCTTTGCCCTCCCGCAGCAAGCGCCACCCAGCCTCCGTATAGCTCTGCTTCTCCCTATCGCTGAGCTCGTCCCATGCGTAAGCCGGGATCGGGGATATGCCCGCCGCTGCAAAAGCATCCTCTTCCTTTTTAACGGAAGCTTGCTCCCAAATCGAGCGGATCCGCTCCAAATCCAGCTGCAGCACCTGATCCAGCAGCTGTCGTCGCGAATCGCCGGATAGCTCATCGTAAAAGCGCAGCAGATGCTCCTGACCGTATGCGGCCAGCCTTGCTTCCGCTTCCTCGCGTCTTTGTTCCAACCTGTTCTCCCCCTCGATCGGATCTTCCAGCTTTTGGGTTCATTGTATCATATTTCTTCGCGCTTACGTTACCTTGCTGCGCATGAACCCCACTTAAACAAAAAAAGACCGCCCGGGTCGGATAACCCGGAACAGTCTCTTAATAAACAGCTTATTTATATGCAAGACGAGCTTTGTGTGCTTCTTCGTAAGCAGCGATTTTATCTGCGTGCTGAAGCGTCAAGCCGATATCGTCCAAGCCTTGCAGCAGGAATTGACGGCGGTGCTCATCCAGATCGAAGTCGATGCTCAAACCTTGATCGTCAGTGATCTTTTTGTTCTCAAGATCAACCGTCAATTGGTAGCCTTCCGTCTTAGCCGTACGCTGGAACAGCTCTTCCACTTGCTCTTCGCTCAATTTGATAGGCAAAATGCCGTTTTTGAAGCAGTTGTTGTAGAAAATGTCCGCATAAGACGGAGCGATAACGACTTTGAAGCCGTAATCCTGAATAGCCCAAGGCGCGTGTTCACGGGAAGATCCGCAGCCGAAGTTCGCACGGGAGATCAGAACGGACGAACCTTGGTAGCGAGGCTGATTCAAGGAAAACTCCTTGATCACTTCGCCGGACTTGTCAAAGCGCCATTCGAAGAACAAAAATTGGCCGAAGCCGGAGCGCTCGATCCGTTTCAAAAATTGTTTAGGGATGATGGCATCTGTATCTACGTTAACGCGGTCGACCGGGCCTACAAGACCGGTATGCTTAGTAAAAGCTTCCATGTAGTCATTCTCCTCACTTAAGGTTTATTGAATTAAGCTTCTTGCTTCACTTTGAAGTTCCAATCGCGAACATCGTAGAAATGTCCTTTGATCGCTGCTGCCGCTGCCATTGCAGGAGACACCAGATGCGTACGTCCGTCACGTCCTTGACGTCCTTCAAAGTTACGGTTGGAGGTCGATGCACAGCGTTGACCCGGTTTCAATACGTCCGGATTCATCGCCAAGCACATGCTGCAGCCCGCATCGCGCCATTCGAAGCCCGCTTCAGTGAAGATTTTATCCAGGCCTTCTTTTTCCGCCTGAATTTTTACACGGCCGGAGCCAGGTACGACAATCGCAGTCACGTTCGAAGATACTTTGTGTCCTTGCGCTACTTTGGCAGCTGCGCGAAGGTCTTCGATACGTCCGTTCGTACAGGAACCGATAAATACATAGTCAACTGCAAGATCGGTCATCGGAGTGCCCGGAGTAATGCCCATATACTCGATCGCTTTTTCAGCGGCTTTACGCTCGTTCTCGGTAGCAAAGCTTTTTGGATCCGGTACAAGAGCCGTGATGTCCGTACCCATACCAGGGCTTGTTCCCCAGGTTACTTGCGGGATCAGGCTGTCGGCATCGAATTCTACAACCGCATCGTATTGTGCGCCTGCGTCCGTAGTAAGCTGCTTCCATTGCTCTACCGCTTGGTCGAATGCAGCGCCTTGAGGCACATATTCACGTCCACGCAAATAGTTGAATGTCGTTTCGTCCGGAGCGATCAGACCTGCTCTTGCGCCCGCTTCGATGGACATGTTACATACCGTCATACGCTCTTCCATCGACAGGTTGCGGATAGATTCACCGGTATATTCCAATACGTAGCCAGTAGCAAAGTCCGTGCCGTATTTAGCGATAACGCCCAAGATCAAGTCCTTCGCCGTAACGCCAGGGTTCAGCTTGCCGTTAATGCGCACTTCCATTGTTTTTGGCTTCGCTTGCTGCAAGCATTGAGTCGCCAACACGTGCTCAACCTCACTCGTACCGATACCGAAAGCAAGAGCTCCGAATGCACCGTGAGTGGAAGTGTGGCTGTCGCCGCAAACGATCGTTTTACCTGGGTGCGTCAAGCCGAGCTCAGGGCCCATAACGTGCACGACGCCTTGGTCGATGCTGTCCAGGTCGAACAAAGTAACGCCGAAATCCTTACAGTTTTGCGACAAGGTGTCGATTTGCTGCTTGGAGATAGGGTCTGTAATGTTGAAACGGTCTTTAGTAGGAACGTTATGATCCATAGTTGCATAAGTCAGATCCGGGCGGCGCACTTTGCGGCCGGACAGCCGAAGTCCTTCGAACGCTTGCGGAGACGTTACCTCGTGAACCAGCTGCAGGTCGATATAAATGATGCTAGGTTTGCCTGCTTCCTGATGAATAACGTGATTGTCCCAAATTTTCTCAAACATAGTTTTTGCCATCAGTTTCACCTCATTGTCATGAATGCGAATCAATTCATCTCATGCTACATAGTCTAGCATTTCTTTATTCATTGATCCAAGATATAATATCTATAAGCTTGATAGGAAATCATTATAATGAAACGTTTGCTTCATAAATGCGGATAGAACAGTTACAAATGAAGCATACCACGACATCGCTAATAAAAGGAGCCTCAAAAAAATGGAACTGAGACAGCTGCAATACGCGCTGCAGATCGCCATAGACAAAAATTTTTCCCGCGCCGCGGAGAAGCTTCACATCGCTCAGCCGTCGCTCAGCCAGCAGCTGTCCAAGCTGGAAAAAGAAATCGGCCTGCTGCTGTTTCAGCGGACAACGAACTCGGTAGAGGTTACGTATGCCGGATCGCTGTTCGTCGAGAAAGCCCAGGCCATTCTGGACATGGTCGAGCAGCTGAAGCGCGAAATGGAAGATATATCGCAAATGCGCAAGGGCAAGCTCGTCGTCGGCAGCCTGCCGATAACAGGAGCCCACGTGCTGCCTCTGGTGCTGCCGGTATTTCAAGAGCGATACCCGGAGATCGAAATTATGCTCATGGAGGAGACCACCGCCAATCTGGAGCATCTCACCGCCAGCGGCCAAATCGACATCAGCCTGCTGTCGCTTCCGCTTATGGACGACTCGCTCACTTATGAGCCGCTGATCGAGGAGGAGATCGTCCTCGCGCTGCCGCCTCAGCATCGTCTTGCCAAAACAGCGGAAGCAGAGAAGCGTCCGATCCGGATCGAGGAGCTTCGCGAAGAGCCTTTCATCGCCCTGAAAAAGGGTCAAGGTTTTCGTCAAATTACGCTGCAGCTGTGCGAGCATGCCGGCTTTTCGCCCCGCATCGTATTTGAGAGCAGCAATATCGAAACCGTACAATCCCTGGTCGCGGCGGGAATGGGCATCGCTTTCGTGCCGCACATGATTTCCCGGGGTGCTTGGAGCCAGCATGCCCCGGCCTATCTCTCCCTCGCTGATCGCCCGACTCGCATGCTGGTCATTGCTTACCGGAAGGGACGCTACATGTCCAAGGCGGTTGAAGCTTTCATATCGACTTTCAAGGAAGTCGTCGAGCAGCAGTAAACGTCATCGTACCGTTATGGTGCGTCAACGGTCGCTTCGAGCCGCCCATTCGGCGGCTTTTTGCGCCAATTGTTGGACAAAGAACTGTTTGCCTTCCTGATAACGATGTACATGATCTGGATACTGCTCCGCTACCCTCAGCTTCAGCTCGCCGTAACGGCGTGCCTCATCGGGATGCGCGGTCAAGTAAGCTTTGAAATCCAAATGCGCGCGGATGTTAGCGTCGCCAGCCTCAAATATATGATATGATGCGTTCGCCGTTCGCCGCCTTTGGTGAAATACCTTCTGCCGGCTATGCCATTCTCCCCTCTCTGTTGAAAGCCTGCCTCTATCATGCGTTCATTGAAAGCATCTACGGCTTGAATGCTCCGGACGGCAACGACGATATCAATTATCGGTTTGGCATACCCGATAGCGGGGACGGATGTGCTGCCGATATGGTGGATTTCAATGCAATCTTTCCCCAGAAGCTGCTTTAATTCCTCTTGCGCGGCCGCATACAAACTACCCCATTCCGGTGTCCACGCCGCAATTTCTGCCCTTCTCATCCCGCGTCCCCTCCCGCTATGTTTGAAACTCAAAGCACTTCATATCAAGATATGTCGTATTCCTCACTTCACCGATTGCGCTCTCTTGTATCACACGGGTCCAGAACGTTCTTGCAATCGTGTTTTTCTCCAAGTAACAGACGCTCCATTGCCCGGGAAATTGTGAGAACACCTGCTTCGCCGTTTTCCGGCCAATGCTGGACTTTCGGTAATGCCTTAAGATGAAGAATTCAGCGATGGATCTGCATACTGTGCCGTCGGCCAGCTGTGGCAGCTCACGCAGCAGCACAAATCCGGCCAGCCTGCCGTCGACTTTTACAAAATAAGCGTGCCTCCCTTCCTCCGTCCAATAATGATCGATATACCGATAGCCGAATAAACCGTAATCGTTAAGCTCAAATTCATCTTCATATTCGCTCATATCGTATTGATAGAGCTCCATTAGATTTTGTAAAATCGACTTATTTTCATAGGCGACTGTTTCCAGAGCCATACCCCTATTTGCCATTTTGTTTCCTCCTCAAACTTGTGCATCGTGCATCCATTTAACTGTAAACGATTCAAGCGCACCTCGGTCGGGAAACTTTCTATATAAAAGAAAAAAGCAGCCGTTAAGCTGCCCCTCTACATTATTAATATAAAGCCGGTCTCCGGTCCTCGAATACCGGAATTTTGCTGCGAACCTGCCCGACAAGCTCCAGGTCGATCTCCGCACGCAGGATGGCTTCGGACTCGTCGCCCTCCACCAAGATTTCGCCCCAAGGGTCGATCACCATCGAGTGGCCGAAAAATTCCGTCGTCCCGCTCACGCCCATCCGGTTGCAGGAAACGACGAACATCTGATTTTCTATCGCTCTCGCAGTTAACAGAGTACGCCAATGGTGAAGTCTAGGATTCGGCCATTCTGCTGGAACGAACATAATCTGTGCTCCGCCAAGAGCCAGCTTGCGGCTCAGCTCAGGGAACCGGATGTCGTAGCAAATCATCATGCCGGCAGGAACGCCGTCCAGCTCCAGCTGACCGATATGGCCGCCTTCCTTCAAATATTTCTCTTCATCCATAAGGCGGAACAGATGGATTTTGGAATAATCCGCTACCTGCTTTCCTTCGCGGTCGAACGCATAGATCGTATTGTAGATGTCATCGCCTTTTTTCTCAGCGATTGAACCTCCAATAATATTTACACCGTGTGTCCGGCTGAATGCGGATAGCAAAGCCTTCGTCCGTTCCCCGTTCACGTCGGCAAGCTCATGAATCCGATCCAACGCGTAGCCGGTATTCCACATTTCGGGAAATACGATAACGTCCGGCTTCGGACCGCCTTCGACCGCTTTTTGCAGCATAGCCTCCAGCTTGGAGAAATTCCGTTCCGGCTCGCCGATGGCGATATCCATTTGCAGCAGCGCTATATTCCAACGTTTTTGCGTCATGTGTATAATCACCTTTCATCTCTACATTATCTCCCTAATCATAGTCGATGCCGTCACGAAGTTCAATGACTGTCGAATTTATATTATTCCAATGCGCTAAGTGGGATAAATGACTTCGAGTTCTATACAGTCGCATCGATTCATGATACATTATTGCTAGCCCGTTAGAACGGCAAGCTTATACAAATCAATGGAGAGTGACCATAAATGAGTACTGCTTCAACCCGCATTTCCGCATTCCCTATTCAACCCGCCGAACGTATGCAGGAGCTGCCTACGCAATTTTTTGCGAAGCTGGTCGGCAAAGCCAATGCGCAAATCGCCGCGGGACACGACGTCATTAATTTGGGACAAGGAAATCCCGATCAACCGACGCCTGCCCATATAGTTAAGAAGCTTCAGGAAGCTGCGGAAAACCCGCTGTATCACCGTTATCCGCCATTCAACGGATTTTTGTTTCTGAAGCAGGCTGTTGCCGCTCGCTATAAGGAAGATTACGGTGTCGAGCTGGACCCCGAGACGGAGGTCGCGATCTTGTTCGGAGGCAAAACCGGACTGGTCGAAATCAGCCAATGCTTGCTGAATCCCGGTGACGTATGCCTCGTCCCTGACCCTGGTTATCCCGACTATTGGTCCGGAGTCGCTTTGGCAGGTGCCCGCATGTCATTTATGCCGCTCCGGGAATCGAATGCCTTCCTGCCGGATTACAGCGCGATTCCGGAAGCGGATCTGAACCAGGCGAAGCTCATGTTCATCAATTACCCGAACAATCCTACGGGTGCAGCTGCTCCCGCTTCCTTTTATGAAGAGACGATCCGTTTTGCGGCAAAGCACGGCATTGTCGTTGCCAGTGATTTCGCCTACGGCGCTCTCGGCTTCGACGGTCAGAAGCCGGTCAGCTTCCTCCAGCTTCCCGGTGCCAAAGAAGTCGGCGTCGAGTTTTATACGCTGTCCAAAACGTACAACATGGCCGGCTGGCGCGTCGGCTTTGCTCTGGGCAACAAAGAGATCGTGCGCATGATCAACCTGATTCAGGATCATTACTACTGCAGTCTGTTCGGCGGCATCCAAGAAGCCGCTGCAGCGGCGCTGACAGGCCCGCAGGATTGCGTCCGCGACCTGCTCGCGATGTATCAAGGCCGCAGAGACGCCCTTTATGCTTCACTCGATCGCATCGGCTGGAAAGCGAACCGCTCGCAAGGCTCCTTCTTCACCTGGCTGCCGGTTCCAAAAGGCCACACTTCGGCGTCGCTTGCCGACTTGCTGCTGGAAGAAGCCAAGATCGTCGTTGCCCCTGGCATCGGCTTCGGCGAAAACGGCGAAGGCTATGTTAGGCTCGGTCTGCTGACGCCGGAAGCCCGCTTGCAGGAAGCCGTGGAGCGGGTAGCCAAGCTGCACCTATTCGGGTAATGCCGATTAGGCCAAGCTACCTTTACAAAACCGCCGGATGCGTGCTATGCTTATAAGAAATCGAAACGTGATGATGGGAACAGTAGGAAGTCCATGCACGCCCAGAGAGTAAATTCCACCGGCTGAAAGAATTTACCGTGAACACTGTCCGAACCCGCCCCGGAACGGCCAACGATGAGTTGGACGGTTGCTGCCCTTGCCGTTAATAAGGCTATCAAGTTGGATGTTTTATCATCAATTAAGGTGGTACCGCGGAAGATATCAGCTTCCGTCCTTAGTGGACGGGAGCTTTTTGTGTTTTCATCGGACCCTATCACCGTTATCTTACAGTCTCCAACCTAAATGCGATTTGTTTTCCATTTTATTTATATGGCAGAAAGAAGTGATCCCTCCATGCAGCAAACCATTGTCATCAAAATCGGCAGCAGCTCTCTTACCTCCGATGAAGGCGGACTGAACCGCAGCAAAATCGTGTTCTTCGCCTCCGAGCTTTCACAGCTGCACAAGCAAGGCTATCAAGTGCTGCTGGTAACGTCCGGCGCCGTAGCGGCAGGCTTTCGCGAAATGGGATACATAACCCGCCCCAAGCTTTTGCATGAAAAGCAGGCTTCGGCCTCGGTCGGCCAGGCGCTCCTGATGCAGGCTTATCACGAAGCGTTCGCGGCCCACGGCATAGGCGTTGCGCAAATTTTGCTGACGCGCTCCGACTTCTCGAACCGCAAGCGAATCCACAATGCTTCCATGACGATCGAAGAGCTGCTGCGCCACGGGATGATCCCTATCATTAACGAGAACGACACGGTAGTCGTCGACGAATTGAAGTTCGGGGACAACGATACGTTGTCCGCCTTGGTGGCGAATCTCGTCAGAGCCAAACAGCTCGTCATTTTAACCGATATCGACGGCCTGTACACGGAAGATCCGCGGCATAACCCTAATGCGCAGCGATTGAATCTCGTAACCCAAATCAGCGAGGATCTGTTCCGCATCGCCGGCGGTTCCGGCTCCTCCGTAGGTACAGGGGGCATGCGCTCCAAGATTGAAGCGGCCCGTATCGCTATGAGAGGCGGCGTCCCTCTCTTCATTGGCCGGGTTATGGAGGATGGAGATTTGTCGCTCGCCATCGACGGCAAAGGCAAAGGCACCTATTTCGAAACGAATGAGCACAATTTGCCGGTCAAAAAGCAGTGGCTCGGCTTCCACTCTTCCCCGCAAGGCCGCATTACGGTAGACGCAGGTGCCGAGCACGCTCTAATCGTCGGAGGCAAAAGCCTCCTGCCGGCAGGAGTAACCGAAATCACCGGCGATTTTCATCCCGGTGATGTGGTCGAGGTTGTAAATCTCGATCAGCAAACGATCGGCCGCGGCGTCGTCAACTACACCAAATGGCAGCTTCAGGCCGTTGCCGGTCTTAGCACCGAGGAAGTGCAGAAGCGTATTGAGGTCAACCGGATTGAAGTGATCCACCGTGACGAATGGATTACGCTATCCGTTCACAAGCAGGTATAGCCTCTATATTTACTAATTAAAAGGAGGAATTAACAATGACAGCACAACAAACTCAAACGGCAAGCGAAGTTGTCCAAAAAGCGACTTTAGCCAAAAAAGCAGCTCCACGCTTGGCCAATTTGTCAACCGAGCAAAAGAACAACGCCCTGCTTCTCATCGCCGATGCTCTCGTCGCGGAGTCGGCATCCATCATAGAAGCCAACAAGCTGGATCTTGCCGAGGGCAAGAAAAATGGAACCAGTGATTCGCTTCTGGATCGCATCAAGCTTGACGAGAAGCGTGTCGAAGCTATCGCCCAAGGACTCAGAGAGGTAGTCGACCTTGCCGATCCGGTCGGCGACGTGCTCGAGGAATTCGATCGTCCTAATGGCTTGCATATCCGCAAAATCCGCGTGCCTATCGGGGTCATCGGCATGATCTATGAAGCACGCCCTAACGTTACCGTCGATGCCGCCGGACTGTGCCTCAAAACCGGCAACGCCGTTGTGCTTCGCGGGGGCTCGGCAGCGCTGCAATCCAACAAACGGATCGTGGAAGTCATGCATGAAACCCTCTCCCGTACCGATGTACCGGCTGATGCCATTCAGCTTGTGCTGGACCCTAAACGTTCCTCCGTCGATGAGATGCTGAAGCTGAACGGTCTGCTGGACGTCCTGATCCCTCGCGGAGGGCATTCCTTGATTCAAAATGTCGTGCAAAATGCAACCGTGCCTGTCATTGAAACGGGAGCCGGCATTTGTCATACTTATATTGACGATACCGCACAATATGAAATGGCTTTGAATATCGCATTGAACGCCAAAGTCCAACGCCCTTCCGTATGCAATTCCATGGAGACGCTGCTCGTCCATCGGAGCTTCGCGCAAGACCGTCTCGCTTCTTTGGCACAAACCTTTTCGGAGAACAAGGTAGAGCTTCGCGGGGACGCAATGGCACGCGAGCTGGTTCCTTCCATCAAGGCCGCATCCGACCAGGATTGGGATACGGAGTACAACGACTATATACTCAACATCCGCGTCGTCGATGGGCTGGACGAAGCTATGGAACATATCCGCCGGCATGGAACAATGCATTCGGAATGCATCGTCACGGAAACGGCTGAGCATGCCGCCCGCTTCCTGCAGGAAGTCGACGCAGCAGCCGTGTATCATAACGCATCCACACGGTTTACCGACGGCTTCGAATTCGGGTTCGGCGCGGAAATCGGCATCAGCACGCAGAAGCTCCATGCCCGCGGACCTATGGGGCTGTCTGAGATGACCTCTACCAAATATTGCATCAGCGGCAGCGGACAAATTCGCGGCTAAGTCATTTTGTATAAAATCGTTACTCAACATTACCTGCTTGCAAAGGAGACGACAAGCTATGTCTTTATCCACCGCCAACATCACATTCATAGGCGCAGGCTCAATGGCTGAAGCCATCGTTCGGGGGCTGACGTCGGGTAAAAACGATAATCCTGCCCGGATTACCATGATTAACAGACAGGATACGGACCGTCTGAAGTCTCTTCATGACCGCTATGGGGTCAGCTATGCTGCGAATGAAGTCGACAAGCTCCGCGCCGTTACGGAAGCGGATGTCGTAGTCGTGGCATTCAAGCCGAAAGACGCCATCGAAGGGCTGACTTCGCTCAGCTCCCAACTGAAGCCTTCCGCGCTGCTTGTATCCGTGATCGCCGGAATGTCCATCGCCACGATTGAAGCTGTGCTCGGCACCAGCGGACAGCCCATCGTCCGCACAATGCCTAATACGTCGAGCTCCATCGGACTTGGAGCAACCGGCATCAGCTTCTCCTCCGGCACAAGCGCCGAGCAGCAGAAGCTGGCCATTGACATGTTCGCCTCTACCGGGATCGTATCGGTCGTGGAGGAGTCGAAGCTCGACATCGTGACCGGCGTTTCCGGCAGCGGACCGGCATATATTTACTACATGATGGAGGCTATGATCGAAGGCGGCATCCGCGGCGGTCTTACCCCTGAGGCCGCAAAGCAACTAACGGTGCAAACCGTACTCGGAGCAGCCAAAATGGTTGAACTGACAGGCGAGGATCCTGCGGATTTGCGTCGTAAGGTTACTTCACCTAACGGAACAACCCAGGCCGCGCTGGAAACGTTGGAACGTCACGATTTCTCCGTCGGTGTGACCAAAGCGGTTCTGCGCTCGGCAGAACGGGCAGGCGAGCTGGGAGAAGCGATTTCATCCCAAGCTGCTGCCGTTCAATCTAAATAAAAGTAGGTGTACGTGTTGTTAAATTCATATTGTGTTGCCACCTATCGCTGCCATGATGAGAAAGCGGATTTTGCCAAAAAAGCACAAGGTATCGCCGTCGGGCTGACGGTGGGCAGCTGGACCGATCTGCCGGAAGCCAAGAAAGCCGAAATGGAGCGCCATCTCGGCAAAGTGGTCGATATTAAGGTACATGAGCCCGCTCCCGGCGCACCTGCATCGGAGCGTTACGCGGACATTTCCATCGCCTATCCGGATGCCAATTTCAGCCGGGATATCCCTGCTTTGCTTGTTACGGTATTCGGTAAGCTCTCCATGGACGGCCGGGTCAAGCTGATCGATCTTCAGTTCTCCAGCGAGTTTCTGTCTGCTTTCCCAGGACCTAAATTCGGCATGCAGGGCGTACGGGATCTTCTTGGAGTCCATGACCGCCCGCTGTTGATGAGTATTTTCAAATCCGTAATCGGACACGACCTGTCTACGCTTCGCGAGCAGTTTTACTTGCAGGCGGCAGGCGGCGTCGATCTGATCAAGGATGACGAGATTTTATTTGAGAATCCGCTGACGCCGATTGAACGGCGTGTGGAAGCTTGCCTGCAGGCAGCCGCACAAGCGGAACAGGTTACGGGTCAAAAGCTGCTGTACGCAACTAATTTGACCGGTCCTACCTTCAGCCTGCTGGATCAAGCCCGCAAGGCAATCGATGCCGGAGCTAACGCTTTATTGTTTAACGTTCTTGCCTATGGATTTGACACACTCGCAGAGCTAAGCCGTCATCCGGACATCAGCGTGCCGATCATGGCCCATCCGGCGATGGCCGGCGCCTTCTATCCATCGCCGCATTACGGAATTGCCGCCAATGTGCTGCTGGGCAAGCTGATGCGTCTGGCCGGCGCCGATCTGGTCCTGTTTCCGTCGCCATACGGCTCCGTCGTCATGCCGCGTGAGGAGAACATGGCGATCAAGGAAGTGCTGTTAACCGGACAGACTTCGGATTACGTATACAGTGCCAACGGAGAAACGGTCGCTTCCCTGCCGCTGAAAACTAGCTTCCCGGTTCCGTCCGCAGGCATTCACCCTGGTCTTGTGCCGCTCATCCTGAAGGATTTCGGCGAGCAGGTCGTCGTCAATGCGGGCGGAGGTATCCATGGCCATCCTATGGGGACTATCGCAGGCGGACAAGCATTCCGTCAAGCCATTGCCGCATGCCAAGCCGGTGTATCGCTGAAGGATTATGCAGAGCAGCATCCGGAGCTAAGAGTAGCAATCGAAGCTTGGGGGATTAGAGAATGAGCAGGAAACGGATCATCTTTTGCGATTTTGACGGCACCATCACCGTTAACGACAATATCGTCGCCATCATGAAGCATTTTCAGCCGCCAGGTTGGGATCGGCTGGTTGAGCAGGTTCTCGCCAAATCGATCTCGATTCGCGAAGGTGTAGGCCGCATGTTTGCCTTGCTGCCAACTTCCCGTAAGCAGGAAGTCGTCGATTATGCGATCCATAACGTAGTCATACGCCCCGGCTTCAAGGAGCTGCTTGCCTATTGCAAGGATAACGATATCGAATTTTACGTCACGAGCGGCGGGATCGACTTTTTCGTCTATCCTGTGCTGTCGGAGTTCGATATTCCGAAAGATCACATTTACTGCAACGGCAGCGACTTCAGCGGAAGCCATATCGAAATCCTATGGCCGCATTCCTGCGACGAGCACTGTCACAATGATTGCGGAATGTGCAAAACGGCTATTATCCGCGGCTACTCGCCGGAAGCTTACGAGCGGATTCTGATCGGTGACAGTGTAACGGATTTTGAAGGAGCGAAGCTGGTGGAAACCGTATTTGCCCGCTCCATCCTGGTCGACCTGTGCAAGGATTTAGGATTGAACTATTATGCCTTTGAGGATTTTCATGACATTATCAAGCAATTAGAGGAGTTGAAAGTCAAGTGAGCAGCACGCTTCGATTGGAAGAAAAGCAGCAGGCGTTCGCCGAGCTTCGGGAAGTAAAGACCATTTTAGCGGCAAAGGGCTGGTTTCCTGCCACCAGCGGCAACCTGTCCATCCGTGTAGGCGATTTCGCCCCGGAGCAATTTACTTTCGCCATTACCGCCAGCGGTAAAGACAAATCGGTGAACACGCCTTCCGATTTTCTTCTGGTGGATGATAAGGGACAGCCTACGGAAACGACAGGACTTAAGCCGTCGGCGGAAACATTAATCCATTGTGAAATTTATAAAGCAACGGGCTGCGGGGCGATTTTCCATGTCCATACCGTATTCAACAATCTCGTCTCGGAGCTGTTCTGGGAGCGCAAATCGATCCCTGTCGACGGTGTCGAGCTGATCAAAGCATTCAACATTTGGGACGAAGAGGCGCAGATCGAAGTGCCTATCCTGCCTAACTATGCGGACATTCCAAGGATTGCCGAGCTGGTACAAGACGCCATCGTTCCACGCGTCCCTGGCATCATGCTGCGCAAGCACGGCATTTACGCTTGGGGCGCCAATGCTTTCGAAGCCAAGCGCAATCTGGAAGCATTTGAATATTTGTTCGAATATGTGTACCGTCTGGAATTGCTCAAAAAATGACCTCGGAATGTTATAAAATTCTATTATGGTAACAAAATCGCGGACACCCTCACCAGGAAGGGAGGCTCCGCGATTTTTTTGTTCAATAAGCGGCAAAAAAGCCCCACACCGGCTTTCTTTGCAGAAAGACGAGTATGGGGCATGTCCATAATAGGTTATTTACCGTATTCGCTCGGATTTACGCGCCAAGACTTCAGCACTTCCACATCCGACTCTTGAATGCTGCCTTGTTTCAAGGCTACATCCAATAGCGTCGTGTAATTGGACAGCGTTTCGAACGGAATTCCTGCGCCGGCGAACGCTTCCGTTGCTTTGTCGAACTGGTAGGAGAAAATCCCGAGCACGCCCAGAGCATTAGCGCCTGCATCATTAACTGCCAAAGCAACCTTCAACGAGCTGCCGCCTGTGGAAATCAAGTCTTCGATAACGACGGTTTTTTGTCCTGGGCGAATCCTTCCTTCGATCAGGTTCTCCTTGCCGTGGCCTTTCGCTTTGTCGCGAACGTACACCATAGGCAGGTTCAGCTTTTGAGCAACCCACGCTGCATGCGGAATGCCGCCAGTCGCAGCTCCGGCGATTACTTCAACATCCGGGAAGTTGTCGCGGATCAAGGATACGAAGCCGTCTGCAATCAGCTCGCGGATTTCCGGGTAGGAAATCGTCAGCCGGTTATCGCAATAAATCGGCGATTTGAGTCCGGACGTCCATGTAAAGGGCTGACTAGGGTCAGGGCGAAGAGCTACCGCTTCAATTTGCAAAAGGGCCGCTGCAATACGTTCTGCCAGCTGGGGGTTCGTAGAAATCGTTTTTGTGCTCATCAGACAAAACTCCTTTTATCTATAGTTTGAGATCGGCGAGTGGCTACTTACTCTACCGATTGAATAATAGCTTCCAGAGCGCCTCTAGGGTCCTCTGCCGCTGTAATCGGACGCCCGATAACGACATAGTCCGTTCCTTGTGCAAAAGCTTCTGCAGGCGTCATAACGCGCGACTGATCGCCTATGGCTGCGCCTGCCGGACGAATGCCCGGCGTCACGGTCACGAATCCCGAACCGCACACGCTTTTGATTCGTGTCACTTCCAAAGGAGAAGCGACAACGCCTTGCAATCCTGCAGATTGCGCAAGCTGTGCATAACGCTGTACGGCGTCCTCCACCGTTCCCGGCAGACCGATCTCTTCATTCATCACGGCTTGGCTTGTACTGGTCAGCTGAGTCACGGCGATGACGATCGGTCGGCTTGCTTCAGCTGCACCTCCGCCCGCCAAAGCCTTATCGACTCCCTCGAGAGCAGCCTCCATCATTTGCTTGCCGCCAGCCGCGTGCACATTGAACATGTCCACGCCAAGACGGGTCACACTTTCCGATCCGCCTTTCACCGTGTTCGGAATATCGTGCATTTTCACATCGAGGAACACCTTGTAGCCCTGCTCCTTCAGACTGCTTACGAATTGAGGTCCGGCACTGTAAAACAACTGCATGCCGACCTTCATATAGCAAGGAATGCCTCTCAATGATTCAAGCAGCTTCTGAGCCGCTGCGGCGTCGGGATAATCCAGAGCCACCATAATTCGTTCCGCGATATTCGTTTGCACTGACATGCTGTCTCGCCTCCCCATTGTATTGTGTATTTTCATCAGGCTTCATCAAACATTCAAGCGGTGGAGCCGCCTAATCAAGGGATTAGCACAGCTTCCCTTGGTCATCCCGGGTTACTGTGCTAATCTTCAATTCACTCTATTATGCGTGGTGAGCAGGCATAGCCGTCGATTGGAAGTTGATCGCTTCAAGCATGTGCCACAGCGCTCTAACCGTATCGAGGGAGGTCATGCAGACCACACCGTTCTCAACCGCTTCACGGCGAATACGGAAACCGTCACGTTCAGGCGTTTTGCCTTTGGTCAGCGTATTGACGACAAAGTGAGCTTCTCCATTGCGGATCAGGTCAAGAATGTTCGGCGAGCCTTCGCTCAGCTTGTTGACGCGGGTTACATGCAGTCCTGCTTCTTCCAATGCTTTGGCGGTTCCGCCGGTTGCCACGATTTTGTAGCCAAGCTTGTAGAAGCCAGTCAAAATTTCGATCGCCTCAGCTTTATCTTTATCCGCTACTGTAGCAATAATCGCGCCGGTTGGCGGAATTTTCATCCCGGAACCGATCAATCCTTTGTACAGAGCTTTTGCGAAGTTGAGGTCGCGTCCCATAACCTCGCCGGTCGATTTCATTTCCGGTCCAAGCGTCGTGTCTACGCGGCGCAATTTGGCGAAGGAGAATACAGGCACTTTTACGGATACGTATTCGTCTTCCGGCCACAAGCCTGTTTGATAACCCATGTCGGCCAGCTTCTCGCCCATAATGAGGCGGGTAGCTACGTTAGCCATAGGAATTTTCGTTACTTTGCTCAGGAACGGCACCGTTCTGGAGGAGCGAGGGTTTACCTCGATCACATAAGCTTGGTCTTGATAAATGACGAACTGGATGTTCACCAAGCCTACCACTTGCAGCCCTCTGGCGATTTTCGTAGTAATATCGATAATTTGCTGTTTAATCTCTTCCGAGATGGTTTGCGGCGGATACACGGCGATCGAGTCACCGGAGTGTACGCCCGCTCTCTCAACGTGCTCCATGATACCTGGGATTAGGACCGTTTCTTTATCGCAAATCGCGTCAACCTCTACTTCTTTACCAAGCATATAACGGTCGATCAATACCGGATGCTCAGGGTTGATTTTGACTGCATACTCCATGTAGCTCAGCAGCTCTTCATCGGAATAGACGATTTCCATCGCGCGTCCGCCCAATACGTAGGAAGGACGAACGAGTACCGGATAACCGAACTTGGAAGCCATGCCTACCGCTTGATCGACGGAAGTCACTGTTCCGCCCGGCGGTTGAGCGATGTTCAGCTCGCGCAGCAGCGCTTCGAACTTTTTGCGGTCTTCCGCTGCATCGATATTTTCAAGGTCGGTACCGAGAATGCGTACGCCTGCATTAGCGAGCGGTGCAGCCAGGTTGATAGCGGTTTGTCCGCCGAACTGAACGATTACGCCGATCGGCTTCTCATGCTCGATGACGTTCATTACGTCCTCGAAGAACAGCGGTTCAAAGTACAGACGGTCGGATGTGTTGAAGTCCGTAGAAACCGTCTCCGGGTTATTGTTAATGATAACCGCTTCATAGCCTGCGGCTTGGATCGCCCATACGGCATGTACCGTAGAGTAGTCGAACTCGATGCCTTGTCCGATACGGATAGGTCCGGAGCCTAGTACGACGACCTTTTGCTTCGTCGTCTCCTTCACTTCGTCTTCCGTCTCGTAAGTCGAGTAGTAGTAAGGAGTCGTCGCTTCGAACTCTGCCGCGCAAGTGTCTACCATTTTGTAGACCGGCTTCAGGTTCAAGCTCAGACGGTAAGCGCGGATATCCGCTTCTTGCGTGAAGTTCAAGCCTTTATCCGCATTGCGGCGAATTTCGGCAATCGCACGATCCGTGAAGCCTTTGCGCTTCGCTTCATACAACAGCTCTTCGGTCAGCTCAGGCTGAAGCAGCTGCTCTTCGAACTGGATCAGCCCTTCCAGCTTGCTCAGGAACCACCAGTCGATCTTGGTCAAGTCTTGAATTTGCTGCAATGTATAGCCGCGGCGGAACGCTTCTGCGATCAGGAACATCCGCTCGTCGTCCGGCTTGATCAGACGCGCTTCCAGCGTTTCTTGGTCCAGAAGGTCTGTTTCTTTCAAGTATAAGCGGTGCACGCCGATCTCAAGGGAACGAATCGCTTTATGAATCGATTCCTCGAATGTACGGCCGATAGCCATAACCTCGCCGGTTGCTTTCATTTGCGTACCGAGCTTACGGTTAGCCGCTGTAAATTTATCGAACGGCCAGCGCGGAATTTTGGATACGATATAGTCCAGCGTCGGCTCGAAGCAAGCGTAAGTTTGTCCTGTTACCGGGTTGACGATCTCGTCCAGAGTGTAGCCGATCGCAATTTTTGCAGCCATCTTGGCGATAGGGTAGCCCGTCGCTTTGGAAGCCAGCGCCGAGGAACGGCTCACGCGAGGATTTACCTCGATAACATAGTATTGGTAGCTGAACGGATCCAGCGCGAATTGTACGTTACATCCGCCTTCGATGTTTAAGGCGCGGATAATTTTGAGCGATGCCGAACGGAGCATTTGGTACTCGCGGTCGGACAGCGTTTGGCTAGGCGCCACAACGATACTGTCGCCTGTATGAACGCCAACCGGGTCGAAGTTCTCCATGTTACATACGACGATACAGTTGTCGTTCGCATCGCGCATAACTTCGTATTCGACTTCTTTCATGCCGGCGATGCTCTTCTCGATCAAGCATTGGCCGATAGGGCTGTAGCGGATACCGGATGCAACAGTCTCCAGCAGCTCTTCTTCGTTGGCGCAAATACCGCCGCCTGTACCGCCCAATGTGTAGGCAGGGCGAACGATGATCGGATAGCCGATTTCGTTAGCGAAATCAACCGCTTCTTTCACCGTCGTTACGATCGTGCTGTCAGGTACCGGCTGCTCCAGCTCTCTCATCAAGTCGCGGAACAAATCGCGGTCTTCCGCTTTTTCGATCGCTGTCAGCTGAGTACCGAGCAGCTTGACGTTTTCGCGCTCCAGCACGCCCGCTCTTGCCAGTTCAACCGCCATGTTCAAGCCGGTTTGACCGCCGAGTGTCGGGAGCAATCCGTCGGGACGCTCCTGGCGGATGATTTGCGTTACAAACTCCAGCGTAATAGGTTCGATGTAAACCTTGTCCGCCATATTCGTGTCCGTCATGATCGTAGCAGGGTTGCTGTTGATCAGGACAACTTCCATTCCTTCTTCTTTCAATGCTTGGCAAGCCTGAGTACCGGCGTAGTCGAACTCAGCCGCCTGTCCGATGACGATCGGACCGGAACCGATAACGAGTATTTTTTTCAAGCTATTATTTTTTGGCATAGTGGAGTTCTCCTTTCGATGCAGATCCGGCAGGCTGTACGCCCAGCTTGGAAGCCGCGGAAATTTGCGCCTGTCTTGGCAGCTGCGGATTCGCCTGTTTGAAATCGCGGATCATTTGGATGAAGTCATCGAACAAGTAGCTGGAGTCGAATGGACCCGGTGCCGCTTCCGGATGGTACTGTACCGAGAACGCCGCATGCTTCTTATGCTTCAAGCCTTCAATGGTTCCGTCGTTGTTGTTGATATGAGTTACTTCCAGCTCCGTATTGGCGATGGAATCGTCTTTTACGGTATAGCCGTGGTTTTGCGAAGTGATGTAGCAGCGGTTGCTTTGCAAATCTTTAACCGGATGGTTGCCCCCGCGATGTCCGAATTTCAGCTTCTCGGTATCGGCGCCGCAAGCGAGCGCGAACAGCTGATGACCCAAGCAGATGCCGAAGATCGGGAACTCGCCGATCAGCTCGGAAATCATAGTTACGGCATGAGGAACGTCTTTAGGGTCCCCAGGGCCGTTAGAGAGCAGAATGCCGTCCGGAGCCAACCGGCGGATTTGATCCGCTGTTGCATCCTGCGGAACGACTACTACGTCGCAGCCGCGCTTGGTTAAGTCACGAACGATACCGCTTTTTGCACCGAAGTCTACGAGTACGACCCGCTCTTTCGTTCCTGGGCAGCTGAATACGGATTTCGTGGAAACCCGGGATACTTGATCCGTCATCAGCGTAGTTGCTTTCAGCTGCTCCAGCAGCTCGGCAACCGGTTTGTTGGTCGTTGTCAGCAGCCCTTTCATTACGCCATGGTGGCGGATACGGCGGGTCAGCATCCGTGTGTCAACGCCGCTGATGCCGATAATGCCATATTCCTTCAACAGACTGTCGAGGGAATATTCCGCTCTCCAGTTGCTTGGAACCGTCTCATGCTCGCGGACTACAAACCCGTGAATGAACGGGCGGATCGATTCGAAATCGTCCCGCGTAATCCCGTAGTTTCCAATCAGCGGATACGTCATCGTTACGATCTGTCCGCAGTAGGAAGGATCGGAGAGAACCTCCTGATAACCTGTAATCCCTGTATTAAATACGACTTCACCCGTCGACTCGCCTTCACTGCCAAACGCCTTGCCGGTAAATAACGTGCCGTCTTCCAACAACAACCTTGCCTGCATCGTTTTCAACTCCTTATCATGTTAAAGAAACATCCCTGTATGCTAATCAATCGTTATATCCAATTAGAGGTCTGAACGTGGTTTAGGCTTCCGACCAAACGACCTTGCCGCCTGCCATCGTCCATGTTGGCCAGCCTTTAAGCTTCCAGCCGGTAAACGGCGTGTTGCGTCCTTTGGAAGCGAATTCCGCAGGATTTACTTCTTTTTCCGTTTCCAGATCGATCATCGTCAGATCCGCTTCTTTGCCGACTTCCAGCGTGCCCCAAGGCAATCCGAACACTTGCGCCGGAAGGGAAGTCATTTTATCTATAAGGAACTGCAGCGTCCATTCGCCGGTAGCTACGAATTTCGTATACAAGAGCGGAAACGCCGTTTCGAAGCCAACAATTCCGAAAGGAGCCAGGTCGACGCCGCGCGCTTTCTCCTCTTCGCTGTGCGGTGCATGGTCAGTAACGATAATGTCGATCGTACCGTCCAGCAGCCCTTCGATACAAGCTTGCACGTCTCTTGGCGTGCGGAGCGGAGGATTCATCTTCCAATTCGCATCCATGCCCGGAATGTCTTCATCGGACAGCAGCAGGTGGTGCGGACAAACTTCTGCGGTCACTTTGATGCCGAATTGCTTCGCGTGACGGATCAGGCGAACGGATTGCTCCGTGCTGACGTGGCACACATGGTAATGAACGCCTGTCGCTTCGGCGAGCAATACGTCACGGCCTACATGAATCGCTTCCGACTCGTTCGGAATCCCCTTCAAGCCGTGCTTCTTGGAGAATGCTCCTTCGCTTACCCAAGCGCCCTCAACCAGCGTGTTGTCTTCGCAGTGAGCGATAACCGGGAGCCCGATCGATGCCGCTTTGGCCATCGCATCCTTCATCATTTGTGCGCTTTGCACGCCAACGCCGTCGTCCGTAAAGCCGATAACGCCGGCCTCTTTCAGTGCATCAAAATCGGTCAGCTCGCGGCCGAGCTCGTTCTTCGTAATACAGCCGTATGGCAGGACGCGAATTACGCCTTCGGTTTCCGCTTTGTCCAGTACATATTTGACCGTCTCGACCGTGTCGATTACCGGCCGGGTGTTCGGCATGCAGGCGATCGTCGTGTAGCCGCCGCGTGCAGCGGAACGGGTTCCGGTTGCAATCGTTTCTTTATGCTCAAAGCCCGGCTCGCGAAGATGCACGTGCATATCGATCAAGCCCGGTGTTACCAGATTGCCTGCCGCATCCACTACCGTGTGGCCCGCCGTATCCGGCACGCCGTTGGCTGCGTCAATTATCGTTTCAACTACATTGCCTTCTACTAAAATATGCCGTTTCGCCAGCTCGTTACCGGTAGCTACAACCTGCGCGTTCAAAATCCAAATTCCCATAATGCCCTCCCTGTCGTCCTTCATTGCTTATAGTGTGCCCAGCGAATCCATTCGCCCGCATTTCTCTATGTACGGGCCCGTATAGGAAGCTAATGATGTTAGCTTAATGCCCGTTCGATTACAGCCATTCTAATCGGTACCCCATGCCCCATCTGGGCAAAAATCTTCGAGCGCTCGCACTCCACCAGCACGTCGTCTATCTCAACATCGCGGTTGACCGGCGCAGGGTGCATGATGATCGCATGAGGCGCCATCGCCGCTTCCCTTTTCACGGTTAAGCCGTAAGCCTCACGATAGTCGGCAGCCGACTTATACACGCTCTCTTCGTGGCGCTCCAGCTGCACCCGCAGCATCATCACCACATCGGCCTTGATTGCTTCGTCGATCGTAACGTACGGCGCATATGCAGCCAGCTCTGGCGCCTGCATCGATGGTGGAGCGCACAGGCTTACTTTGGCTCCCATCGTCTGCAGCGCCCATAAGTTCGAGCGCGCTACCCTGCTGTGCTGAATATCTCCGATGATCGCTACGTGCAGCCCCTTCAGATGCCCGAACTGCTTGCGCATCGTATACAGATCGAGCAGCGCTTGCGTAGGATGCTCATTGTTGCCGTCGCCCGCATTGATCAGCGGTACTTTGATCTTCTCCGCCAGCTCAGCCAGCAGGCCGTTCGGCTTCATCCGGATCACGCCGGCGTCGATCCCCATAGATTCAAGCGTTTTGACTGTATCGTATATCGATTCTCCTTTTTGCACACTCGATACTGCAGCCGCGAAGTTCAACACTTCCGCGCCGAGTCTTTTCTCCGCTACTTCGAAGGAAAATCGCGTTCTTGTGCTGTTTTCAAAAAACATATTGGCCACAAAACGGCCCTGCAAGTGGTTCGCCAGCTTCACGGGATATTGCTCCCAATAGGCCGCCCGGTCTAATATGGACGTGATGTCCTGTGCACTCATCCCTTTGGTGCCTAACAAATGTTTCTCCGATGCGAGCTTCAACTGTGTCATCCGTTTTGCCTCCTTTGTTGAGTAATGACGACCTGGTCGTCTCCGTCCACTTCTTTAAGCAGTACCTCGATGCTCTCAAGGCGCGAGGTCGGAATGTTTTTGCCCACGTAATCAGGACGAATCGGAAGCTCCCGGTGGCCTCGGTCGACCAGCACGCCCAATTGGATCATCTGCGGCCTTCCCAGATCCATCAAAGCGTCCATTGCCGCTCTAACGGTTCTGCCTGTGTACAGCACATCATCGAACAAGATGACCTTCTTGTTGTGAATGTCCATTGCCGGTGCTGCATCGCTCTTGACCGCCCGCTCCAGCCTGCCCGACCGGTCGTCGCGGTAGCGCGTTACATCAATCTCGCCTACCGGAACCGGAACGTTCTCGATCTCCATGATCCGCTCGGCAATCCGGTTGGCAAGGTATATGCCGCGGGTCCGAACACCGATAAGCACACAATTCTCGAAGCCTTTGTTTCTTTCCAAAATTTCGTGAGCGATCCGGGTCAGCGCTCTTCGCATTCCCGTTTCGTCCATTAACACGTGCTCTGCTTCCTGGGCCAAGGTCTCCGACCTCCTGCATCAATGAATAGTGTTAGGCTAGCGATTGAATCCCACAAAAAAAACCTTGCACTTAGGCAAGGTTTGCGGACACAAGGAGAGAAGCGGGCATGAGGATAGAGAGTCTGTACGCGCAGACTGCTGCCTATCTCTGGAATCCCGTTCCATCCAATCGTTCACCTTGCCAGCCTCTCTGGACTGATTTTAAAGGTGCTATTCAGTTACAAGCATTATCCCATGTTCGACACCCGCTGTCAATAGCAACTGTCGATGTATGTCGAGGCGCATTGCTAGAACCCCGCTTTTATGCTATAAAGAAAAGGAATGATTTCACCGGGCGGCATATGGACAGTCACCCGTTATTTTACATAAGGAGTTGGAACCTAAGATGTTGGAAATGAATACAGAAGAAGTTATCAATTTTATTAAAACCAGCACGAAAAAAACCCCAGTGAAAGTATATGTAAAAGGCGATCTGGAATCCATTGACTTCGGCTCCGCCGTACAATCGTTTATTTCCGGCAAAAGCGGCGTCGTATTCGGCGAGTGGACGGAAGTAAAGCGCATTTTGGACGAGAACCAAGCCAAAATCGAAGACTATGTCGTTGAGAACGACCGCCGCAACTCCGCCATCCCTATGCTGGATTTGAAAAACATCAACGCTCGCATCGAGCCGGGCGCTATTATCCGTGATAAAGTAGCTATCGGCGACAATGCCATTATCATGATGGGCGCTTCGATCAACATCGGCGCATCCATCGGTGCCGGCACTATGATCGACATGAACGTGGTAGTAGGCGGCCGCGCCAAAATCGGAGCTATGTGCCATATCGGCGCCGGTTCTGTTGTTGCCGGAGTTATCGAGCCTCCATCAGCTCAACCGGTTGTTATCGAAGACGACGTGCTCGTAGGCGCTAACGCGGTTATCCTCGAAGGCGTTCGTATCGGCAAAGGCTCCGTAGTAGCAGCTGGCGCAGTAGTAACTGTCGACGTTCCAGAAAATACGGTTGTTGCCGGAGCTCCAGCTCGCGTGATCAAAACCGTTGACGCTAAAACGAAGTCCAAAACGGAAATTCTTCAAGACCTGCGCACCCTGTAAGGCTAGGTGCCCTCTGCAAGGGCCCGGCGATTATCGCCGGGCTTTTTGTATAGGATCATCTGCTTTTAAGGAATACGCTGCGTCAAGGATAGAAATTTTGCGCGATTACGCGCTGTGCGTATGAAGTACAATCGTAATACCATCCTGCTTAGGAGGAGCTCTTTACATGTCTAACTCTACAACTAGCACTGTCGCATCGCCAAGCCGGTTCGTATCCATTCGGCGCGACCTGCATAAAATTCCCGAGGCTGGCTTTGCCGAATTCAAGACACAGCAATATTTGCTCGATTATATCTGCACACTCCCCCAGGAGAGAATCGAAGTCCGCACTTGGCGAACAGGCATCCTTGTTAACGTCAAAGGCACGGCGCCAACCCGCCGATTAGGGTATCGTGCCGATATGGACGGACTTCCGATTGCGGAGGATACGGGCTATGAGTTCCGCTCCACCCATCCGGGCTATATGCACGCGTGCGGACACGATGTGCATATGTCTATCGGACTTGGCGTATTGACCCATATCGTCAATCAGCCGATCCGCGACGATATCACATTCATCTTCCAGCCTGCAGAGGAAGGGCCGGGCGGTGCGAAGCCGATGCTTGAATGTGAGGAGCTTCGAGATTGGATGCCGGATCAGATCGTAGCGCTTCATGTTGCTCCCGAATATCCTGTCGGGACTATAGCGACCAAGCCTGGCATTTTGTTCGCCAATACGTCCGAGCTGTTCATTGACCTGACGGGCAAAGGCGGGCACGCCGCGTTTCCGCATAATGCCAATGATATGGTTATCGCAGCTTGTCAGCTTGTCACCCAGCTGCAGACGATCGTATCGCGCAATGTCAATCCGTTGGATTCGGCCGTTATTACCATCGGTAAGATCGACGGCGGCACCAAGCAAAATATCATCGCAGAGAAGGCGCGTCTTGAAGGAACGATCCGCACCTTGTCCGCGGAAACAATGACTTTGATTAAATCCCGCATCGAAGCGTTGACAGCCGGTATGGAAACCGCGTTCCAATGCAAGGTCGATATCGATTACGGGGCGAACTACCGGCAAGTATTCAACCATGCGGAGACGACGGCGGAATTCATGGACTGGGTTCGCGACAACGGGCTCATGCAGGTCATTGAATGCACCGAAGCGATGACGGGCGAGGACTTCGGCTACTTCCTGGAGACGATCCCCGGATTCATGTTCTGGCTCGGCGTCGATACTCCTTACGGCTTGCATCATGCCAAGATCGAGCCTAATGAACAGGCTATCGACCTAGCTATCGACACCATAAGCCGATACTTCCGTTGGAAGTCGGACGAACAACAATAAACAAAACCGCTCATTGACGAGGATGGATACATATTACTTACTCCAATCCTCTCCATGAGCGGTTTTATATTATGACCTTCAAACGACCGAGTACCAGAGTCGTTCATACATCCGTTTTTTTACGTCAGTACATACGGAACAGAGCGATCCGTTCGGTCATTCTCCCCCGCTCTCCGACGGCTTACGATTCTCCACCAGTTCGATCGTTCCAGACGATGGACCACTTTCATCGGCCTCAACAAACCGTTTGAGCGCGGCCATCTTATTCTCCCAGTACCTCTCGTAGAAGGCAAGCCAGCGCTTCAATTCAAGCAGCGGCTCGGTATCCAGCCGGTAACGCGTCTCGCGCCCTACCTTTCTTTCCTTCACAAGACCTGCATCCGACAAGATGCGAAGATGCTTCGATACGGCGGTTCGGCTCATTGGGAAATGGCTGCTGAGTACCGTAACGGGCTTCTCCTCCTCCACCAGCAGATTTAACAACTTCCGCCGCGTCGGATCGGCAATCGCCTGGAATACATCAACCTTGGGCGAAGCGGAGCTCATTGCGAGTCTTCAATGATCGTTCTCAGCTTTTGCACGATACCGATCCAGCCGTTGGACATTCTTTCGTGCACGACTTGGTGCGTTTCACCGAATTCGGTTACTTTATCTATATCCCATCCGGAATGAATCAGGGTGAATTCGGTCTTGCCTTCGAGCTCGGTTAGTTCAAAGGTAAGCGTCCAGTCTTTCCCCCATGTGAAGGAAAGCCGTGTTGGCGGGTCAAGCTCCGTTACTTTGCAAGGCGAATCGCCGAAAGGACCGGCTTTCAAATGGAACTCGTATCCGAGCACAGGCTCGAAATTGTTCGGCATAAACCAGGCGCCTATTCCATCGGCGGTTGCCACTGCACTCCAGACTTTTTGAATCGGTGCATTCAATGTAACGGTTTGACGAATATCGGGTACGGTATTAGTGCTCATAAACATCCTCCTAATTTTTCGTTTTTACTTTATCCTGATGACGAAACCGCAGCGCAGACCATGTCTCATCGACGGCTACGTTGCTGACACACCGGTATGGAGACAGCTCGGCGACCAGTGTGAATAAAACATCCCGGTTAATATCCGTTTTGAGCTTCGAGCTTTGCTTCGGATAAGTGATCCAGAACAATGCATCCTCCTTCAACAACGGTGTAACCTGAGGAAGCCGCTCCTTCAATTCCTCCGCATTGCTTACAAACAGCTGCACAAACTCGTACAACCCCTCCGCTGTATCCGTGCCCTCTACTCCCAGCTTGTACCCTGCAGGAGCGTTGACTACCAGGGCTCTTCCCTCTTTGTAGCGAAGCTTCTTCAGTAACGCCTCATTCATGAATAGCGGTTCCTTTCTTCAACAATAAGATTGCTTCTTTGATGCAACTAAATGCGAAACCTTTTGGTTTCATTTTGTATTATACGAAACCTTTTGGTTTCACGTCAATCCCCTTTTTCTTCCGCTTAAATTATTGTTACCCGGTAAAAAGAAAAAGGACGCAGGAATCACTTCCCTGCATCCTTCTGTTTATAATGTGCGCACGAAGGTCTCCATGCGATCCATTGCTTGCTCGAGCACTTCCATTGCATAAGCGTACGAAATACGGATATATCCTTCGCCATAAATGGAGAACGCATCGCCCGGAACGACAGCAACCCGCTGCTCTTCCAGCAGCTTCATCGTGAAATCCATGGAGCTTAGCTTGAACCGTTCGATCGACGGGAACAAATAAAAGGCTCCCTCCGGCTTCTCCAATTCAAATCCCATCTTCGTCAACCTGTCATAGACGTAATCTCTACGTTGAATGTAAGCTTGCTTCATTGGAAGCGCATCGTCCACACCGTTGGTCAATGCCTCCAGAGCCGCATATTGGCTGATCGAGCTGGCACAAGTCACATTATATTGATGAACCTTTACCATATGCTGCGACAAATACTCAGGTGCGAATGTAAATCCAATACGCCAGCCGGTCATCGAATGCGATTTAGACAGCCCGTTAATGACAATTGTCTTCTCTCTCATCGTACCGATAGTCGCCAATGATTTATGAGGCTGATCATATATAAGTTCGCTGTAAATTTCATCGGAGATTACAAAAATGGATTTGCTCTCAAGCAGCCGCGCAATCTCGTTCAGCTCTTCCTCGCTCAGCACCCGGCCTGTCGGGTTGGACGGATAGCACAAAATGATGCATCGCGTTTTTTCCGTTATGTGAGGCTCCAGCAGGTCCGCCGTCAGTTTAAACCCGTTTGCTCTTGTATCGACATAAATGGGCTCTCCACCGCATAAACGCACCAGCGGCTCATACCCCGGATAAATCGGTCCCGGCAGGATCACCTCGCTGCCCGGCTCCAAAATGGTTCTAAGCGTAATATCAAGCGCTTGGCTGGCCCCGGTCGTTACTATGACTTCCGTCTCCGGCTTATATGTAAGGTCATATTTGCTTTTCACGAAGGCCGCGGCGGCTTGACGCAGCTCCAGCATTCCCGGGTTAGGGGTGTACGTTGTTTTGTGCGCATCAATCGCTGCTTTGGCGGCCGTCATAATATGATCCGGAGTCGGGAAGTCCGGCTGGCCGATCGTTAAGGTAAGTGCATCCTTATACGTGCTGACCAGATTGGAGATTTTCCGGATTCCCGAAATTTGAATATCCTTAACCTTGGGGTTAATCAAATGTTCCATGACTTCGATCCGTCCTTATCGATTTTTTAGCACATGAAGCAGATGCTTCATATCCTCGGGCATTTCAGCCTCAAACTGCAGCTGCTCTCCCGTTCTTGGATGAACAAATCCGAGGATCGCCGCATGCAGCGCCTGTCCTTCCATTGTGATGCTTTTGTTTTTGGCCGGACCATAGGCAGGGTCTCCTGCCAGAGGATGCCCGATGAACTTCATATGAACCCGAATCTGATGCGTACGGCCGGTTTCGAGCTTCAGCTCCACCAGCGTGTAATCGCCGAACCGCTCCAGAACGACAAAATGGGTTACCGCCCGCTTGCTATTCTTCTCCGTCACGGTGTACAGCTTGCGGTCATGGGGATCGCGCCCGATCGGAGCCTCGATAGTTCCATGATCGTGAGCAACGTTCCCGTGAACTACAGCCAAATATTTGCGGTTGACCGAATGCTCCTTCAACTGCGCGGCGAGAGAGGCATGAGCCAGGTCGTTTTTGGCCGCCATCAGCAAGCCGGACGTGTCCTTGTCGATGCGGTGCACAATGCCCGGCCTCATTACACCGTTAATACCGGACAAGTCCTTGCAATGATACAACAGGGCATTCACTAACGTGCCGCTGTAATGGCCAGGCGCAGGATGGACTACGAGCCCCCGCGGTTTGTTGACTACGATGACATCCGAGTCTTCGTACACTACATCGAGAGGAATCGCTTCAGGCTCCAGACGCAGCTCCTCAGGCTCCGGTATCGTCAGCAGCAGCTTGTCGCCTTCAGCCAGCTTGTAGTTCGCTTTCACTTCGCCGCCGTTTACTTTGAGATACCCGTCCTTGATCCATTGCTGGACCTGAGTTCGCGAGACCTCCTCCTCCAGCGATTCGGTAATGAATTTGTCGATCCTCTCGCCGCGGTCTCCGGCTTCCGCTGTCCATTCCAGCGTATTATCCATTTGTTCTTGATCCTGATCGGAAACTGACATTTTCGTTACGCGCCTTTCTTTTCATTTCTCCAGCTGATTAACGAATCGACGAAAATGAGAATGACTCCAACCACGATAGCGGAATCGGCCACATTAAAGATCGGATACGTATAATCTACATGAGTTCCGAACCAATTGAATTGAAACCGGAATTGCAGGAAATCGACGACTTCTCCGAACAAAGCCCGGTCGATAAAATTGCCCAATGCGCCGCCAAGCAGCAAGCCCAAAGCGAAAGGAAGCAATTTGCGGCCTTCCTTGCGCGTTTTTTGCAAATACCAAATCACTCCCGCAGCGATAATGATCGTAATGACGATAAAGAACCAGCGCTGATCCTGCAAAATGCCAAATGCGGCCCCGCGGTTTCTGTGGGATGTTATTTGGAAAAACTCGCCGATGACCGGCCGCGACTCGCCAATCGTCATATTGTTGACAATGAGCCACTTGGTAACCTGGTCCAAAATCAGCACGATCACTGCATAGATGTAATAAATCAATGTTTCATCTCCTTATCGCTTCCTGGGATACAATGATTTTCCTATGTAAAAAGAAAAGCTCCCGCAAAAAATAGGAGTATTGTGATTTCTAAAAGGAGGCGTCTCTTATGACGAATCACCCGAACTCATTGGATTCCCGTCAGCTGGAACAATTGGAAACCATGCTTCAGGAAGAACGGCAATGGCTCGAAACGCATATGCAAGAAAACGATCATTTCGGTCTTCACGATTCCATGCGCGACCAAACCGGCGAACTATCGACCAATGACAATCATCCGGCCGATGTAGGCTCCGAAATGTTTGAACGAAGCAAGGACATTGCCTTGCATGAAAACCGGGAACGCCATCTGATGGATGTCAATGATGCCTTGTCACGGATCGAGAAGGGTGAATACGGCTACTGCCGCACGTGCGGAGCACCTATATCCTATGAACGACTCAAAGCCATTCCATCGACCGCTTATTGCGTTGAGCATGTGCCGGATCCGAGCTTGTCTCAAAGGCGTCCGGTGGAAGAACAGCTTTTGGCACCGCCTTTCGGCCGAACAAGCCTGGACGAGCTTCCGGAGCAAAACCAGTTCGACGGCGAAGATGCATGGCAGATCGTCGAAAGCTGGGGTACCTCCAACAGCCCGGCAATGGCTGAAAATCCTAACGTATCGGACGATTATAACGATATGGAAGTAGAGGCCGAAGAAACCTACGGCTATGTGGAATCCTTTGAAAGCTTTTTGGCTACGGACATGTACGGACAACACGTCACCGTTGTAAGAAACAGAGCCTATCAGGACTACATGCACAATGGCGAAGGTGAGGGCTTGCTGGAACCCGAGCAATCGATAGAAGACGAAAATTATTATGATTAAGGTCCAGTGTTGCTGACTTCTAATTTCGATATTTAAAAGCCCCATCCATCCCACATATTTCGCTGTTAGGATTCTTGACCAGCTTCCTCCACTATAACCAAAGTAACGAGCGAACCGGCAAGACTGTTGAAGAGCCTTGCCGGGCGCCCGCTTATAACTTAAGCACCGGTGTTCAGCTTGATAACTCCCGCGCAGCGTTTGCACAGCGTCGGATGCTCATGATCGTGACCGACTTCCGGTGTGACAATCCAGCAGCGCTCGCATTTCTCGCCTTCTGCCACTTCAATTTTCACCGAATGTCCTTTGTACGCATGTGCGCCTTCAGGAGCGGCTGTACCCGCTTCGTGAACAACGACGTCGGATACGATGAACAATTGATCCAATTGTTCGAAGCCTTGCAGCAGCTGGTGCGTTGCTGCATCAGGGTACACGTGAACGGAAGCACCGAGAGAGTTACCGATTACTTTTTCCTTGCGCGCCGCTTCCAGCGCCTTCAGAACATCATCGCGTACGGCGATGAATTGCTCCCATTTGCTCTCTACCGCTTCATCAAACAAGGAGCTATCGGTTTGTGGAGCCTCGCTCAGCTGTACGCTGGCCAGCTCAACACCTGGAATATACTTCCATACTTCATCCGCTGTATGTGGCAGAATTGGAGCAATCAATTTAGTTATTGCCGTGAGCGCATCATATAATACCGTTTGCGCCGCTTTTCGTCCAGCATCAGCCGGAGCGCTTGCATACAGGCGGTCTTTGCAGATGTCAAGATAGAACGCGCTCATCTCTACTGCGCAGAAATGATGGACTGCTTGGTACACGATGTGGAATTCGTAGGCGTCATAAGCTTTCATGACCCGCTCGATCATCCGGTTCAATCGGATCATTGCAAACCGGTCAAGCTCGCTCATTTCACTTGCCGCTACGCGGTCGGCTGCCGGATTGAAATCGGACAAGTTTCCAAGCAGGAAGCGAAGCGTATTGCGAATCTTCCGGTACACTTCCGTAATTTGACTCAAAATATTATCAGAGATACGAACATCCGCCTGATAATCGACCGACGAAACCCACAAGCGCAAAATATCGGCACCGAGCTTATCGCAAACCTGGTTAGGGTCCACGGTATTCCCCAACGACTTCGACATTTTGCGGCCCTCTCCGTCCAACGTGAAGCCATGGCTCAAAATGCCTTTGTAAGGCGCTTGACCGCGTACGGCTACGCCAGTAATCAGGGAAGAGTTATACCAGCCGCGGTATTGGTCGGAGCCTTCCAAATACAGATCGGCAGGCCACTGCAGCTCGTCGCGAGTTTCGAGAACGGCTGCATGGCTGGAGCCGGAATCGAACCAAACGTCCATGATGTCCGTTTCCTTGCGGAAATGGTCGTGTCCGCATTTCGAGCAAACCGCGCCGCTCGGCAGCAGCTCGCTTTCGTCTTTTTGGAACCAGGCGTTGGAACCTTCCTTTTCAAACAATTGAGCCACATGCTCGATCGTGTCGTTGTTTACCAGCGGCTCATTACAGCTGCGGCAGTAGAAGATCGGGATCGGAACGCCCCATACGCGCTGACGGGAAATACACCAGTCTCCCCGGTCGGCAATCATATTGTGCAGCCGCACTTCGCCCCAGTTAGGCGTCCAGTTAATCCGTTTGATTTCGTCGAGCATCTCTTGACGGAATTTATCGACCGAGGCAAACCATTGCTCGGTAGCACGGAAAATAACCGGCTTCTTCGTCCGCCAGTCATGCGGATATTGATGCTGAATCGTGCTCATGTGCAGCAGATGTCCGGATTCTTGAAGCTTGTCGGTAATAATCTTGTTGCCCTTCTCGTAAAACATGCCTTCAAAGCCAGGAGCTTCCGCTGTAAAATGCCCTTGATCGTCAACCGGGCACAATACGCCCAGATTGTAGCGTTGACCAATAACGAAGTCGTCCTCACCGTGGCCCGGAGCCGTATGTACGCAGCCAGTTCCGGCTTCAAGCGTAACGTGCTCGCCTACCATAACCAGCGACGTGCGGTCATAGAACGGATGCTGGCACAGCACATGCTCCAGCTCGCTGCCCTTATATTGCGACAGCACTTCTACGTCTGTCCAGCCGATTTCTTTGGATGCCGCTTCGAGCAGACCTGCCGCAAGCACGAACTTTCTGCCGTCAGCTTGTACGAGAGCATAGTCAAATTCAGGATGCAGGCTGATCCCTAGGTTCGCAGGCAGCGTCCAAGGAGTCGTTGTCCAAATGACGATAGACGCATCTTCCGGCAGCTTGCCTTTGCCGTCTTTCACTTGAAAAGCGACATAAATGGAAGTCGATTGCTTATCCTTATACTCAATCTCCGCTTCGGCCAGTGCGCTCTCGGAAGAAGGAGACCAATATACCGGCTTTAAACCTTTGTAAATGTAGCCCTTATTCACCATTTGCCCAAACACGCGAATTTGTTGAGCCTCGTATTTCGGCTGAAGCGTAATATACGGGTTGTCCCAATCGCCGCGAATCCCGAGACGACGGAATTGCCCCTTTTGCTTCTCCACCCATTGAAGCGCATATTCCTTACAATATTCGCGGAACTCATGCACGCTCATCTTTTTGCGGTCCACTTTACCGCCGTTAGCGATAGCTTGCTCGATCGGCAAGCCGTGTGTATCCCAGCCCGGTACATAAGGCGCGTCGAACCCTTGCATCGTTTTGAACCGAACGATAATGTCCTTCAAGATCTTATTCATTGCATGGCCGATATGGATATCTCCATTCGCATAGGGAGGCCCGTCGTGCAAAATAAATTTCGGCTTGCCTTTGCGGCTTTCCTGCACCATACGGTAAATATCGATTTCATTCCAATGCTCCTGCATTTTAGGCTCGGCTTGCGGCAAATTACCGCGCATCGGAAATTCGGTCTGCAGCAGATTTAACGTTTTACCATAATCCATCGTTCCTTCAATCCTTTCGCTTCTTCTGTTTCTCCATTCATGAAAAAAAGACCTCGCATCCCCATAGGGACGAGAAGTCTCGCGGTACCACCCTGATTAAGGCTATCGCTGCCGCTCCAGTATCATATATTACAATGAACCGGTTGCCGGACAATATGCCTTCGCTCAACGATCGATAACGGGATCATCCGATCTTCTTTACTGGTTTTCAAGAGACGCTCATGGGTGATATTCCTTTACTGCACAGGACGGGCTTCCACCAAGCTCCCGACTCGCTGAACCATGCATGAGATAAAGTACTCGTCCCAGTCAACGCTTTAGCTATCTTTTACTTTACTATTACGGAGTATAGCGAATAAATAAGGCCTAGTCAACTTAGCCCACAATGGAACTACGGCCGATTAGGAATGCTCGAGTTCCATCCGTTCCAGGGAGCTCCAGTCTTCTTTGCCCAACAGCTCCAGCTGAGCCTCCAGCAAGGTGCGAAAACGTGTACGATAAATCGAAGCCTGCTTCTTCAGCTCCTCGATTTCCACTGCAATTTTGCGCGATTTTGCCAGCGATTCGTTGATAATACGATCTGCGTTCTTTTCCGCTTCTTTTATAATCAACTGCGCTTCCTTCTTGGAATTCGATTTCACTTCGTCAGCAGCTTCTTGAGCGATGATGATCGTTTTGCTCAACGTTTCCTCGATATTGGCAAAATGATCCAGCCGCTCTTGAATCGTCGCCAGCTGATTTTGCAAATCCTTGTTCTCGCGAATAAGCGCTTCGTAATCTTTAATCACTTGATCGAGAAATTCGTTTACCTGATCTTCATCATAACCGCGGAACGAACGGCCAAATTCTTTATTATGTATATCCAACGGTGTTAAAGCCATTGCTGCACCTCCTGAATATTTTGCAACATCCCGATTAAGTACTTGTCAGACGCGTAATGCTATATTCGACAGCAGCCTTCATTTTCCTGCATTGTTTCGTAAAAAAATGTAATTCCATCGTTCTCGATGCTTTATCGCTTTAACCTGCCGCAATCCCATGAGGTAAAAAAATCGGCAATTATACATATTTGCCGACTTTCACTCGAAATCTTCCTTTTTTAGTTACGCCTTCAACTTCCAGCACCTTAAACCGTCCGAATCCTTGCATTGATACGACATCACCCGCTTTCAGCGGCTTGCTCGGATCCTCCTCTTGCTTCCAATTCACCTTGCACCGACCGGCTTTGATCGGAATCAAGATTTTGGCACGGCTCAAATGGTATACGTCGCTCACGATCCCATCCAGCCTCATGGAGGCGACGGACAGGTTGATGTCCCCCAGCTTCGTGTCCGCGGCCTGAAGCTTCTCCAGCGGCAGAGCTTCCGTCTGCACATGCACCCGGTGCACCTGCTGCAGATTAAGCCGCATATAGTCCGCTACCTCGCTTGCTACGAGGAAATGACAGCCCGAATCCGATACATGAATATCGCCTATTTTGTCCCTTTTCATCCCGAGTGCCAGAATAGCTCCCATGTAATCGCTGTGATCCAGCTCCTTCAGCTTATCATCCAGCGAAGATACTGCGATCAGACTGATTCCCATGTCCTCGTCATCCAGCACCCGGTAGTCCGGAGCGATGAGCGCTCTTCTTCGTTCCGCGCCGTCATGCCCTCCGTCAAACCGCACCTGCACGTCCATACTTCGGTTCACTAACGATTCTACAATAAAAGCTTGCCGCGGATCCAAAAAATCCGTTAGCTTCGCGTCATGCTGCTCCGCCTTGGCGACCCACTCCGCAGCCTTATCCACAAAGCGGTGTTCATCCGGGTGAAAATGCGAGTAAATGTTATCTACGCTCAATTCCAATCACCTATACAAAAAAGTTCACAATCGCCCGGATGCCTTCGCCGACAAATCTTAGCGCGATCAAAGCGATGATGGGAGAAATATCGATCATTCCGCCAATTGGAGGGATGAAGCGACGGAAAATTCCCAGGTAAGGCTCACACAGCTTCCCGAGGATTTCGCCGACAAAGCTGTCTCTTGCAGCAGGCAGCCAGGACAGCAGCACGTAGGCGATCAGCATATATGTATAGATTTCAACAAGGGTGTAAATGTAGCCGTCAATAGAGTTGTACAAGCTGGTCACCTCGATTTCAAATTATTGAGAGTAGCCTTCATGATTCAGTATTTCCGAGATGGACCCGTGAATTTCAACCGTATCCGGTGTACATAGAAAAATGTTCGGACCAATCTTGGAAATAGATCCGTTAAGAGCATAGACCGTTCCGCTCAAGAAATCGACGATTCGGGTCGCCTGATCCGGACGGACCAAATGCAGGTTGACGACAACTGGACGCCGCGAACGCAAATGATCGGCAATCTCCTGGGTATCCTCGTACGATTTAGGTTCATTCAGGACTACTCTGACATTTTTTTGCGAGTGTATGCTTACGATGTTTCCTTTATTTTTACGTTGCTCTAATGGATTGGTTTCAGGTTCTTCTACGGTTTGTTCGACGACTCGTTCCCGCTCCACGATCTCTTCTTCATCTTGTAATCCCAAGAAATTCATGAATTTGTTCATTACGCCCATGTCCTCTCCTCCTTAGAGTTTCACCGAAGGTGAAACTTGCGTCGAAAGCATTCACTGAGTTTCGCAGCAGGCGAAACTTGCTTCGTAAGCATCACTGAGTTTCGCAGCAGCCGAAACTTGCATCGTAAGCATACGCTTGATTTCGCCGTAGTCCAAACTTACTTATTCTTTACCCACCAGTACGGAGCCGAGACGAATCCACGTCGCTCCCTCTTCGATCGCGACCTCGAAGTCGTTGGACATCCCCATCGACAGATGCGGCACTTCGTAGCCAAGCACCTTGTTGCGGTTCAGCTCGTCCCTCAATTCCCGGAGTCCCCGGAATACCGGTCTGGTTGCCTCCGGCTCCGCTTCATAAGGCGCCATAGTCATCAGTCCTACCACCCGGATGTGCTCCAGTGAACGGATCGCATCAATGAATCCTGCGAACTCCTCCGGAGGGAGGCCGTACTTCGATTCCTCTCCGGAAACATTCAGCTGTATAAAGCATTGTGCTGTTATACCAAGCGCGGCCGCCTTCTTATCGATTTCCTTTGCAAGCGACAGCCTGTCCAATGAATGGATATAGGCAAATTTACCGACAACATCCTTTACTTTGTTCGTCTGCAGATGTCCGATAAAATGCCATGTCCCTTGATCGCCGAAAGCTTCCCATTTGGCTTGTGCATCCTGCCACCGGTTCTCACCGATATGCTGGAGACCGTGCTGAAGGACGAGACCGGTTGTTTCGAGCGATACGTATTTGGTTACTGCAATAATTTGAACCTCATTGCGGTCGCGTCCTGCGCGTGCGCACGCATTCGAAATTCGTTCTTCCACTAAGGGTATAGATTGCGTCAATAGCAAAACGCGAAGTCACCTCTATTCCATGTTGCCTATTCGTATAGGCCGATCCATGCCGCCATCCGTCCTGTTTTTCCGCCTTCTTTACGATGGGAGAAGAACAAATCCGTTCGGCAGCTTGTGCATAAACTACTCATTTCGATACGAGACGGCAAAATTCCTGCTTTTATCATAATTTGTCGGTTCATTTGTTGCAAGCTTAAGTTATACTTCCCGTTTCCTTTATCTGCATAAATCGGAGAACCGCCGTCTTCCTGTTCATTTCTAATTTGCAGCTCATCCATGGACTGACGGATTCGGGATATGACATGCTCATCCACCTCATAGCAGCAATCACGAATGGATGGCCCTATCGCAGCCAAAACATCATCAGCCGCCGTACCGTAATGGAGACTCATAGCCTCCACCGTCTTCTTGGCTATTTGCAGAACAGTCCCCTTCCAGCCCGCATGTGCCAGGCCGATAGCGTTTTGTACCGGATCATAGAACAACAGCGGTACGCAGTCCGCGAACAGAGCATGCAGAAACAGTCCCGGCTCATTCGTTATGAAAGCGTCCTTGGACTGAATGGCCCGCTCCCTGGAATCAATCCCTGCACCCGCATGCTCCCGGGTAATGATCTGTACCTCGTTCCCGTGCACCTGTTCCGCATAAGTGCATTGATCCAGCCCGACCCTTAGTGCTTCCGCGAGCTTCTCTCTGTTTCTTACCACGTCTTCGTGAATATCATTTACGTGAAGGCCGCAGTTCAAGCTGCCGAACTCGCTTTTGCTGACGCCTCCGAGCCGGGATGTAAATCCTGCTGTCAAGCCTGTATTTTGGTTCATCCAGCTTTTTATATAAAACAGCTCGCACCCGTTCTCCACCTTTTGCAAGACAAATGGTTCCAATCCAATCAACCCCTCGCCCTCGATTTCCGTATATCCTCTCTCTACCAGTATACACGATGGAGAAACAAAACCTCAAAACAAAGCTTCAAAAATGTTCCAATATTCCTCACAAACACAACATAAAAAATAACACACATCGAAAAGCGCCCCGTGAATCGGGCGTCTTCTAGTGTGCCTGCCAGCTTGAATCGGGGTGTTACCCCCTATATTGCCGGTTAAATTCCTGCCCGGCTTCCATTTCCTCCTGCTGCCGGTAGGTTCTTACATCGTCCAGCTTAACCAGAACAACATCCATGCCTATCTTGACGATGTTTTTCCACGGGATGACGACGTCCGTTGTTCCCCCGAACCATCCGAAGAAGCGTCCGCCATTAGGCACGACGATCGATTCGATTCTCCCTTGCCGCAGATCCAATTCCAAATCCGTTATTTGTCCGAGCTTTTTACCGTCCACAATATTGATTACGTCCTTGGTTTGAAAATCCGATATTTTCACGCTGCAACCACCACGTATTCTCATGTATTATTTACCGACTGACCAACGATTGGTATGCTCGCGCATACTATATATTTACTATATGTAGAACTTGGGCAAAATGTCCATATTCAAGAAAAAAAGACCCTTCTCTCCCGGTTGGCCAGGCGAGTCAGGTCTCGGACTATTGCAAGATCGGTTAATTTTTTACGTGCTTTTGCATTTGCGATATCGCCGATTTCTCCAATCGGGAAACTTGTGCCTGGGATATGCCGATTTCATCAGCAACCTCCATTTGCGTCTTTCCATCAAAGAAGCGCATGGACAAGATCATCTTTTCCCGGTCATTCAGCTTCCGCATAGCTTCCCGCAGCGCGATGCCTTCAATCCAGGACACATCCTTGTTGCGGTCGTCGCTAATCTGATCCATCACGTAAATCGGGTCTCCACCGTCATGATAGATCGGCTCAAACAAGGAGACAGGATCCTGTATCGCATCCAGTGCAAACACGACATCCTCCTTAGGCACATTAAGCGCTTCGGAGATTTCGTAAATCGTAGGCTCGCGGGAATTTTGGTTGGTGAGGCTGTCGCGAACCTGCAGCGCCTTATAAGCAATGTCCCGTAAGGACCGGGATACCCGGATAGGGTTGTTGTCACGCAAATAGCGTCGTATTTCTCCGATAATCATAGGTACTGCATACGTGGAAAACTTAACATTTTGGCTCAGATCAAAATTATCAATTGCCTTCATCAGTCCGATACAGCCGACTTGAAACAGATCGTCTACATATTCACCGCGATTGTTGAATCGTTGAATGACACTCAGCACTAATCGTAAGTTGCCGTTGACCAATTTCTCTCTTGCCGTTCTCTCGTTGTTCGTTTGAAGTTGAACGAATAATTCACGCATTTCCGCGTTGGTAAGAACAGGTAGCTTTGCAGTGTCCACACCGCAAATCTCGACTTTGTTTCGGGTCACCGTGATTACCTCCCAAGGAGAAACATTACTGTTAATTATCTCCTCGGTCTGCATTTTTATGCGTGGGTCACACCTTCCTGTACAACCGCCGGAAAGGCAAGCGGAGCAAATTTCCAAGCAAATCAAGCGCGGATTCGCTTTCATCGGAGCGAAAAAACTTTTTTTCCAGTTTACACCATTTTATTGAATTCCTTGCGCAGCCTTTTGATAATGCGCTTTTCCAGGCGCGATATATATGACTGCGATATCCCAAGCATATCCGCAACATCCTTCTGCGTCTTCTCCTCTCCGTCCTGAAGGCCGAAGCGCAGCTCCATTATCGTTCTCTCCCGTTCAGAGAGCTTATCCAATGCTTTATGCAGAAGCTTCCGGTCCACTTGCTCCTCGATATTGCGATAGATCGTATCGTTCTCGGTTCCCAGCACATCCGATAGCAAGAGCTCGTTCCCGTCCCAATCAATATTGAGGGGCTCGTCGAACGAAACCTCCGTACGGATTTTGCTGTTACGGCGCAAATACATAAGGATCTCATTCTCAATACAGCGAGATGCGTAGGTGGCCAGCTTGATTTTTTTCTCAGGGTCAAACGTGTTCACCGCTTTAATGAGACCGATCGCGCCAATCGATACGAGGTCCTCGATGTTGATTCCTGTATTCTCAAACTTGCGGGCAATATAAACGACCAGCCGCAGATTTCTCTCAATCAGCATGGCACGAATAGCTGCATCTCCCGAAGGAAGCTTCTCCAGCAAGTATTCTTCCTCTTCGCGTGTCAAAGGAGGAGGCAGGGCTTCACTTCCGCCGATATAGTAAATCTCCTCCCCTTTGAGGCCAAGAAACAGCAAAAGACGGAAATAATAGATTTGCAGAATGAGCTTCAACTTCAAGAGCATATTCGTGTTCCTCCTTAGCATTGTGCATAATGGATTCGTTCAAGTTATAAGACATTGATTCGGTCGCATCTCCGGCTAATCCGATACCTCATGATTTACTGCTCTCAGATTACTGCCTCATTCTCAGGAGGATTGCAGCAGCGTAGGATGGATGATCGCCTGATAGGCATTGTCCGCGCTCAGTTTGCCACCGTCCAGTCCGATCAGCACCTTTAACGTTTCGAACTGCTTGTCGTTATACGTGATGACTACCCGATCCGGTTTGATTGCCAGCATAAACTGCGTGCTTCGGTTCACACCCCGGTATGGAACCAGCCTGAGCCGATCCTGCCATTCAAACTCATCGGTTCCTATCGCTCCTACAATTTGGTCGACTTCGGACTTCTCGATTCGTTTCTTCCACGATTCCGGTATTTTTTCTCCCCACTGGGAGAGTTCCATGACCATGACCGGCGTTTTGGTCAGCGGATCGTACAGTTGATTGCCGGTATCAATCAGCCCTGTACAGCTGGATTCGAACTCATCGATGTGCACGTCCACCTTGGCAAAATAGGAGGACATCTCTTCCTTGCGCTTGGCAGCCTGCTGAACATAACGATACAACAGGATAGAAGAGAACAGCACAACGATAACGAACAGCAGCCCGATCTGCAGCCTGTGCTCCAAACCGCCGGATTGAGTAAATAAAATGCCGTTGATCACTTCGCCCGACGACATCCAAAAATAATGAACACCTACGATAGCACCGGCCGCTACAAAATTAACTACATAAAAAGCCCCCACGTTCCGCCAGAAATGCTGCATCCCTCCATATCCGAACGCGATGAGGAGCATCATTAGAGACAATAGGAACTTCACCGCAAAGGTGAACAAAAAGGAAAGCGGCGGAAAAAACAAGAACACGACATAAACCCCGCCGAGACATGCCGAGCATACAAGCCTCCACCATTGAAACGTTAACTTTCGAGATTTTGCCGTTGCCAGCAGCAGTGCCGCATCAATGAGCATGTTGATCAGGAAAATGATATCCACGTATACGATCATTTCCCGTTTCCCTCCTGGCACTTGGCCGGTTCATTCATTGATTTGAGCGAATGAGACAAGTATATAGTAAGCTTATTCCAAAGTCTGTCTAAACTTGCCGATTAGGTGCAACTTTTTTTGTCAGATTTTGGATTGCAATAATGAGGACAAGCTTGACCTGTAATCGCTGGTTAGGCTGCCGTCTCACTGTACATCATGTTTATAAGCTGTCATCCGTTAATGAAAAAAGAGAGGGCTTATGCCCCCTCCTTCTCCGGTCCTCCATGCGTTAAGTAACATCTATTCCAACATTTCATATGTAAGAGCTATTGCGAATTTCCGTTCAAAGCTTGAACAAACTGGCTGCCATAATTTTTGCAATCTTCTTTTTCTTCCTTCGATGGAGATAATTCAATCTTGAGTCCATCCAATACAACCTCCGCTCCACGCTCCTTCAGCTTTTCAATGAGTGTGTCCACGGCAGCGCCGTATTCCGAGTAAGAAGAATCGCAAGAACCGAAGACGGCAGCTCTTTTTCCGGTTAAATCCAGATCGTCCATATCATCATAAAAGTCAAGAAACTCGTCCGGCAAATCACCGTCGCCCCAAGTATAAGCTCCCAGCAAAATTCCATCATAATGTTCCAGCTCGGATGGGTTACTATCCATTACATTTTTCTGGACAAGCTCTGCACCCGCCTCGACTACACCATCTGCTATTGCATCCGCTATATCCTCTGTATTGCCTGTCATGCTTGCAAAAATCATAATTACATTTGCCATGCTAGTTCCTCCCCAGTCCGTATGCATAATCAGATGATAACGATTCTCATTATCAAATACATGTAAATGATAATCATTATCATCTTTGTTGTCAATAGTTTTTTCATAGGCTCTGGTAGTTTTGCTAGCACGGCTCCCTGCTTTTTCTTACGCCAATCTTGTTCTGGGACCTGCTTTCATTTTCCTTCTTGTCGTATCGAACAATAAAAAAAGCCCTCTTCCACCAGGAAAGAGAGCTTTGGGGTTACCTAAGGCACTGCTTATTTATCCATTCCGTTTCTTCCGCGGTTGCGTAGGAAGGTCGGAATATCCAATTGATCGCTTGACGTTTGACCGCCGAAAGGACGCAAATTGTTTGTGCCTCGGTTGTCACTTGGTGCAGACTCCTGCGAGGAGGTATTACCGCCAACAGGTCTGCGCTGTTGTTGAACTTCCGGTTTATGTTCAAATCCGGTAGCGATTACAGTCACCTGAATTTCATCCTTCATCTTCTCGTCGATAACGGCACCGAAAATCATATTGACTTCCAGATCGGACGCGGAAGCAACAATATCCGCTGCTTCATTGACTTCGTACAACGACAGGTTGGCACCACCTGTAATGTTCATCAATACACCGCGAGCGCCGTCGATGGAAGTTTCCAGAAGCGGACTTTGGATCGCCTTCTTAGCAGCTTCTGCAGCCCGGTTCTCGCCCGTTGCGACTCCAATACCCATCAGAGCAGAACCGCGCTCGGTCATAATCGTTTTTACGTCGGCAAAGTCAAGATTGATAAGTCCCGGTACGGCGATCAAGTCGGAAATCCCTTGAACGCCTTGACGAAGAACGTTATCGGCTACGCGGAATGCTTCCAGCATCGGCGTCTTTTTGTCAACGATCTCGAGCAATCGGTCGTTAGGAATGACGATCAGCGTATCTACTTTTTCCTTCAAAGCTGCGATCCCTTGCTCTGCCTGCATTGCGCGTTTACGGCCTTCGAACGTGAACGGTCTCGTTACGACGCCAACTGTAAGCGCTCCGCATTCCTTGGCGATTTCAGCAATAACGGGAGCCGCACCCGTACCTGTTCCGCCGCCCATACCGGCGGTGACGAATACCATGTCGGCACCTTTCAAGGTATTGAAGATCAGCTCGCGAGATTCTTCAGCCGCCTTCTTCCCTACTTCCGGGTTGGCACCTGCACCCAATCCGCGGGTAAGCTTATCTCCGATCTGCATCTTTTGATCCGATTTGGAATATTGAAGCGCTTGAGCGTCCGTATTCACCGTAATGAATTCTACGCCCTTCACTCCGTTGTCGATCATGCGGTTAACGGCGTTGCTACCGCCGCCGCCCGCACCGATAACCTTTATTTTTGCTAGACTATCCACGTCCATATCAAATTCAAACATACTCTATTGTCCCCCTCATTAAGCTTCATAAGTCAGGCGCACCCTTAAATAAACTCGCTCAACCAATTCTTGAATCGTTCCATGGCCGACGGCTTTTGTTCGCTGGCCGCGGATGGTTTTTTTGGATTCGAGACGGATTTTTTCACTGCGCTGTTCGTTTTGGCGGTTTTCAAATATTTGGAAGCATATTGGATAATCCCTACTCCACTAGTGTAAGAAGGGTCGCGAACGCCGATGAAATCAGGTACGGCAATTCTGACAGATGTAGCTAACTCGGCTTGAGCAACAGCTAAAACACCCGGCATGGATACCGTTCCGCCAGTCAGCACATAGCCTCCAGGCAGCTCGGAGAAACCGAGGCGCTGTACTTCCAAATGGATTAAATGGAATATTTCCTGCACGCGGGGTTCTACGATATTGGCCAAATCCACTTGCGAAAATTCTTTATCCACGTTGCTACCTATCCGATTGACCTTGAATACTTGATCGGCAGCAGCATGCTCGATGACGGAACAGCCGAATTTCAGCTTGATCTTCTCGGCAATATCCACTTGAGTACGAAGCCCGATCGAAATATCGTTCGTTATGTACTCGCCGCCGATCGGCAGTGTGGATGTGGCGACTAAATTGTTTTGTTCAAAAACGGCAATCGTCGTTTGTCCTGCGCCAATATCAACGAGCACGGTTCCGACGGATTTCTCGTCCTTCGACAGGCACAAATGTCCCGCCGCCAAAGACATCAGAATCAAGCCGCCGACTTTCACTCCCGCTTTCTCGACAACGCGAAGAAGATTATGTATCGCTGTCTTGGCGCCGGTAATAATAGTTGCTTCGACTTCGAGACGAACGCCGATCATGCTGCGCGGATCATGGATTTCATCCAGTCCGTCCACCAAATATTGGTTCGGTACGACTCCGATAATCTCGCGTTCAGGTGCTAGAGGAATTACTTTCGCGGCTTGAATGACGCGTTCGATATCCTCATCCCCGATTTCTCGGTCTTCATTGGAAACGGCAACTACGCCATGGCTAGATTGCAAAGCAATATGATTCCCGGAAATTCCAACGTAAACCTCTGCTATTTGAATACCTACCATACGTTCTGCGTGATCGATCGCGTTGCGAATCGATTGAACGGTCTGATCGATATCGACAATGGCTCCCTTGCGAATACCTTCCGAGTCGGCAGATCCAACCCCTATTATATTAATGGCGCCGTTAACGACTTCCCCAATAATAGCACGAACTTTGGATGTACCGATGTCCAAACTAACAATGATGTCATTGCTGCTCAACCTGTGGCACCTCCTATGACTTTTAATAGATATGAGCATCGATGAAAAGAAAGCTTCTGTACATATTCCACACGACTGGGATTTTCCCTCTTTTTTCGCAAATTTTTTTATACATTTGCGCCTAAACATACCGTAACTTCAATTCTATCATTAATTCTAGCGATTGAGTAGCTATTTTCTACCCGTTTCGCGGTGTTTCTTTGTCCTGTGTCTTCGTATCTTTACCTGTTGGAGCTTTGGTCGAATTCTCTTTGACGGCGTCCTTTTTCGGGTCTGTTTTGGTGTCTTTGGACGCGCTGTCTTTGCCCTTGGAGGCATCGGTATCGAAGGGGGCGTGAGTGTCCGCCTCCAGCAGCTTCAGGACGCCGGTATTGATTTTATTTTCCTTCAGGCTGGTAATATAAGTACCCAAATAGTTCAGCTTCTCAGGCAAATATCCGACGGTTGTAATCACTTCAAACTGGGAACGGGTATACATTTTGATCCGGTCGGGGTACGATTCCGATGGATCCGGTTTGATTTCCGAAATATCCGTTAATGTAGAAGGCGAAGCCGAAGCGAGCGCTTTGCACAGCTTATTCTTCAATTCCTCGTTGCTTCCCCACCCCGTTAAAATGGGCTTGTCCATCACGAAGTTGACATCTCCCGATACGGCGACAACGCTCCCGTCTGCAAGAATCGCCTCAGGCTGATTCTCGGCGTTGAACTGGTAGGCAACTCTCGGATATTCCTTGACTTCAATCTCGATTACACCGGGAAAATGCTTGGTCACCTTCGCCGACTCTACCATTCGCAGCGATTCGATCTGCTCCTCGATATAATTCGAAGTAACGGAAAAGAAATGATCCCCTACCTTGACCGGGGATGCTTGTAATACCGCATCGGCCTTCAGCAGCTCCTGACCCTTGACTTCGACCGCTGTAATCTTGCTGAGAGACGATTGGAAGAATAGAATGCACAGCAGAATGATGAAAAATAAAAAAAGAAACAAAAGCAGTCTTCTGCTGCTTCTTGATTTTGTTTTTGCCTTCGGTTTCGGTTTCTGGATGACAGGCAATCTTTGTTCGGGGTGCAAGGTTGTCCCTCCTAAGGGCTTTCTGAAGGAAAGCCTTCTTCGTAAGCGGAAACTATGTAAACCGCTGGTATCCCCGTCTAAAAAAGAGGGGATAAATCAGCGGCAATGTTCATAGGAATCATGATATAAGTTCGTAATGAGTTATTCGGAAGGAACAGGCAGCACACGATTGATATTGGCTCCGAGACGGGACAGCATGAGCTCGATCCGGTCATACCCCCGGTCAATATGATGAATTTGTTCAATGACCGTCGTTCCTTGAGCGGCAAGACCTGCGATTACAAGCGCGGCTCCGGCTCTTAGATCGGTTGCTTCAACGGTAGCACCGTACAGTCTGGGAACGCCTCTGACAAACGCTGAATTCAAATCCAGACGGATGTCGGCACCCATGCGGGAAAGCTCGTCGACATGCTTGAATCTGCCTTCAAACACGGTCTCTTTCAAAATGCTCAGCCCATCGGCCAATGATAGCAATACCATTATTTGCGATTGCAAATCTGTCGGGAATGAAGGATGCGGCGAAGTGACGATGCGTTCTACTGCTTTGGGCCGCGATAAGCAGCTTATATTCATTATATCACCGTTAATCGCTATTTGAACACCTGCGCGCTTCAGCACATGAATCGCCGATGTCAAATGGGCGGGACATACGTTCTCCAGGGTAACGTTCCCTCGAGTAACAGCTGCTGCGATCATCATGGTACCGGCGACGATCCGGTCCGGAATTATGCGATAAGTACATGGAGTCAGCTCGGATACCCCTTCGATCGTTATCGTATCGGTACCCGCTCCAATAATGTTAGCTCCCATCGCATTCAGGAAATTCTGCAAATCTTGTATTTCCGGCTCTCTGGCTGCATTGGAAATGGTAGTCAAGCCCTCGGCCATCGTAGCAGCCATCATAATATTTTCCGTAGCACCAACACTCGGAAAATCAAGTACGATCTCTGCACCGCGCAATTGCTTGGCTGTGCACACAATCATATTGCCGGACTCCTCTATTTGCGCTCCTAATGCAGTGAGTCCTTTCAAATGTAAATCTATCTTTCTTTCTCCGATCGCGCAGCCGCCGGGCTGATAGACTTGCACTCTACCAAAACGCGCCAACAACGGCCCCATCAAAAAGATGGAGGATCTCATCTGACTCATCAGATGCTCAGGGATGTGATGCGAATGCGCTGTGGATGTGTTGACGGTAACTCTATCGTCCTGGTGCTCCGTGCGGCAACCTAGAGCCTTTAGTATGCTCAGCATGACCTGAATGTCCGACAGGTCGGGTACGTTGTGAATCGTAATCGTACCATCCGCCATCATGCCTGCTGCCAATATGGGCAATGCGGCGTTCTTCGCACCGTGAATCTTGATGGCTCCCGATAGAGGTCTCCCGCCCTCGATAACCAACTTTTCCAAAGTCCCACCTCCGATTTACCGCTCACCCACCACCAATACTTCAGGTACAAGCTTGACGGAGTACATTTCCAATACAGTCCGCTGCACTTGTTCAATGAGGGTGAGCACGTCCTTAGCTGTCGCTTGCCCGGTGTTGACGATGAAATTGGCATGCATTGGCGATATTTGGGCTCCACCGACGCGGTAACCCTTCAAGCCCGCCGATTCAATAAGCTTCGCAGCAAAATGACCTTCCGGATTGCGGAATACACTCCCCGCACAAGGCATATGCAGCGGCTGGGTCCGCTTGCGGCGGTCTTTGTAAGCCGCCATCGCTCCGGCGATTTCTTTGCGGTCCCCGCTCTTCAGCTGGAATACCGCCTCTGTAACGATTCCCGGCTGCTTTTGCAATAACGAATGCCGATAGGAATACTCGAAATCCGCCTGCTGCATGGTAACCAATTCACCTGTCGGGAGCAGAACTTCAGCTCTTAACAGTATTCGTGACACATCGGATCCATGAGCTCCGGCGTTCATGTAGACGGCGCCCCCTACCGTTCCCGGAATGCCTCCGGCGAACTCCAGACCGGTCAACCCTTCCTTGCCGGCCATGACGGATAGCTTGATAAACGAATAAGCTCCTCCGGCATAAACGACGTCGCCATCAAAACGCACTGTATCCAGCACCGGCCCGAGCTTGATTACGATTCCTCGTATTCCTTTATCGGATACCAGCATGTTGGAACCGCGTCCGAGAACGGTCCAAGTCGTTTGATGCCGGTGCAGCAGCTTGACGGCCTCGACCAGCTGCTCTTTGGTTTCGGGAATGAGCAGAACATCGGCCGGTCCGCCAATCTTCCAAGTGGTATGAGGCGCCAGCGGTTCATTCAGCCGACATTCGCCGAATTCGCCGCTCAGCAATTGAGTAATGACCTGTTGCATGGGAAAACCTCCTCCACAGAACCTCCGGGCTGCCGGCCTCGGCAATGCCGAAAACCGGAATGATCAGGAACGAACTAACGCCGGTGGTGCCGGCTTTTTCCGTACTGTCATGCATGCTCCGTTGTCTGTCACGGTTATAGTGTAGTTTATGTTCAATCGGAAATAGTGTGACAATCGCCCAAATAGTTTCTTCTTAACGAGAAAGTTACTTCAGACTGATTTGTTGAATCAGGTCGATAATCGTGTCGGCGGCATTGCTTTGTTGGGTCGTTCGGATATTGTTCGCGATGCTCTCTTTGTTCTCGTAAACTCCGTCGAGACTTTGAACGAGCGTTTCCGCCGATAAGTCTTCTTCGAACAATACACGGGCGTAGCCCTTTTTCTCGAAGGAGGCCGCATTGAGGATCTGGTCCCCACGGCTCGCCTGTTTCGTTAGAGGAATGAGCAGCATCGGCTTGCCAAGAGCCAGGAATTCGAAGATCGAGGTCGCTCCGGCCCGGGATAATACGATATCGGTCATCGCCAGCACATCGGCCAGCTCATCGTTGATGAATTCGAACTGCTTGTAGCCCCTGCGTTTGGCGTAAGTGTCGTCCACATGCCCTTTACCGCAAATATGTACGATCTGGAATCGCTCCAATAACGGGTCCAGCGCGTCTCTGACGGCCTTGTTGATCGCTTGGGCCCCCAAGCTGCCGCCCATGATGAGAAGCACCGGCTTTTGCTTGTGAAACTCGCATAAATCGTAAGCACGGCTTGCCTTGCCCTGCAAAATTTGATCGCGGATTGGAAGTCCGGTGCAGATCCCTTTATCGCCCTTGATATGCTTCAGCGATTCGGGGAAATTGACGCACATCCGGGTGACGAACGGCATGGAAATTTTATTCGCCAGTCCCGGGGTCATGTCCGACTCGTGGCTGATGACGGGAATCCGGTTCAACCAGCTTGCCACTATGACCGGTACGGAGACGAAGCCGCCCTTGGAGAACACGATGGCCGGCTTCAGCTTGCGAAGCAGCATGTACGCCTCTCCGATCCCTTTGACGACCTTGAACGGGTCCTTGATGTTTTTCAAGTCAAAATATCTGCGGAGCTTGCCGGACGATATATGATGAAACGAAATGCCTGCATGATGAATAATATCTTTTTCTATGCCGTCTCGGGAGCCGATATATTGGATATCCCAGCCCAGCTTTTTCAATTTGGAGATAATTGCAAGATTTGGAGTGACATGTCCTGCTGAACCGCCTCCTGTAAAGACGATGGTTTTCAAGCCGTTCACCTCGCAAAACGGGATATATTTAGTAGAATGCCGATGGAGGTCAGCATCAGCGTAAGCGACGATCCGCCAGCGCTAATCAGCGGAAGCGTAATGCCGGTAACCGGAAACATGCCGATAACCACACCGATGTTAATAACGACCTGTACCGCAATCATGCCTACGATGCCGGTCGCAAGCAAACTGCCGAATGTGTCGGGGGCCGTAATAGCTGTACGCATTCCCCGCCAAACAAGCAGCATGAATAAAGCAAGAACGAAGGAGCCACCGATGAAGCCTAGCTCTTCGGCAATAATGGAGAAGATGAAATCCGTCTGCGGCTCGGGCAAATAGCTGTACTTTTGACGGCTCATGCCGAGTCCGAGACCGACCAGTCCGCCGGGTCCTATCGCATAGAGCGACTGTATCGCCTGATAGCCTGCGCCAAGAGGGTCCTGCCACGGGTCCAAAAACGCCGTGATTCGCTTCAATCGATAAGGAGCTGCGATAATCAGCCCGATGAAGCCTACAACGCCAACCATACCAAGATAGGACAGATGCAAAATCCGTGCTCCCGCCGTGTAAATAATAAGCAGCGAAGCACCTACAAGCACAGCCCCTGTGCCCAGATCCGGCTGCAGCATGATGAGACCGAATGCGAGCCCCATCAGCCCGAGAGGCGGCAGCAAGCCTTGCGTAAACAGCGTAATCTTGTTCTGCTGCTCGGATAACAGCTTCGATAAAAATAAAATCATGCCCATCTTCATAAACTCGGACGGCTGTATTCCGAAGGAGCCGATGCCGAGCCAGCTTCGCGCGCCTCCGCGAACGACGCCGATGCCGGGAATCAGTACGACGATCAGCAGGACAAAACAGACGATCAGGGCGATTTTGGCATACTTTTTCCATATCCAGTAATCCACGTTCATAGTGAAAAACATCGCCACGATTCCGAGCGCGGCGAACAAAAGCTGCCTTTTCAAATAATAGAAATAATCGCCGAATTCATGAAATGCAAGCACCGCACTGGCGCTGTACACCATCACCACACCTATTGCCAAGAGCATCATCGTGCAGACCAATAACGTTACATCCGGAGCAGACCGTGCTTTCGCCATACGCGCCACCTCTTAACCTTAACAAAATGGTAGGGTAGGCTTGTATGCCCCCCTCTTAAAGGTTATGCACGGACTGCCTAAACATGCTTCCCCTTTCCTCATAGGAAGGAAACATGTCCCAGCTGGCACACGCCGGCGACAGAAGAACGACGTCTCCCGCTTCCGCCATGTCGGCTGCCTCCCGAACCGCCTCGTTGACCGCATCCTGCGCATTGTTAGCAGTATCGACCGTTTTTACGAGGCTCATGCCTGCAAGTCTAGCAACATGACATATTTTATCTTTCGTTTGGCCCAACGCTACGATGCCTTTAATGCGACCCGACTGAAATACGGGCAGAAGCTCCATATAATCCGATCCGCGGTCAAGGCCGCCTGCGATCAGGACGATTTTTTGCTCTAACGATTCGATAGTTTTGATGCTTGCGGCAGGGTTCGTCGCCTTGGAATTGTTATAATAGTCGACGCCGTCCTTCGTAGCCACGTGCTCCAGCCGGTGCTCGACGCCGCGGAACTCTCTCAACACCTGTGCTATCGTATCGATAGACACCCCCGCCGTCAACGCGGCACAAGACGCGGCAAGCGCATTTTCTACATTCATCGTTCCCGGAATGCCGATCTCCTTTACGCCGAGAATCCGATGAACCGAGCCCTTTTTATCGCGGTATACAATGTGCCTGTCTTCCGCAGGAACGGATTCCTTGAAGGTAGGTGTGACAAATACGCCGTATTCCAGTTCCTCTTGAATCGAGAATGGCAGCACGTTCGCCTTGGCGCTCGATGCGATTTGACGGCATACCGGTTGGTCCCAGTTAAGAACGGCCGTATCGTCAGCTCCCTGGTTGGCGAACAGCTTCGCCTTCGATTCAATATAATCGTCGATTGATCCGTGATAATCCAGATGCGTCTCATAAATATTCAGCAAGCACGCGATCCGCGGCTTGAAATCGTATGTACCCTTCAATTGAAAGCTGCTCAGCTCCACAACCATATGGTTATCCGCTTCGGCAACGAGTGCGGCCTCGGTCAAAGCGCGCCCGATGTTGCCCGCCACGATCGGCTTCAAACCCGCTTTCTCCAGCATAATACCGATCCATGTCGTAGTGGTCGTTTTGCCGTTGGAGCCCGTAATACAGATCATCGGAGCCTTGCATACGTGATAGGCGACTTCCACCTCTGTAACGATTTCGATCCCGAGCTCCTGTGCACGTTCGATAGGCTCGATAGTGTACGGAATACCGGGATTTTTCACAACGAGCTTAACATCCTCATGAATTAATCCGGACGGATGACTGCCGCAAATAACAGAAATACCCAGAGCCGCAAGTTCATCGGCCTCAGGGCATAGGTTTCGTTCTTTCTTATCGTTGACGGTTACCTTGGCTCCCAACTCGTGAAACAGCTTGGCTACAGCGACTCCACTGCGAGCCAAGCCCAATATTACCACTTGTTCGTTTCGATACGACCGTGGATGCTTCATATGCTACAACACCTCGTTCAGAAATAGTCCGATTCCCGCCAACACGATGCCCACAGCCCAGAACGTAATGACGACACGCCATTCGGACCAGCCTACAAGCTCAAAATGATGATGAATCGGGCTCATTTTAAATACTCTTTTTCCTCGCGTTTTGAAGGAAACGACTTGAATAATAACAGAAAGCACTTCTACGACGAACACGCCGCCGATGAGCACAAGTAGAATTTCCGCTTTGGTCAAAATAGCTACGACCGCAAGCCCGCCTCCGATTCCGAGCGAACCTGTATCCCCCATGAACACTTTGGCCGGATGGGCATTGAATACAAGGAAACCAAGCACGGCTCCAACCATCGCTGCGGAGAAAATGGCTACGTCCGGTTGCGTATTATTCAACGCGATAATGGCATAAGCTCCGAAAGCAACTGCACTCGTACCCGCCAGCAAGCCGTCCAGTCCGTCGGTGAAGTTGACCGCATTGGACGTACCGAGCATCATCAAGACAACGAAAGGATAATACAGCCATCCCATCGGAATCGTATAATCGATAAAAGGAATGCGGACATCGGTGCTGTGACCGATTTGACCGAGCAAAATACAAACTATAATCGAGACAATCAGCTGGCCGAGCAGCTTTTGTCTTGCTGTCAGACCTAAAGACCGCTTCAAAAATATTTTAATATAATCGTCCATGAATCCAACCAAACCGTACCCTAGCGTTGCGATCAGCAAAATGACCATTTCCATGCTTTTATCGGCAAACCGCAATACGGCCAATGCCAGTGCAAGCAGAATGATAGTGCCTCCCATGGTCGGCGTGCCCGCTTTTTTCAAGTGCCCTTGCGGTCCGTCGGTACGGATTTGCTGCCCGAATTTCAGCCTCCTGAGAAGCGGTATGCATAATGGGCCCATGATGACGGCTAGCAGGAAAGCTGCCCCCAATGTGATCATGACCACGTTAAAATCCACAATTAAGTCCCCCTAAAAACTTTCCGAAGGAAAGTTACATCGTAAGCATCATCTAAAAACTTTCCGAAGGAAAGTTACATCGTAAGCATCATCTACAAACTTTCCGAAGGAAAGTTACTTCGTAAGCATCATCTACAAACTTTCTGAAGGAAAGTTACTTCGTAAAACCGTTATAATTGCTGCAGCAGTGACACGACCTGCTCAAGCTTCATCCCGCGGGAGCCCTTCACGAGAACGACATCGTCGGGCGATGCAACAGCGGCGACCGCTTGAGCCAGCCTGCTCTTGTCGTCGAAGGCGAATACGCGCCCCGAAGGGTAGTGCACAGAGGCTTCTTCGGCAATGTATTGTGCCAGTCTCCCGAAGACGTAAACCCGGTCGATCTGCTTCGGATCAAGCTCCCGCCCGATTGCACGGTGGAACTCCGCCTCCTGTTCTCCCAGCTCCAGCATATCTCCCAGAACGACAATCTTGCGATTGTACCCGGTAAGCTCCTGAAGCAGCTTCAACGCCGCCTTCATGGATGTAGGACTGGCATTATAAGCATCGTTCAAAATGGTCAGCCCCGATGGAGCCTGAAGCTTCTCGATCCGCATACTCGTCATCGTGCTCGTTCTCAATCCTTCAGCGATACGTGCGGCCGGAATACCGAAATGGACGCCGACGGCAACCGCAGCCAATGCATTAATGACATTATGAAACCCAAGCAGCGGGATATAAAAAGCAACATCTTGAAAACGCGGTATGGTAAAATGCGTGCCTGCCGCATCCATTCGGGTTTCACTAGGATACAAATCGTTATCCTGATTCGCTCCGAAACGGACCCGGTGATAGCGCGAAGCCTTCATCCCTTCATTGGGCTTAAGCTCCGGAAGCACCTTCTCGATCAGAGGCTCATCGCCGTTATACACCAACGTGCCGTCCTGCTGAAGACCGGTCATAATTTCCGTCTTGGCCCGGGCTATCTCCTCCCGGCTGCCGAGCTGAAGCAAATGGGCTTCACCGATATTGGTAATCAATACGATCTCCGGCTCGGCAAGCTCGGACAGAAGCCGGATTTCACCCCGTCCGCTCATCCCCATCTCCAGCACGGCGATCTCGGTGTTCTCATCCAGCTGAAGCAGTGTCAGAGGCAGGCCGATGTGGTTATTGTAATTCCCGATCGTTTTGTGCACTTTGAAGGTCGTGGCAAGCACCGAAGCCGTCATATCTTTAGTCGTCGTCTTCCCGTTGCTGCCGGTAATGCCGACGATACGCACAGCGAGCTCTGACTTATAGGCTTTGGCAAGCTTCTGCAGCGCCTCCAGCGTATCATCCACCAGAATCAGCGGTAAATCCGCAGGCCGCTGCTCATGATCCTTTTGCCATAAGGAGGCTGCGGCTCCCTTGGAAGCCGCGTCATCCACGAATTGATGTCCGTCGAACGATTCACCGATCAGCGGAATGTACAGATTGCCCTCCTGGATCGTTCGCGTATCCTTGGATACGCCTCCGACCGGGATGTTGGCCCACTCTTCCTCCGCCAAGCTTCCGCCTGCCATCGCCGCTATTTGTCCTAATGTTCGTCTAATCACGGTATCGTCCCCTTATCGCTTCCTTGGCAACCTTGCGGTCATCAAAATCATGCTTGACGCCCATGATTTCCTGATACGTTTCATGCCCTTTCCCCGCAATCAATACTACATCGTCAGAGGTTGCCTGAGCAACGGCTTTTTGTATCGCTTCCCTGCGGTCCGCGATCAATTCGAATCGGTCGCTCGACATGCCTGCCTGCTCGATCCCGGGTATGATGTCCTCCAGTATGCTTCGCGGGTCCTCGGAGCGCGGATTATCGGACGTTACATACAAATAGTCGCTGTAGCTCGCCGCCACTTTCCCCATCAGCGGACGCTTCTTGCGGTCACGGTCTCCCCCGCAGCCAAAGACGGTAATTATGCGTCCTGCAGCAAACTGCTTGATAGTGGATAGCGCATTCTCCAGTCCGTCCGGCGTGTGGGCGTAATCGACGAGCACGAGGAACGGCTGACCGCCGTCGACGACCTCCATCCGCCCGTCAACCGACTGTACGGCTTCCAGACTTTGCTTGACGGCTTCAATCGGAATGCCTTCAAGCAATGCGGCCGTAATGGCCCCCAACGCGTTGTAGACGTTGAATTTGCCGACCAGTCTCGTATGGAAGTCTGCGGTCCCGCGAAACGTGACGCAGCGGAACCGCGTTCCTTTGGACGTGATCTGAATATCTTCCGCGCGAACGTCAGCCTGCCGATCAATCCCGTAAGTGATGACCTGAGCTGCGGTCTGCTTCGCGTAGTAGTCCGAGGCAGGGTCATCCGCGTTGAGGACAGCGTAGGAGTGACGGCTCGGGTCTCCGTGAAATTCGTTTCCCATTCTGGAAAATAGCAGCCCTTTGGCAGCTTGATACTGCTCCATCGTTTCATGGTAATCAAGATGGTCTTGCGTCAGATTCGTGAAGATCCCCGTTCGGAAGCCGCAGCCCTTCACCCGGCCCAAATCGAGCGCATGGCTGGAAACCTCCATCACGCAATAATCGGTTCCCGCGTCAGCCATCAGACGCAAATTTCGCTGCAGATCGATGGCTTCGAGCGTCGTTCGTTCCATTAAGGTGATTTCCGATCCGATTTTCATCTGAATCGTTCCCATCAATCCGGTACGAAAGCCTTGATCCGACAAAATGGCGTCGATCAAGTACGTGCTGGTTGTCTTGCCGTTCGTGCCCGTTACCCCGATCAGCTTCATTTCACGGCTTGGATAGCCGTAGAAATAATTGGCGATGACCGCCATGGCGTACCGGCTATCCTTGACCAGAAGCTTCGGCACGTTAACGTCGACGTCATGCTCGACAACCAATGCCGCAGCCCCGAGTTCGACCGCCTTGGCTGCAAATTGGTGGCCGTCGGTTACAAGGCCGGGAATGCACAGGAACAGATCTCCCGGCCGAACCTTGCGCGAGTCGGTCTGTATTCCGGTGAATTCCGTCTCCGCGTCGCCCAAAATGCGGCTGACCGCAAGCTGAGATGCCAGTTCCTTTAGCTGCATGAGTTACCCTCCGTTTTTAACACATGGTATCTATTATGGACAAAAATCGCCTCAATGAAAAGCCCAAATTTTCATTTTCATAGAAATTGTTATTCTTAAGATCCCGGTGGCGGCGCGGTATCCGATAAATAAATGCGGATGGTGGAGCCCTGCTCTACTTTTACTCCCGCTTTAGGCACCTGATTGACTACATATTGGCCGACACCCGACTTGGCCAGCAGAAAATCGGAGTTCAAATCCTCGTAAATATCAGTAATGCTCATGCCGATCAAGCTTGGTACCTGCACGGTTTTCGTATCGCCATACACGTACTTGCGCTCCAGCTGATCCTTGCGCGCAGGAACATTCATATAATGGAGCGCGTCCTCCATTATTTTCTTAACCATAGGAGCGGCGATCAGTCCGCCGAATTGAATGCCTTGCGGGTTATCTACAGCCGCATACACAACTACCTTCGGATCGTCGGCAGGCGCAAAGCCGATGAAGGAGACGATATGCTCATTGGCCGAATAACGGCCGTTGATTACCTTTTGCGCGGTACCCGTCTTTCCGCCGACGCGATACCCTTCAATAAATGCATTGCGGCCGGTACCGTTAGCTACGACACTCTCGAGCGTTTCCCGAACTTGCTTGGAGGTGCTCTCCGAGATGACCTGTCTGACCAGCTCCGGCTTCACAGTCTCGACTAAATCTCCCGATTCCGGACTGTACCAGCCTTTGGCTACATGCGGCTTAAACAGCTTCCCTCCGTTAATGGCGGCAGAAACCGCTGTAATTTGCTGGATGGGCGTTACCGATACGCCTTGCCCGAACGAGGTTGTTGCCAATTCCACAGGCCCGACCTTGGATGGCTTGAACATGATTCCGTTTTCTTCCCCGTTCAGATCGATACCCGTTTTGCGGCCGAAGCCGAAATTTGAAATATAGTTGAACAGCGTGTCTTTGCCGAGCCGCTGGCCCATAACGACGAAGCCGGGGTTACATGAATTTTCCACGACCTGGAGGAATGTTTCGCTCCCGTGGCCGCCGCGCTTCCAGCAGCGGAGCCTCGCGCCGGCAACTTCAATCGAGCCCGGATCATAGAACGGCTCCGTAAGATTGACCTTCTTTTCTTCCAGCGCTGCGGCCAGGGTAATGATTTTGAAGGTCGAACCCGGCTCATACGTCATCCAGATCGGCAGGTTGCGGTCGTACGATTCCTTCGGAAAATCACGGAAGTGGCCAGGATCAAAGCCTGGTCTCGAACCCATAGCCAATATTTCCCCGTTGTTCGGATCCATCATGATGGCAATGGCATTGTTCGCTTGGTACTTCACCATCGTCTGATCGAGCTCACGCTCCAATATCGACTGCAGGTGATTATCAATCGTAAGCTGCAGGTTCATACCGTCACGGGGCTTCACATATTCGTCCGAAGAGTCGGGCATTCTCCCGCCACGCGCATCCGCCAAATACGAAAGGCTGCCTTGCAATCCGGTAAGCAGTTTGTCATACTTCAATTCTATGCCCGTCAAGCCTTTATTATAAACGTCGGTAAACCCAAGAATATGAGCCGCAAGACCTCCGAACGGATAATACCGCTTGTTGTCCTCGGCTACAATGATTCCCGGCAGCTCCAGCGACCTGATTTCATTCGCTTTCTCTTGCGTAATTTTGCGTCCTGCAGGCTGTATGCGCACGCTCGATTTCCGAACGTTAATTTGCTTGAATACCGATTCTTCGGTAACCTGCAGCATGTTCGCTAGCTGTGCGGCCGTTGCCTTCATATCCTTAATTTGCGCCGGGATGGCGTAAATCGTCGGCGAGCTGATATTGTACGCCAGCTGCACACCGCTTCGATCCCATATTTCTCCCCGCTTCGCTTCAAAAGGAATATCGCGCCTCCACAGCTGCTCCGCCTTCTCGGACAACTCGGTACCCATCCAAATTTGCACGTACCCGAGCCTCACGATCAGCGCCATAAACAAAACCGTTCCTACAATTAAAGCGGCAAACAGCCGACGTCGAACCGTAACATTCGATGCCCTCATGGACGTTGTTCTCCCCTCCCGAAAGGTTGTCTAGATTGTTTCATATCCAGACTATTCGGGACAACCAGGGGATAGAACAAGCTATCTGGTTGTTGTTGTACCTTTTTTGCCGGAAGTATCTGTTGTCTTGGCACCATCGGATGTTTTGGCCGGCGGCTTGTTATCCGATTTGGAGGCAGCCGTATCGCCCGTCGGCGTTTGAATCAGCTCGCTGTACGGCTTAAGCTGCAGGGTAACAACTTTCACATCGCCCTCTGTCGCAACGGTTTGGGAGGCCACGTAGCCTTCTCCGTTGGATTGGCATTTCACCTTGAGGAAGGAGCATACTTCGAGCGCATCCCTGAGCGACTTCCCGGTTAGATCGGGAACCGTCGGGTCTCCTCCCGTATCCTGCATGGTTAAATAAATTCGTTGCGTAGTTCCGATTTCTGTACCAGGCGCCGGAGATTGGGCGGTGATCTTAGGGCCTTTGCCTATCGCTTCAACGGCAATACCGTATTTGTTCATCGTTGTCTTCGCTTGCTCCACCGTTTGCCCGATCAAATCAGGCACGGTCGCCTTGATTTCCTTCTCCGGAGCTTTCGTCTGCTGCGTCGAGGATGGAACTCCCATGTAACGAAGCGTTTGCGAGACGATCTCCTTGAATGCAGGCGGAGCCACCTCGCTGCCCCGATGGTAGTCACCGCCAAGATCAGGCTCGTCGGCAATGATGGTCACAAGAATTCGCGGATCCTCGACAGGGGCGTAGCCAATGAACGAAATAACCCATTTGCCCTCGGCATACCCTTTGCCGCCCGGTTCGACTTTATTCGCTGTTCCCGTCTTCCCGGCTACGCGGTAGCCTTCGATGGCCGCCTTCTTACCGGTACCAATCGCTTGGTCGCTTACGACCTGCTCCAAATATCCGCTCACTTGCTTAGCCGTCGCTTCGGATACGACCTGGCGAATGACCTTCGGCTCGAACGATTGAATCACTTCTTTGGTCTTCGGATTATAGATTTCCTTTACAATATGTGGCCACATCAGCTTGCCGCCATTGGCGATAGCCGCATAAGCAGCGGTTTGCTGGATCGAGGTTGCGGTCAAGCCTTGACCGTACGTCGCTGTCGCATATTCGACGGGATTGCGCAACCGTACCATACCGGCAACCTCGCCCGGAAGATCGATCCCGGTTTTGGCGGCAAAGCCGAACTTGTCGATATATTGCACCAGCTTGTCTTTGCCCAGCTTTTCATAGCCTAGCTTGACAAATGCAACGTTACTTGAGCGCTTCAACCCGTCCAAATAGGAAATGGGTCCCCACCCGACAATATTATGGTCATGCAGCCGGTTGCCCGGAACTTGAATCGAGCCGGACATAAACGTATCGTTCGGGTTAAATATGCCTTCTTCCACCGCACCAGCCAAAGTAACCAGCTTGAAAGTGGAGCCCGGCTCATATTGGGAGCCTATAGCGTTATTGAAAAAGTCGCTCTGATTTTTCGACTCCCAATATTTATTCGGGTTAAAGTTCGGCAAGCTGGCCATTCCGAGAATTTCCATCGTTTTCGGATCGGCCGCTATCGCCGTAATACTTTTGGGGCGATACTGGTCGTATACTTTTTCAAGTGCGCTCTCTATGTAAAATTGAATGTTTTTGTCTATCGTCAGCCTTACATTATTGCCGTCAATAGCCGGCTGGTAAGTTACCTTGGAATCGGGAAGCTCGACGCCGGTACGGTCCTTCTCGTACATCAGGGAGCCGGGAATCCCTTTGAGGGCCTCATCAAACTTGTACTCCAATCCCATGATCGGATTGCCTTCTTTATCGCTGTAACCCAAAATATGGGAAGCAAGCTTGCCGCCGGGATAAAACCGCTTCGTTTCCTTTAACAAAGAAATGCCGACATTGTTCGTATTCGCTTGCTTCTTAAGCTCCTCTACCAGCAATTTGATTTGCTCGGCCACCTCGGCGTCAATTTTCCAGCCTTCATTGCGAATTTCGACCTGAGGATTCGTTACCGAATACTGCTTGGTCAAGCGGGATAAAATCTTCTCCTCCAGCGCAGCGATAGAAGCAGGATCGTCCGATGTCTTCAACAAATCGGCAAGCCGTTTGGCTACCGTCACTTCCAAGTGCTTGCTCTGGATAATCTTCGGATTGAGAGCCAGAGTAAACGCAGGAGCGTCCTCCGCCAACACTTTGTCGTTGCGGTCGTTAATCATTCCCCGTACGGGACGCAGCACTTCTTCTTTTTCCCATTTTTTTTGCGCCTCGGCGCGAAGCTCCTTGCCGTCCACGACCTGTACCCAGTACAGCCTGCCCACCAGAGCAACAAAAAGGAGGGTAAATACCCCCCCGATAAGTAGCGATCTCAGCTTCACTTTCTTGTTCATATAGTCACTCTCCAAGTCAGATGATTACGGGGTTTCCGTCTTTTTCTGGTTGGCAGCCGTCTCTTTGGATGGGCTTCCGGTAGTTTGTCTAGGTATTTTGCTGATCTGCTTATCGTCCGGAGGCACCATGCCTAACTTCGTCGCTTCTTGTCTTAAGCGGTCGGGACTCGACAGCCCGTCCACTTTATGCTTCAACACGCTATTCTCAGCCTGCAGCTTCTGGATGTCGGTCTCCAGCTTCAAAATTTTCGTGTTCATTTCATAGATTTGCGCATAGCGCCATATAATCAGGCTGGCGACGGCTACGCAGACAAGCACGGTGAACAAGTAGAGCAGCTTCTCTTGTACAGGGAGCGATTTGTTGCGGTAAACAACCTTCTTCGTTTCTTTGACACTTACCTTTTTCTGGCCAGACTTTTGCTCGACCGCCAAATTCCCATGAATATATGCAGGCATGCAGTTTCTCCTCCTTCACTTCCGCGGATCCATTATTAATAGTATCGTCCTTGTTATGCTACAGCTTCTCGGCAATTCTAAGCTTAGCCGATCGCGCTCTCGGATTGGCTTCCAGCTCGTTGTCTCCCGCTTCGATCGGCTTGCGGTTAATGAGCTTGAGCGTCCCCTTCTTCCCACAAACACACATCGGAAAATCCGGAGGGCACGTGCAGCGCTCAATATATTTGGCGAACGTCTGCTTACAGATGCGATCCTCCAGCGAATGGAAGGTAATGACTGCAGCTCGTCCTCCCGGCGCGAGACAGCGGATCGTCTGCTCCAGCGCTTCCTCAAAGGCGCCGAGCTCGTCGTTCACCGCGATGCGCAGCGCCTGGAAGCTTCTCTTGGCAGGATGCGGCCCGCTGCGCCGTGCCGCCGCAGGAATCGATTCCTTGATCAGCTCCACGAGCTGCCCCGTCGTTTCGATAGCGCCTTTGGCGCGTGCTGCCACTATATTCGCCGCAATGCGGCGGGAAAACTTCTCCTCGCCATACTCGAACAAGATGCGCGAAATTTCTTGCTCCAGCCATTCGTTCACAATCTCCTTGGCCGTCAATTCCGCCGTTCGATCCATTCGCATATCCAGCTCGGCATCGTGATTGTAGCTGAAGCCGCGGTCCGCCTCGTCTAACTGCGGCGAAGACACGCCGAGATCGAACAAGACTCCGTCCACCTGCGGCTTGCCGTCCTTCATAGCCTGAGGAATGTTCCGCAGCTGCGCCTCCAAATCCCTGAAGTTGCTGCGGACAAGCTTCACTCTATCCATGTAAGGCGCCAGCTTGGTTTCAGCGTTAGCGAGAGCGGCGTCATCCTGGTCGAAAGCTATGAGCAGTCCCTGTTCGTTCAACCGGGATGCGATGACGGAGCTGTGTCCCGCCCCTCCCAATGTACAATCGACGTAGACGCCGTCCGGCTTTATATCCAGTCCTTCTACGGCTTCTTCTTTCAAAACGGTGATGTGATGAAACATGATGCATATCCTCCTGTGTTCGTCGGGGTCTATAAATCAAAATTAAAATCCACAAGCTTCTCGGCGATCTCGTTAAACGATTCTTCCGATTGTTGGGAATAGGATTCCCACATTTGCTTGCTCCAAATCTCGACCCGATTGGAAACCCCGATGACAACGCAGTCTTTTTCCAATTTGGCATGCTCGATGAGATTATTCGGTATGTTCATTCGGCCTTGCTTATCCAGCTCGCATTCGGTAGCTCCGGAAAAGAAAAAACGGGTAAACGCGCGGGCGTCCGATTTCATAAGAGGCAGCGCCTTGAGCTTCTGCTCCAGCACGCTCCATTCTTCCCTGGGGTATACAAACAAGCACTGGTCCAAGCCGCGGGTAACGATGAAGGAGGGTCCAAGGGATTCGCGAAATTTAGCCGGCACAATCATACGACCTTTATCATCGATGCTGTGCTGGAATTCCCCCATGAACATTCAACCCTCACCCCTTTCCACCACTTTACCCCACTTTCCACCACCTGTATAGTTACATTTCTCCACAAAAACAAAAAATCCTGCTACAGAGCAGGATTTCCTCAAACATTTTCATTTTCAGCTCGCTGAGCCGTCATCGTTCTCCGACTTATTTCCCGAGAAATCTTCATTTTCTTCAGCCAGCTTTTTACGAATTTCGAGCAATTTCTTACTTCTCGAGCGCTTCCACAGCCAGAACGGTACCGCCAGTATGGCAAGCACGAGGAAGACCGGCAAAATCGCCGCTGCGATAACGACTATCCATTGGAAAACAAGCAGCAGTACGGCGGCGCTCCCGTTGAGGGCTGCGGCAGCCCGTTGCATCAATGGTCCCCCATCCTGTGCCTTGATGACGGCGGCAGAGCCGATTTTTTGCGATAGCCTCAGCTCAATCGTCGAATAGGCTACATTTTGATCCAAATACCGCATCCGGCCTTTGATTCGCTCGATTTCCTCCTGCACCTTACCAAGCTCGGTAGAAAAGGCTAGCAGCTCATCGGTCTTCGACGCTTTCTCCATAAACGCGATAAGCCTGCTTTCCACCACCTGCTTCGCCTTCAGCCTTGCGCTCAAATCGACGTACTCCTCCGACACGTCCTGCCCCTGCATATTTTTTTGCGTGGACGGGTGGATCTTCTCCAGTTGATTCAGCAGGGAACTGAACCCGCCTGCAGGAACCTTGATCATGTACGTGCCGTTCTTCTCATACTGGGTTTCATTCTGGCTGAATTGCAGCACATACCCTCCCGCCTGATTGACCGCGGCTTCGATCTTGCTTTGCGCCTCATCGAACTTCTCGACCTGCATCGTCAAATTGGCGCGATAAATGATTTTGCGGTCCACCGTGCTCTCGGCTCCGCTCCCATTGAAGCTGTCCGCCGGCTTGGACGCGTCCGCAGCGCTGCCAGCCTGGGCAGACTGGGCTGCCATCGAAGCCGTGGGCGTCGCCTTGTTAGCGCCTCCGGCACTAGTGTCCGCCGCTGCTTTGGAATCTGCGAAGGCCAGCTCCTGCGACGCACTGGACGCCGACTGCTTGCTTTGATCCGCAGCTCCGCATCCGGCGATAACTACTACCAGCAGTGCTGCGACAGCCCACTTGCTCATTTTAAACCATGGCCATTCTCTTCTTCTTGTTTCGGCTTGCATTTCAATCCCCCCTGTGGAATGCAGCTTGCGCCTCTTACTTTGACCCTAATGCCGGCGCTACCTTAATAACGTGGTGGATTATGGGATTGTTGCATCGAATTGACAATAAAGCTGCCCGGAAACAAAAAAACAGCCTCTCCCGCGATGGGAAAGGCTGTCGATACGAAAGACTCAGGGATTAATGCTCCGCCCAGCTGTCCAAGTAGGATTTTTGCTCTTCCGTCAAGGAATCGATGGAAATTCCCATGGAAGCCAGCTTATAGCGGGCTACTTGCTCATCCAGCTCGTAAGGTACGTTGACTACTTTTTTGCCGATATTTTGGTAGTTGTCATTTACATATTTCAAGGACATCGCTTGCAGTGCGAAGGTCATATCCATAATTTCAGCAGGATGGCCGTCTCCGGCAGCCAGGTTGACCAGGCGTCCTTCTGCGATCAGGTAGAACTTGCGGCCGTCTTGAAGCGTGTATTCCTCGATATTGCGGCGAACCGTACGCTTGGATACGGAAAGAGCATCAAGCTCTGGCTTGTTAACCTCTATATCGAAGTGTCCTGCGTTGGACAGAATCGCTCCGTCCTTCATCACTTTATAATGCTCGCCGCGGATAACGTCACGGTTGCCTGTAACGGTTACAAAGAAGTCGCCCACTTTGGCAGCTTCTTCCATCGACATAACAGCGAAGCCGTCCATGTAAGCTTCAACCGCTTTGATAGCGTCGATTTCGGTTACAACAACATTGGCGCCAAGTCCTTTGGCACGAAGGGCTACCCCTTTACCGCACCAGCCGTAGCCTACTACTACGACAGTTTTGCCCGCTACGACGAGGTTCGTCGTACGGTTGATGCCATCCCATACGGATTGGCCGGTACCATAACGGTTATCGAACAAGTATTTGCAGAATGCGTCGTTAACAGCTACCATCGGGAACTGAAGCGAGCCGTCTTTTTCCATTGCTTTCAAGCGCAAAATACCGGTTGTCGTTTCTTCAGCGCCGCCGCGAACTTTCTTGAGCAAATCTTTACGCTCGGAGTGCAATACCGAAACGAGGTCGCCGCCGTCGTCGATAATCAGGTCCGGTTCGGTTTCCAGCGTTTTCACGAGCAAATCCTTATATTCCTGCGGATCCGGATTGTACTTCGCGAATACCGTAATTCCGTCCTCGACCAGTGCAGCGCACACATCGTCTTGCGTGGACAACGGGTTGCTGCCGCAAATAGCGACTTCCGCTCCGCCCGCTTTAACGACTTTGGCCAAATACGCCGTTTTGGCTTCCAAGTGAAGGGAAATCGCAACCTTCAACCCTTTGAACGGCTGTTCCTTCTCGAATTGCTCGCGAATGCGGTTCAATACCGGCATGTGGGCGTTAACCCAATCGATTTTCAAATGGCCTTCCGGCGCCAAAGACAGGTCTCTGATAATGCTGCGTTCTTTAGTGTTCATTGTTGCTCCTCCTAGTGTAAAATGATGCCGGACAGCCGGCCGAATAACCCCTATGTAGAATCGCGTGTTGAACAGGATTGCTCGAACTTAAAAATAACAAATCTTATGCTGACCGTCATGCTCATAGTCGCCGTCAATCAGCTCTTGAAGCCATTCATTGCCGTATTTATTCAAATACGTCAAGATGTTGTAAACCCGCTCCTGCGGTTTGCCCAGGGGCAATACGGATAGGCCGATACGCTGGAATTGGCGCATGGATGCGTCGAACTGGGACCGGACCGCATCGGCTGCCTTTTGCTCGAGGAAACCGATTTGCTCGATAATTTTGCCCATATTCGTCTCACCCAGCTTGCCGAGTCCCGGGTTCACGCCGGCAATCAGCTCGACCAAGGGCTGATAGCTATCCTTGAACTGGCTGCGCACCTGCTCGAAGCGCTCATCCAGCTTGAGGCTGTCCTGCTCACGAAGCCACTGCTCCTGCTTCTCATCCAGCCGGTACAGTACATCCTCCAGAGTGAGTCCGTACTTCTGCATGTTTTTCTGCACGGTGCCTTCCAGCAGTGTAAATTCCAGACGCGGAATGATGATAGGCATCTTCATTGCGGCGCGATGAAATGCTTCTTTCGTAAGCCCCCAATAGGCTATTTCCCCGGGACCAAGCACCGTTCCGAGCACGGGAAGAACATAGTCCTGCATCAGCGGACGGGTCAGCACGTTGTTGCTGAATCTTTCCGGAGCCGTCTCGGTCCATTCCATCAGCTGCGGCAAGGAATATTCCCTCTCTTGCTTCCTATCGGTAAACCGGCCGCCGCCTTCCGCGGAATAAAGAAGGATACGGTCCCCTTCATCGAAAACGAAGACGTTGGCGCCGCGCTCATGCATGTCTACCTGGGAAGAATAGCCGAGAGCCTGCACCTGGGCTTTGCCCCGATGATAAGCGTCGGAGTAGGCTGCATGATCCGTAATAAGCTCACGGAACAATGGCGCTTCCAGACTCCGCAGCGCAGGGTCGTCCGAATCCAGCAGCACGAGTCCGTACGAGCCGAACAGCTTGGCGATAAGCTGACCGAAGAAATCGACGAGCGTAGAGGATGCAGCCGCAATGGTATGAAGGGAATCCATCCATGCCGCCTTGAATTCGGTCGGAATCAGCGATTCATCCAGCTGGCGGAGGGCTTCCTCCCACTGCTCCCCGGAAATGCCCAGCTTGCTGATGGAGCTGCGCTTTCCGCCGGGGTGGTCAATCTTGATTTTATTCACCTGCATATCCTGCGTCAAGGAATAGATATGATTCACTTCATCGAAATCATGATCTTCCCCGGCGATCCAGAATACGGGGATGACGGGACGGTTAAGCTTCTGTGCCGCTTGACGCGCCGAGCGGATCAAGGTTACCGCCTTATAAATAACCAGCGCGGGTCCCGTTAACAATCCGGCCTGCTGGCCTCCGACAATGCATACAGCCCGGTCGTCCCGCAGCTGTTCAATTGCTTGCATAGCTTCCGGAGCGTTATGTAGCCGCTGATTGAAGGCCGCCAGCACGTCGGCCACCTGCTCGCGATCCGCAGCCTTAGCCCGCCCACGGTCCAGCCAATCCGCCCTCTCCTGCCAGGAAGAGCTGTCCCACGGATTATAATCGTACAAGGAGCTGACCTTGTCATAGTTTCGTATATAATCCTCAGTCATAGGCTGGCTGGATTTCCAATGAATCGATTGTATGTTCAACAAGGTTCCGCCGCCTCTCTTATTACTAATTATGTACTCCTTGATTGTACACATGTTCGGCACAATCGTCAAAAGAGAAAATGCGCTAATAGGAAACGAAAAGCCGGTCGGTCCGCAGGCAGAGCTGCCCCGAACGTTCCGGCTTTCTTCCTATTATATAAATTAATACAAATGGCAGGCTACATAGTGATTCGGCTCTACTTCCTTGAACTCCGGCATCGAAGCCGCACATTCCGGCATCGCCTTCGGACAACGGGTGCGGAACGGGCAGCCGCTCGGAGGATTCAGCGGGCTTGGAATCTCGCCCTGCAGAATGATCCGCTCGCGGGTTCTTTCCACTTCCGGGTCCGGGATCGGAATGGCGGAAAGCAGCGACTCCGTATACGGATGCAGCGGCTTGGCGTACAGCTCGTCGGAGGTTGTAACCTCAACCAGCTTGCCAAGGTACATAACGCCGATCCGGTCGGAAATATGCTTAACCATCGCCAAATCGTGCGCGATGAACAAATACGTCAAACCATGCTCTTTTTGCAGCTTCTTGAACAGATTGACCACCTGCGCCTGAACGGACACGTCCAATGCGGAAATCGGCTCATCGGCGATAATGAACTTAGGCTCGATGGCCAGCGCACGGGCAATCCCGATCCGTTGTCGCTGTCCGCCGGAAAATTCGTGCGGGAAGCGGCTCGCATGCTCGGAGTTCAAGCCTACGGCTTCCAGCAGCTCGAACACGCGTTCTTTGCGCTTCGCTCCGGTATATAAGCCATGGATATCGACGCCCTCGGCGATGATGTTCCCTACCGTCATCCGCGGATTCAAGGATGCGTACGGATCCTGGAACACCATCTGCATTTGACGACGGAACTCGTTCAGCTTGCGGCCGCGGAGATTGTGAATGTTTTCACCATTAAACAATACTTCCCCGCCGGTAGCCTCATAAAGGCGGATGATCGTCCGGCCAGCCGTCGATTTACCGCAGCCGGATTCGCCTACGAGACCGAACGTCTCCCCTTGATTGATGGAGAAGTTCAAATTATCTACGGCTTTCAGCGTTTTTCCGTTGGACACCTGAAAATGCTTTTGCAGGTTGCGAACTTCCAATAATGGTTTCCCGCTCATCGTGCTGCACCTCCCACTTCTACAGGTCGTTCCACTTTAGGCGCATCGGGATGAAGCAGCCAGCAGGCTGCGGAATGCGTCTCGGTCAGCTTCGTATGCTCCGGATCGAACTCCAGACAGGCTTTCATCGCGTAAGGGCAGCGGGCAGCGAACGCGCAGCCTTTCGGCGGAGCGAACAAATCCGGCGGCGTGCCCGGAATCGGAACCAGATCGCTGTCGGCATCGTGGTCGAGCCGAGGTACGGAACGTAACAGTCCCCATGTGTAAGGATGCTTCGGATCGTAGAACAGCTCGTCAACCGTGCCTTGCTCGACAACTTTACCCGCGTACATAACGATTACTCGTTGAGCCATCTCCGCCACAACGCCGAGGTCGTGGGTGATGACGATGATCGAAGCTTCCGTTTTTTCGGACAAGGACTTCATCAGATCGATGATTTGCGCTTGAATCGTCACGTCAAGAGCTGTGGTAGGCTCGTCTGCGATAAGCAGCTTCGGATTACAGGCCAATGCAATGGCAATCATAACGCGCTGGCGCATACCGCCGGAAAACTCGTGAGGGTATTGATGAATACGGCCTTCCGGATTGGAAATTCCTACCATTTTCAAAATTTCAATGGCACGTTCATTTGCCGCAGCTTTGCTCACGTTTTGATGCTTGATAAGGCCTTCCGTAATTTGTTTGCCTATCGTCATCGTCGGATTCAGAGAGGTCATAGGATCCTGGAAGATCATGCCCATCTCGGAACCGCGAATTTTTTCCATTTGTCTATCTGAACATTGAGTGATTTCCGTCTTGCCGTCGAATTTGATCGAGCCGCCTTTAATAACGCTTGGCGGGGACGGAATCAGTCTCATAATGGTTTGTGCAGTAACGGATTTTCCGCAGCCGGATTCACCAACGATCGCCAGCACTTCTCCTTTTTTAAGCTCAAAAGAAACACCGCGTACCGCCTGTACTTCACCGACATATGTGCGGAAGGATACCTTGAGGTCTTTAACCTCCAATATATTTTTACTCATGGTTGGCACCTCCTGCATGCTTTGATGTAGGGCGTAAGCCCGATTCGAGAGCTTAGCTGCTCTCCATTACTTTCTCATTTTCGGATCCAGCGCATCGCGAAGCCCGTCACCAAGCAGGTTGAAGCTCATCAGAATCAAGCTGAAAATAATAGTCGGGAAAATAATGCGGTGCGGGTACAAACGAATAGCGCCTGCGCCGTCAGACAAGAGAGCGCCCAAGGAAGCTAGAGGAACCCGTATTCCCAGACCGATAAAGCTCAAAAATGCTTCCACAAAAATAGCGGACGGAACGATAAACGTAATCTGTACAATAATCAAGCCGAGTGCGTTCGGCACCAAATGCTTCAGAATTATGCGAGCGCCGTTAGCGCCAAGCGTCCTTGCTGCAAGAACGTATTCCTGCTCCTTCAACGTCAAAATTTGACCGCGTACGAGCCGTGCCATCGGTACCCAGCCGGTTATCGCATACGCGATAATGATCGTTTTAAATCCGGGGCCGATTACGACAATGAGCAGGATGGAGATCAACAAGAAAGGAATCGAGTAAATAATTTCGATAATACGCTGCATAATATCGTCGACACGACCGCCATAATAAGCGGAGATGCCTCCGTATAATACCCCGAACACCAAATCGAGCAAAGCTGCGGTAATCCCGATGGCAAGCGAGATTCTAGTTCCCCACCAAATACGAACCCACAAGTCACGGCCGAAATCGTCGGTACCGAACCAGTGCTCTGCGGACGGCTTCAGGTTTTTAATGTCATAGTTTTGCGTAGCATAATCATATTGCGAAAAGATCGGTCCGAAGATTGCAAGCAAAGACAGCGCGATCAATGTGATAAGACCGAACATAGCCAGCTTATTTTTCTTAAGCCTTCTCCAAGCATCCTGCCAATAAGTCATAGATGGACGTACGATGACATCTCCACGGTCCGTTCCTTTGGCTACGGGCTGAAACATATCTTTCGATATTTGCATTACTTGGAACCTCCCTTAGTCAGACGTATACGTGGATCAACCAATCCGTACAAAATATCGGTGATGAACAATACAACAACTAATAAGAACGAATAAAAAATAGTCAATCCGGTAATCATCGTATAATCGTTCGAATAAATGGATTGGACAAAGTGCTTCCCGAGACCTGGTACGACGAAGATTTGCTCAACGACCAGCGTGCCTGTAATCAAGTTGACGAATACCGGTCCGATTACGGTTACGACTGGCAAAATAGCGTTTCTGAGCGTATGGCGGATTACGATGGCTCGCTGCGATAAGCCTTTCGCTTTAGCCGTTTTGATATAATCCAGACTTAATACATCGAGCATGGACGTTCTCATCAAACGTGCCAATATCGCTATGGTACCAAATGATAGAGCAATGGCAGGAAGCACCCTGCTGGAGGCACCGGTCCACATCCCCGCAGGCAGCCAACCGAGCTTAACGCCGATAAAATAAGACAACAGAGGCGCCAAGACGAACGAAGGAATGGAAATCCCCACAACAGCGGTAAACATCGCCCCGATATCCCAGCCCTTGTTATGATTCAAAGACGCGATGATCCCCAGAATCAGACCTACCACAATCGCAATTAACAGCGCCCAAAGCCCCAATTCCAGCGAAGCCGGAAAGCCTTGCGCGATAATTTCGGTCACTTTCCGGGTTGGAAAAGCATACGATACACCCAGGTCCCCGTGAATGACATTATTCATATACTTCAAGTACTGCTCCCAAATCGGCTTATCCAAGCCGTACTGTGCATATAAAAGCTGCTTCTGCTCTGCAGTAAGTTTTAGCGTGTCTTCACCGAATGGATCACCCGGCAAATTTTTCATAAGCACAAAGGTGAACGTGACGATCAGCCACAAGGTAATGACCATATAGACTAAACGACGCAATGTGTAGCGAAGCATAATACACCTCCTGTACTTAATTAAAAAAAAATAAAAATCTCACAGTCAGTCCCGGGTTCTAATGGAGCCAAACTGCTTCGCAAGCATAGACTCAATGTTGCAGAGGAGGACTATGTTTGCGAAGCAGCTCAACTTCAATCCAAATAGACAATACGCTTCGGGCATGCTTAACCTGCAAAAAAAATAACAATGAGACCGTTCCAAACGGCTTTCAGAACGGCCCCATTGATGAACAACTTCAGCCTGTGCAAGGGCTAAAAGCTTGCTGCAATTACTTCAAGCTAACCCATTTCAATTCCCACTCTTTGGACATAGCCGGAAGAATTAAACCGTCAATATTGGTTTTCTTCGCATATGGTCTTGTCCGGAAATAAAGCGGAGCCAAAGGCATATCGCTCATAAGCTGCTTCTCGGCATCGATCAGCATTTTGGAGCGTTTAGCCAAATCGATTTCTTTATCGGCACCCTTAACCAATTGGTCGTATTGAGGGCTGGAGTACTGCATGTAGTTAAACGATTTGTTATCGGAAACCCACATATCCAGGAATGTCATAGGGTCGTTGTAATCAGCGCCCCATAGAGCAATCAAGGAGTCAAAATTGTTTTCTTGCATGTTTTTTACGCGCAGCGCGAACGGCAACGGCTCGCCGGTGACGTCAACGCCTAGGTTTTGCTTCCATTGCGCTTGAATAAATTCAATCGTCTTCTTGGAAGTATCCGTATCGTCGGAAGTCAGCTTGAATGTAGGCAGTGATGTCATATTCAGCTCTTTCAAGCCTTCAGCCAGCAATGTTTTTGCTTTGGCAGGGTCGTATGCAGGCTGTGCATCGCCGGCAACCTTACGGAATTCTTGCTTGTTGCCGTCAAGAACCGTTCCCGGTACCAAACCGGTAGACGGAATGGATGCTCCGCCAAGAACTACTTCATTCAAAGCTTTGCGGTCGATTGCCATGCCAAGTGCTTGACGAACTTTAGCGTTAGCAAATGCCGGAACTTTCTTTGTTTGGAACATGACATAGGAGGATACAAATTCCTTTTTCAAAGCCAGGTCTGGCTTGCCTTGATACATTTTGAACTGGTCGCCTTTCAGCTCAGTCAAGTCCACTTGGTTCGTTTCGTACATGTTCAAGGATGTGCTTGCATCTTTTACAACGTTAACCGTAACTTTGTTCAGCTTCACGTTCGCTGCATCCCAGTACTTGTCGTTTTTCACAAGAATCAGCTGCTGCTCGTGATCCCATTTCTCCAGCTTGAACGGTCCTGCACCGATAACTTTATCAGCGTCAGCGCCGTATTTGTCGCCTTGGCTTTTAACGAAATCAGGCTTTTGCGGGAAGAAGATCGGCATGGACAATTGGTCGGTGAAGAATGCTACCGGCTTCTCCAAAGTGATTTCCAGCGTTTTGTCATCTTTAGCTTTTACGCCGACTTCCGCTTTCTTCGCTTCAACCTCTTCCGGCTTCGCTGTGTTCAGCGCAGCGCCGCCTTTAATCCAGGACAGCATGGACGCATATTTCGCTTTGGTAGCAGGGTCCAACGTACGCTTGTACGCATATTCAAAATCACTTGCTTTCAAAGGCGTGCCGTCCGCCCAAGTCAAGCCGTCACGCAATGTAATCGTATATACCAGACCGTCAGCAGAAATCTTCGGTAATTCTTTGGCAAGTCCAGGCTGTGGCTTGCCTTCCGCATCCAAACGGTACAACCCTTCATTGATGGCGTTGATAATCGTAAATGTAGGGTTGGTTGTTGCAATAGAGCTGTCCAATGCAGGCGGCTCAGCAGATAGATTTATTCTCAATTCTTGAGCCGGCGCTTTTGTGTCTGTACCCCCAGCTTGATTCTTCGTGTTGTCCGCACAGCCTGCAGCAACGGTACCGAACATGGCTGTTACTGTGGCCAGGACTAGAAGTTTTTTCAACTTCATAGATATCCTCCTCTGATAGATATGTAATTATATGGCATCTCCGAATGATGTCAGAAAACCTCACCCAGAATTAACACCCTTGAATAATAAAGTATTTTTTTAATTTTGTAAATACTTGAAACCGTTACCAATAAAAAATTATACAACCAACGGTCAATTAATGCTAGTTGAATATTATACCATGGTCAATTAAATGGTAAAAAGGAGACGAGCCTTGCCAACGGTTCCTGAATATTCAAATTAACCTGCACCTTCCGGTACAAAGCAGCACAAAATAAACTTGGCACACGTTTTTCAAATAACTTACATTCTCACCTATTATGTCCTGTGCAAGTTTGATTATGCAGTTATGGCTGTTCACGGCAAAGCTGCCCGCTCATCATTAGTATGGCTAAATCGTAATATCGTAATTGACGGGAGTCTCCATAATCTTTTTAACCTCATTGAGGTCGTTTGATTTGCCTAATGCCCACATTAATTTGGGAACGATCGCTTCGGTATTCATATCTCCCGACAAAATAATCAGATCTTTGGAAACTTTGCGGCCTACCTCGTACAGGTTCAAGTCTTCGCCTTCCTCCAAACACTGCGTCGTAATAACAACTGCAACGCCGGATGCGATCAGCTCTCTCACCTTGGGCAGCAAATCCCTTCCTTGGAACGGTATGCCTCCATTGCCGAAGCTCTCAATAATAACACCCCGGTATAAAGGCTGCAAATAGTTGAAAATCTCGGGCTTCGTTCCCGGAACCAGCTTTAACAAGAACACATCCGGATTCAGTAACGGATCCAGCTTGAGCTTTTTGCTCGTTCTTGGCGGCATCGCATTGACGTATTTGACTTCGGAGCCGCTAATATAGGCAATGTAAGGGTGATTAATGCTTTCAAAAGCGTCGTAGCTTTTGGTACGGATTTTTACCGCTCTCGTGCCTCTGATGACTCTGCCGTCAAAAACCAAAAAAACGCCGCCTGTGTCTTCGCACGCAAAACGGATCGAGTCAAGCACATTTCTCTTGGCATCGGTTTTCTTGACATTGATAGGGACTTGGGAGCCGGTAATAACAACCGGTTTGTTCACATTGTGAAGCATGTAGGAAAGCGCTGCTGAGGTATATGCCATCGTATCGGTTCCATGGGTAATAACGAAGCCGTCATATTGAGAGTAGTTCTCGTATATGGCTTCGGCAATTTTCACCCAGGACTCGGGCTGCATGTTGGTGGAGTCAATATTCATTAGAAGCTTGCTGTCCAGACGGTAATCTTGATTCTTGCCGTCTAGAAAGCTTATCAGCTCATCCGCATCCATGCCGGGAGCCAATCCTTCCATGCCTTGAACGGCAGCAATGGTTCCTCCTGTAGCCAACAGAAGTAGTTTTTTCATGATCCGCACCTCGGATGAAATCATATCGTACGCTTATTGCGACTTTTCTATCCTATTATATTCATGAAAAATCGATAAATCAAGCGATAATTACGCGTATCGCGAACAACACTCTTGAGTATCGCATTCCCGGTGTTATAATGGGATTTGAACTAAGGGGGATAAATAAAATATGGTTTTAAATAGATTAACCGAATTGAGAAAAAGTAAACGTTGGTCTATTCAGTACACCGCTGACCGGCTCGGCATTGCAAAAAGCACCTACGCAGGCTACGAATCAGGCTATCGCGAACCGTCACTGGAGGCTATACGGGCATTGGCTGATCTGTTTGAGACTTCGATAGACTATGTATTAGGTCGAGTACATGATCCCAAATTTCCTAACGAAAAAAAAGCTGCAATCATCAAAATGGACTTATTATGTTTGGAGAAGGATAGTTTACTATTGGACGGCAAAGCCCTTACCCCCACAGAGGTAAAGCATCTCGTTGCCTTTATAAGAACGGTCCGGGGAATGGAAGGAGAATGAACGGCGGACACTCCCTCTCGCTTAGCAGGGCAGTGTCCAACTGGCGGCTCTATGTATTATTATTATCAGCTTGCAACAATATATTTCCCTATTCCGATAAATACCAGCAGTACGTAGCAGGCGGATAGGACGACAAATCCGAGACGAAGCAGCGTTCTTCCGATTTTCACAGGGTCGATCTTGCCTTTTACCCGATTTTGCATATTGCCCAGCAAGCCTCCGGCGATCAGGAACAACAAGATCATCGCCCAAAGCCCAAGACCGGTCTCAAACAGCTGCCGCGTCATGACGGCCACGGAACCGATCAAAAACAACGTGGTCACATCGACCGAAAGATAAGTCGCCTTCTTTTTATCCTTCGTTACATAGTATGTTATACCCCAAGTTGCGAAAAACGAAACAAACGGAACTAGCGCCAAAAAAGTGTACAGAGTTTGCAGCCACCCCATGAACGCGCTCACGGCCAGATCACCTGCTCCTACCTATTTTTTAGTCCACTGCTGCTCTATGGACCGGACCAATCGGTACACCGTTTCGTGTGTCGGCAGCTGAATCCCTGTCTGGTGCGCTTTGGCCAACAAGCCTCCCGTAATGGCGTCAAGCTCCGTTAGCCGCTCGGCGCGAACATCCTGGAGCATGGACGATTGATTCGCCGCGGTTCGGCGGCATACGGTCTCCAGCTGCTCCCATAAATCTTCGGCCAGCTCGATATTCAGCTTGTCCGCCAACGTGACCCCCTCGTCATACAGCAGACGCATAAGCTCGCGCGAAGCCGGCAGCTCGAGCAGCTTTCCGTTCGCAATTTGCAATATGGCAGTCAACGGATTGATTACGGCATTTATCAGCAGCTTATTCCATACTTTACTAGTCATTTGGTTCGACAAAGAGACGCCGAATCCTGCATTCTGCAGCACATTTTGCAGTTTTTTTAACATTTTTTCATCGTCGTGTCGATTCCCTGCCGGAATCATGCCTCCGAGCCAGGTGATGCCTCGGCCGGTATGCTCCACCTCCGTCGGCGAATGCTTTAACGCCCCTTCCGTCGTGACCGCGAGCATGATCTGAGAAGGACTGATGCGTGCCGACAAAATATCCGTGTGGCCTATGCCGTTTTGAAAACACACAAGATGGGCCGACGGACCGAGCCGCTCTGCAAGAACCTTCGCCAATTCATCCGTTACGGCTGACTGCTTCACGGTCAGCGCAATAATCTCGGTCGCAGACTGCGTACACGGCTGAGCTATCCACTCATCCCATGACGCAACCGGAGGATGAACCTTCACGCTTTCGCGCCCGCCTTCCGGCGCTGCTCTTGTCAGCAGCAAGCCGTCCATCTCTAACTGCTCTGCCTGCTCCCGCGTTCTTGTCACAAGCTCTACGTCGGCTCCTGCGGATGCTAGCGACGCCGAGACCAGCAAGCCAAGCGCCCCTGCACCTATGACTCTTACCTTCATGACTCTATCCCCTTTGAACTACCTTCGCCGTTTCCATTGTTCTCCACCATCATATCAGCTAGCCCGTACAAACGAAAGCTCCGCAAGCCGTAGCCGCGGAGCCGCTCTCAATCTATTCTTTCTAAATTACCGTTCGCATCCATCTTGAATCTAGGCTTGCCCTCGTCTTCTTCCTCTACAAGAAAGGCCAGTTTCCGTGCACGATCCATAATTTGAATAAGCGCTTTGTAATCATCGTTCACGACGCGATAATCCGTTTCGACTTCATTGACCTGCTTGTTCAGGACGTCGTTCTCGTCACGCAATCTTTCGAGTTCGTCCGTCTTCTCGCTTAATTCTTTCTCCAAATGGCGTATATGGCGGGACATTTCCTGATACGTCGCTTTCCACTGCCTCAAGAAACGGATCACCGCATCAATAGAAATAGATTCCTCGGAAAAAGAATCGTTCGCTTTTACATGATCGCTATGGTCCAAAACCGCCGTATTGTTGGAAACGGCAGCGAATCCGGAATGCTTTTTCTGCTGATTCCTCTTTTGTCTTTGGGCTTTTGCAATTTGAATAGCAGCCTCGTATTTTTTTCTTACAAAACTATTCCAGCGGAAACCGCAAGCAGCGGCGGTTCTGCCGATTTTCTCGCCCACTTCCTCAAAGGCGGTTAGCTGTGTACTACCTTCACGAATGTGACGCAATGTCACCTCCGCCAATATTAAATCGTCTTCCTCGCTCCAAGCATCTTGTCTGATAGCTGTCATACAATAGCAGTCCTCCTAACCCCTGGGTAATCAAACATCCCTGTTCCATCCAAACATCTATTGAAAAGTTAAGACATGGAATGTTGCGTTACTTCATCTCTATGCCCATAGTAGAGTTCATAGAATCGTTTTCTACTATTTTGTATTGCCATTTTTTAAGGGACTCATACATGAATTGGCGGGCGTTAGGGAAAGCTTAAGATCATGGCAAACACAAATTGTTTTAAATTCGTCACGTATTGGACGTTTACACCAATTGAAGCAACCGTTATAATGTCTAATAGTAAATAACGCCAGTGAGAAAAATGGGTCGAACGATAATGATTCGCTTTTGGCTTCTCACGGAAACTCGTAAGGGAAGGGGGATGCACAATGGATCGCATGTTTCGCGTGCTTGGCTTTTGGACATTGGTTATCGGATTGATGGCGCTGGCCGGCGAGTTGGTTCCGATGGCAATGCTCTTTTTTGCCCAAACGGCTATCTTCGTATTGTTGGGATATTTGAAACTATCCGAACGTACCTACATATTGCTTTTTTGGGGGTACATGATTATTTCCTTTACGGGATTCACGTACTGGTCTTTCTTCAAAATGTCCATCTAAAGCATTTCCCCGATATGAACTTGGATTGGCATAGGAAAAAGGTGAGCCGCACTGAGCGGACTCACCTTTTTTCTTGTACAAGCACCTTGAACAGCTCGCTCATCTGATCGCTCAGTAGCAGCTGGCGAATCGACCGGTTTCGGCGGGCCGCCTCGCTGAACGGATCCGCGCCCATGGCGTCCTGCAGCATCTGAAGGATGCCGTTCTCTAGCAAAAACTGCTTCTGCGTCGTACAGCTCTTTAACCGCAGGCCCGCGTGCACCCCGGCGCGAATCAGAGCCGTGAAGTTCACATGCGACGTGATGTCCTGCCATCCCGGAGCGCTATAAAATTGCTCCGACGCCATGTGGCTGCGGTAGCCTATAATCGTCCCCTTCATCCGGTGCTCCGCATACAGTTCCTCCGCCTGATCGCCGTAGTCGACGGTTATCAGCTGTCCGCGGCCCACTGCCGCTCCAATGCTGCGAATCCAGTCCAGCGCGTGAAGGTTCACCTCCAGCTGCTGTCCTTCCTGAAAGTCGACCTCTTGAGCGTGTAAATACGTCCCGAGCGGCTCGTCTTCTTCCACCAATCTGAACGGTTGTTCCGCGAAGGCTTGACCGCTCTCGTCCCATTCTACATACAGCTCATACGGTCTCCCTCCGATCCACTGAATCCGGTGGACCGGGAACGCATCGAGCAGTTCGTTCGAGAAGATGATAACGTTCTCCCATGGGCCTTGACTCCGCCATTGCTCGTCCGTCATCCATTGTACTCGTTCTTTATGTTCGGTAAGCGCATCCTGCTGCATAGCCCTATGGCGCTCGCTTTTCTCTACGCTAATATATGCGGTCCGCTCATATAGGTCTGTATCCAGACGCTTCAGCTCGTCCAGAATCAGCCTTGCAAGCCTTCCGGTTCCGCCACCCCACTCCACTACCCTTAACGCGGCCCCAGGGCCGAAATAGGCAGCCTGAGACGCTATGTACCGAGCCAGCACCTCCCCCATGATCGTTCCGATCGAGGAGCTGGTATAAAAGTCGCCTTCACGCCCGATTTTGGTCCTATCACTCATGTAGTAGCCGTATTCCGGATGATACAAGCACTGCTCCATGTAATCGTGAAACGAAATAGCCTGATCCGGGCTTCGGCGGATTTGTTCTACAATCGACCGGACCAGCTGCGGATTCCCCTGAATCATGATTTCTCCTCCCCCTTCAGACCCTTGAATTCCTTTGAAACATGTCACCTTTTGACTAAAGACAAATTCGCCCATAGTCGTTATAATTGAAGGATGTTTCATAGATATGTTCGATTTCATTTGGAAGGGGCTTTTATGTTGTTCGCCTATCGTAAGTTTACCGTTATCGTTGCTTTGCTGTTAACCATTGGAATAGCCTTGTTCATGACCGGCTGTACGGACAATACACAGGTCAAGCAGGAACTGCTCCAAGCCGTCAGCAAGCAGGAGCAGATCATCAATTATCGTTTCCAAGGCTCCATCGAGCTGAAAGCCGACGCTTCCTTGATCGGCCAAGCCAGCCCGGTGACGGCAACGCTGTTCGCTTTGCTCAAAGACAGCAAAATCGAGTACAAGGGCGTCTCTTCTCTGGAACCGTCGCGAATGGAGACGACTTTGAACGTGACTCCGAATGGCGGCTCCGCGATCGCGATCCCCGTCATCATTAAAGATAGCAAATTGTTTTTCCATATGCCACCGTTAAATAAGCAGGACGAATACATGGTGCTCCCCATTGCTTCCGGACTTCCGGCTGCATCCGGCGCCAACGGTTCGGCCGACCCGCTGAAAAATACAGGTCATTTGACCGCTGAATTAACGAAGCAATTGCTGAACGGCATCGATCCCAAATGGCTCGTAACCGCCAAGGATCAAGCTACGCTTCAAGACGGCACTCCGGTTAAGAGCATCACGATCGATGTGAACAAAAAGAACGAGCAAGCGTTCAACGATTATCTTAAAGCGACCGTGATCCCGGGGCTGATGAACAGCTTGAAAACCAACGGATTGTCCAACGCGGGAACGCTCGACTCCTTGACGGCTTCCCTGCAGCAGATCAAACTCCATGCCCCAAGCAGCATCAATCTGCGCATCGACAATGACGGCTACATTCGCGAGCAAACGTGGTCGCTCGTATTTGCCACAGGAACAAGCACGAACGAGAATAAGCTTGTATGGACTCAAACCTTATCCGAGGTGAACCAAAATCCCGCTTTCACTCAGGAGACGCCGGCCAAGCAAAAGTCGCTCGACGAACTGCTGCGATTGGTGAAGCCTGCTCCTGCGGATGCCGGTAAAAAATAACGAATTTTATAGCTTGACCTGCTTCTTCTTCGGAAGAAGTATTTTTTTGCCCATTTCTTCATAGAGTTGTGATAATCTGATTAGGAATTCCATTCAGAAAGGAACAATGCCTGATGAGGCCCTTGCCCAAAGCAGCCTGCATCCTGATTTGCTTTAGCCTATGCTTGTCTCTTTTAGCCGGCCCCGCGCTTGCCGCGAACGATGATACGAAGCTGCTGCTGCAAAAGAGCTTGACCGTATTCGAAATCGATCAAGAGCTGGCGCGAATCGAGCAGGAGCAGTCGAAGCTTGTCCTGCAGCTTGCCTCGACGGAGCAGCGGCTCCATGAGCAGCAGGCTTTATCCGTACAAACGAAAAAGCATGCCGGCCAGATACTACGAGCGTATTATATGGGCGATCGCGAATCGCTCTGGATGCTGCTTTTTACCGTCTCTTCTTTTAAGGAAGCCCTCGTCATGTTCGAATATATGCAAATGATTCTCGGCAACGACCATAGAACGCTGCAAGCTTATAAGGATAGCGAACGGCAGCTTAAGGATCTCACGTCGTCGCTTCGTTCCTCTCAAGACGCTCTGCAGCAATCGAAAGACCGGTATACGAAGCAGCGGGAGCAGCAGGTTCTGCTTCAACGGCAAATCGATACGGAGCTCTCCATGCAGGCCGATGCAGCGCCCGTTCTAAAGCAAATAACGGATCTGACCGTCCAGTGGCAGGAGAAAGGCATTCCGCTGTTTAGAACGTATTTCACCGCGTTGGCACAGGCTATGAAACAGCTTCCCGAACTAGTCAACGCCACCGGTGCCGACGGTAAAAACACCCATCTGATCATGAACGGCTTTCAGTACACATTCCAGATTACGGACCAAGAGCTTAATGCATTCCTTCGTACCAAAAATCCGTTATTCAACAATATGACATTTCGTTTCAAGGATTCACAGGTTATAGCGACGGGGAAGCAGGATCAAATGGAAGTGGCGATTAAGGGGAGCTACGAAATCGCGACGAAGGAAAGCGTAAAGGGCAAATATATCCGATTTCATATGAGTCAGCTCAAATTCAACGGCTTCGACTTGCCACAGACTACTATCGAAGCCATGGAGAAGGATTTCGACCTGGGCATTTACCCGCAAAGCATCGCCTCGTTCCTGCAAGTAACCGATGTTCGTCTGCAGGAAGGGAAGCTGAGTATTTTCCTTAAGCTGGCCTTATAATCTATTGCCGTTGCAACGCAAAGGTTTTTGATGAATAATAGTGATAACGTTCCGGCAAAAACAATCATGACAATTCCTTAAAGAATACGGGGGAGAATAATGGAGCAAAAATACGGATTGCTAATGGAGCTTCCGGACGGTAAGCTTCCTGGATTTTATGCGCAGATCGTCAAAGCGCTGGCCGCTAAGGCGCCTCTATTTGACAGGGATAAGGAGCTGCTCATTTTCTCGGAGACGGAAGAGCGCGATGCCGCCTACCCGATTATGGAGCAGTATAAAATCCCCTTTGAGGATTTGGATCTGATCCTTCTTCCTCCCCCTGTCTATGTGTTGCCTACGCTTACCGATTTCGGCTTGATCAGCCGATCCGAGCATGTATATGTATACAGCGATGCGGCCTGTATATTTACTATCCGCGAAGACGGTCCCGGCGCCGAGCCTGCGCAGGCAGCCCTGCAGATGGACGAGCATTTGCTGGCCCGGTTCGGCCGGGAGGACGAAACCTTCTACGTTGCGCAAGCGCAGTCGGATGAGCTTATGCTCAGAATCGCTGCTGCATACCGCTGTACGGTTCAATTCATCCATAAATAAAACAGCGGCTCCGGCTTAGTGATACAAGCTGGAACCGCTGTTTTTCTTATGCTAGAGCAAATCTGCCGCGAGTTGAGCGAGATGGGAGCGTTCGCCGCGCTCCAGCGTTATATGTCCGCTGATTTGCTGCCCCTTGAAACGCTCTACAACGTACGTGAGGCCGTTGCTGGAGGCATCCAGGTACGGATGGTCTATTTGCTCGGGATCGCCCAGCAAAACGATTTTACTGCCCTCTCCGACCCTCGAGACGATGGTCTTGATCTCATGCTTGGATAAGTTCTGCGCTTCATCGATGATGATAAACTGCCCCGGAATCGAGCGGCCGCGAATGTACGTCAACGCTTCCACCTGAATGCTGCCGAGACCCGCCAGCACTTTATCGATATCGCCCGGTTTTTTCGTATCGAATAAATATTCCAAATTATCGTAAATCGGCTGCATCCACGGGCGGAGCTTCTCTTCCTTCTCGCCCGGCAAATATCCGATATCTTTGCCCATAGGAACGACCGGACGCGCAATCAGCAGCTTCTTATATTTGCGTTCATCCTCTACCTTCATCAATCCTGCCGCTAGCGTCAAGAGCGTCTTCCCTGTGCCGGCCTTGCCCGTCAGCGTAACGATCGGGATATCGTCGTTCAGCAGAAGCTCCAGCGCCATACGCTGCTGCGCGTTGCGGGCTCCTATCCCCCAAATCGGATCGTTACTTAAATATAACGGCTCCAGCTTCTTTCCTTCCGCATTGACTTTCAACAGCGCGGATTTCGAGGTACCCATCTCATCTTTCAAAATAACGAATTCATGCGGGTGCAGCGGGTAGGCCAAATTCAAGGAATTTACGCTCAAAAAACGGTACGAATAAAATTCGTCGATGATCGAAGGATGCGCGTGAATGGTCAAATAGCCCATATACATATCCGGCATGTTGACGATCCGGTCGGTCAAATAATCCTGCGCCGTCAATCCGAGCACATCCGCTTTAATCCTCACCAGGGTATCTTTACTTACAATGATGACGGGCCGCGGCACCGCCTTCTCCTGCTCTTCCAGATGATAATTCAGCGCGACCGCCAAGATCCGGTTGTCGCTCGTCACTTCGGCAAACACTTCCTGCAGCTTGGCAAAGCTCCTGTGATTCAATTCTACCTTCAGACTGCCGCCGTTCGGCAGCGGTATTCCCTCATACAGCCTTCCCTTGGAACGCAGGCTGTCCATCATCCGAGAGATCTGTCTGGCATTGCGTCCCAACTCATCCGCATTACGTTTCTTGCTGTCGATCTCCTCCAGCACAATGGCGGGAATGACGACCTCATTATCCTCAAAAGCAAATATTGCGTTAGGATCCTGTAATAATACGTTGGTATCCAATACAAAAATTTTTTCCATTTGAGTCCCTCCCAGGCCGGTGTTTGGTTGCCGTAATACATAGGAATCAACTAGTAAGGACAAACTAACCGCAGCAATTAAGGGATAGAAAGGGTCGATGACTAATGAGAATGTTTGTCTACAGTATTCTGTTGTTGTCTGTATTGGTAGGTTGTAACCAATCACCAAAGAATGGAGCTTCCCCCTCCCCGACGAATGATGCGAATCGACAAGTTCAGGTGCAGCAGACGGCGCCTCAGAAAAAAGAAATCGTCGATTCCCGGGCTGTCTCCGAACGTTTGGAGCAAATCGCCACCAGCATACCTCAGGTTGAAAGCGCCAATTGCGTCGTTTTCGGGAACACGGCGGTAGTCGGGATCAATTTGCCTCCGGATATGGACCGGTCCAAAATCGGAACCATTAAACTATCGGTCGCGGAAGCTTTAAAGAAAGATCCTTACGGCGTTAATGCTGTAGTTACTGCGGATATGGATATGGCCGCAAGGCTTCGCAAAATTAGAGAAAGCATTGCCGGCGGCCGGCCGATAAGCGGGTTTGCCGAAGAGATGGCGGAGATCATCGGCCGGATTATGCCGCAAATTCCGAGGGACGTGCAGCCTGCGCCGCCGTCACCGAGAAGCACGGAACCGCAAATGCCGAATCAACAAATGTAGCGGTTTGAGTCATATGGAGAAAAAGCCTAGAATCAGCAGCATTCTAGGCTTTTTTCATAGCATCGAAAACTTGCGCATCCAGCTTATCTGCTGCGCGTTTATCGTAGGTTTTCTCATATTCAGGCGCAACCGAAATGCGCGAGCCATAGAACATCGCATCGCGTACCGCGGTGATTTGAATGTCATAGCAGGCCAATTTGAACGGAACCCCGTCCAATACATTCGTCACCTGCCGGGCTTTTCCGTAAATGGCATGTACGGACCCCGCTCCGATGAAAGTGACATTAACGAGATCATTGTTGTTCAGGTTGGTAATAATACGGGACCTTTGATCCACAGCGAAGCGAATGGTTTCAGGATCTTTGGCATAGAGCCAGGATACCGCATTCATGCTCGGACCACCGGATTCAAAATCAATAGTGCTGAGCAGCGCAAGAGCTTCTTTTTGCAAAGATGCCATTAAAGGCTCCTGCAGAACTGTGATCGTTTCTGCCATGGTTACCCCTCCTGTGTATCTCTTTATTGTGTTAATGTAACCTCATTATAGCACAGGAACTGCTTGGCAACCACAGACAGTTGCGCTATGGTACTTGCTGCTATGTACTCCAATAATTGTCGGACACTCCTTTCGAACATGTTTAATTTATTGTATCGAAGGCGTCCTATATATATGTCACTGATTGTAGATAGGATTGGAATTAATATCCGTGAGCAGCTGCTCGGCGTACTCCTTTTCGAACTGAAGCTTTTTGACTTCTTCGCCGATCTGGTAGGTTATCACGATTTTGCTGTCATCGTCTGTGATTTGGTAGGAGGTGACGGAGTGGTCTTCGCGCAGTATTTCTTCAAAAAACAGCCTGGTGTCCTCCGCCGCCCGGTCGTCCGGTCTCGCTTCGGATACAATCTTCATTTGCAGCCAGTTAAAAAAGGCGTCCTCCAATTTCACTTTGTTGTCCTCCTAAGAGCTTTCCGAAGGAAAGCTTGCGTCGTAAGCGGTGCTTGGGTTTTCGAAAGAAAAGCAGACGTCGTAAATCTAGGGAATGAAATTTTACTTGCATACTCCAGTGGAATATGCCCCTCCAGCCGCTGTTGAAATCAGTGAATTTTTATTATATATAATGGTATTTTCACCAATTTCAAAGGCGGACGTAAACTCTTCCGAGGCATATCTCCACTTCCCGTATCGTTAAATTTCAAACCTGGTTTGTAATATCTTACGTCAGCCTTTCAGATTAAGTATCAGCTAAGCAGCAGGATGGAGAAGCCCTTCTCATTCCATTTGTTCATCGTATGCAGCCAGCCCGCAATTGGTTCGTCCGCCGTCGCAGGCGCCTTCAACTCATGACATTGTTGAAGATGATGGCGCATTTCCGCGGTCGTCGGCACCTTATCGAGGTAGGCCTCCGCACAATGGGATAGCTCCAGCATGCCGTCACCGAAACGGATAGGCTTGCCCGAAGCTAGATCAAACGGCGTCTCATCCACCCCGCATGCCGCTTCTGAATCGTCGCTGAGGAGCAAATTCGCCTTAAAAGGGATCAGCATGCGAGGATGGACCGATTTCGCCAGCTGAAGAAATCGCTCAGCCGCAGGCTGCGGAGCCAGAGCTATCCGCTCGTCCGACAATATCATTACCGTTCCCTCGTACACAACAGGTACCAGCCAATATTTCCCCATCATAAGCACCCCGCTAACGTTTAAGTGCGCAAGACTACTGCTTTTTGGCACGCCCCTGAATGAAGTACCGTATCTTCACCAGGAACATCATAGCTACCGCTACGGACAAGCTCGGGATGATCGGCAGCGCTCCCAATTGAAACAACAGCAGCATCCCCGCTCCCAGCGCCAGCATGAGATAGATGATAGCCTCTTTCAAAATAGGCAGTCTGCGAGTTTTGAACACTCTGTTATACACATAAGTGATCAATACAAAAATAATGAGGTAAGTAATGAACGGATGCTCGCGAAACCATTCGGTCATAATGATTGAACCCCCTTTTGTTGAAAAGTCAAAGCAATGTATGCGTATTCCAGGTTGTTGAAAAAGAAAGCCCTGAATCATCAGAGCTTTCCCTCGGGTGCATGTTATGCGTTAGCTTCAGCCATTTTGCGGTGTTTCTCCGCACGTTCGCGTTCGCTCTTATTCAAGATCTTTTTGCGCAGACGAATGGACTTCGGCGTAATTTCACAATATTCGTCGTCGTTCAAATATTCGAGAGCTTGCTCCAAAGAATAAATACGAGGAGTCTTCATCTTCACCGTATCGTCTTTACCCGCAGAGCGGATGTTGGTCAGCTGCTTCTCTTTACAAATATTGACGATGATGTCGGTATCGCGCGTATGCTCGCCGACGATCATGCCTTCGTATACTTCCGTACCCGGCTCCAGGAACAGAATACCGCGATCCTCTACGGACAGCATGCCGTACATGGTCGATGTGCCGGTCTCGCTCGATACGAGCACGCCCTCGTGACGGCCACCGACTCCTGCTCCGTAATATGGACCGTAGCTGTCAAACGCGTGGTTCATAATACCGTAGCCGCGGGTCAGCGTCAAGAAGTACGTACGGTATCCGATCAAGCCGCGCGCCGGAATCAGGAATTCCAGACGAACGTTGCCGTTGCCGTTGTTGATCATGTTTACCATTTCCGCTTTGCGGGTTCCGAGACTCTCCATTACGGAGCCCATGCTTTCTTCCGGAATATCGATGATCAGACGCTCGATCGGCTCCATCTTTTGACCGTCGATAAGCTTGATAATAACCTCCGGCTTGGAAACTTGCAGCTCGAAGCCTTCACGGCGCATATTCTCGATCAAAATACCAAGATGCAGCTCGCCGCGGCCCGATACGATAAATGCATCCGGGCTGTCGGTTTCATCGACGCGCAAGCTTACGTCGGTTTCCAGCTCCTTGAACAAACGCTCGCGAAGCTTCCGGGAAGTAACCCATTTGCCTTCGCGTCCCGCGAACGGGCTGTTGTTGACGAGGAACGTCATTTGCAGCGTAGGCTCGTCGATTTTGAGTACCGGCAGCGCTTCTGGATTAGCAGGGTCTGCAATGGTTTCTCCGATGTTAATATCTTTAATCCCTGCGATAGCGACAATATCTCCCGCACCCGCTTGATCCACTTCAATCCGCTTCAAGCCTTGGAAGCCGAACAGCTTCTCGATACGTGCTTGCTTCGTTACGCCCTCGCGATTAATAACCGCAACCGGCTGTCCTTGTTTCACGATACCGCGGTTTACGCGACCGATAGCGATACGTCCCAAGTATTCATTGTAATCCATCAAAGTTACCAAAAATTGCATAGGATCTTCGACGCTCTCCGTCGGTGCGGGGATATGGCTAATTACCGTTTCATAAATGGCCTGCATGTTGCTGTCCTGCTTTTCAGGCTCAGGCTCCAGACTGGAGGTTCCCATCAAGCCGGATGCATACACAACAGGGAAGTCGAGCTGATCGTCATTCGCGCCAAGCTCGATAAACAGATCGAGCACTTCGTCCACCACTTCGGCAGGACGGGCATTCGGACGGTCGATTTTGTTAACAACGACGATAGGAGTCAGGTTTTGCTCCAAAGCCTTGCGAAGTACGAATTTCGTTTGCGGCATCGTGCCTTCGAATGCGTCGACAACGAGCAAAACACCGTCAACCATTTTCATAATCCGTTCTACTTCGCCGCCAAAGTCGGCGTGTCCAGGGGTGTCGACGATGTTAATCAAAAACTCTTTATATTGGATTGCGGTATTTTTGGCGAGAATGGTAATGCCGCGCTCTCTCTCCAAATCGTTGGAGTCCATTACACGTTCCTGAACCGCTTCGTTCTCACGGAACGTACCGGATTGCTGCAGCAATTTGTCTACCAGAGTTGTTTTACCATGGTCAACGTGAGCAATAATCGCAATGTTGCGGATTTTATCTCTTGAATGCATGTTTTCCCTTACCTCTCCTTAGTTTGACCCTTCTCTCCTTGCTCCATTATAGGAACAACCGGGGCCCGTTCCACAAAACAAGCGTCGGACATAAGCGCCGACGCTTGACATTTATGTTTATTATACGTGGAAATGCTGCAAAAGGCAAGGCAAAGCGACAACTTTGCCGTTCCATTTACAACCTTTTAACATGTGCCGGTTACGAGTGGTGTGGTTTCGGCTTGGCCAGCAGCTTCTTTAACACTCCGGTTAGAACGACGATGATCGTAGTGGCCAGCGGAATGATCCAGTGCGGCGTGTTCCCGAGCACGAAATGAGAAGCGCTCTCGTCCTTCACGAACATCTCGCCTGCCGTATATCCGAGAATCCCTGCTCCCAGCAATACTAGGATCGGATATTTATTGAGTAAATTCATGACAAGCGTGCTGCCCCAAATGATAATCGGAACGCTCAAGCCGATCCCGAGAATGATAACGGTCAAATCATTATTCGCTTTGGCTGCAATTGCCAGAACGTTGTCGAGGCTCATGACAAAGTCGGCGACGATAATAGTCCAGACCGCTTTGCCGAGCGTCGAAGCTTCCTTCACGTTGGCGTGGCCTTCATCATCAATCAGCAGCTTGATGGCAATCCACATCAGCAGCAGCGACCCTGCCGCCTGAATATACGGGATCGTCAATACGTATACGGCAATGACCGTCAGAACAAGGCGCAGGCCGATAGCTCCGAATGCTCCCCACCAGATCGCCTTCTTCCGCTGGTGAACAGGCAGGTTTTTGCTCGCAAGCGCGATGACTACGGCATTGTCGCCGCTTAGTACGATGTTAATCAGCATAATTTGCAAAAATAATAGAAACCATTCCCACATTTCCCGTTACCCTCCACATTTCATTTTGAACCACTTTGTTTATTCCATCTTCATCCCGTCTTAGAAAAAGGACGAGAACGGAGTTTGCTCCCCAGCCTGGATCCAGATCGTTTCCGTTCCGGCCACCGCTCGATCGATCTCCTCGTCGAGCCACTCCATGCTCTGTTCAATCGCTTCCACAACTCGCAGATTCGGATTTGTGCTGGGCGACGGCGGCAAAAATAACGTACAGCAATCTTCATGAGGCTGTATAGAAATGTCGTAGGTGTCGATCATCTCCGCAATGCGGATAATTTCCTGCTTCTCCATGCAAATTAATGGCTGCAGAACCGGAAGATCAACCGCACGTCCGATGATGTTCATGCTGCCTAACGTTTGACTTGCAACCTGCCCGAGGCTCTCGCCGGTCACGATGGCCGAAGCTCCGTTCTCTTCGGCTAGCCTCTCCGTAATTCGGAACATTGCTCTACGTAAGACGGTTATTAACAAATTTTTCTTATATGACTGATGGACTCGCGTCTGTAAGCTGGTAAACGGTACCAGATGCAGCTTGATATCGCCGGCATACTCCGCCAGCTTGGATACAAGGTCCTTGACCTTTTGCTGCGATCTTTCGCTCGTATACGGATAGCTGTGAAAGTGAACCGCTTCAACCTTCAAGCCCTGCCTTAGAGCCAAATACCCTGCCGCCGGGCTGTCGATACCGCCCGAGAGCATCAGCATCGCCTTGCCGTTAGTGCCAAGAGGAAAGCCTCCGACACCTTGGATCACACGGGAGAACACGAGAGCCTTCTCCTCGCGAAGCTCTACTCTCAGCTCGACTTCGGGGTGGTTTACATCCACCTTTAGTCCGGGATACTCTCGAAGAACGTAACCGCCTACCAGCTTGTTCATCTCTTGAGAGGAATGGGGAAATTGCTTGTTCACCCGCCGTACCGATACTTTAAAGCTGCTTGGCAAATGTTCGAGATTTGCCATCGCATCCAACGCTCTTTGTTGTATGGCCTCCAGCTCAAGCGGTGCGGTATGTACCGGACTGAATGAGGTCAGCCCGATAATTTTTTTCAATCGGTGCTCTATTTCATTATATGGTTCTCCATTCAACTCCATGTACACTCTGCCAAATTCCCGTAAAAAGGTAAGCTTGGCAAAGGGCTTCATTGCCTTTCTGATCTGATCGTACACGGTTTTTTCGAACCGGTGCCGATTCTTCCCCTTTAAAGTAAGCTCCCCATGGCGGAGAACGATTAAATCCGGTTTCATTGCTACCTCCGTTTATGCTGTGCCTTCATCGCCGGCTTCAATTGCTCCACTACGGCTTGCAACGCGGTACAGAACCGTTCCGCATCTTCCAGGCTCTGACTTAAAGAATAACTGATTCGAATCCCGTTCGCGGCCCTTTCATCGTCATACCCCATCTCATGGAGCACCCGGCTTGGCAGATTGGCTCCCGAGGAACAGGCCGATCGGGTCGAAACGTACATATCGTGCTGTTCTAAAGCATGAACAAGAACTTCCGACTTCATACCCGGGAATGAAAAATGAACAATGTGCGGCGCCATATGTTCCGCATGCTCCGATCCGTTAAGCGTCAGCTCCGGGATGGCGCGGATCCCCTCGACGAAACGCTCGCGCAGCCGAGCGGTATGCTCTGCAAACTGCCGCCGCTGCTCAAAGGCGATGCGTACGGCTTTGGCCATTCCGACGATAGCCGGGACGTTCTCGGTACCGGAACGCAATCCCGATTCTTGCCCGCCTCCGAAGACGAGAGGATGAAGCTCCAAGCCCTGCCGGCAATACAAAAAACCGACCCCTTTCGGGCCGCGCAGCTTATGCGCCGAGCAGGACAGCAGATCGATCCGGTCCCTCACCGGGTCCAGCGGCAGCTTGCCGACCGCCTGAACGGCATCGACATGAAACAGCGTCTTCGGATGCGATTTCAATATCGCTCCAATCTCCTCAATCGGCTGAATACGTCCCATTTCATTATTTACCGCCATAACGCTCACCAGAATCGTCTCGTCGGATACCGCTTGCTTGAGCTCTTCCAGCTTTACGCAGCCCGTCTCGTCGACAGGCAAATACGTCACCCGGAATCCCTCCCGCTCCAGCTCGCGGAACGTTTCATACACCGACGCATGCTCAATGACCGTCGTAACCAAATGATTTCCTCTATGGCGGTATTGGCGTGCTGCGCCTTGAATAGCCATATTGTTGCTTTCCGTGCCGCCGGAGGTAAACCGGATTTCTTCAGGCCGAACCTGCAAGCATTTTGCAATGACCGTTCGTGCCTGACGAACGAGCTGCTCGGCTTCCACGCCGACGCGATGCAGTGACGAAGGGTTGCCGAAATGCTGTTTCATCACCTGTATCATCGTCTCGGCTACTTCGTCGTAAGGAGGCGTCGTAGCTGCATAATCCAGATAAATCAAGTTCATCTCCTCCTATTTTTGCTGCTTAACCAGGGTTATGGCTGAAAAAACATTGAGAAAAACCTCTACCGAGACCTTTCACAGAGGAACGGCCGCGTTTAGAGGTTGTTTTTATCGCCAAATAGAATGTTTGCATCCGAATTTCGAATCATATCAATTCTATTGTGGTAAAAATAAGACCTTTCTTAAGCTACATCCCGAAATCGGCACGCTTACAGAAGGTCTCGGTCATGCTTGTTCAATCAAGCCTCATACTGCCGTTGAAGCCTCATCACTTTGCTTACGTAATCTTGCGTTTCGGACGGCAGCAGGTGCAGCTTCGACATCAGCTCTTGATCCGTCGTTATGCCCAACCGGTCTATGCGCCCCGGACCCGCGTTGTAAGCGGCGAGAGCAACGGCACGATTGCCGTTATACTTGCGCAATAAGCCGGATAAGTACTGCGTTCCGCCGTGTACGTTCTGCTCGGGATCCAACGGATTGCTGACTCCCAGCCCTCTGCTCGTTCCATCCATGAGCTGCATTAATCCTTTGGCGCCTGCCCGGGAAACCGCATTCGGGTTAAAGGACGATTCGGCGTCGATAACCGCTTTCACCAAACTCGATTGCACACCGTAACGCCGGCTTGCCTGATCTATCAGCGGATTCAAAGCGTCAGCCGCGAAGCTGTCTCGGGATCCGTATAACGGATTCATGCTCGTGCCCCATGCCAAATCCGGAACATAGCCCGGCCTTAAGGGCGCTTTGGCACCAAGTCTGCCGTCGATCGCCGCAGTGTCAGCACCAGAGGTCATCTTGTTCGGTACTGTTGCGGCGGACAAGAAGCTGTTCAATATATCCGAAAATGGGGAATCATCTTCGCTTCCCGCCGGGGAGTCGGAAGAAGATAACAGGCTCAATTGGTTCAGCAGCTGCAGCTGAAGCAGCTCCTTGATTGTACTCGGCTGAATGTTCATCAAGTCGGACTCTCCCTGTTCAAAGATTCACCCATTCATTGTACACTGTTTTGGACCTGCCATCCAGCTATTTTTTGCATAAATTGCCTTAAAAAGCAGGAAACAGGCCTGAAGGCCTGCTTCCCGTCGTTTCATAGACATACCGTTACGAATAAAGCGGGACAAGCAGAAAGTAACCCGCCAACGAAATAAGACCAAGAATAACAGACCATACTCCTAAAGCGCGGCTTCCCAAACCGAATGCAATGGCGCCAATCAACATGGCCCCGCTGCCCAGAATTGCCGGAAGCATGAACATGGATAAAATGGCTAAGGCCAGCGCCGTATAACCCAGCCAACGGCTGTTTGCAGCAGTGCCTCCCCTTGCATTTTCCATGCTTCTCTCATTGGTTCCGGACACTTCTACCGGTGCTTGGAGCGGTCCGCCGTACGCAGCCGACATATCCGCCGCGTATTCCTCTTTGTCGTTCATGCCCGACTCTTTATGCAATTGCTCGAAGGAATATCGCTGCTTGCCGGAAGAGGTCTCGCGTTTCTCCTTATCGCTCATGTGATAATCCTCCCGAATCAGGCTGATGGTTATTTCTTGGCCTTGAACGTATGACAACAGGTGTTGCGCACACTTGTCGCCTGGTCCTGATGGCCTTCGAAATCTTCAGCAAATTCGGAATTCAGATCGGCATTGGCATGCTTGTCGATCTCGATCATGATGGACTTGGCTGCACAATTATTGCCTTCCGCCCAATAAGTACAGTTGGCAACGCTGCATTTCACATCTGGCATCATCATCACCCCTTACTTAGGAGTGCCCGGAAACAGGGTGATGTTATACTAACCGTAAAGCTGGGAATATAGCACAAGATACATCGCATGAGACCAAAGCAATGGCGTAGCTGGAGTTCCCCATCTATGCACCCATTGCTCGTAAGTATCCTTCGAAGCCAGAGAATGGAATACCTGCTCAGGAAGCCTTCCCCATGCGTCGGCTTGACGGGCAATCCACTGGAGCGACTCGGCAGCTTGTTCATATTGGCCGGCGCTGTAATCGATCCATCCATACCATGCGGTTAGCAATATCCACTCTCCGCCGCCGTAGTATTCATCCCCGACATATCGTCGAACGCCGCCATCGGCGCTTTTCAATCGGGCTTCAAGCTCGGCCAATGTAGCATTCATGATGGCATGATCAACTCCGAATACTTGAAACGGCTGAGCGAGCCACATTAAACTCGCGTCTACACCCTCAAAGCCGATATCATAGCTATTTGAATCCGCCGCAGGACGGATGCTCTTGACGAAGTATTTTTTTTCCGGATGGATGCAATGCTCCAGAAGAAATAAGCGGATATCATTCACAACATCAGCGATTTCCGGCATATGCACAAACCGATGGATCGAAGAAAGCCCTCCATAGATGCAGGCCAGTGTCGACGGATGAATTTGATCGTTGCGCTCCTCCCAGCAATCGAAATTCGGCTGCTTCCAGAACGCGCACAAATAGCGGATCGTCAGCTCAACGCTGGAACGAAACGATTCCGGCAGCTCATCAATGCCGGTTCTCTTCCAATGCTCGGCAACGCCCCATAACCATGCGCCATATCCATCCAGCTGGAAATGTCCCCATTCCGAGTGGTCGTCGTCTCTGCCGTCGAGATGGTATCTTGTATGTAAAAACTCATGCTGAGCAATCGTCTCGCCATTCGCATGCTTGTGCAGCAGCTGCTCCACCCGGTCCTTCTGCCGGTCCAGCACGCGACGAACCCATTCGTAGAAACGTCCGGCGCTGTCTTTCTCTCCCGCTATATCCATAGCATATGCAATAAAGCTGCCGTCTCTAAGCCAGCTGAATCCGTAATGGGAAAATAAAGGGCAAGCGACATAGCTTCCCGCAGGGTGCTGATTCCATAAAATCAATTGCCGGCTGATTTTAGCCAGCTCATGGACTGTGATCGTTTCGGTCATAGCCCGTAGGACCACTCCTTTCGTTTAAACAAAAAGAGATGCGCGTCAGCATCTCTTTTAGTAAGTATTTCCATGTTGTTATGATTATACGCGTTCGCCTTGCATACGTTTTTGCGTAATATAGTCGGTTTCGTAATAAGACAGCTCTTCGCGGAGCGCTTCGAAAATTTTGGACAGCTCAATCGTCAAATCGCGAACGGCGCGGTTCGGTTTTTTACGGAATCGGATGGCGTCTTGTCCTGTGTAGGCATACCGTCCGTCTTCAGAATAGCACTCGTTTTTCGGATAAAAGAAGCTGTTGACGCAGCTGTGGTATACTTCGTAAAGCACTTTTTCAGCATACTCAACATTGAATGTAGGACGACGCAAGCTGACGCCGAGCTTCTCGTAAGCTACCTCGCAAAATACAAGCAAGTGCCGAGTGTCGGACAAATACCCCTTATAAAATTCCTCCATCGTGGAATCCATTTCGGAATTCAGCTGCTGCAAGGAATGTTCGTTTAGAAAAGTTTCCAGTTTAGCGATCGCATCGCTCAATTTGGTTTTTGTAGTTTCACACACATTTTTGACATTAAACGTCGCCATAAATTCAAGACCTCCTGTATTTAAAACAAAACATCGGTTAAGAAATGATATCTTAGTCCATCGTACCACAAAATGTTTGTAAAAGTAATAGCTAAAAGGACTATCGGCAAAAAACCGAGGGGATGATTTCCGGTTGTAAGAAAATCTCGTTGCGGAGATTACTAAAGGTAAACCAGAAGGTAAAGGAGTCCTATCCATGTGGAAATATGCCTTGTCTTTCGCGCTACTGCTTGCTTTCGGCGCACTCCTCTTTCCTCGCAACGAAGGAGCGCCGCGTATTGCAAGCCTTACGCCAGCCGAAGAGCTGAAGGTTAAGCAAACTACGCTGTCGCAGGACATGCAGCTTACGGACCATTTGTGCCGGACGCAATGCAGTCTGGAGCTTCAACGGATATTGAACCAGGTGAAGCAGCAGCCTGCGGAAGCTAAGCTGAGCGGCCTGCAAGAGCTTCAGAAGGAGCACCCTCATATGGAGAAGCTGATTCTTGCTACGAAGACTCAGTCCGTAGATGAGGGAATCCAGTCCGGCTCCGTGGACTTCAAGGACCCGGCCACCGGCGCTCATGTCCAAAAGGAGCTGAAGCTGGCCAAAGAACATACGGATAAAGGCCAAAGCTATCAATCCGCACCGTTTCAGTACAACGGCTCTACCCATTTCGTCATCGGCGTACCGTCCAACGATTCCGATATCGCTGCCCTAGGCGTTGTAAAGCAAACCATTTTGAAGCAGGTCGAGGATCATCAGCTAAAAAACCTGCGTATCGTCACTTATCCAAGCGATAATCGTTACAAAATCGAATCGGTCGATTCCAAAACGCTGAAGGATGTCAAGGTGGACCATCCTGAGGAAAACGAAGGGACAAGCCATTATCATGTGAATCAGGTGGTAGTCCGGTTCAAGCAGGACCCTTCCCCTGCGGATTTGGCTAAAATCCAATCGGAAATCGGCTCTACCCATTACCGGAAGATTGGGTATACCTACGTATTCGAATCCGGGCAAATGGAAGCTAAGCAGCTGATGAATTATTTTCAAAAATGGAACGTCGTTTACGCGGAGCCTCACTTTTTGTATTTAACCAATAGCGAGGGCGTTGACGCAGCGACGGATACGGAGCGCGCTCAGGCCGCTTCGCAAAATCAGGACCAGAACAGCGTTAAGCCTAACGATTCGCTGTATCAGCGTTACCAGTGGAACTTGCCGATTATCGAAACCGAGCCCGGCTGGTCGATAACCAAAGGCTCTCAGGATATTAAAGTCGCTATTGTCGATACCGGAGTCGATCTCAACCATCCTGACTTGAAGGACCAGCTCGTAAGCGGCTTTAACGTCGTCAATTCCGATTCTCCACCGCTGGACGATGTCGGTCACGGAACCCACGTTGCCGGAGTCGTAGGCGCCATCGTCAACAACAATTTGGGTGTAGCCGGCATGAGCTGGTACAACCGCATTATGCCGATCAAGGTATTGGACCAGACCGGCGCAGGCAGCACCTATTCCGTAGCGCAAGGCATCATATGGGCGACCGATAACGGAGCCAAGGTAATCAATATGAGTCTTGGCAACTATGCGGATGCAAGCTTCCTCCACGATGCGATTCAATATGCTTTCGATCACGATGTCGTTCTGATTGCAGCAAGCGGCAACGACAATACGGAAACGCCGGGCTATCCCGCCGCTTATCCGGAAGTGTTTGCCGTAGGTGCCGCCGATGCCAACAAGAATAAAGCATCCTTCTCCAACTTCGGCGATTATATCGATGTTGCGGCGCCTGGAGTCAGCATCGCCAGCACCTACCCGCATAACCAATATGCGGCTTTGTCCGGCACTTCGATGGCCAGTCCGCATGTTACGGCGTTGGCCGCTCTTATCCGCTCGGTGAACCCGAATCTTAAAAACACCGAGGTTATGCAAATTATGCGCGATACCGCTCAGGATGTCGGACCCGCAGGTAAAGATAAGTATTTCGGCTATGGTCTGATCGACGTCGTAGCCGCTCTGAAAAAAGCGGAAGCCAGCAAAAATCCGCAAGCACTGCAAAATCCTTCAGCAGCCGGAACGGAAAGCAATCCGCCTTCTGTGTCATGGACGCAAAGATTGCTCGATCGGCTAAGAGGAAGACCATAACAGCACAAAAACCGCCTTGTTAAAGGGCGGTTTTTCTTCGGTTCCAGGAAAGCTTGCCGTAAGCCGGGTTCTGTACTTCCAGTGGTCATAACGGGTACCACCCTCCCACCGTTGAAGCGACAATCATCTATCTAGGCTGAACATTGCTGAACAGCTCAAGCGACCAACCCGAACGCGTCCCGGGCAAGGACTGTCTCGCGAAGAGACTTGCGTTCCACTAGGTCTTGCTCCAAATGGGGTTTACCAGGACCTATGTCACCATAGGTCCTCGTGGTCTCTTACACCACGGTTCCACCCTTACCTGTGCTTAAAGGATAACCCTTAAGCCATCGGCGGTCCATTTCTGTGGCACTAGCCTTCAGCTCGCGCTGACTGGACGTTATCCAGCATCCCGCCCTGCGGAGCCCGGACTTTCCTCTCGTGATTTCTCACCAGCGATTGTCTGTCAAGCTTTCCTGATGTGCATTTGCTAGTATACAGCGAATCGAAACAAAAAACAACCTTCACGTTACTGCCAATGCCGCCAAATCATCGACTTTTTGCTAAATAGTGTACAAAGCGGCGGCCGAAAGCTTTAAACAAAACGGAACGGCTCCGTATTGATTTGCGATGCAATGACTTGAGTATCGGACTTTTTCTCCTGAAGCTTGCGCCGCAAGTAGTCCGCGACTCCCTGCTTCAAGATTTTCTCGACGTTATGGCCCGGATCAATGATCGTAAGCCCAGCAGCCAAAGCGTCTTGGGCTGTATGATAATCGATGTCGCCGGTAACCAGCACATCGGCGCCGGCAAATAGCGCATGCCGCACGTAGCGGCTTCCCGATCCGCCCAGCACGGCGATTTTACGCACTGCTTTGCCGGGATCGCCTACAAGCCTTACGACGGGAACGTCATAGGCTTGCTTCACACGCTCGCACAGCTCCTGGAGCGTTACAGCCTCATCCAGCTTGCCTACACGGCCCAAGCCGAAGCTGCGTCCCTTCAAGTCAAGCTGATATAAGTCGTACGCCACTTCTTCATACGGATGGGCTTTCAGCATAGCCTGAATCGCTTTGCGTTCGATGCTCTGCGGGATAATCGTTTCGAGCCGCACCTCTTTTACCTGCTCCAGCTTGCCCTGCTTGCCGATGAACGGCTCACTGCCCGCTTCAGGAACAAACGTTCCTGTCCCTTCAATATTGAAGCTGCAATGGCTGTATTGGCCGATCCAGCCTGCACCCGCTTGAAACAGCGCTTGCCGCACTTTATCCAAGTGGTCCTCAGGAATGAAGACGACCAGCTTCTTCAGCCTGTCCGTATGAATATCCTCAAGCGGCGACAGCCCGGTCAGGCCCAGAGCCTCGGCCATCATATCATTAACGCCGCCTTCGGCTACGTCAAGATTCGTATGCGCGATATAGACCGCGATGTCATGCTTGATCAGCTTCTCGTACAGCCTGCCTGCCGGCGTGTCCGTCTGCAAATGCGATAAAGGCCTATAGATGATGGCATGATGAGCTATGATGAGGTTTGCCTGAAGACGGATCGCTTCGTCCACGACTTCTTCGGTCACGTCCAACGCAATCAGCACATTCAGCACATCTTTATTCAATGTTCCGAGCTGCAGCCCGATTTTATCGTCGGCGACGGCATAATGCTTGGGCGCCAGTTCTTCCATCAGTTGGATGATGCTTTGTCCTTTTGCAAACAAGCCAATACCTCCCTGATCGTTTTCATTTCCTCTTCGATTTCCCGCTGCTTCTGCTTGGCCTCCGGCTGTTCCGACAGCGCCAGCTGTCCGCGAATCATCTCCAGCTTGCCGTATTCCAGATCCCATTTGGCGAACCAGACCGGTGTCGGGTCTTGCAGCAAATACGGACCCATTTTCAAAAGCCAATCGCGCTGGACGGGCATTTCCCCGGCAAGCGTTTGATCCCTGTAGATTTCATCGTTAGATGTCGAGGCAAGCCCGGACGGGACTGCCGTCAAAATTTCATAAATTTTGCCGTCTTCTTCAAGAATCATTTCCTCCGAAAGCACCCACTGGTGGTCCAGCAGCCATTGACGGACCATCGCCTCGCCTACATTCGGTTGAAGCACCAGCCGGCTTACTCCCGGGAGCTTCTCCTTGCCTGCCTCAAGAATGCTTGCTATCAATGCTCCGCCCATACCGGCAATCGTAATAACGTCGACCTCGCCGGCCGAGATGACTTCAAGTCCGTTGCCTAACCGGACATCTATCGTATCCGTCAAACGCGCTTCGCGAATTTGTCTCGACGCAGCCTGGTAAGGGCCTGGGTTTACCTCGCCCGCAATGCCTTTCGCGATGCGTCCCTTCTGCGCCAAATACGTTGGAAGCAGCGCATGATCGGAGCCGATATCGGCAAGCCTGCTGCCTTCCGGCACTTGGTTCGCTATCATTTCAAGTCGTTTTGACAATCGTATCATATTTACGCAACCCACTCTGTCCATTTTTTTCTAAATGCGAATAACAATCCGGCTTCGGTAAACAATTTCCCGATTAACGCCAGCTGTACGGTTTGCTCTCCATACTGTTCGGCATAAAGCATACCATACAATTCAGGCATAAACCAAACGATGCAGCTCAGCATAAGGAATACGGTTGCGATTTGCTTCGTTTTCTCATGCAGCATCCAGCCCAGCCATCCGAACAATAAGCACAGCGGAACCCAGCTGAGCTCCAGCGTCAGCCAGTTGATCGTGTCCAGCTGGAAATGCAGCAGCCATCCGTAGCAAAACACAAGCACGACCCAGCCGCTTAGCTGGAATAGCAGCAGCCGGGCCAACAGACCGGTTAACAGCCATACCAGGCTGCAGAGCACAACATAGCCTACGAACCATACGGGCGCATCGACTTGGTGAATTCGCAGCAAGTATACGCCTATAAAGAGCAGAAATAAAGATGCCATACCGAACAAAATTTGCGCACGAACCGGCTCCTTTTTATTTTGTATGCTCCCTAACGCATAGCAAATAAATAAGAAGAGCAAAGAAACGCCAATTTGCATTGGCAATTCAAAAGCGGTAAAATTAAGAGCAGTTAAAGAAATAGCCGCTATGATGACGAAGATCAGCATCCATATTTTCCAATTACTGTTTTTTATAACAGCCGGCGTGATGCCCATAAATCCGGCCGAAGGCTTACCGGTGCCTTCCTCTAAATAAAGGTTTAATAAAAAATCGCAGTAATGCTCGGGCAGCAGCTTGCTTTTGCGCCAGCGCTCTATTTCGCGAATGATGATTTTACGATTTTCATCCATCAGTATCGTTCCACCTCTTCAATCCTTTGAAATTCATTCTTGACATGTTCCTTTTATCGGTTGAGGTGAAACAAAAAATTAGACCTGACTGCAACGAGCGCAGAAAGGTCGAATAGGTGAGTTGCTTTATTCAAGAAAATCTTTGAGACGCTTGCTTCGGCTAGGATGTCTCAGCTTGCGCAATGCTTTTGCTTCGATTTGACGAATCCGTTCGCGGGTTACGCCGAACACCTTGCCCACTTCCTCCAAGGTGCGGGTACGTCCGTCGTCCAGCCCGAAACGAAGCCGAAGTACATTTTCTTCACGCTCGGTCAATGTATCCAATACATCCTCTAGCTGTTCCTTCAACAGCTCGTATGCCGCGGCATCGGCAGGAGCGAGCGCTTCCTGATCCTCGATGAAATCTCCCAGATGCGAATCGTCCTCTTCCCCGATCGGAGTTTCCAACGATACCGGCTCCTGCGCGATTTTCATAATTTCCCGAACCTTTTCCACGCTTAAATCCATTTCTTTCGCAATTTCTTCCGGCATCGGTTCGCGACCGAGCTCCTGAAGCAATTGACGCGATACGCGGATCAGCTTGTTGATCGTTTCCACCATATGAACCGGAATCCGGATCGTCCGGGCTTGGTCGGCAATAGCGCGAGTGATAGCCTGACGAATCCACCAGGTTGCATACGTACTGAACTTGAAGCCTTTGTCGTGGTCGAATTTCTCAACCGCTTTAATCAAGCCCATGTTGCCTTCCTGAATCAAATCGAGGAAAAGCATGCCACGGCCCACATAGCGTTTTGCAATACTTACGACAAGGCGCAGGTTAGCTTCCGCCAAGCGGCGTTTGGCCTCTTCGTCTCCGAGCTCGATCCGTTTCGCGAGACCGATCTCATCCTCTGCCGATAGCAAAGGCACGCGGCCGATTTCTTTCAAATACATACGAACCGGGTCATTGATCTTGATCCCAGGCGGAAGGGACAAATCATCGTCAAAATGAAAATCGTCCTGATCCTGATCCGGATTCATATCATTATCTTCGTCCGATTCATTGCCTACATCAATGCCCATTTCCGAGAGCTGCTCGAAAAACTCATCGATCTGTTCAGGATCCTGATCAAACGGAGCCAGCTTCTCCATAATATCTTTGTAGGTTAAAGAGGAACGCTTCTTGCCCTGCTCAATCAGCTGCTCCTTGACTTGCTCTAACGTCAACTCAGTCTCTATCTCCGTACGTTGATCGTTCGCCATAATCCAACTCCCTCCTCCCTAGAGTCATCCCCCGTTATGGAACTAGGATGATTTCAATTGCTTTTCTAGGGAAATAATCTCAATGCCTATTTGTGCAGCACGTATGATATCCCCTGAACGTTCTGCGGAAATCATTTCTTCTCTTTTTCGCTCAATTAGCTGCTGCTGCGGATATTTTTTTATTTCCCGGATGTAATCGTCGATGACTTGATCGTTGACCCCGTGAGAATTGCCCATCATCGCAATAGAACTCGCCAAGCTTTCCAGCTCGGCTTCTTGAAGCATAGCAATAAAGCTGCTTGCGTTCGGCTCGAAGCCTTGTGCAAAATAAGCGTACAAATAAGCAGCCAGAGCCGCGTGCGCATCTACGTTAAACTGGTCCCCCAGCTCCCGCTCCACCTGCTGTGTTACTTCCCGGTCGTACATCATGATGGCCAGGAGCTGGCGTTCAGCATTATGATAAGCTAAAGATAAGGAAGGACTTCGCTCTCGAGGTGTTCCGTCATTCATAACATTATTCCACGCTTTGTCTTTATTATCCCCGAACCTGTTGTTTTTTTCCGCTTGGAGTCTAATTTCATTCAAAGTTTGAAGCGCCGCTTCATAGGAATAACGAAATTCGGATGACAGCTCTCTAACGTAGTGCTCTCTTTCAATTGGTGAAGGAATATCGGCAATAATTTTGAGCGCTTGCTGGATGTACCGAAGCTTTTCTCCATCCTCTTGCAGTTTGAAATTTTTGCGAAAATAAAGAAGTTTATATTTGATCGACGGTACGGCAGCTTCAATCACTTCCCGTACGAATCGTTCAGAACCGTTACTTGTAATATACTCGTCAGGATCTTGCCCGTTCGGGATCATTGCAATCTTGACAACGCAGCCCGCTTTTTCGAGAATCGGAATGCTCTTGTAGGCAGCGGCCTGACCCGCGGAATCGCCGTCATAGGCGACGATAACCTGATCGGCTTGCTTGCGGATGACCTCTGCGTGCTCTTCCGTCAAAGCCGTTCCCATGGTGGCAACGCCTGTCGTAACCCCCGCTTCCCAAGCCTTGATGACGTCTACATATCCTTCGAACAGCACCAATTGCCGGTATTTGCGGATATGAGGCCTGGATAAATGGATATTATACAAGCTTCGGCTTTTGTAAAACAGCATGGATTCCGGGCTGTTCAAATATTTCGGCTGCACATCTCCCATCGCCCTGCCGCCAAATGCTATCAGCTGGCCCTTCCAATCATAAATCGGAAACAGGATCCTGTCGCGGAACTTGTCGAAATAACCTTGGCCGTCCTGCCTAGAAGAGATGAGTCCGCCTTTTTCCATTAAAGGTAAAGGAAATTGCCTCCGTTCGAGCAGCTGGGTCAACGTATCCCATTGGGTAGGAGCGTAGCCGATGCCGAACGTTTCGATAAGCTTGTCGTTCAAACCCCGTGATCGTAAATATTGCAAAGCCTGCTTGCCCTGCTCGGTATTCTTCAATATATATTGATATAATTTGCCGGCAAGCTCGTAAGCTTCGAGGAGCTTCGTCTTCTCCGGGTTTTGCTCGGAACGGCGATCCGACCTCGGGTCGATTCCGATATCCAGATTGGCGTCCTTGGCCATTTGACTGATCGCTTCCGCGAAGGTGTATCCTTCCATCGCCATCAAAAACTGAATAACGCCGCCTCCGGCTCCGCAGCCGAAGCAATGATAGATTTGCTTTTCAGGTGTGACGGTGAAAGATGGCGTTCTCTCCGAATGAAAAGGGCAAAGCCCTTTCATGTAGTGGCCCTGCTTGCTTAGATGCACATAGCGGCCGACGACATCTACAATATCATGATGCTTCAGGACCGCTTCAATGATTTCTTCAGGAATGCGTCCGTTACTCATCCTATCCACCTTCAATTCCATTAACACGTATTACTATTCGCTACCTCTCCGCAATCTCCTGCAAGGATATCAAAAGTTTTGTCAAAGAATGTAGAAAAAAATGTCGATCCTCGTCGGTAAACGGTTTCGGCCCTTTGGAATGCTTGCCTCCGCGCCGCTGCTTCGCCTGCTCGTGCCTCCGGTCCAGCAAAAAATCGATTGTCCTGTCGCTGTATTGCTGGCCGCGGTTGGAGAGAGCGATGGCTTTCTTGCCGAGAGCAAGAGCCGCAAGCCCGAAATCCTGCGTCACCAGAATATCTCCGGGAGCTATCCGGTTTGCAATATACAGATCGACCGATTGATCGGAACGATCGACTTGAACAATCTGCACGCCGTCCATCGGAGACAAGCGATGATCGAAGGAAGCAACCATCACCACATCGACATGAAACTGCGCCGCAGCTTTGACGATTTCCGACTTTACCGGACAAGCGTCGGCATCCACAATGATTTTATGAGTCATAATTCAAGTCCTATCGAATTCGTACTTAAGTACCACCGTAATATTATATACGATGAAGAAATAAAAAATCCTGCTCCCCATCGGGAAAAAACCGTTTATCGGCTTTGGAGCAATTCGATGATCAAACTCGCCGTTTCTTCGACAGCCTTGTTTGACACATCAATGATTCGGCAGCCCAGCCTTTTCATGATTTTGTCGGCAAATGCGAGCTCCATATTGATTCTTTCGACATTTGCGTACATTGCATCCTGAGGCAAGCCGAGCATTTTCAGTCGCTCCGAACGGATCACGTTCAGCTTCTCCGGAGTAATGCGAAGCCCGATGATTTTCTTGTTCGATACGGTGAACAGCTGTTCCGGCGGCTGAATTTCCGGCACCAGCGGAACATTGGCGACCTTGAACTTTTTGTGGGCCAAATACATGGACAACGGGGTTTTCGACGTTCGCGATACACCGACCAGCACGATATCGGCTTGCAGCACGCCGTTGAAATCTCTTCCGTCATCATACTTCACCGCAAATTCGACCGCTTCGACCTTCTTGAAATAATCTTCATCCAGCGGATGTATCATGCCCGGCTGATGGCGCGACTCCTGCTGCAGCTTCTTCTCAAGCGAGCCTATGATCGGCCCAAGCAAATCAATGTATTGCAGCTGGCTGCGAATCGCCTGCTCGACCAAATAATCGCGCAGCTCCGGGATGACGAGCGTAAATACGATGATTCCGTCCCTTTGCTTCGCCGTTTGGATGAGTCTGTCGATTCCCGCCCTGTCCTCCAAAAAAGGAACGATGCGCATATCCACCGGCTGAGGATAAAACTGCACCATGGCCGCGCGAACCACAGCCTCCCCCGTCTCTCCCGCAGAATCGGAAGCAACGTAGATTATCGGATTCGTTTGTTCCCCCATGATCAACCTACTTTCTTTAGACAAGCTACTATTAATACGTATGTAACAGCGATTTGTTTCGCTTGCTTGAACAGGATTCCCTCTTCAAACAAAAAATTCCCGCCGGCATAAAGCATAAAAGAGGGTGCCGGACGAGAAGTCGTCTTTAATGTTAATATATTATATTACCAAACAGCAAGATTAATGTCAAAGCTTTATACGCCGTATTTCTCCATTTGTTCGAGAAAATGGCGAGATTTCAAGTTGAGCCCGATATGAGCGTCAAAATAGCTCCGCATCAGTTGCTTTAAAGCCTGCTTCGTTTCAGGCTTCACATCGATTTGTCCCAGCCTGCGGATGTCGGCTTGGGCAAAAATGCGCAGCAGCTTCAGCATGCCGGCCGACAGCGGGATTGCTTGAGGGTCTTTGCCCCGGCAGCGGTCGCATAAGATGCCTCCCATCCCTGCACTGAACCGCATATCTCCTTGCACCGACCGGCAGGAAACGCATGCATCGAGCTCCGGCAAATAACCGGCATGCATCCATATTTTCATTTCGTACATGAAGCCTATAATCTGCATGTCCTTATCTTCTTCGAGACCTTGCAGCGCGGCTCTCAGCTGCTCAAACAAAAAAGCGTTAGCCTCCTGATCGGCCAGCATCCGATCGGTCAGCTCCGCCATGTAGGAGGCATAAGCCGCTTTATACAAATCGTCCCGGATCCGGTGATGCGAATCCGTTATTTCCGCATGGTTCAGCGTACCCAGCTGCCCTGACTTGAAAAATAAATAATCGCCATACGTAAACAGCTGGGCAACGGATGCATAGCGGCTTTTCACTTTCTTCGCTCCTCTGACAATGACTGCCATCTTGCCGAATTCGAGCGTAAGCAAAGTGATGATTTTATTTCCTTCCCCATAATCCATACTGCGGATAACGATCCCCTGTACTCTGTATTGCATCGTCCGTTCCCCCATGCCTTGACCAAAGGTTATTGTAACCCGTCTGCATCGTCCGGCGAAGACTCCTCCTTCAATTCAACGTCGGAGCTATGCTCATCAAACGGAATTTCCTTGTAAAGCAGGTAAGCATCCACATTCCCGGTCATCGAAAAATACTTCCACGAAAAATCTCTCATGTGTATCCATCTCCTCTCCTGAGCACTTCACTATAAGAAGGTTACTTAATAGCTAAGGCAAAAGGATGAACAATATTGTCGACATCATTAGGATGATACGTTTGAGGTGGAAGTATGCCAAGTAATAACTGGCATGGAATGCAAGATGCTCACCAGCCTGCTATTCGTTGCGGAAGCCGAGATCGCGCAGAACGCGCTCCTGGTTGCGCCAGTCCTTCTTCACTTTGACCCATAGCTCCAGGAAGGTTTTCGAGCCGAGCAGCGCTTCGATATCCTGCCGCGCCTTTTGCCCGACTTCTTTCAAGAGCGCTCCTTTTTTCCCGATAATAATCCCTTTTTGCGAATCCCGCTCCACGTAAATGACGGCGGAAATATGTACGACTCCGTTCTCGGCCACTTTCATATCCTCAATCGCGACGGCAATGGAGTGCGGAATCTCTTCGCGGGTCAAATGCAATATTTTCTCGCGAATCAGCTCTGCGCAAACAAACTGCTCCGGATGGTCGGTGACTTGGTCAGCAGGATAGTATTGAGGGCCCTCCGGCAAAAACTTGACCACCTGTGCAAGCAATGTGTTTACATTGTTTCCTTGAATGGCGGAGATCGGAACGATTTCGGCAAAAGGATACAAATCCTTATACGTTGTAATGATCGGCAGAAGCTCTTCCGGCTGCACCTGATCGATTTTATTCATGACCAGAATGACCGGGGTCTTGATTTTCTTCAAATTCTCGATAATGAAGCGGTCTCCTCCGCCCAACCCTTCCACAACATCGATCAGAAATAAAATGGCGTCCACTTCGCTCAAGGAGCTTTCCGCCACCTTCATCATATAATCGCCCAGCTTGGAAGACGGCTTATGGATGCCCGGCGTATCGAGGAAGACGATCTGTGCTTCATCCGTCGTATACACGCCGTGGATTTTGTTGCGGGTCGTTTGCGGCTTGTCCGACATGATCGCGATTTTTTGCCCGATCACCTGGTTCATCAATGTGGATTTGCCTACATTCGGCCGGCCTATAATAGCTACAAAGCCTGATTTAAATGCTTGTTTATTCGAATTCAATGTCATTTACGGTCAGTTCCTCCATTAAGATCATTCATTGTAAAAGCTCCCGGCAGAAGCGCGCCCACGGTCGTTTCGGCAATATCCCCTTTCGTATTCGCCAAATACACCGGCATATCCGGACGGCACAATTCAACAAGGACCTGCCGGCAAACGCCGCACGGCGTTATCGGAAGCGGAGTGTCGCCTATCACGGCCAATGCTTGAAAAGACTGCGGGGCTTCTCCATCGGCAACCGCTCTGAATAGAGCAGTCCGCTCAGCGCAATTCGTAGGGGAATAAGCCGCGTTCTCGACATTGCAGCCCAAATGGACCTTCCCGCTGCTATCCAGAAGCGCAGCCCCCACCTGGAAACGGGAATAGGGTACATAAGCGTTTTGCATAGCTTGCTTAGCTAACGCGACTAATGCTTGCCGATCCATAAGACTCATCCCCATTCGATTAAATGTGTACCAAGTAATAAGCCAGCACGGATACGAAGCTCCCTATTACTGCGCCCAATAGCAGCGCGGGAAAGCCTCTCTTCCGTTTATCGTATAATACCATCATGACCAAAAAGGCCAATAAATACGCGAGCAGCGCAATAAAGGTGATGGTTGCGTAGCAAGCTATAAAGGTCGCAACTGCAAAAGCAAGTGCCGAGAGCAGGCTCGGCTGCACTCTTTTTCCTCCCGAGGAAAATCGGGTCTCCACTACAATTACTGTCAAAGCGACCAAGCATAACAGGATCCAAATCATTCCCGCGGAAAATACCGGACCTTCCTGGCCCTTTACATTGCGGAACAGCCGGTCGACCGGCTCGTAGAACACGATCATGCCGACAATAGCGGCAAAAGCCGCAGACACCAGTACGGAGGCTGCGGCCACATCCTTGGCTATTTTGGCCAGCGGATGGCGGTCCGGCATGGCAAGGTCGACGGCCTTTTCGACAGCCGTATTAATCAACTCCGTTACGATCATCATCGTAACGGCAAGTAAAATAAACAGGATTTCCAGCTTATGAAGACGGAAGAACAAAGCCATCACCAGAACGACGAAAGCTGCGAAAAAATGGAACTTCATGTTCCGCTGCGTGGCTAATGCATACTTGACGCCCTCATATGCGAAGCGAAAGCTCCTGTGCCACTTCACCTGCGGTCTCACCGGGTTAATCCTGCCTGCTGTAAAATGTGCTCCTGCTTAGCAAACATGACTTTCTCTTCCTCTTCGCTCTGATGGTCGTAACCGATCAGGTGCAGGAAGCCGTGCACGAATAAGAAACCGAGCTCCCGATCCACCGAGTGGCCGTACTCCTCGCTTTGCTCAATCGCCCGAGGAACCGAAATGATAATATCGCCGAGCGGCTCTTCAAATGCTTCGTATTCTTCGTCTTCATCATGCTCGTCCTGGTCGTCATCGTCACGACCGTCCGCATCTAGGGCACGGCTGTCTTCAAGATCTTCCTCTTCCATTTCGCCGAATACGATCTCGATTTCGTCGTCACCCATCTCCTGCATCGCGAAGGACAGCACGTCCGTCGGCTTGTCGAGGCCTCTGTATTCCTTGTTCAGCCGGCGAATTTCATTGTCGTCGACAAAGGTCAGAGCAACCTCTCCATCCCGTATATTCTCAGCTTCGCCTGCAAGCTGCAGAAGCTGACGGAGCTTCACAATCAGCTCCTCCGAAACAGGAAATTCATTTTGTTCGTTGTTCCATTCCAGCCGCAAGCTCATACGTTAACTCCTTTTTCCCTGCTTAGCCGCCCCGTCCTGATTTTGCGCGGGCAGATCGTTAGGGTATTCGATTCTCGAATGAAAAATGCCGAGCAGTGTTTCGTTCAATATTTTGGCGACAAGATCCAGTTCTTTGATGGTCAAGTCGCATTCGTTGAATTGCCCGTCGTCCAGACGGCTTTTGATGATTTTGCGTACCATCGTATCGATTTGCTCCAGCGTCGGACTGCGGAGCGAGCGCACCGCGGCCTCCACACAATCCGCGATCCCGACTATCGCCGCTTCCTTGGACTGGGCTTTCGGCCCAGGGTAACGGAAGTCCGCTTCCTCCACCGGCTTCGGCTCGTTCTCCGCTTCGGCGATTTTCTTGGCCTTGTGGTAAAAATATTGCAGCAGCGTCGTACCGTGGTGCTGCTCGGCAATATCCCGGATCGGCTTCGGAATGTTGTAATCCTTCAGCATCTCGACACCGTCCCGCGCATGAGCCACGATAATGGATTTGCTCAAGTTCGGATCCATTTTGTCGTGAGGGTTCTCGATATTCGTCTGGTTCTCGATAAAATAATTCGGGCGCTTCGTCTTGCCGATATCGTGATAGTAAGCCCCTACCCTGCACAGCAGCCCGTTAGCACCGATAGCTTCGGCTGCAGCTTCCGCCAAATTGCCGACCATGACACTGTGATGATACGTGCCCGGCGTTTCGGTCAGAAGCTTGCGCAGCAGCGGATGGTTCGGGTTCGACAGCTCAACGAGCTTTAACGGCGAAAGAATGCCGAACGCCGCTTCGAAAAAGGGCAGCAGGCCGATGACAAACACGGCTGTAAGCAATCCGCCTCCGACGATGAAAGAAAGCGCGAACAACATCGTCTGCTTCGTCTCATGATCATCCAGCAGCAATAACGATGCGATGCACACCATGCCCAGCAAGGAAACGATGATCCCCGCCTTTAGGATGGAAGACCGCTGGCTGGCGCGCTGGATCGAGAAAATAGCGGCAAAGGACGTTACTAGCGTAACGAGTCCATACCGGAAGTCAAACGTCTGCTGATGATCCGTGTTGAAGATGACGCTCGCCATTACGCTGAACAACACCGTGGATATAAACGCAAGATTCGTATCAAGCAATATCGCAATCAGCATCGCACCGAGCGCGGTCGGAGCCAAAAAGCCGATATACGGGTAATCCAGGTTTTGTACGAGCGAGAACAGCTTCATTCCAAGTATATTGATAAGCATTATAAGAACTAACATTAACAGCTGGGCGTTGTTCTGGCTTATCGCCAAGCTGCTCTGCTTGACGAACATATACATGACGAGCCCGAACATCATGGTAATGAGCAAAAGCCCTATTTTAGGCCAGTAGCTGGTATCGTCCCTGAGCATCTCCAGCCCGCTTAAGCGCTGATATATTTCCTCGGTAATAATGTCGCCCTTTTTCACGAGTACATCGTTCTTATTGATGAACACCGGCTTCACATTATCTCGGGCATGTCCCTTTGCTTCATCGGTGCCTTTCTGATCGAAAAACTTGTTCGGCGTAATAGCCGCTCTTACCAGCTCGAGCACAATTTCGCGCGTCGTGCTTTTGGTCAGCGTCGAAGTGTTGACGAGCTCGGCCACCTTGGCCCTTGCAGTCTGCGCATCCATTATCTGATCGTTCATAAGCCGGGTCACGATATCTTTGGCAACCGGCTCCATCGCGGTCAAATCCTCTTTGGCCACCCGCGGCAGCTTATAGTAGGTCTCTTCCGGTATACGGTACTGCTGCTCGCTGATTTTCTTGCGCATTTCCTGCAGCATCGGCTCGTTGTATTGGCCGCTTGCGGTATAAGATTTGGCTTGCTTATCCACATGATCGTCAATAATATTTTGAATGACCGTCTTGAAAATATTCACTTTATCGCCAAGCGTTACTTCCGTATCCGCATTGATTTGCTGCAGCTTCTCGAACATCGCCTCGATGATCATTTCGTTCTTCAAGGCAACGATCCGGTACACGGGCTGCACCCGCTGCGCCGCATCCTCTTTGGCCTTCTCCGTCGCCACTGCGTTTTCCACAGCCCTTGGAGCGAGCAAATCCTTCTCGGCCGTAGAGCCTAGCTGGATATCGAACGTCTGCGGAATCAGCTTGCCCATTAATGCCGTATAGAAAATGACGACCAGCACAAGAAACAGAAGAAAGCGCACAGGTGCGCTATATTTCCAGCCTGCCAGCCGGTATTGAAACTTGCCTTGAATGGAAACCTGGTTTTTCATCCCGAAAGGTCAACCCTTTCTTAGCTTATCCCCATGTTTTAACGGTCGAGCTGTTTTTCTTTATCCTCATTGTAAGCGACAATAATCTTTTGAACCAATGAGTGTCTGACCACGTCCGCTTCAGCAAATTCAATCATACCAATTTCTTCCACATGCTTCAAGATACGCTGCGCTTCTACAAGACCGGACGATTTTCCGCGAGGCAAATCGATCTGCGTCACGTCTCCGGTAATAACCATCTTCGAGCCGAACCCGAGCCGCGTCAAAAACATCTTCATTTGCTCCGGCGTCGTATTCTGCGCTTCATCCAAAATAATAAAGGAATCGTCCAAAGTTCTGCCGCGCATATAAGCCAGCGGTGCGATCTCGATGAGCCCTCTTTCGAGCGATTTCACTACTTGCTCCGGCCCCAGGACGTCATTAAGAGCATCATACAATGGACGTAAATAAGGGTCAACCTTTTCTTGTAAATCCCCGGGGAGAAATCCCAGGCTCTCTCCGGCTTCCACCGCTGGCCGGGTCAACACGATCCGTTTGACCTTGCCCTCCTTAAGTGCCGATACGGCAAGCACGACGGCGATATACGTTTTCCCCGTTCCTGCAGGACCGATACCGAACACAATATCTTTCTGCTTGATCGTAGACACATACTGCTTCTGCCCGATCGTTTTCACCCGGATGGGCTTCCCTTTATGGGTAGTAGCGATGTCCCCTCTAAAAAGATCCAGCAGCTGATCGGCTTTCATTTGCTTTGCAAGCTCGATTGCGTAATGAATGTCCCGCTCGTTCAGTATGTAATTGTTGCGCACAAGCTCCAGCAATACCTCGAACAGCTGCTGCAATGAATCCAGCTCGCCCGGCTCGCCTTGAATGACGATCTCTTCTTCGCGGGAGCGGATTTTGGCAGAGGTCTGCTCTTCGATCAGATGCAGGAACTTGTCCTGCGGTCCAAAGAGCGCCAGCCCTTCCGCCGTATTTTTCAGTGATACTTTCACGATTCGTGCGTTGTCGATCAACAGGCCTCTTCTCCTTCATGCGAACGCGTTATGGAACGATAGGTTGCTCTGCAGTGATAGATTCTTCCACTTCCAAATGTACTTCCATATAAACTTTACCATTCTCCGTCTTTTCATGCAAAATTTTTTCGCCTATCACCTTGGCATCCTTGCCTGCTGACGCGATGATTTCTCGCTTAGCCTGCTCCAAACCGAGCTTTCTCGCCTCTTCCTGATCCAGCGTCCGTTCCAGCTGCCGTACCTCCATTACGCGTTCTTTAAGCCAGCCTACCGGCAGGACCCAGTTTCTCCACTGCAGCGTTTTCCGTTCCCCAATCGTTTCGAATTGATCGAAGGCGAGCTTCCCGTATCCCGTTAGCTGTAAGGCCCGGTTACCGAATACAACATATTGCCGCTCCTTCGTCTCGCCTGTGTAAGCCTTATATTGATGAACAAGCGGTACCTCCACCTTCGGGGTATACCACACTAGACCTCTTACCTCTCCGGACGCCACAACCGTCTGGCGGTTTACATCGTCGCCGATGACGCCGGATATAAGGATGTCCCCTTTTCGGACATACGTATTCTGCTTAACGACAGGCTTCCCCTTCTCCGCCAATATCGAGGTGACCATCGCGTTTTTCGATGCAACCAGGTGTCGCGGGCTGAGCAGAGGCGGCTTCTCCGGTATCGTTGCTTCCACCACTTTGATCACGATATGCGTACCGTGAATTTCAACTCCGACCCATGCGGTGCCGGGCAGATGGGTTTGAATCGTCTTGGCCAATGTTTCCGGATTTTTCAGGCGATGCTTCCACTGCATTTTATATACTCCCTGTTCTTTGGCCGCCTCCAGGATTTGCTGCGTGCTGAGCAGCTCATTACCTTCGACGCGCACCTGCCAAACGATCGACGACAGTAAATATAAGCCAACGACAAACCCGATGATGCCGATGGCGAAAATTTTTCTTTTTTCCAGCCGGTCCAAGAGAAACGGCATCCCATGTCTTTCCTTGACATGTACGCGACAGCCTGTCTTGCGCAGCAGCGGACGAAGACGAAAAAAATCCTTGATCAGGATGAACAGCTCCGCACGGGACTCGTCCAACAAGCGAATGTCCCACACTGTCATCCGCTTTTCCGTCAATTCATTGATCAGCCGATCGATTCGTGCCCCTCTGACATCAACCCTGACATATCCTCGCAGCGATAAGAGAAACGATGATTTCAATGTCGAACACCTCTTTACGGGATAATTTTTATGTCCTCTATAACCCCTTCAATGAACACTTCTTCCGATAAAATCGCCCGAATCACCAGCTGTTTGCCTCGTACCTCCAGGCTCCCCTTGGATAGCGCCAATCGTAAATAATCGCTGGAAAAATGCAGTACGCCCCGATGATTTTCAATGTACAGCTGCATATTCCCGATCATCGTCATTCGAGGCAGGTCCATTACGACATCTTGGGGAAGGTCCAGCAGCTTGGCGGTGAATTGGTTGAATCTTCGTGTCAGACTGCGCATACGGTTCCCCCTCAAGGCATGAATTTGGCCGCGAATAACGCAGCATAGGCTATTTACACCATATGCTGGAAGGACGGCAATTATGAGAGGTGGAAGAACGTATTGCATGATTCTAAAAAACAAAGAAGCACCGGCCCCAACCTGTGTTGGAGACCGATGCTCTTATCGCTTTTATGGGTAAGGCTATTTATTTTTTACCATACGGCTTCTTCGCCCGCGGAGGGCCTAGAATTTCGGCCCAGACTACCGCTTGCGCCAAAGTATCCTGTTTAATCGGCTGCAAAGAACCCTCTTGCTTCGGCTCGGATGGCATCCCCCACCTCTCCGACGGCAATTTGCGCGTTCGCAGCGCCTCCCGAGAAGACTCCCGCCTCATATCGCGCTCTGAAACGCCGTTATCAACCGTTTGAGGCCCTTTAGCCATTTCTTGAAGTCTAGGTTCCCTCGCTTCCTTAGGCTGCTCAGAACGAACTACAGGCTGTCGTGTTTTGGTAACGGCCGGCTGCTGCTTGACCGGCTTTCCCCAGCCTCCGCTTCCACTACCGCCTCCTCCGAAAGGAGGCATCGATTGCTTGGGGGCAGACTTGTTCCCCCCATCGCCAGAACGTGCTTTCACATTTTTCCAAATGTTATTAAGCACAATGAAGATAATGGCGAGAATAAACCAGTTTTTCAACAAAAATTCTATGATATTCATGCCGGCACGCTCCTTCGATGCAATCTGGAGGCGTTATTCCTGCTCATCGCTTTTGCCGCTGTCGCTGGTTTTGCCGCCGATAGAAGAACGCATTTGCGTGTCGGCGTCGATATTTTTCAGATTCATGTAGTCCATAACGCCAAGCTTGCCTCCGCGCAGCGCTTCCGCCATGGCGAGCGGAACTTGAGACTCCGACTCCACTACTTTCGCCTTCATCTCGACAACTCGGGCTTTCATCTCTTGCTCCTGCGCAACCGCCATCGCACGGCGCTCTTCTGCTTTCGCTTGCGCAATACGTTTGTCTGCTTCCGCTTGCTCCGTCTGCAGGTGGGCGCCGATATTTTTGCCTACATCCACATCCGCGATATCGATGGACAAGATCTCAAATGCCGTACCCGCATCCAATCCTTTGCCAAGCACTGTCCGGGAGATCATATCCGGATTTTCAAGCACGTCTTTATGCGATCCGGACGAACCGACCGTCGTAACGATCCCTTCACCTACACGAGCGATGATCGTCTCTTCGCCGGCGCCGCCGACAAGTCGTTCGATATTGGCGCGAACCGTGACCCGTGCAATAACTTTAACTTCAATACCGTCTTTTGCTACAGCGGAAACGACCGGTGTTTCGATAACTCTCGGATTAACGCTCATTTGTACCGCTTGAAGCACATCACGACCGGCGAGGTCGATAGCAGCCGCCCGTTCGAATTCCAGATGAATGTTGGCGCGGTGAGCCGCGATCAGCGCATTGACGACACGATCCACATTACCGCCCGCCAGGAAATGGCTTTCCAGCTGATTGATCGTAACGTCCAGTCCGGCTTTCGTCGCTTTAATCATCGGATTGACGATACGGCTTGGAATAACGCGGCGCAAACGCATAGCAACCAGCGTAATGATGCCGATCCGTACGCCCGATGCCAACGCGGAAATCCACAGCATGATCGGTACGAAGCTTAAGAATACGGACAGCGCAATAATGATGATGGCCGCCAACAAAAAGAAATACACAATGGGATCCATAAAAATCTGTACCTCCAGTAGGTTTATTTTGACCGGTACAAGCCCGGCAGTTGCTGCAGCGTCATCTCAACGCTTTAGTGCACGATTTCATGAGCTTCTCTCACCACGATTCGCGAGCCTTCCACCAGAACGACGACTACCGGTTTGTTGACGGCAATAAATTCGCCCGAGGTGACGACATCGATACGTTCCTCCCCTACGGCTACTACACCCGCAGGACGAAGAGGAGTAAGCGCGACGCCGGATTTGCCCAGCAAATCGCTTCTTGTAGTCGAGGAGGTATATCCCTGCTCCGCGGTGAGCTTATCCTTCAGAATGAATCGGTTCCAGACTCCGCGATGCTTGAAGATTCGGATGAAAATAATGACGACGATAATGGCCAGTACGCTGGCGATCGTCAGGTTTAATGCAGCCTGCTTCGTGCTGTAGGCCGCCATGACGACGCTGCTGAATAAGCTGATGATGCCAAGTATCCCCAAAATACCAAAGCTGGACACGAAAATCTCGATGATCAGAAGGACGACGCCGATAATAAAGAGCGCGATTTCCTCCACCCCCGCAAACCCGACGATATAGTGGCCGAAAAAGTAAAGCCCGAAACCGAGAAGCCCGATAATTCCCGGGATTCCGAAGCCTGGTACGAACAGCTCAATCACAATTCCTGCAATTCCGATGAACAAAAGTAGTGTAGCTACCACTGGTTGGGTCAAAAAGCGCGAAAGCTTCTCCGCTGCGGACGGGTTCAGATGAATGACCGGGTGCTCCGCAGCGCCGATGAACCGCACCACTTCATTCAAATCGGCTGCCTTCGTTTCGGCGTACCCTACCTTCACCGCGTCGTCAGCCGTTAAGGAAACGAGCTGCCCTTTCGGCACCGTCTTGTTAATCGCTTTCAGCTCAACACCCACGTTTTTGTCGACCATGGCTTCGGCAATTAACGGATCCCGTCCTCTAAGCTCAGCCGCGGAGCGCATTTGACTGGCCCAGTGCGAGATGACCTTGACATTGTCAATCTCGCTGCCGGAAGCGTCTACAACCGCAGCCGCACCCATAGTGCTTCCCGGTCCCATGGCAATTTTGTTCGCATTTAAGGCAATGTAGCTTCCCGCAGACACCGCCCGGCCATGAACGTAAGCTATGGTCGGTATTTTGCTGTTCACGATCAGCTTCCCAATCTCTTCTGCCGAATCGACTCGTCCTCCTAGCGTATCGATGTCCAAAATAATGTACATCGCATGCGCTTCCTCCGCTTCCTTGAAGGCTCTTTCCAGAAACCTCTGCAGCCCGGTTTCCACCGTCTGGTGCACCGGAATGACCACGACGGGAGCCGAGAGCGGAACCGAAGCGGTTGTGCCTTTGGTGCTGTCGGCCGCATACACCGCTGCCAACGGCATCAGCAGAAGCACCGTCAGAAGCAGCAGAAACGCCAATCTGAATAGCAAGGAGCCAGGCTTGGCAATCGACATCTGCAAATGACCTCCTTTGAACCATTTTCCAACTATCCATAAAATACTACGTAAAGCATAGCCTATTCGATTCAAACATGCAAAATATTCCTGGAAGCTATGAAGCTGGCAGCACAAAAAAAGAACATCCCCCGAAAGGAATGTTCTTTCTCACTGCTATGATAAGAGTTGTTGAACAGCCTGATTGACAATCTTGCCATCAGCCCGTCCCTTCACCTTAGGCATTAATGCACCCATGACTTTTCCCATATCCGCTTTAGAAGAAGCACCCACTTCTTGGATGGTCTGCTGTACAATGGCTTTTACTTCTTCCTCAGATAACTGTTGCGGTAAGTACTCCATCAGAATTTCTATCTCTGCCTTAACGGTAACGGCCAAGTCTTCACGTCCGGCCTTTTCAAATTCTTGGAGGGAATCTTTGCGCTGTTTGATCTCGCGACTCAAAACGTCAAGTACTTCCTGGTCATCTAAGGTTTTACGCTGATCTATCTCAATATTCTTGATAGCTGCACGAACCATACGGATTACGGTGAGTTTGAACTTGTCTTGGCTCTTCATCGCAAGCTTCATATCTTCGTTTAATCTCTCGCTTAAGCTCATCGATTAAGCCTCCTAGAACTTTCTCTTACGAGCAGCCTCTGACTTCTTCTTACGTTTCACGCTTGGCTTCTCATAATGCTTGCGTTTCTTTACCTCCGCTAATACGCCATCTTTTGCGATGGAGCGCTTAAAGCGACGAAGTGCAGCATCTATAGTTTCATTTTTGCGAACTCGAGTTTCTGACACCAGTTTTCCCTCCCTCCGAACAGACCGTCCAAGACGAAAAAAGCGTTCATCAAACCTCATTATATGGTATACATAAACTAGGTGTCAACCTAAGGAAAAAGATTCTTCACTTGGCGTTGAGCGGACCTAATTTCTCCCCAGCTAACAGGTGATAATGAATATGAAAAACTACTTGTCCTCCGTCTTTACCGCAGTTATTGATGAGCCGGTAGCCGCTTTCGGCCACACCTTCCTGTCTGGCAATTTCTTGGGCGGCGCGATGAATTTCACCGATCAAGCCCCAGTCGCCGGGCTCAACATCGTTCATGGTTGCTATGTGTTTCTTGGGAATGATCAAAATATGTACGGGAGCGGCAGGCTGAATGTCGTGAAAAGCCAGTACGTGCTCATTTTCATACACTTTTTTGGAAGGAATTGATCCTTCAACAATCTTACAAAATATACAATCCATGACGGGTTGTCCTCCCAGCTCCATAAACTATGACGGTTTATTATTGGCCTCTAAACACGGTCGCTTCCTATAAAAGAACCCCGATAGAAGTTTTTCTCCTAATAATATACCTAATTTTCGCCAAAAAAGAAACTGTACATCTAAAGATTTGTAAAAGAAATGCAAAGAATAGGATACAAAGCGGGTTTTCGCCGATTGAATCGAATGAATGTTCTTTCTTTGAGACGTTGATCCGTGTGAAAATCAGTTGCCTGAGTCACCTGCTCCATTCATTGAAATGCGGAGTCATCGATGACGGTTCAGGGTAAAAAATAAGCAAAGATACGGGATACGCCGCTTTGGTTTATTTGGTGTAATAGCGGGCTGCCGCTGATGCGCAAAATAGACGAAAACCGTGAAAAATAAAGTGCACCCACACTTCTAGACTACCAGTCTAATATTATGTATAATGGAGCCGAAAAGAGTTGTGAGGTGAGCTTGAGATGAGCCGGTTGATGAGGGAGGCAACGCGTAAAAAGCGGGAGTACATGGCTGAGGTTGCGCTCCGGCTATTTATGGAACGAGGCTACGAGCAGGTTTCCGTCGACGATATCATCGCCGCTACGAATACATCTAAAGGAACTTTTTATCATTATTTTCAGGGAAAAGACGAAATATTGCGCGAAATTTCACGCAAGCAAATGAACACGATTACCGAATGGGCTGTTAAGACACCCTCACAGGTGCAATCGTTGGAAGGACATATTACCAAGCTTTTTTTAGACTTGTCGTCCAATATTCAAGCTTACCCGCGTCTCGTGCGGAGTCTGATCGCTTTATCGCTGCAGAACGAATCGGTGAAAGCCATAGAGGAGGAACAGTATCAGCTGCTTCATGAGCGGCTGCTTCGCTGGCTGCCCGATCCGAACAAGGTCCGGCTGCTGATCACTTCGTATAGAGGAACTCTATGGATGTGGTGTACGCAGGAGAATAAAGAATTGCCCGCTATGATGCGCAGCAACCTGGCTTGGGTTTGGTCAGGTCTACGTTCTGAACAACATGAACCATCCATCTCGGTAGAAACGGAGCAAGCCGGTATGCATAAAACTTGGCTTGCGCACAGCGCTAAGGAGGAAGTAAAAATGAGAGTAGCAATTATTGGCGGCGGATTAGCCGGTTTGACGGCAGCCGCATACTTGTCGGAGCAGCACGGTGTAGAAGGAATTCTATTTGAAAGAAGTCCTCAGTTCGGCGGCCGCGCATTTACATATGAAAAAGCCGGCTTTACGCTGAACTACGGCGCGCACGCCGTGTACGGCATCGACCGTCATGAGCTATCGGCTATGGAACGCGAGCTGGGGCTGTCGTTCAGCTCCAAGCAGGTGGATAAGCGCAAGGTCATGTATGCCAAGAACGATCACCTGACACCCGCTCCGCTGGATTTCGTCAATCTGATGAAGACCGAGCTGCTGAATACGATGCAAAAGGTTCGCTTCGTCGGTGAAATCGCGGCGATTATCGGCAATATCCATAACTTGAAAAATTACGATACATTGGGCGACTATTTGGCCCATTCCGATGCGGATGAAGATGTCAAAGAGCTGTGGGAGCACTTGGTATGCTCGAACTTCTTTATTGCGCCGGAGGAAGCCCGCAAGGTTCCTGGTTCTGTAATCAGCGAATATTATCATAACCTGTTCTTGTCCAGCCGGCCTGTAAACTATGTTCTGGGCAGCTGGGCGGTCATTACGAATCAGCTCCGTCAAAAAATCGAAATTTCCGGGCGCTGGGAGCTTGCGCTTCAAGAAGGCGTCGATGCCATCCGTTACGAGGATCGGAAATTTATTCTTAAAACGAAAAACCGCGAGGAAGCGTTCGACCGTGTTGTCTTCGCGATGCCGGTACAGCAGACGTGCAAGCTGCTGAAAGGGACTCCTTGGGAACCGTTCCTGGCTCCATTCGAGAACAATACGGCAACCGAGGTTATGGTATACGATATCGGTCTGAAGCGTGTCGTCGCCCGTCCATTCTCCTACATCAGCGATATGGATAATAAAATGTTCATAAGCGACGTTTCCGCTACGGATCACACGCTGGTTCCGGATGGAGGCCAATTGCTGCAAGGTATCGCCTACCTCAGCGATTCGTTCGGCGATGAGCAGGAGCGCAAAGAATATTTGGAAACCAAAACGAAGCAAATGGAGAATTTGTTCGATCACTATTATCCGGGCTGGCGCGATGAAACAGCTGTAAAACGGGTATCCAAAAAAGCAATGGTTTCGAGCGTTAAAAACATTGTAACGAACGAGCTGCTTCCAACCCGTCTGGATCATGTGCCTTTCTATTTCTGCGGCGACGGCTGCGTCGGGAAGGGTGAATTGGCGGAACGAGCGTTTTCGAGCGCCCGTCAAGTCGCGAAGTCGATTATCGAGGATGTTAAAGTTCCGGCCAGAGTATAAAAATTATAGGATGGACGCCACAAGATTGGCTATCCATGCCGCGGCTGCCTGCATCATTTTGTGAACCTGAAGCAGTGCGGCTGCCACATAGTGGAGCCAACCCGATTCTTGAGAATCGGGTTTTTGCTCGTTTGCTGGTATAAGTGGAGCGGGACTATTGGTCGGCTGCGGCCCGGCTATGGAAACCGCTCCGTCTTTGGCGGCAGCGGATGCGCTGCCGCCGCTCTTCATTTGGACGGTTCTTGTCTTGCCGTCCCACTGCAATTGTCCGCCGAAGGCTTCGCCGATAAACCTCGCCGGTCCCATAGTATAGCCGTTGACAAGCAAGGCGGGTACCTCCAGCTCAACGGTTTTGCCGTTCACGACAGCTTGCTTGTCGCCGACCTTCAAGGAGACGCTCGTATTCCCCTTGCGCCCCGTTGCCGTCTGGGTAGCGGCATCCCATGTGACGGTCGCCCCCATAGCTTCAAAGATGGCGCGCAGCGGCGTCAAAGTGCTGCCATTGCGAATGACCGGCGGCTGCTCGAACGATTGCCGTTTGCCGTCCAGCGTAACCGTAACCTGTGATGACAGCGGCAGCGACTTGGACGCAACCTTGGTGCCGCTTCGATTGTACACGGTCAGCTCCAGCCGCGATCCTTCCGGAACTTGTCCTGCATCGAGCTCGAATCCGAAAGGCGGATTGGTTTGTGACTTTACCACGCTCCCGTTAATGGCATAATCCACTTTCCCGATATATATATCCGGTATTTTGATCCAAGGCGTTATTTTCGTTTTTTCGGTGAATGTATTGCCGCTATCAGACAGCTTTATATGGCCTGCGCCATCCGCAGGCTTGGCTCCCTGTTCGACCTTCGTCAAATACAACGGGCTCGAAACCATTGAGCTGTACAGCTTCTTCATCGCCTCGTTCGCACCAAGCAAGTAGTTGTTGCGGGATTCCCGGTCCTTCAAATCGACGTTAAAATAGGTGATCGACTTCAACCGGGGATATTTCAGCGGCATAATCTCATACAGCCGATGCAAATTCAGCAGCCCATAATCGGTGAACGATTCCTGAGGAATGTGAGCGTAATGGGACACGGCTGTTTCGCTGATCATCAGCGGCTTGCGGTCCGAATAAGTCTTGTACAAGTAATCCAGCCTTTCAACCGGGCTGGTCGCCTGCATATTCCCCTGCTTCGGATCTCCGTTCTCATACGGCTCCGTATACATGCTGACCCCTACCCAATCGACATATTCGTCGCCTGGATAATAGACATCCATGGAGTAAGCGGGAACGTCGCCGGGACTCCAAACCATCGCAACGTTCGGCGCTTCCTCCGCCATCACATCGTGAACAAGACGGAACTTCTCAATATACTTTTGCGGATCGCCGTGCCACACGACCCAATTGCCGTTCATTTCGCTAGCATAACGTAAAAAGATAGGAATTCCGCTCGCCTTGGCCACGCGTGCCCATTTGCGCAAATAGTCGTTGTCCTGCACGGAGTCCAAGCCGTTGCTCGGCTCCCAGGCTATTTGCAGCGCGGCCCCCGCTTCCTTCGCCCTTGAGGCATAGGCTTGCGGGAACGGTTTGTCCAGCTGAGAATAGGCCAAATACAGGGCGTGCTTTTTCCCGTAGATCGATTCGGAGCGTGTAAAATAATTTTGCATTGCGGGGTCCTGCTCGGAATACATACCGATATACGTTCCGTATTCCGGCTCGAACTTCGCCAATTTGCCGTTGGCCGGTGCCGCCTGCTTTTTCAACAGCTCCGTATCCTGCGTACTCATGTAGACATCTACAATCGTCCGTATTTGCTCGGCGCGCTGCAGATCGACAGCTCCCCAATCCTTTCCGTCCATCAGCCAATATTTGTTCTCCAGCTCGTAGTAGCGGATAGCATTGTCGTAATCTTGAATACTGTCAAAGTATTCGTCCAGTCTTCCGCAGAACAAAGCGGCACTATGCCAGTCCTGTATTGAAGCATAATGCTCCACAAGAAATTGCCAGTGCGGCACGGCACCTGCAGGGTTGCCGCTGTTGACGGCGGCATCCGCGGCCTGCCAGCGGTCCCATATCGGGTCCGCCTCCGCTTGGGAGCCCCCGAGCAGCAGCCCGGCGGCCAAGGACAATGCAGTGAGCCCTTTGAGGCAGCGATTCGTCCATTGTCGGATATTCATAATCGGTTGTCTCCTCTCGCTGTAGTATCCATATTGAATTGCTTTATAACGTCTCAAGGAACACTCTGCTGCCCTTTCCGCCTGGCTCGGCAGGAAGCACAACCAGCCTTCTCGGCAAACGGGCCCTCAGCTCCGGCACATGGCTTATTACCCCGACCGTGAGCTTATCCATATGGAGCTTTTCCAGCGCAACGATAACCGTCTCCAGCAAGTCCTGATCGAGAGTACCGAACCCTTCATCCAGGAAGAAAAATTCCAGAGGATACTGCCCTTTCAGCTGGATTTGCGCCGATAAAGCCAACGCCAGCGACAAGGAAGTCAGGAACGTTTCTCCTCCCGAAAGCGTAGTAACGGGCCTCTTGACGCCGCCGTTCGAATCGTCCCGGATAATGAAGCCCCCGGCCGAATCCACCTCGATGGCGTACTTCTGGCGGGTCAGCTGACCTAACCGTTCAGTCGCTGCACGGCTTACCTGCATCAGCTGCTCCTCGGCCAAAAATTCCACGAACGCGTTGCCGCGCAGCACCGACTGCAGCTTGCTGAGCAGCGTAAGCTCGTTTTGGCGGGCTATTCGCTTCGTTTCCAGCTCGGTCCACCGTGCATGCTTCTCCTGCAGCGACTCCCAATCGCGCTCGGCTTTTGCCTTGGCCTGCAAAGCCGCATCGTCGCGCTTCTTGCATTCAGCCAGCTCTTCCTCCAGCTGCGCCCATTCAGCATCCGTAACCATGCGGTCGCCAAGCTGTTCGGACAGCTGCCGCGCCTGCACGTTAAGCTGATGCTCCAGCTTGCCGTAAGCCTCGACCTCTTCAGCCCAAGTCTGCCTCAGCGCATCGGCAATCCTCGCCGCTTCTACGTCTTCCGGCTTCAAGAAGCCGTACAGCTTGGCTTGCGCGTCCCACTCCTTCTCTGCGTTGGCCGCCTGCTCCATTGCGGTCTGAACCGCTTGAGAGGCTGCCGCCATCGCTGCTGCCGCTTCCTGGCCGGATAACTGTGCCTGCTCGTAATCGAGCTTCGTCTTCTCATTGGCTCCCCGCAGCTGCTCCAATTGGTTCGACACGCGGATTAATTGAGGACCGACCTCTTCTTCTCCGGCCCAATCCTTCAGCCGATCCGCTTTTTCCGACACCTGCTGCTGCAAATGCTTCCATTCGGTTTGCAGCTGGACCGTTTGCCGGTCGAATTCGTTCAGCTTCTCCTGGACTTGCCCTATCAAGCTCAGCTTTTCTTCTATAAAAGTAACGCTCTTGTCCAACCGTTCGCGAAGGTCGTCCGCTTTTTGCTGCTGAAGCCTCAGCTGCTCTGCCGCCGCTTCGACACGGTCAAAATCAACGCCAGCAAACTTCCGGTTCCATTCGTCCGTTTGCGCGGCGACGGTCTCTTTCAGTCGGTCGGTCTTCTCTTTCGCTGACGCGATGAATGTATGTAAGGTTTGCCGGCGGGATTGCTGCTCCGCCATCGCACGGTCGATCTGCCCGCGCAGCTGCAGAAGCTCCTGCTGCCGCTTTTGCATCGCTAGATATCGTCTGCTGAGCTGCAGCAGCTCGTCTTCGACCGACTGCAGCACGGTCAACAGCTCCGCCTCTCCGAGCAGCTCATCTATCGCAGTACGGACAACGCCGCCTGCGACGCTATCGTTCGTCTGCTCCCAAGCTTGTACGGCTGCCGCCGCTTCGGCGAGAGAATCGTTATGCTGCAGCTGGGGAAGCACCGGCTTCCATTGCTGCACGATCCCGTTCAAGCTGAGCAGCAATTGGCTCGCCGACAGCTGCTGCTGCCTTGCCCTAAGCTGCTGCTCCTCCAGTCGTGCCATCGCCGCATCGCCTTCGGTTTGCAGCGAAGCTTCGTGCTCATGCAGCGTGAAGAGTTCGGGATGCTCCGTAGCTCCGCATACCGGACAGCGGTCCCCCGCTTCCAGCTGCGAGGCCAAGGCAGCCGCCATCGCTTTCCGTTCCGCTTCGCGCCCCTTTGCCTTATGTTCCGCGATCCAAGCGGGTATAGCGGCAAGCACCCGGCCAAGCTTGGCTTCCTGCTCCTTCGCCTCGGCATACGCCTGTGCCGCTTCCTGGAGCCAGCCGGCCAGCCATTGCCCCCACTGCTTCTCCCGCTCCTGCACCGCGCCCTCCTCGCGCTCGAGCGCTTGCAGCTCCTTGCCGTGCTTCTCCAGCTCGGCACGCTGCTCCTCCAGCTGGCGGCGCCATTGCTCGATCGCCCGTTTCTCCTGCAGCGCTTCCTGCAGCAGGTCTCTCTCGGCGCTCGGCACCTCTGCCAGCTTCAGCTCCGCCTTAAGCTCCGCCTGGCGCTTGACGGCTTTGTCTCGCAGCTCCTGCTCACGCTGCAGCTGCTCCCGCGCGGCCGCGAGCTGGCCGGCCGCCTGCTCCGTCTGCTGCGCGAGCCGGCTTGCCGCTGCGCGCTGCTGCGCCAGCTCCGCCGCCAGCGCTTGCGCCTGCTGCAGCTTGTCGAGCCGCAGCAGCAGCGGCGCCTCCTGCGCAGCCAGCGCATCGCGCGCTTGCTTGTGCGCCGCTTGCGCCGCGGCAAGCGCGGCCTGCGCCCGCGCAAGCTCCGCTTCGGCGCCGCCCAAGGCGCTGCGCTCGCGGGCTAGCCGCGCCTGCGCCTGCGCGAGCTGCTGCGCGTACGGCCGCGCCAGCTCGGCCTGCGCCGCGCGGGCGAGCTGCGCTTGCAGCGCCCGCACCTGCGGCGCGCGGGCCTCGTGTTGCGCGAGCTGCTCCCGCGCGGCCGCGAGCGCCTGCTGCAGCTCGCGGATGCGGCGCTGCTCGGCGGCGCGGGTCTCGCACGCGGCAAGCTGCGCCCGCAGCTGCTGCGAAGCTTGCGCCGCATCCGCAAGCGCGGCCGCCGCGGCGTCCAGCGCCTGCTGCGAAGCGTCGCCGAGCCCTTGCTGCTCGGCCTGCAGCTCTTTGATCGCCACGTCCGTTTCCTTGAAGCGGACGGCGGTTTTGGCACTCAGCTGATCGCCGTACGGCTCCAGATGGAACAGCCGCTGCAGCATTTGCCTGCGCTCGCTGCCCTTCAAGGCGAGAAACTCCGCAAACTTTCCTTGCGGCAGCACAACCGCCCGGGTGAAGTCCTGCATCGACAGGCCCAATACATCCTGGACCTGCTGGTTCACTTCACCCGCCTTATCCGCGAGGACTACGGTCTCTCCGTCCTGATATCGAATCAAACGGCTTACCGTGTTGTTGACCGACACATCGCCTCCGCGCTTGAACTGCCTGTCCACGCGGTAACGCTGCGCGCCTGACGCATGACCCAGCTCGAAAGTAAACGATACCGACAACGTGTTCTCGGCATGGTTCATTATGCCCTGCGTACCGTTGGCGGCACGCTCCACTTTGCCGAACAACGCCAGCGTCACCGCATCGAGAATCGTCGATTTGCCGCTGCCTGTCTGTCCGAAAATACCGAATACGCCGGCATCGCATAATGCTGTGAAATCAATCTCTTGAAGCTCTCTATAGCTTTGAAGCCCGGCCATTTGCAAATAAATCGGCCTCATGGCAAGCCATCCCCCTTTCCATGCATATGATGCAATTCCAATCGTATGTCAATTTCCGGCTACGCCTCCAACAGCTCCATAAACAACCGGACAAGCTCCGCTTCCGGCTCCGCGCCTCCGGTTTGCCGTGCATAATAGCGGCGGAACAGCTCGTCCATCGGCATGCTGTTCATTGAAACAGCGGAAGCCGCGGCCGCTTCCATTTCCGGATAAATGGGCCGGATGTTGACGATGCCTTCATGCGCTTTGCGCAGCATATGGATTTGCTCCATCGACATCGCTTCCGACATATGTACTTCCAAATCGATCCAGGCTCCGGCATCTTTGCCATCCGCAAGCCATTGATGAATTTCCGTTAAGCCGTCGGCCGCTTTCCACTTGACCAACGGGCGGCCGCTCGACAAGAACAGCTCCTCCAGCTTCGGCACCTCTCCCGGGCCAACATCCAGCACCGTCACCGACTTGGCTTGTCCCGCTTCGGAGAAACTGTAGGCAAGCGGCGACCCGCTGTACCTCATCAGCGAGGAAGATTTTATCGTTTGGGGGCGATGCAAGTGGCCCAAGGCAACGTACTGCGCTCCTACCGCCAATGCCTCCGTATCGACCGTATAAGCGCCGCCTACTTGAATCGGCCGCTCCGATTCGCTCTCCGCCCCACCCAGCACGTAAATATGGCTCATCAGCAAATTGACAGTATGTAGGCTGAAATGCTTCGCCTGCTGCGAAGCGATAAATTTGACGCGGTCCGAGTAAGCGACCCGCAGCAGCTCTTCCTCAACGTGATCCGTCAACAGCTCTTTTAAGCGCGATTCAGAAGGATACGGCAGCGAAAACAAACAAGCTCGCTCCCCCGTTCTTGCTATGGGGATGATTTCATGCCGGTCCTCCGGCAGGCCTGCCAGCCGGACTCCAAGCTTTTGCGCCAGCGGCGCAGCCGCCGCCAGCCGGTCGGGATGGTCATGGTTCCCCGCTATGACCGCCACCGGTCTCTTGCCGTTATCGGCCAACCGGGCAAGCGCGTCGTAAAAAAGCTGCTCCGCCGCAGCCGGAGGATTGACCGAATCATAGACATCCCCTGCAAGGAGCACGAGGTCAATCTGCTGATCGTTCACCATCCGAACCAGCTCCTCCACGAACGCCTCCTGCTCGGCCATCCGGCTTCTTCCTTCCAGCGTCCGGCCGAAATGCCAGTCCGCGGTATGCAATATCCGCATGGATTCAGTTCCTCCTCTCTTGACTCCTTCTATATCAAGCTCATCTCTCAAAATTTCATTTATTCTTTTGAAAATGCCTTTCCGGCTACAGCTCCAATATATGAGCACCGTCAAATAAAAAAATGTATTTAGCCAATACCGGTTCTTTCCATATTCTAGAAACCGCCTGAGCATACAAATCGAGCTGCAGCTGATACCTTTCCCTCACGGCTTGCAGTGCAGCCGTTCCTCCGCCCTTCAGCTGGTCGGTCTTATAATCCAGCAGCACCAGCCCGTCCTGCTCTTCGAACAGGCAGTCGATAACCCCTTGCAGCAGGATCGTCTCCTCCGAAACGGCCGGATCCGTATTCCCGTAAACTTCCCTTGCGGGAAGCCCATAGCTGAAAGGCACTTCACGGTGAACTGCCGCAGACTTCAGCAATCTTTGTCCCAGCGGGCTCCGGAAAAAGGATACGATGACTTCGGCATCGACTACTTCGCTTTGTGCATCCGTCAACAATTCCTTACGGACCATATTCGCCAAAGTTTCTTTCACCTCATGAACAGTTGGCTCGAAATGGACCGGCATATGCTGCATCACCGAGTGAAATACGGTTCCGCGTTCCGGAGCGCTCAGCTTCGTCTGCTCCATGAATCTCGGACGGCGGACGATGGCCGGGCGAAATCCTTTTTTCCGCTCCTGCGTTTCCAACAGAACCGGCTCCAAAGGCTCGTCAGACACAAGCTCCAGCAGCTTATGGTGCTCCGACATCCGTTTCAGCTCAGTGACCGACGTTTTGGAAAGCAGTGTGGACGCCTGCTCATTCGAATACGTCCATGACAGCTTGTTCCATACGGAGGATTCGAACGGTCCTCCCTCCCCCGTTTCGCCATCGACAGTCTCCAGCCTGAGTACCGACTGCATCCTCTCTGCCGAAACCTCGTAGACGGCGGCCGCCTCGGCCATCGCGGTGAACGCCTCAGGACGAACCCAGCGGATCTCCCATCGGGAAGGCTCATCGAGCAGCCATTCCGGCCTCCGGTATGCAGCAGCGGCATCTTCACGCAGCGCATGACCATCCGGATGCCGTATCAAAGCAGGTCCAAGCCAGTCCAAGTAAGACCGCGCCTTGGCAACCGTATCGTCCGGCATCAGCATATCCTCATGCTCCGCTAAACGCGACCAGCTCTGGAGCAGCTTGTCCGATCCTTTCACCGTAGCAAGCAGATACAGCTTCTCCCGTGCTCTGGTCAATGCAACATAGAGCACACGCATTTCCTCGGCCAGCATTTCCATCCGCATTTTGCGGCGGATCGCAAGCCACGGCAGCGTAGGATAGCTGATTCTCGCATCCGCATCCATCAGCTTCGGACCGAAACCCAAATCTTTATGAACCATAAACGCATCGGTCAAATCACGCTGATTGAACCGCTTCGCCATCCCTGCGACGAACACGACCGGAAATTCCAGTCCTTTACTTTTATGTATCGACATGATGCGAACAACGTCTTCCTGCTCACCTAGCGCGCGCGCAGTCCCCAAGTCGCCACCGCTGTCTTTCATCCGCTCGACAAACCGGAGAAAACGGAACAGCCCGCGGAATGACGTCGCCTCATATTGTCTCGCCCGGTCATACAATGCGCGCAAATTAGCTTGGCGCTGCTGCCCTCCGGGCAAGCCTCCGACAAAATCGTAAATTCCGGTTTCGCTGTATATATTCCAAATCAGTTCGGATAATGTGCCTTGCTGGGCAGCTTCCCTCCAGGAGCGGAGTCTGCGCATAAACAGCTGCAGCTTTTGCAGTAAGTCCTCATCGAGGGCCGATTCAAGAACGTTTCCTTCAGAAACCCGGCTCACTCCGACAACATCATCAATTCCTGCAGCGACTTCCTTCCAGGCTTCCTGGATCTCGACTGTTTCCGTTTCCGTTTCCGCTTCCGCCGGCTCATAATCATCGCTTGCCAGCGTCGTCTTTTCATGCTCCTGTTCGTTTCTGTGCGTACCTATGTAAGCCCGTACGGCGTCATAAAAAGCACCATGCTTGCCTGTAATCCGGATTTGCGCCAGCTGCTCGGTCGTCAACTGAACGAGCGGTGAGCGCAGGACGGCGGCGAGCGGAATATCTTGATACGGATTGTCGATAATTTTGAGCAGCGATAACAGCATCTCGACTTCCGTTGCAGAGAAGTAACCGCTGTTCAGCTCGGCATATGCCGGAATTCCTTGCTGCTTCAGCTCTTCGATGAACACCGGGGACCACTGCTGAGTAGCTCTGAGCAGAATAACCATGTCCCGGAACGTAATGTCTCTTTTGCCGCCTGTTGATTTATCGAACACTTGGAATGCGCCTGTGCCCCCCGCTCCGAGCAGCTGATGGATTTGTGCAGCAATAGCTCTCGCCTCCAGCTGCGCCGTCTCCAGCTCGCGCGCTTCTGCAGCCGGGTCGAGCTTGTCCGCGGATTCGCCCTCTTCGCCCGGCGCATCTTGCGCTGCGCCTTCCTTGTCGGCATCCTCCGGACTATACGGCGTATCCTGCTCCGTTCGGTCAATTAAAATCAGCTCGGCCGCTTCCGTACCGTTACTCTGAACGTCCCATTCAGGATAATAAGCGGCACCGTACTTCAGCTCGGCACGGTCGTCATAAGAAATCTCCCCCACTGTTTCGCCCATCAGCTGTTTGAAAATATAGTTAACCCCATGGACTACCGACAACCGGCTCCGGAAATTACGGGCGAGGTCGATTCGTTGTCCAGGCTCTGTACCTTCGGTCTGATAGCTCTTGTATTTACCAAGAAACAAGCCGGGTTCAGCTAACCGGAACCGGTAAATGCTCTGCTTGACGTCACCGACCATAAACCGGTTGCCCGGCGCCTCCCTTGAGATCAGAGCTACGATAGACTCTTGAACGCGGTTTGTATCCTGATATTCGTCAAGCAGTACTTCAACGAATCGCTCTCTGTAGCCGAGCGCAGCCTGCGACGGCATCATGGCATCGCCGTCTTCATCCACCGTGGATAATATTTGCAGGCAATAGTGCTCCAAATCGCCAAAATCGACAAGGCCTTTGGCCTTCTTCGCTTCCTGGTATCTTCGGCCGAATTCAATGACAAGCTCCACCAGCGTCTTCATTACCGGAGCCATTTGCCGCAGCTCTTCGTCGTACTGCTGGGGTGTGCGAGCAAACAGCTCCTCCGTCAGGTCGGACAGCTGATCCTTCGCACGGCTTCTCAGCTCCTTCACCTGCTCCTGCAGCTCTTTATCGTATTGATCTCCCTTGCACGGCTTCAGCTTTCCGAAGGAAGCTCCTTGAAACGACTCGTATAGGTGCTCCCACGAATAGCCTGCCACCTGCTGCAGATAGTTCACGGCTTCGATATCATCCTGCAGGTTTTGAAGGTAAGGGGCAGGGCCTCCAGGCTGCTCGGCCACTCGTACGGCTTCCCTCAGAATGGAGGCAATGCCTTCCAGCTCCAGCTGAACGGATGCCAGCAAGCTGGGCAGCCAAGGGTTCGGATCATCCGGGCTCCTGTCGAACATGGCGGCCATTTCACGCAGCCATGCGGCCGGACGCGGATGGCTTCGGGATTCGTCGTAGAGCCGCTGCACCAGCCGGTACAGCACATCGTCGCTCTTTTCCCCGCTGAAACCGTCCACCAGCCGCCAAAAATCTCCGCCTTCCTCGGCAGCGCCATACTGTTCCTCGAACAGCTCCTCGATCAGGTCCTGGCGCATAAGCTCGCTCTCCGTTTCGTTGGCGATACGGAACCCCGGATCCAAAGCAATGGTCTGATAGTGCGTTTGGATCACTTCCAGACAAAAGGAGTGCAGCGTCGTAATAGACGCTCTGCCGATCAATGCAAGCTGTCTGCGGATATGGTCTGACCCGGGATGAAGCTCCAATGCTTTTTCCAGCGCTTCACTAATCCGGTGTCTCATTTCCGCTGCAGCGGCATTCGTAAACGTAGCGACGAGCAGCCTGTCGACATCCACCGGCTCCTGCTCGTCGGATATTCGCCGAATAATCCGTTCCACCAGGACGGCCGTTTTTCCCGAGCCTGCTGCCGCAGCGACCAGCATGTCGTGGCCATGAATCGTAATCGCATCCCATTGATCGTCCGTCCACGAGGCATTCTCAGGCTTAGGTATTTTGTTGATCATCCGGTTCACCTCCCGATTTCCCGTCCGGCTCATCGAACAGCGTCAGCTGCTCTGCCGTAGTATCCTCTTTCTGTTCAATAGCAGCTCGCTCCAGCTTTCTGCCCGCTTGGACCGCCGATCTGGCAGGGCGAAACGGAATCACTTGGGGAGCAGGCAGCGCTTCAACCCGTTCCTTCATCATCTCCAACGCCCGCTCCTTGCCGACCGGCGTCAGCACCTTGTGCTCGTTGGCTTCAAACTGCGTATCGAACTGACAGACCGGCTTGAACGAGCAGAAAGTACATGCGGCTTCCGTACCCATACGGTACGGTTTGATTGCGACATCGCCGCTTGTCATTGCCGTTCCTATGCCTTTAATCGTCCTGCGCACATAGCTTCGAAGCACGTCCCACTGAGCGTCGTCCGCGACGGACGACGATTTGTAGAAGCTCCCGTCGTTCTTCAAGGCCGCAGGAATCAGCTGGGAATGACCGCTCGATTTCACAAGCGTCGTATCCATCATTCGGGCCGTTTCCGCATCGGCACGGATCAAGCCTCTCATTTTGTACCGTTTGCGAAGCTCCTCCTCCGCTTTTTGCTCAGAAATCCGGTTCTGCGTCTGAAGCAATGGATTATGCACATGGAAATAAAGGACACCTGCAGGCTTGGCCTCCGTCCCTAACCATTCGTTGGCGTGGGTCAATATGACATCCAGATACGTGAGCATCTGCAGCGACAAGCCATAGTACACCTCCGACAGCTGCAGGGCCGTCGGGCTTGACTTGTAATCGATGACCCGCAGCAGCGTCCCCTGCTCCGTATCCGCACGATCGACTCGGTCGATCCGCCCTCTGACGTCCATCCGGATGCCGTTCTCAAGCATATAAGAAAGCGGAGGAATCGGCTGATCCGCCCCAAAACCGATCTCGAGCCCCACCGGCACGAACTGCCCTAGCTTGGCATGCTCTCCGAGCATTTGCGCCGAGCGCCCGATGACCTGCTTCAGCTTGCGGGCAATGTACGAGTAGCGCTGAGAGCTGAACAAAATTTCGCTTTGCAGTCTAGGCGCCAGCAAATCGACAACATTTCCCGCCTTGACCAAATAATCATCGGCGGTCAGATTCGCCCAGTCGCCTCCTTCCTCGGTTATCCGCTCGGCGAACATGCTGAGCGCAGCGTGAAACAGCTGCCCGATATCGGGAGCCTGCAGGCGGAAAATACGCCGTTCCTGCAGCCGCAAGCCGTGTGATGCGAATTGGGAGAATGGACACGCTACAAACCGCTCCATTCTGGAGACGCTCGTCAGAACATGCTCTCCATACAGCTGCCGGCTTGTATCCGGCGTCAAAGGCATGGCTTCATTCGTAAATGTCAGCGCCTGCAGCATTTGCTTGAGTCGCTCGCTCCAGCCGGGCTGACGAACAAACCAATTGTATACGTCCCACCATACGGACGATATCGTCTCTCCCTTCATCCAGCCCTTTAGCTGAACTACGAGGTACGACATGGCTTTCTCGGGGCGCGCAATATAGCCAAGCTGCTCCGTGGCGGACATGTCCGCTGAAGGCTCCGCCATCATGAGCCGTTCCTTGATCTCTGGGAACATGCGCTTCATATGCCGGATCACATCGGATGGCAGCAATGACTTCCCTTCCTCGTCCGCGAGAGGATAACTAAGCCACAAGCATTCCGAAGGCGTACAAAATGCGCAGTAAATCAAAAACTGCTCGTCCAGCAGCTTCCTCCGGCTCCCTTCAGCCATGGACAATCCAAGGCCCGTCAGTGTTTCCCGCTCCGGCTCGCTTAACACGCCGTCCTCTTTCATCTTCGCAGGGAGCACGCCTTCATTCACTCCGAGCACAAACACATGCTTTACATTGCCGGACCGGGTACGGTCCATGCTTCCAATCAGTACCTGATCCAGCGACGGGGGCACTAATCCAAGCTTGATGCTCTCCATTCCGGTTTCCAGAAGACCTGCGAACATCTCCGTGGTTACCTCTTCGTCTCCCATCAGCTCGACCAATTGATCGAACATATCGATAACCCGATCCCATACTTGCGCATGTTCTCTCGCCTTTTCCGGCTTGCCTTCATTTATCGCCCGCTGGCTCCAGCTCTCGAGCCTGTCCGGAACGCGCAGCTCAACTAGCAGCTCGTATAATGCTTTTACTTTATCCATGACGGATTTGGCCCGTCTCATCGATTCCTGAAGCTTGAACAGCGGTTGTGCCACACTATTGCGGCAAACGTTCATTTTATGTATAAAAGCCGCTTCCGTCTCGCTGGCCGCTGCATCCGGCTGCTCCAAGCTCGAACGCAAGGAGTAGGTCCAAGGCTTTCCATCGAACCATTTCGAGCCTTGAATGCCAAAGGCAAGCACATAATTCTCCAGCTGATCCATAGCATGCCTGTCCAGACGGATCCCGTCTGCTTTCTGCTCCAGAGGGATGAAAAACTCTGTTTTCACACAGCGGAACACCGCATCGTATTTCCAGTAACGCTCTATGACCTCAAGCGAAGAACGGATAAGCTCCACTACGGGATGGTGCATGACGGACCGCTTTTGATCGAAAAAATGCGGGATGCCGAAATCGGTGAACGTAGCCGACAGCAGCTCGCCGTAGGCTTCCGCATTTCGCACCGTCACCGTGATATCCCGGAACCTGAGATTGTTCTCTCGAACGAGCCGCAAAACCTCCCGCGCGGTCCCTTCCACTTCCGCTCTCCGGCTTACCGCAGCCGTCAGCTTGACCCCGTCCCTCTCTTTCGATGCGCTGCCAGCGGAACGATATGGCTTCTTCAGCCGCTGATCCATCTCCTTTTCCAGATGCGTCAGCATCGGGCTGTCCTTAAACCTTACGGGGGGATCGCATTGCAGCAGAATCGTTTCCCTAACCGGAATATGCAGCTTGTCGAGCCGTTCCTGCAGCTGAAGCATAGTTCTTGCCGTCGGATGGAACAAATCCAATTCGTGAGGCATATCCCCAAGCCTATATTCACGGTCAAGATTCAAAGTCATCGTAACTTCCCGGCACGAAGCAACCATGCTCTCAACAACCGCAAGCTCCTGCGGAGTAAACCCGTGGAAGCCGTCAATCCAGCATTCGGCGCCGCGAACATAATCGGACTTGGGCAGCTGGGCGGCAAGCAGCGTCAGGAAATCTTCCCCGTCCAAATAAGTGCGTGACAGCTCCTGCTCGAATTCCCCGTACAGCAGCTGAAGATCATGCAGCTTATCCTTAATTGAAGACGATTGATCGTGAACGGGCGAGCTTCTGTAGAATGATTCCAACCCTTCCGATGTAATGCAATACCGTTTGAATTCCTTGAATAAATCGCTTATTTTCTCTATGAAGCCCATCTGATCCGCACTGGCGGAAAATAGCTTTAGACGGTCGCGTTGCTTATGTAATAGTTTGTGCAGCAGCAGTTTTTTCCCCGTATCGTCAATCGGCAGTCTCGCAGTCCCTCCGACCTCCTGCATGACCCGCCAGGCGAGTCTTCGAAAGCTGAGCACCTGAGCCCGCAGCGTTCCGCCCAGCTCCGGAGTCGAAGCCAACGCATATTCAGCCTGAAAGGTCGCCTGCTCGGGAACCAGAAGAATAAGCGGACGTCCGCTTGGCGCTTCGAGCAGCTTCTCTTTAATACTGCTCAGGCAGTATTCGCTTTTTCCGCTGCCCGCTCTTCCCAACACAAAACGGAATGCCATGGAGCTTCCTCCTCATCTATGTACAATAGTCACTTGGATATAGGTAGCCATAAGAAAGTAACATTTCACTCTAATTCTATTATTCTACCAAAAAACACTCTTTTTGGGCTAAGGGATGTTTTGGTTCATATTATACCACACAGAGAACATATGTTCTATTACCTCGAAACGAAGCCATGATGGTACGTTGGTGCGCGCTCTAAGCTTATTGAATCGCACGAAAAAAACCGGCACCTGTTCTTCGACAGCTCCGGTTTCGTAAGATCCGTTTTTTAGTTAGACCGCAAATAATGTTGGAGAGGCTCCACTCCGGCCTCGCGGATACATTCCGTCACAAGCCGTGCAATTTCAACCCCTCCGTATTCCGTAAAGTGCGTGTTATCCTGCGCCCCATCCGGAAAATTGGCATATTCGTTCGGCTCCGCCCACATAAAAATACGTTTGGTCGCCTCTTCGCCCCGCTCCTCGAACAGCCGCTTGCTTTTGCCTGCCAAATCCAGAAAAGGAACCTCCTCGCGTTCAGCCAGCTGCCGCATTGCTTCGATATAATCGCCGTGGGTATTCTCAATGCAATGCCGCGCATCAAAAAAGCGTCTGTGCATCGGCGATACAAGCACCGGATAAGCGCCTCTCTGCCGTGCACCGTCAATATACTGCTTCAGATAGTGCTGGTACGTAGTGAAAGCGTCCGTCCCGCCTTCGTTGTCCTTTTCATCGTTATGAGCGAACTGAATGAGTAAGAAATCCGAAGGAGCTATCTGATTCCAAATATGATTCAGCCGGTTTTCGGTAATAAAGCTTTTGGAGCTTCTGCCCGAGCGCGCATGGTTGGATACCGCAATGTCCGCCGTCAGAAACTTCGGGAACATTTGGCCCCATCCCGCATAAGGATACTGGCCTGAGGGCTGGTCGGTTACCGTAGAATCTCCTGCCAAAAATAACGTAGGCATCTCTCCCGCCCGTTCGATTTCTATGGCGTAAACGCTCGGCGCAGCGCCGGAAAACGCCAGCTTCAGCTGTCCGTCCTCGGCTCTCACGGCAAAGGTTTCCCGGACGAACTGTCCTGGAGCGGTATGAATATTGTCCAGCATCAACCGCCCGAGACCGGCTTTGACCGTCGTCGCGGATGGAGCATCCGGGTGCCCCAATGTTAAGGTAACGGAATAATTGCCGAAAGGCACGTCCACTCTGAACGTCGGCACCGGCTGAAGAAAATAATCCCCAGGCCACGAATCGCGTAAATCCTCGTTCCTAGAGGGATGCACCGACTGGGAGAAGCCATAGCCTCTGGCGCTGCTGTACGAAGTATTCAGTGTCACGGGAATAAATTCTGAGCTTGTTTCATTGGGATGAAAAGCAAATTGTATTTTCATTAGGTTCCTCCAACAAGCGGTAATGTCGCTGACTTCTCGAAACATGATGATATGAAACTAAGTCAGCGATCGGTCTTTTGTTAATATTACCTTATAGTAAGCGCTTAGCCCCCTGAATTCAATCCGAATAATTTCGCATTTTATCAATTTTTGAAACCAGACTGCAGGAGGGACGTCGAACCATGTCCGCTACCAGACAGGACGAAACGCTCCAGGCTTGGCATTGGGAAAGCTGTGAACCAATTCCCGCATATCGTGGCGGAGCGATCGTATGGCTTCTTCTCCAACCATCTGTTCCCAACGTCGCTCTATCGAGGAAAATACAGCTTCCGTAGTTCGGATACATCGCCAGCCACGCTCCGTTAATACGACGAGCTTCCCCCTGCGGTCGGATGGATGCGGCTCCCTGCTGACATAACCCCGCTCTTCCAAATAATCTATTGTCAAACTGGCAGCCTGTTTGGTAATTCCAAGATGATCCGCTATTTCGTTACCCGTTGCGCCTCCATGGGATAGCTTTTGAAAAATAAATCCGTGAGACGGACGAACGTCGTCAAATCCTGCCTTGGCCAATTCATCATGCAATTCGTCTACCGCCAAGCGAAATGCAGTTGCAAAAAGAATCGTAAGCTCGTATCCCGGTGCCTCGTGCGCCAATGCTCTGTCCCCTCCTAGAATTCGATCCAGCAAACTCATCCATCCATTTTACCACGATTCCTGAAAATAACTAAGGCCGCCCGATGAAAGAGCGACCTTAAGCATTTCATAAGCTATTTAATTCGGCAGGCTGGCTGCTGGTGAAGCTCCGCTCCGATTTGGCGCAGCAAGGAGACCGTGTCGAAAAGCGCCCAATGCTCAGCGATTTTACCGTTAACAAGCCGATATTCGCGATATACCTTAACATCCACACGGTTGCCGGTAGCTTCTGTCCCTCTAAACAAGCCCAAATGGGTTCCTGTCATTGCAAGTCTTACGACAACGCGGTCACCTTGCGCCACAATGCTTTCTACGGCAGAGCACTGATCCGGAAATGCAGTATGCAGGACGCGAGCCGTCTCCTTGAGTCCAATTACGTTATTAGGGACGTAAGCATGATCCTCATAATCTTCGGTTATATACTGATCCGTACACGCGAGATTGCCTTCGTTCCAGAATGCCTGAATAAAAGAACGTACCGTTTCCATATTAGTTTCAGCTTTCATATTCAGCCCTCCACCTCATAATATAGTCAAGTTAATTGACTATATATGATTATAACTCCGTTTCGTATTTAGTCAAGTAAATTGACTAAAATTTCGAGCCATCAAAAAACTCCCTATCGCTAAGGGCAATAATGCCTTGCAACAGGGAGCATTTATTACTCGGATATCCAGACCGTCTTCTCGGATACGGGTCTTCTCTTGCCGGGAAGCAGCTGCATGTCAGGGTAGCCAACATAGACCAGGCCTACCAATTCATCGGACGGAGCGAGTCCGAAGGCTTGCTTCATCCGCGGGTGATACATCGGTTCTCCGGAGCGCCAGATCGTGCCCAAACCCAAACCGTGCGCCGCCAGCAGCATATTTTGCACTGCGCTGTGAGCGGCCGCGAATTCCTCCATCCGGTTCACGGATGGAGCGTCGGATGGCGATACCGCCACAGCGATTACGACCGGAGCGCGAAACGCCTTGCCCGCCGCTTTGCTGCGTATCGTCTCGAGCTCTTCCACTGCCGAACCCGCTGCGCCTTCCGCCGCAATATCGGCATATGCATCCGCCAGCTTTTGTCTGCCGCCGCCTGTCATTACGAAAAATCGCCACGGCTCGGTTGCATGATGGCTCGGCGCCCAATTGGCGGCATCCAGCAGCGCTTCGATCTGCTGTTTGTCCACCGGATCCTGCTTCACCCTGCCGATGCTGCGCCGGCCTGCAATTGCCTCTCCCAAGGACATAGATAATTTCATGAAATCCGTCATATATAATAGCCACCTTTTCTTATATCAATGGACTTGTTACCGTAAATTATTCTTGAGAATAATTATCATTCCCATTTCACATTATAAAAGCGGTGCCGCGAAAATTCAAGCCCGGCTGCAGCCTTTTCTTGTCGGAACCATTGGCACCGCTCAAAAAATAAAGCCGCTGTCTTTGGTATAGAACCAAAAACAACGGCTACATCGTTCTATTTGCTCCGCACTTCAAAAATAGCAAATTTCAGATAGTTTCCTTCATCTACCCCTAAAATCCGCGGGTGATCTTTCCCTGCCGCTCTGAACTCGATCAAACGCAGTATTTTATTCGCATCGGCCGCCGCAGCGTGAATCGTTTCTAGAAATAGTTCAGGCTTCATATGATATGAACAGCTGGCGGTTACTAGATAGCCGCCCTCGTTGACCAGCTTCATCCCGTGAAGGTTGATGTCCTTGTACCCTCTGCAAGCGCCTTCGACAGCGCTGCGCGTTTTGGCAAACGCCGGAGGGTCGAGAATGACGACGTCCCACGTTTTGCTTTTGGATGACAAGGGTTGAGAGGTATCGACCTTCTTCTTGTCCGCATGTGCTCTTTCCTTACGCTGCTCGAGCCCCTTCACCTGCTCACGCAAGTATTCGAACGCGTCGGCGACTACGAATTCTACCCGGTCCTCGAAGCCGTTCAGCTTCACATTCGTTCTGGCGCTTTCAATCGCATGCTCCGAAATGTCGAGGCAGGTTACCTTCTTGGCGCCGTATTTGCACGCGTTCAGCGTAAAGCTGCCGGTATGGGAGAAGCATTCGAGCACTGTCGCACCGTCCCAGAAAGGAAAGGAAACCGTCTTCCCGTTGGCGTTAACCGGCGCTTGGACGTTCGTCCCGTCCTCCTGCACGACGTCTTTCAGCTCGATTCCGCTTTGTTTGCCCCATCCGAGCATCAGAGGAGCAATAGCAGCGCGATTTTCCCGCTGATCGAAGAAATACCCTGTCTTTTGCCCCTGCATAATATCGATATCGAGCAGCAATCCGTTCTCGGTAATCCGGACATGCTGCGGACATTCCCCATACAGCAGTCCCGTACGCTGCTCGAGACCCTCCAGCTGGCGAACGGAAACGTCGCTTCGCTCATAGATGCCGGCAGGACAGATTACTTCCGCTAATGCCGATACGATCGCCTCGCGCGCACGATCCATGCCCAAAGTAAGAAGCTGTACGACGAGAACGTCCTCAAACCGGTCGACGATCAACCCCGGCAGGAAATCCGCTTCGCCATATACGAGCCGGTAAGAACGGGCGCCGGGCAGGAATCGCTCCCGGTGCTCCAGACAGCGGCGGAACCGCTCTGCAAAAAAGTGATGATCCATCGCTTCCAGAGGTTCGTAGGAAACGACACGCACTACAATTTGCGATTCCGGATTCCAGTATCCGGTAGCGGCATACTGGCCAAGATGCGTATGTACATCAATCAATTGGCCGGGCACGGGATCCCCTTCGATTCGGTCCGTTTCCGTTTTGAATACCCAGGGATGCCCTGCTTCCAGCCGTTTCTTTCTTTTCTTGCTCAAAAATAACGAAGCCACGTTTTTCCTCCCACATTCACTTACGTCCGCTAAATGGTTAATATGTCGATGAGCCGGAAACTCCTTGCATTATAGCAACTCCCGAGCTTGTGCCGAGTCTCGTCGCTCCCGCCTCAATCATGTTCAAAGCCGTTTGCAAATCTCTGACACCGCCGGAAGCTTTCACTCCGATGGATGACGATACGTTGGCACGCATCAGTCGAATGTCATCGACAACCGCTCCGCCCGGGCCGAAGCCAGTGGAGGTTTTCACATAATGTGCTCCAGCCTCTTCCGATAAGCGGCATGCTGTTTTCTTCTGTTCCTCGTTAAGGAATCCCGTTTCAAATATTACTTTGACAATGGCTTGACCCTCAACGGCGTTTACAACGGCTCGGATATCTTCCATTACCGCATCGAAATTGCCTTCCAGAAGCTGGCCGATCTGCAATACCATATCTATCTCGGAAGCGCCCGCTTCGGCTGCTTTCGCCGCCTCATAGGCTTTTACTCCGCTATCGTTGGCACCCAAGGGGAACCCGCAGACGACGCTGATACGAACGCCGCTCCCGGCAAGGGATTGTTTGCACAGCGGTACCCAAACGCCGTTAACGCAAACGCTGTAAAAGCCATACTGCACAGCTTCCTCGCACAGCTTGCGCACCATTTGCGAGGTGGCGTCGGCTTTAAGCAGCGTATGGTCAATGTACGAAGGCAGCTTTGCGATCAAGTTCGATTGGTCTGACATTCTAGTTCACCTCATATCCAAGGGAATTCAATGCTTTTTTCAATACCGTATCGTTGTTGCCGTATCCGGAGTGCGTCTGCTGATGCCAAGCCTCCAGAGGGTGAAGCCATTCGACTCCGCGAATCTCCTCCACTTGCGCCTGGAGAGAGCCTCCCGTCGCCTCGACCAAAAAATAATGCACCTCTTTATCGACCATGCCTACGCCAGCCATCGTGAATTGATAGGTGATCGTCTCTATGGGCTCCACAATCGCTCCGACAATGCCCGTTTCCTCCAGAATTTCTCTTAAAGCCGTTTGCTCTATCGTTTCTCCCGGCTCCATTTTCCCTTTGGGAAGCGTGATCTTGCCGTAGCGATCCTGAATCATTTGGACGTGAATCTCATTTCCGTTTTTGCGAAACACTACGCCTCCTGCGGAAATTTCCTTCATATCAACCACCCTTTCCGATTCCATCTTTAGAAAGAACAAGGATTTCATCCTACGTTCGGAATGAAATCCTTGGCTCACTTTGCTTTACACGATCAATGCTTTGGGCATTTCAGGTACGCGCAGCAGCTGTCCCCGCGATTCGTTGACACCGGCTTCCGTAACTTTGACTTTGCAAACAGAGCCGATCCAGTCCTCGCTTCCTTCAAAAACAAGCTGCAAATAGTTGTCCGAATAGCCCATGATCAAGCCGCTGTTCGGTTCACCCTTATACGCGCGCTCCGGAATCACTTCCAGCACTTGACCTACGAATTTCTTCGCATAAGCGAGCTGCATCCGCTCGGACAAGTCGATCAGCTCGTGAACGCGGGCATTCTTGAGCTCCTCGTCGATTTGATCCTCCATCCTTGCGGCAGGGGTTCCTGTACGTTTGGAATAAGGGAACACATGCATTTCAGAGAACTGCATTTGCTCCATGAACCGGTAGCCTGCGCGGAACATCTCCTCGGTTTCCCCAGGGAATCCTACGATGACGTCCGTCGTAATGGCTGCGCCCGGCATAATCTTATGAATCTTCTCAATCTTGTTTCCGAATTCGGCCGTCGTATATTTGCGGCGCATCCGGGCAAGAACGGCGTCGTCGCCCGCCTGCAAAGGAATATGCAGATGCCGGCACATTTTATCCGAGGCATTGAGTACTTCCAATACTTCCTCGGTAATTTGGCTCGCTTCGATCGAGCTGATCCGGATCCGCTTCAGTCCGTCCACTTTATCCAGATCCCATAGCAGCTTCGCCAAGCTGTAGTTCTCCATATCTTCCCCATACCCGCCGGTATGAATACCTGTCAGAACAATTTCCTGGTATCCTGCGTCCACGAGCATGTGTGCTTGCTTCAATACACTCTCCGGTTCACGGCTTCTCATCAGGCCGCGAGACCATGGGATAATACAGAATGTACAGAAGTTGTTGCAGCCCTCTTGGATTTTCAGGAACGCACGGGTCCGGTCGGCAAAATCCGGCACGTCCAATTCCTCGAACTGGCGGGTTTTCATAATATTGCGCACCGCATTGATCGGCTTGCGCTCCTGGTCCAGCTGCTGGACGTACGGAATAATTTTGTCCCGATCCTGGGTGCCGATCACCAAATCGACTCCGGGAATCGCCATAATTTCCGCAGGGGACGTCTGGGCATAGCAGCCCGTAACCGCGATAATCGCTTCCGGATTGCGGCGAACCGCACGACGAATCATCTGCCGGCTCTTTTTATCGCCCGTATTGGTTACGGTACAAGTGTTAATTACATATACATCCGCCGTCGATTCGAAATCGACCTGTTCATAGCCTTCATGCTTGAACAGCTGCCAAATCGCTTCCGTATCGTAAAAGTTGACTTTACAGCCTAACGTGTGAAACGCAACTGTAGGCATCTTCGTTATCCTCCCATCTCTCCGGTTTCATATAAAATGCAAGTAAGACCGACCATAGCGGCGGTCTCCGTCCGCAAAATGCGTCTTCCAAGACTGACGGAATGAGCTCCTGCAGCTTCGGCAGCCTTCACCTCTTGCTCGGTAAATCCGCCTTCAGGGCCGACAATTAACAGCAGCTTGATTCGCTGCTCTGCGGTATAGGCTTGAGTCGGTCCGTCCGCAGCGGTCCTGCTGACCGAAGAGTCCCGATGCTTGGTTAAGGCTTCTTGAATGCGCTGCTTCAGCTGGAGTCCGTCCTGCTTCTCATAACAAATCCAGGCTGCATCCGCCTGTCCGATCCGCTCCAAGAGCTGCTTCCACGACAAAGGCGCTTCTACGGCAGGCACCCGGTTGCGGTGCGCTTGCTCCGCCGCTTCCTTAGCGATCTTCTGCCATCGCTCCACCCGCTTGCCCTCTTTCTTTACATCCAGCTGGACAACCGTGCGCTCCGATTGAAAAGGAATAAACCGGTCGGCGCCGATTTCGGTTCCCTTTTGAATCACGAGCTCCATCTTGTCGCCTTTCGGAAGGCTCTGAGCGATCCAAACCTCAACTGCAGGCTCATTGAGCATAGGAAGCCATTCTACTATATCGGCAACCACCCGATCCTTCTCCGGTTCCCGAAGCCGCACTACCGCTTCACGATCCAAGCCGTTGCTTACAATGACTTGATCGCCGGCCTTTCCGCGCATTACGCGGATAATATGATGTGCGTCGTCACCGACAATGGTAACGTCCGTTTCGGTTAACAGCTCGGGGGCAATAAAATAACGCTGCATGGTCTTCTCTACTTTCTTTATTCAGTGCTCGTATTTCATTAACAATTCGTAAAGCATCAAATTTCATCATACAACTTTTTTGGCGAAAAAGCCACCGTTGTCAGCAATCTCCAAACGGACAGCCCCTGCCGTTATTCCCGCCGACAAGTGCATAAAAATCCGTATTCACATTTTTACCACTCCGCTGCCAAATATCCATACGGCAATCTTATGGAATGCGTTGAAAATATCCCACTGCATAGCAAATATCGGCGCAATCGTAATTCTACGGATAGGCGGGATGAAGAACATCAAGAGCATGGCGTAGAACATCCACTGCTCGTAGGCCTTTATCTTCATCATGATCGATGTCGGCAGCAAATCCTCGATGATCCGGTAACCGTCAAGCGGCGGCAGCGGCAGCAGGTTCAAGATGAACAGAAAGATATTGGTCATGATCATAAAACTGAAGAACAGTCTGACCGCTTCGGTAACGCCTTGCGATGCATTATCGAGAACATTGAACTTGAACAGCAGGAAAAAGACCAGTAGGCTGATAAATCCCAAAATCAGATTGCTGATTGGGCCGGCCGCAGACACGATGATTCCCATAATCCGCGGATTTTTGAACCGGGCACGGTTGACCAGAACGGGTTTGGCCCAGCCGATGCCGATGATGAGAAAAAAGATCATCCCGAGCCAATCCATATGAACTCTCGGATTTAACGTAAGCCGGCCCAAGGAACGGGGAGTCGGATCCCCGAACCGGTCGGCAAAAAAAGCGTGAGCGAATTCATGCACGGTAAAGCTCAACAGCAGCACAATAAAAATGAATGGCAGCTGATCTACCGGGTAAGCCAAAAAAGAACTCCAATCCATATCGGCCACCTACAGCTTTCGGGCAATAATGACTACCCAGTCCTGATCTTCATAGCTTTCCGTTACCGTAAAGCCAACAGCCGTCAAGCCCTGCTCCACGTCCTTCTGCTTGCTCTGGATAATACCGGATACTACATAAGTCCCGCCTTCGGCGAGCACATCGTAGACATCCTTAACGAACAGCAAAATGATCTCAGCCAATATATTGGCTACGACAACCTGTACGGGGATTTTCACTCCCAGGGCAGCCGATGCATCGCCTGACGCGCTTTCCTGCAGAACTCCGAGCAAATCGCTAAGCTTCACGGTAATGTCGTTGTCCATACCGTTCAACCGGGCGTTTTCCGTCGCGCTCGACACGGCGACCGGATCTAAATCCACAGCCAGCACATGTTTGGCTCCAAGCTTCGCGGCCGCTATAGCTAGGACACCCGATCCGGTGCCGACATCGATGACGTCCTCGCCGCCCTGGATGACCTTCTCCAGCGTTTTCAAGCACAGGGAGGTCGTAGCATGTGTTCCGGTTCCAAACGCCATTCCCGGGTCAAGCTCGATAATCAGCTCCTCTTCCTGCGGCGAATATTCCTCCCAGGTCGGCTTGATCGTCAAACGCTCCGAAATACGCAGCGGCTTGAAATATTGCTTCCAAGCGTTAGCCCAGTCTTCATCGTCGACTTCCTTCAGCTCATAGGTCGGATTGCCGGTATCGATATCGAACTCCGTCAATTGAGCTACGGAACGCTGCAAAGACTCCATAATGTCTTTCATTTCGGTTCCTTCGGAAAAATATCCCTTAATAACGGCTCTTCCTTCCGGAATATCGTTGAGCGGAAGCTCGTACCATTGGCCTAACGAGGTATCTCGCTGTTTGTTCAGCGTTCCTGATTCCTCAATGGATACTCCTCCTGCGCCAAGCTCGTGAATAAAATTCGAGATCATCTCAATGGCTTCTTCTGTGGTATGTACTGTTACTTCATGCCAACGCATGGTTGTTATCCTCCCTAAACGATCAACTAAGAAATGCACATGATTCCCAGTATACAATAATTCGTCCAAACAAAAAAGCTTCCTTGTCCAGGAAGCTTCCGCTACATGTAACATTATAGCTTGCCGCCGCCGTCATTGATAACGCGGAGCGCCTGATCATAGCACCGTTCATCAACAACAACCGTCATCAGCGTATCCATCCGGTCGGTTCCCTCATAGGCGCCGGTAAACACTTCCGACATCGGCGCGCTCATACCGCTCGCATCCACACTGGGCGCCGTCAGTATCCCTTCATCAATCCCTTGGCCTTCCTTGCCTAAGGTCAAGAACGACAATCCCGGGAAACGGCCGACCAGCGGATTCATCGACTCGCTAACTCCGGTTCCGTTAATGTTATGAAGATGATCGACGGAGACGTCGGCGACCCGAAGAGCTTGTAGCTTCGGAACGATACGCTGTGCCTGTTCTTGAGACGGGAATAATGCCAATATGCTTTTCTCAGCCATGCTGCCAATACCTCCTGCAACTTCAGGTTCCTTAGTTCATCAGGACTGCTGCTGTCTCGTATCCGCCTGATTTGCGCGTTCTACCGCCTCTAGATCGTTTTCATCAGCCATTTCCGCACTGTAATCGACATCTTCATTCTTGGCGATAGGGAGCTTGCGATTTTGTTGCAACGATTGTTGTTTATTCTTCATCCGTGGTCACTCCTCGTCAATAGGTTGAGTAAAACGCTCCTTCTATTGTCCGCAAAAGGGATGAGAATATGCGCTTGTAGCGTAACCCACAAATTGCACAAGAAAAAAAGCACACCGACAAGGGAAGCTTCCCTGTGTCAGATGTGCCTCTAATCGATATGTGCTATATTCTAGCAATAACGAATGATTAATCGCCCAAAAACGCTTTTTTCATCCGCTCGAAGATGGACTGCTGCTGTTCGTGCGTATTCTCACCGCTCAAGCGGGAGAACTCGCGCAGCAATTCCTTTTGTTCCTCGTTCATATTCGTCGGCGTCACGACAACGACCTTCACGTGCTGATCCCCTTGCCCGTAACCTCTCAGACGCGGCACGCCTTTCCCTTTTAAGCGGAAATACGTATCGGTTTGAGTGCCGGCAGGAATTTTCAGTTTGACCTTCTCGGTCAAAGTCGGTATTTCGATCTCGTCGCCCAATGCCGCTTGAGCGAACGTTAAAGGAATCTCACAGTAAATATCGTCGCCTTCACGTTCGAAGAAGTCATGCGGCTTCACCCGGATAACTACGTACAGATCGCCGGACGGACCTCCGCGCGTTCCCGATTCCCCTTCGCCGGAAACGCGAAGCTGTGCCCCGTCGTCGACACCTGCAGGAATGTTCAAATGAATCGTGCGCTGCTTCTTTACTTTCCCCGAGCCATGGCACGTTCCGCACTTCTCCTTGATCGTTACCCCTTGACCGCCGCAAGTCGAACAAACGCGCCGGTTGACGATACGTCCGAAGGCGGTGTTCTGGACGACTTCCTGCTGGCCCGTACCCTTACACGTCGTACACGTTTCAGGCTTCGTACCAGGCTTGGCGCCGTTGCCGTGACATGTATCGCACGTTTCCGTACGCGGAATGTGAATATCGGTTTCTTTGCCGAATACGGCTTCCTTGAATTCGATAGTCAGAGTATACTGCAAATCGTTGCCGCGTTGTGGAGCATTCGGGTTGCGGCGCTGCCCCTGACCGCCGAAAAACATATCGAACAAGTCGCCGAAGCCGCCGAAATCGGCATTGCCTCCGAAGCCGCCGCCCATACCTTGATTCGGGTCTACATGACCGAAACGGTCGTACTGGGCTTTCTTCTGATCGTCGCTTAGCACATCATAGGCTTCTTTGGCTTCTTTGAACTTCTGCTCGGCATCGTCGGCTTTATTCACGTCCGGATGATATTGACGAGCCATTTGACGGTATGCTTTCTTGATATCATCCTGCGATGCATCCTTGCCTACCCCGAGTACCTCGTAATAATCGCGTTTGCTCATTGTTCCACTCCCATTCTTAAAGCCGATAAAAAGTGCCCCGAAAGGGAAGCTAATTGCCTTTAGCCGCCCAAATCTCGGGATTTCCCCGCTCTATAGAAATGCCAAGCCGGTAAAAGCTTAGCAATTCCTATACAACATAGGGAAAGTCAAAGCCGGCGAGCGGCTTTGACCTGTCATTTCACTATAAAAGTTCAGGCTGGATTAGCCTTGCTTCTTGTCGTCAACTACTTCAAAGTCAGCGTCTACGACATTATCCTTTTTCGGTGCGCCTTCCGCTCCGGCTGCTCCTGCATCGCCAGCTTGCTGTGCTTGAGCTTGCTCATACAGCTTTACGGATAGCTGCTGAACCACTTCAGTCAACTCGTCCGTAGCCGCTTTGATTTCATCCAGATTATCGCCTTCCAGCGCTTTTTTCACTTTCTCTTTCGCTGCATTGGCTTTATCGATTTCGCCTTGGTCTACTTTGTCGCCAAGATCTTTAATCGTTTTATCTACCGAGTATACCAGCTGATCGGCATTATTGCGAGCCTCTACCAATTCTTTACGCTTCCGGTCTTCGTCGGCATGCGATTCAGCGTCCTTCATCATGCGGTCGATTTCTTCGTCGCTCAAGCCGCTGGAAGAAGTGATCGTAATTTTTTGGCTCTTGCCTGTGCCTTTATCCGTAGCGTTAACGTTAACGATACCGTTGGCATCGATATCGAAAGTAACTTCGATTTGCGGAATGCCGCGCGGAGCCGGAGGAATGTCTCCCAAGATGAAGCGGCCCAGCGTTTTGTTATCGTTAGCCATAGCGCGTTCCCCTTGAAGAACATGGATTTCTACGCTTGGCTGATTGTCTGCATACGTTGTGAATACTTGCGATTTTGTAGTAGGAATCGTTGTATTGCGGTCGATCATTTTCGTAAATACGCCGCCTGCCGTCTCGATCCCCAAGGACAATGGAGTTACGTCGAGCAATACAACGTCTTTCACGTCGCCTGTCAATACGCCCGCTTGAACCGCCGCTCCAAGAGCAACGACCTCATCCGGATTAACGCCTTTGTGAGGCTCTTTACCGATCAGACGTTTTACCGCTTCTTGTACCGCAGGAATACGAGTGGATCCGCCGACTAGTACAACTTTATCGATTTGGTTAGCAGACAAGCCTGCATCACTCAATGCCTGGCGAGCAGGACCCATAGTTCTTTCTACCAGAGATGCGGAAATTTCTTCGAATTTCGCGCGGGTCAAGTTGACTTCCAAGTGCTGAGGCACTCCGTCAACAACGGTAATGAACGGCAAGGAAATCGTCGTAGTCAATACGCCGGACAATTCCTTTTTCGCTTTTTCAGCCGCGTCTTTCAGACGTTGAACCGCCGCTTTATCTTTGCTCAGGTCGATGCCTTGCTCTTTTTTGAATTCAGCTACCAAATAGTCGATGATTACTTGGTCGAAGTCGTCGCCGCCGAGACGGTTGTCACCGCTGGTCGCTTTAACTTCGAAGAAACCGTCGCCGAGCTCGAGAATCGATACGTCGAACGTACCGCCGCCCAAGTCGTATACGAGAATCGTTTGGTCCTCGGATTTCTCCATACCGTATGCCAAAGCGGCTGCCGTCGGCTCGTTAACGATACGCAATACTTCCAGACCGGCAATTTTACCTGCATCTTTAGTCGCTTGACGCTGGCTGTCGTTAAAGTAAGCCGGAACGGTAATAACCGCTTGCGTTACAGTAGTACCCAGGTAAGCTTCGGCATCGGCTTTCAGCTTTTGCAGAATCATTGCGGAAATTTCTTGCGGCGTGTACTCGGTGCCGTCAATGTTTTCCTTATGGTTCGTACCCATGTGGCGTTTAATAGAAATGACGGTACGGTCCGGATTCGTGATGGCTTGGCGTTTTGCCGTTTCGCCGATTACGCGCTCCCCGTCTTTTTTGAAGCCTACTACGGATGGAGTTGTACGGTTTCCTTCCGGGTTAGGAATTACAACGGCTTCGCCGCCTTCCATTACAGCAACACAAGAGTTCGTTGTTCCCAAGTCAATACCAATTACCTTACTCATGTCGAATAGAACCTCCTTTAATTTATCAAACCAATCGGTTCATTTTGTTGTGTTGTAGTGAAGCATAATCCAGGAAGATTGCAATAGCAGCAAATACTAGGAGCTGACTTTAACCATCGCTGGGCGCAGTACTTTATCTTTAAGAAGGTAGCCCTTCTGAACTTCTTCTACGACGATTCCTTCACCATGCTCTTCGGATTCCACCTGCATGATCGCTTGATGGAATTCCGGATTGAACGGCTGGCCTACCGCGTTCATCGCCTGCAGACCTTCGTTCGCTAACACTTGATCGAGTTGACGGAAAATCATATCGACGCCCTTCAGGAGCGCATCGTAATCTTTACTGTCTTTACCCGCGGCGAGCGCACGCTCGAAGTTGTCCACTACCGGCAGAAGCTGCTCGATCACCTTCAAGGAAGCGTATTTGGCGAATTCCTCTTTCTCCTGGCGAGTGCGTCTTCTGAAGTTGTCAAAATCCGCTTGAGCCCGCAGGTAACGTTGATGGTTGTCATCCGCTTGCTTGCGAAGCTCCTCCAGTTCAGGGGATTGAGCTGCCGATTCTGCTGCTTCCGTGGTTTCCTCATTGGCTTCTGTATATGTAGCGTCAGCTTGAACCTCGCTCTCCGCTTGACCTTCAACAGGGTTCTTTTGTTCAGTACTCATTGTGTGTGTCACCTCCTTGACCTAATCCGCATAGTATCAAATCTATTGTAACCATCCGATATGCAATGTAAGCAGTACGGACAGGCTTGCATCATGCATCATGTGACGGAGGCCGGCTTACTCCTCCGTGCGGAGCTGCTTCATCTTGATGACCGTATGAATCCGCAGCACCGCGGCGGCTACCTCGCCCGCTGCCTGGAGCGCATGCAGCTTCACCTGGGTAGGATCCACGACGCCGTGCTCCAGCATATTGACCACCGCACCGGTATCGCAATCGATTCCGAGCGAATCGGTGCCGGTGTTAATCTGCGCCGCCTTCACTTCCTCGACCTTTTCGAGCGGATTGTAGCCCGCGTTCACGACGATTTGCGCGAGCGGCTTGCGCAGCGCCTGGGCTACGGCCGCTACGCCGAAGCCCTCCATCCCCTGGATCGTCTCACGCAGACGATCCAGATCATAGGCGGCGGCCATCTCGGCCGAGCCGCCGCCGGGCAAGCACCCGCCGCGCAGCGCAGCCTGCACGGCGGAGGCCGCATCCTTGGCGATGCGCAGCCGCTCGCCAACGACCTCGCTCGTGCTGGCGCCTACGACGATCGTCACCTGCGTCCGCCCTTTGCCTTCGGCCATGCGGACGCATTCAAGGCGATCGTCGTACGATACGCGCCCAGCGAAGCCGAGATAGCCTGCCAGCTCCGAGGCAGGCTTGCGCAGTCCGCTGCGGCGTATCGGCCGCGCGCCGGTGTATTCGCACACGAGCCGGAGGTCGTGGCGCGGCACTCTCTGCACGACCATGATGCCATGGTCGGTGCAAAACTGCTCGGCGTCCGCGTTCACTCCGCGGTCGGCGATGATAAGGCCGACCTGGAGCTCGACGAGCTTCTCCAGCGACTTGCGGAACTGTTCCTTCAGCTGCATCTGCTTCTGGAAGCCGGCCTCCGTCATGAGCGCTTCATCGTCAACCGTTTCCGGCTCGAATGCATCCTGAAAGACCAGGACGGACGCCGCATCCGGCGGAAAGTCAAGCTGCGCGTTGACCGGCTTCTTCTGTATGAGCAGGCCGGGCCAAACCTCGCTTATCGCTCTGCTGTGCGATATGACTACATCGGAGAAACGGAAATTTTCCTCCTGCAGCTTGTGAACGCCAAGCCGCTTCACCCCTTCGAGTATCAGCTCCGCCAAATCCGAATGCTCGCGGCCCGCGATATACCCGATCCGGTACAGCAGCGGATCCTTCAAGCCTTCCATGCGGCGGCTCCGTTCGGCAAGCGACGACAGAGCGGCTTGAACGCCGAGCTGGATGCCCTTGACCACCTTCGCTACCGGCACGCCGCGCGTAACCTGAGCCACCCCTTCAGCTACGAGCGCACCCGCCAGCACCGTAGCGGTCGTCGTTCCGTCGCCGACCTGCTGCTGCTGGGAGCGCGCCACCTGAATCAATAAGCGGGCGGCGGGATGGGTCACGTCCATTTTTTCAAGGATCGTGACCCCGTCATTCGTAATAATGACTTCGCCTTGGCCGCCGACCAGCATCGTGTCGAGCCCTTTGGGCCCTAGCGTGCCTTCTACAGCCGAACAAATCGCACGGATCGCTCCCGCATTATTCAATAAAGTAGCATACGTATCGTCGCCCTCGTTCGTGACAGGTTTCATTTGGCTCATTTGTACCAGCGCTCCAGCATTGTCGTCATATCCTTGGACAGATGATTGAGCAAATTGATCACTTTGCCGTAGTCCATCCGAGTCGGTCCAAGAATCCCAATCGTTCCGAGATGCTTGCCATCGAACGAGTAAGAAGCGGTGATCAGACTGCAGTTATTGATGGCTTCCACCGTATTCTCGCTGCCGATCTTCACCTGAATGCCTGCCGAGGCTCCGGTAATGATCTTGGCCAGCATCGGCGCTTCCGCCAGCAGATCAAGAATGTTTTTGACCTTCTCCATATCCTGAAATTCCGGCTGCGTCAGCATATTGGTCGTTCCGCTCAAGAAAATGCGGTCTTCCTCGCTCTGATCGACGACCCCGTTCAGCATCATCATCAGCTCTTCGTAGCCTGAAACGTAGCTGCGCATTTCTTCGCCGATCTCGGTGAACAGCTTCGACTTGAATTGCAGCAGTGGCACGTTGGCCAGACGCGCATTCAAAAGATTGACGACCTTCTCGATCTCGGACATCGGCACGCCTTCCGGGATCGTTACCGTCTTGTTCTCCACGTGTCCGGTATTCGTTACGATAATGGCAACCGCCGTCCGCTCATTCAGCGGAACGATCTGCAAATGCCGCAGCGTCGTATTGAACATTTCCGGCTTCATGACGATCGATGTATAGTTAGTGAGATTGGACAGCATCATCGCAACGTGCTGGATGACCTGCTCCATCTCCTGCATTTTACCTGCGAAAAAAGATTTTAAAGCCTCCACCTCATGCTGCGCAAGGCTGCCGCCGAAGGTGATGAGATGATCGACATAGTACCGGTATCCTTTATGAGACGGGATCCGTCCGGCGGACGTATGCGGCTGCTCCAGATAGCCCATCTCCTCCAAATCGGACATCTCGTTCCGAATGGTGGCAGGGCTGAATCCCACATTGCCGCGCTTGGATATGCTGCGGGAGCCTACCGGCTCTGCTGAACGAATATAATCATCTACGATGGCACTCAAAATATGGCGTTGGCGTTCGGTCAACATATTCAACCCTCCCAAACATTTTCGATACGGTATTGCCGTTGTCCATTCATTGCTATAGTTACTGGGCGGAAGCTGCAACCGGGCAGATTTCCCGGTGACCTCCCACCCAACCTTTGTCAAAGCCGATCATGTCAAGAAACATCCTTTGCTGTCGCAAAAAGACGGGATCCTGCATTTTCCATTCCGTCGTTAGCACTCCAATCTGTCGAGTGCTAAATCATAATACAAAAATAACAGACCCGAAGGTCTGTGTCAAGTCAATCCAACCGCTTCAAAACGGCTATTTCATCGCAGCAATGCTGCTTTTTGCAATGAATACAGTCCCGCCATACCTTCTCGGGAAAAATCTCTTTTTGCACGACGGTAAATCCGTTCCGTTCAAAGAAGGCGACCTCATACGTCAACGCCATTACCTTGGGGATTTCCTGCCGTCTCGCTTCTTCCACCAATGCGCTGACAATTGCTTTGCCGATGCCTTGCCCTTTATATCCTGCCGTGACTCCCAGGGAACGAATCTCAACCAAATCCTGCCCTAAGCGGGTCAACGATCCGCAGCCGACCAGGCGATCTTCTATAACAGCCACAACAAAGGTGTCAATCTGCGACGCCAGCGTCTCGCGCGACCTCGGCAGCATGATCCCCTGCTCCGCATATCCTTGTATAATATCATATAATGTATCAATGTCTTGTTCCGTCGCATTTCTGCATGTGACTGCCATAGAAAACCCACCATTCGTAGTAAAAATTCGATATGAATAAATATACAACAAGACGTATAAAAAATTCAATAAGAAAAATGTACGAAAGCTCGCCTCAGACAAGCCTATGATAGCCTTCTATAATAAAACTCCCCTCCGATATCCGAATACCTCAGAATGTACTGTGGTTTTCACGATTCGAAGGGGAATGTTCCGCCTATAATTAGCTGACGCTTGCCTGCTCCAGCCCGCCCAAAAATTCGCCGAACACCTCGTTGCCGAGCAGAACGCCCTGCTCCGACAACCGATACCCGTCCGCTGTTTTTTCCAACAGCTTCTGACTTAAGAGCTTATTCAGTACGGAGCCGAAGACGGATTCCAGCTCGCGTTGAAATTGCGTGTAGAAATCCGCACTCCTCACGCCCTTCAGCAGTCTCAGCCCTACCATCATAAAGTCTTCCATCGCATCCTGCTCGCTCACTTCATGCTTTTCAAGAATCGGAAGCCCTGTGCGGGTAGCGTCGATATACGGCTGCACGCCTTTAATATTGATGTGACGTATGCCGCGGGTATACCCGTGAGCACCAGCCCCGATGCCGTAATAGCTCCGGTTCAGCCAATACATGCTGTTATGCCGGCTCTCGAAGCCGGGCTTGGCGAAGTTGCTGATTTCATACTGGGTATATCCTGCATCCTTCAGCCTGTTCATAATGAGCAGGAACATGTCCAGCTCCTCGTCCTCCTCGGGGAGGGGCAGCTGATTTTTCTGATACAGCGTATGGAAGAGCGTATTCTCCTCCACCTTCAAGCTGTAGATGGAGTAATGCGGCAAATCCAGGGCCAGCGCCTTATTCAGCGAATCGTTCATCGTCGCGACGGTTTGCTTCGGCAGACCGAACATCAGGTCGATGGACATATTCGTGAAACCGACCTTGCGGGCATTTTCCAGACTGCGGTATACGTCGTCCGTATTATGAATGCGGCCGATGCCCTCTAGCAGCGCATTATCGAACGACTGAACACCGAAGCTGATCCGGTTGACGCCGCCTTCCTTCATCGCCTGCAGCTTCTCCAAATCGGTTGTGCCGGGGTTCGCCTCCATCGTGAACTCGATGTTTGGCGCCTGATCCGGGAAATACGTCTTCACCCGCCGCAAAAAGCTTTCCATCTGGTCCGGCAGCAGCACCGTCGGAGTTCCGCCGCCTACAAAGATCGTCTCGATCTGCCGCGGAGGCACCAGAGTCGCCGTCTGCTCCATCTCCCGCTCCAGCGCGTCGAGATAGTCCATCACCGGCTGCCCCTTCAATACATAGGAATTAAAATCGCAATAGTGGCATTTATTCGTGCAAAACGGAATGTGGATATAAACCGCCTGAGGCGTTTCCTGCCTTTGAATCATCGTTATTCTCCTCCTTTCCTTCTCTTAATGCAAAAGCAGATGCGCTTGCTTGGGCGCACCTGCCTCGCTCTCATCTATTCGTCGATTCTCAAAACGGCCATGAACGCTTCCTGCGGCACCTCGACGCTGCCGACCTGCTTCATCCGTTTTTTACCTTCCTTCTGCTTCTCCAGCAGCTTCCGCTTCCTGGAAATGTCACCGCCGTAACATTTGGCGAGTACGTTTTTGCGCATTGCCTTAACGGTTTCACGGGAGATGATCTTCTGACCGATCGCCGCCTGAATCGGCACCTCGAACATTTGACGCGGAATAAGATCCTTCAGCTTCTCGCAAATGATTCGGCCGCGGTTGTAAGCACGATCGCGGTGTACGATGAACGACAAGGCGTCGACCTGCTCTCCGTTCAGCATGATATCCATCTTCACGAGATTGGACCTTCTGTAGCCCGACAGCTCGTAATCGAACGAAGCGTAGCCTTTGGTGCTCGATTTCAACTGATCGAAGAAGTCGTAGACGATTTCGGATAGAGGAATTTGGTACGTCAGCGTTACCCTAGTCGTATCCAAATACTCCATGTTGACGAACTCGCCGCGCTTGCCTTGGCAAAGCTCCATGATCGCCCCAACGTAATCGTTCGGAACAATAATCGCCGCTTTGACGTACGGCTCTTCAACGAAGTCGATTTTGCCGACCTCGGGGAATAGGGACGGGTTCTCAATCGTGAGAACTTCTCCATTAGTCAAAGTGACTTTGAACACAACGCTCGGTGCCGTCGTAATCAGCGGAATATTGAACTCGCGCTCGATCCGCTCCTGAATAACGTCCATATGGAGCAGGCCGAGGAAGCCGCAGCGGAACCCGAAGCCGAGCGCCGTCGATGTCTCAGGCTCCCAGCTAAGCGAAGCATCGTTGAGCTGAAGCTTTTCCAATGCTTCGCGCAGGTCGTTGTAATCGCTCGTTTCGATTGGATACAATCCGCAGAACACCATAGGGTTGATTTTGCGGTAACCGGGCAGTGCTTCCGGAGCCGGATTTTTCGCATCCGTTACCGTATCCCCGACGCGCGTATCGCCGACATTCTTAATTCCCGCTACGATGAAGCCTACGTCGCCGATGTCCAAAGAATCCACGATCGTCATCCGCGGCTTGAACGCTCCGACCTCGATAACCTCGAACACCTTGTCGGTAGCCATAAATTTGATTTTCGATCCCGAACGGATGGACCCGTCCAAAACGCGGACGTACACGATGACGCCCTTGTACGGATCGTAATGGGAGTCGAAGATGAGCGCCTTCAGCGGCTGATCGGGACTGCCTGTCGGAGCCGGCACTCTTTGTACGACCTGCTCCAGGATTTCCTTGATCCCGATTCCGGCTTTGGCCGAAGCCAATACCGCTTCGCTTGCATCCAGGCCGATAACATCCTCGATCTCCTGCTTTACCCGATCCGGGTCAGCGCTTGGCAAATCGATTTTGTTGATGACCGGCAAAATTTCCAGATTGTTGTCGAGCGCCAGATACACGTTCGCCAGTGTCTGCGCTTCGATACCTTGCGCCGCGTCAACAACCAGCAAGGCGCCTTCACAGGCCGCCAGGCTTCGGGATACCTCGTACGTAAAGTCGACGTGTCCCGGCGTATCGATCAAATTCAAAATATATTCTTCACCGTCTTCCGCCCGGTAGTTCAAACGTACGGCTTGCAGCTTGATGGTAATGCCCCGCTCCCGCTCCAGATCCATCTGGTCGAGCACCTGCTCTTGCATCTCGCGCGAAGAAAGTGCTCCCGTGAACTCCAGAATACGGTCGGCCAACGTCGATTTGCCGTGGTCGATGTGGGCAATAATCGAGAAGTTTCTTATCTTTTTCTGTCTTGCTACAATATCCATCTGCGCGGACCCTCACTAACCTACAAATTTACAATACCTCTAATTATAGCAGTTGTGAGGTTGCGCATCAATGGATGGCTGACCAAAGCTTATCCTGTAATAGCATCGAAGATCGCGACGAACCATTTCACGCCATGATGCGCAATAATTTGCAGCAGCTCTCCAAGCTTGTTGCCGAGCCGGTTGATCCCCGACGCTTCCGTAATTTCCGCCTTCGGCTCAGGGGGCTCGGACTCCGCTTTCGCCTTTTCCTTGGATTCCTGGGAGGCGGGCTTGGGAGTCGGCTTGCCGCTGCTCGTCTCTTTTGCGGCTGCCTTATTGTCCTGTGCCTTGTCGGTCTGCCACACTTTGCCCGTACCCGAAGAGGAAGGAGCCGCCGTGATCGGCCCCTGAACCTGCTCGACGCCCCGAGTCGCCAAATCGACGCCGAAGAAGATACTGAACCCGATCCCCAACACAATTAGCAGCAGCTTAACGTAAAAATTCCTCACCTTTCCCGCCCCCGTAATCCTGAATTCTAGTTTGCTTTCTTGCCGTCCTTGGTTTCGCCCGGCGCGCTTCCGTCCACCTTTTGCACATTTAGAACGACTTCAGATATGACCTGAGCCAGCAAATCGACCGTCCGGTAGCACTCCTCGAGCGAATTATCCACTCCTCCCACCTCAATCAGCACGCTGTTCGGTGAAAAGTTCTGGTTGTAGACGCCGTTGCCTTCGCCCGCTTTGGCGAACATCCCTTTGGATATGCCCGGATATTTGGCCTCCATCGTCTGGTGGATTTGCGAAGCGAACTCCTCGTTCTCTTTCCAATTAGGGTTTTTGCCTCCAATAATAAAGTACAGCTGCGCATAGTCTTTGCCGTTCAACGTAACCGTCGTTTTTTCCCTCCGCTGCGAATCGCGGTGAATGTCGAAGTAAAATTTCAGATCCGGATGGGATGCCGACGCTTCCTGCAACGTTTTCAGAGAGTATTTATAGGAATACGGGTAATAAAACTTTTTCTCTATAGCGGGGTAGTTCTGATCGGAATGAACCGCTCCAATCCCGTCTTGCTCCAGCTTTTGCGCCAAACGGAGGCCAACGAGAGTGACGTTCTTCTTGGAGTCGTAAGCTTTATCGGGATCCGTTACGCCGGGAAGCTCGGGCAAATACGATTCGGTATTGTGCGTTTGATAGATGAAGGCGATATTTTTCCCTGCGGTTTTGGGCCCCTGGGCGGTCGGTGCAGGGATGGCCGGACCTTGAACGGCTCCTTCTCCTTCATTAGAGACAGGCGGATTAGCGGTGATCGCGCCCTCGCTGCCTTCTCCCGTCTTCGGTAGGGCGTCCGCCTTGGGACCGTAATCCTCCGGACCGTCATGTCCGGTGGTGCTCGTTTTGCGCAATACGACGGCACGGTCGCTTGTCATGCCCGGCATTTCTCGGGCGATGAACGTTTTCGGATCCTTCAGGTTCAGATCGGTAATAAGAGAGAACAAAAATCCGGAGACGTTGGCCTGAGAGAACGTGAACGATTTGCCCTCATTCTGCAAATGGGGCAGCTCCATCCCCATCATATCCATAAAAAATTGGCTCGATACGGATGAGGCCAAGCCTTTCATGGACGAGCTCGGCTCCGCGTTGGTCAGCCTCGACTGGGCGTAGCCTAGCAGCCCTAACGCTACGAAAAAGAGCAGGCTTCCGGTTACCAGATAGCTTATGACTCGGAAGTAGACTCTCAGGTCTTGTCCCGCTTTGCGATATTTGCTTAAATTGACGGTTACGGCAGTCCATTTCATCGTGTTAATCCTCCCTATCAACCTATCATTCAATGACTCAACAACAACGAAAGCTTCTACTTCAAATCTATGAGCGAATGGTAGGAGCTAGAACCATAAAATCATAGTCATAGTTTGTAAATTCCAGTAGATTCGTTACGCGCAAAAAAAGCGTCAAGCCATCGGCTGAAAACACCGAGCTTAACGCTTTCTTCATTAATAAAGGAGACGTATCAATGCGTATACGCCGATACGTTATCCGAATCGACCGCTTCATGCAGCGCGGCATTCAGGCCGCTTGCAATAATGTTGGCGATGTCTTCGATAAATTGATCGATTTCCTTCGGAGTCACCAGCAGATCGTGGCCCAGCGGATTCAACACTTCTCTAACGAGCTCAAGCCGCTCATTCTCCTGCATATTGTCGAGCAAGCCCAATATTTGCCCCGTATTGCTCGTCTGCTTCCGGAAGTGGTTATGCATCATGTCGAACGCGTTGTTAACGATAGTGGAAGCATAGACGACGGTCGGAACCCCGATCGCTATGACGGGAACGCCCAATGTATCCAGCGTCAGCCCTTTGCGCTTGTTGCCGATTCCCGAGCCCGGATGAATCCCCGTGTCCGCGATCTGTATCGTTGTGTTCACCCGCTCCAGCGAACGGGAAGCGAGCGCATCGATAGCAATGACGAGATCGGGCTTGGATTTCTCTACGATTCCCTGAACGATCTCTCCCGTCTCGATTCCGGTGATGCCGAGCACGCCGGGCGCTACTGCACTGACCGGACGGTAGCCGGGGCTTACTTGATCGGGCATCAGCTCGAAGTAATGCCGGGTCACCAGCATATTCTCGACTACAATAGGCCCGAGCGCGTCAGGAGTGACATTCCAGTTACCCAGCCCGATGACCAATACCTTCGCCATCGGTCCGATATTGAGCTTGGCCAGGAAGGCTTCGAATTGCTTGGCCATCACCATGGCGACCCGGTCCTGCAGGTCGCTGTCCTTCACGCGGAGCTCCGGAACCTCGATGGTAATATAATGACCGGGAAGCTTGCCGACGGACCGCGAGCCTTCCTCAGAGGTAATGTCGATGGTGCTGATCTTGATTCCTTCTAAATTTTCGACGGATCTATGTACACCCGGAATGAGCTGTCCTGACGAAGAAGCCAGGTCGTGCGCCTCGAGGGCAAGGTCGGTACGGACGGAATAAACGCTTAAATCCATTGAGCTGTTCTCCTTTCGGCATAAGTCTGCTAATTATTGTGTGACAAAGCATTGGACGCTATTCAAACATTTGTCAGGCCTGTCCGCCCACTCTATTGCAATTTGATATGGAGCATGTTAGAATATCAAGAGTTGTCAACAAAAAAGCACCGATATGCAAGTCGTATTAGGAGGTGAACGTCAATGCCGAACATTAAATCCGCGATCAAAAGAGTTAAAGTAAGTGAAAAGCGTCGTCTTCGCAACGCATCTCACAAATCCGCTCTTCGCACTGCAGTAAAGAGCTTCGAAACTGCTGCAGCTAGCAGCAATGTGGAAACTGCACAAGCAGCCTTGATTGCTGCCAGCAAAAAGCTGGATAAAGCAGCAAGTAAAGGTTTAATCCATAAAAATGCCGCTGCCCGCAAAAAATCCCGCTTAGCTAAAAAGCTTAACGCGATTTCTGCACAGGCATAATAAAAAAATGGCCGATTCCTAAGGGAGTCGGCCATTTTTCGTTTCTAATCAGCATCGCCTCCCGACTCCGGCATTTACTAGCGGACGGGAGGCGATAACTCGCTTTAAGCGATCAGCTTTAACAAAAACATCTCAAGCCCGAGCACCTTATCGATCTTTCCGCTTTTCATCTGATAATCCAGGTCCGATAGCTGGTCAAGAATATTCGCGAGCTTCTTCAGTTCGAACCGGCTGCACTGGCCGGAAGCGATCTTGACCGCGTATGGATGCAAGCCGAGCTGCGACGCCATCTGCTGCTGCGAATACCCCTGCTGCTGCAAATCCTTGACCTGGAACATGATGCGGAACTGCCGCGCTATTAGAGCCATGATCTTGATCGGCTCCTCTTTTCTTTTCAAGAGCTCCGACAGCATCGTAAAAGCTTTCTCCAGCTGCAGCTGAACGATATGCTCGATCAGGATAAATATGTTCTGCTCGATGCTGCGCGTTACAAGCTGCTCCAGTGCGTCTGCCGTCAGCACTCCGCCTTGCCCTACAAACAGAGCGCATTTCTCCAATTCGCTCGACAATGCCTGCAGGCTCGTACCCGTATACAGGATGAACTGATCGAGCACACCCGGAGCGAAGCCAAAGCCTGCCTTATCAGCCTCCTGCTTGACCCAATTCGTCAAATCCTCCGCCGTAAGCGTCAAGCATGGCACGAGACAATTCGCTTCCTTAAGCGATTTGACGAGCTTTTTGCGCTCATCGAGCTTGTCAGCATCAACCGTAAACACAATCACCGAGAAATCCGCCGGCGATTTCATGTAGTCCAGCAATCGTTCCGTCTTATGCTCCACCTTGGTGCTCTCCTTGGCTCCCGTCAAGAACAGAGCGTTTGTAGCGATGACCAGCTTGTTCGGCACCATAAACGGCAGCGTCTCCGCTTCTTCGATGACCGTATCGAGCGGCGTCTCCGAGAGGTCGTATTTGTTGACGGCAAACGATTTATGCTCAGGATCGACCAAGCGATCCGTCAGCTTCTCGATAAAGGAGTGGATCAAATAAGACTCCGCCCCGTAGCATACATAAACCGGAGCAAATTTCCCCTGCTGGATTTGTTTTAAAGCCGTTTTGTAATCCATCCGTTCGCCCACCTCACAGTATTCTGTAGACATTGTAGCAACAACAAAGGGATTACGTCAAAACCCGAAGGTTTTGGACATAATCCCTTTGTACGAAACCCCATCTATATAAACACTTAGAGGAAAGCTCTAGAAACCTTCCCCGTGGTGGTCATACGACGCGACTCGTATTGTAGTGCTCACCATATAGTATGCGCCTGCTGCCAATATGGTGAGCACGATAAATTATTTTTTGACTTCCGTCTTTGCTTTCATATCGATCGTATAGGTAGTGACAGCCGTTCCGCTGGTTACCTTGTAGCTCAGCTTCCCGTCCTCCGTCCATTCGGTCAGCTCGACTTTGTCCTTCTCCGTCCATTTATTAGAGGAAATAAACAGATCCTTGCCTTGATTATCACGGATGACGACCTGCCGCTGCTCCGTCACTACCGCTACATAAGCGTGGTCCTTCGACGCCAGCGTGCTGCCGGCGACCGCTGTGCCGCTAATGGAAAACAGCCCGTTAATCGGCGCATCCTGAGCCTTGTCTTTGGCCGCATCATTGGTATCTGTTGGCGTCTGCGCAAAGCCCTGCTGCCTCTCATCAGGAGCGATCGTCTTGTTCATCATTCCTCTCGCCGCATCGGATGGAACGGATGGCTCCCCCGACTTTTGCAGCGGACTTTCTGTCGATGGACTAACGGCACCGGAGCTGCCTCCGGCTGCCGGCGGGACGGAGTCCGCCTCTGGCACGGATAGAGCTGCTGCAGGAGCCTGATCCGAGACGTCAGGGGCTTGAGCCGAATCATCGGGAGCTTGCTGCCCGGCCGGAGGGGCCGGCACAGCTTCGTTTACCTGCTGCCTGCTAGTGTCCAGCGGCTCGCTCTTCGGTTGAACGGTTCTGGCTTGGTTAGGTTCAACCATCTCCCCGGCCTTATTAGGTCCAGGTACAGGAGCAGCCGGTTCCGCTGTACTATTGTCCGTTTTCAGCTTTGCATCCGATTTCTCCGTAGTATCCGCAGTCATCCGGTCCAGCATAGGTTTGGTCGCGTTGGAATCCGCTGCCGGCGTCTTACTCTCCGAACCCGCCGACTTGTTCAGAGCCGACTGCGGGAGCAGCATTCCCCCCGCTTCCGTATTAGCCGTATGCTGCTGCTGTTGATCGAAAACGAAAAATCCGAGCACCAGACCCGCCGCGACGACTCCTCCGACGATTTTCATCGAGACCCATCCGCGCATTCTGCGCCGCCAGCCTTCCACTTCAGCGACCTTCGATTCCTGTTCCGCTCCAAGACTGTCCTGAGGAGCAGCGGAAACGGGCGGAATCGCTGCAGCCGGAAACTCAACGGCAGGGTAACCTTCATCAATCCGCTGGAGCTTCGGCAATATCGCATCGACCAAGCTGTAAGCAGGCGTAACCTTGGGCAATTGCTCCAGCTCCTGGGACAAGGCTACCAAACGCTGGAACAGCTCCGTGCAATCAGGGCACTGCTGCAAATGACCGAGCATTTGCTCATATTCCATTTCATCGAGATCCTGATCGAGGTATCTCTGCATGAGTTCGATCACCTCTTGACACATCATCCCGCACACTACCTTTCTGCACAATTCACAATTGATATTTTACAAGTACAAGCAGAATCATTGACTATGCCAAACCATCGGGCGTTTAGCCGCGGACGGCGTCGCTTTTGGTTTTTTTGTAATCCTGCAATAACGTCTGTAACTGCTGCCTCGCCCTGAATAAGTATGATTTCACCGTGTTGATGGGCAGATCCAAAGATTCGGCAATTTCGTTGTAGGAGAAATCCTGCAAATACCGCAGTACAACAACCGATCGATGATGCTCCGGCAGCTTATCAATCGCCTCTTTGATATCTTGGGCAATATACGCGGACATAACCTCATCTTCTACTGTCCTGTTTGCACTAAAAACCATCTCATGCTCATCAATGGAAACGGTAGGCTTGGACCTCCTGAATTTGTCGATGCACAAATTGGTGACGATCCGTTGAACCCACGTTTTGAACTGAGCTTTTTCTTCATAAGAATGAATTTTCGTATAAATACGTATTAACGCTTCCTGTGCGGCATCCATAGCGTCCTGCTCATTGCCCAGAATATAATAAGCAGTACGATACACATGATTTTCTATTTCACGCAGTAGGGTAATTAGAGCGTCGCGATCGCCCGATTGGGCAGCCTTTATAAGTTCTGGCGCTACCACTGGGATCCCCCTCTCTTGCAACTATATAAACGTATGTTGTTTTTAAAATGTTGCAGCCTATCGAACTCTATTAAAGAATAGCAAATTTTAGACGGCAGGTATATAAAATAACTCGACAAAACGCAACAAGCCGGGCGCAGGCCCGACATGTTATGGGAACAATCTATGAATATCTTCCTTGCAAGACTATGCTCTCCGTCCGCTAGAATACAAGACTTACGAAATCAGCTTTAAGCCGACAACGGCCGCGATAACGCAGGCGATAAAAAACACTCTCTTGGCGCTCTTCGACTCGCCGTATACATACATCCCAAGCACCGTGCTGCCTACGGTCCCGATTCCCGTCCAAACGGCATAAGCCGTTCCTATCGGGATAGAGCCTAACGACCTGGAAAGAAAGAAAAAGCTGAACGCAAAGCACAGCAATAACGATAAGACCGAGCGAACATTCACGCTGCGGTTCACCTGCTGTAGGCAGACGAAGCCGACAACCTCGCAAGCTCCGGCACACAATAAAAAGAGCCAGCTCATTGCTTCGCACCCGCCTTTTCCGCCTTGGCATCGTCCTCTCCATGATCGGTAACCATCTTAAGTCCAATGACTCCTACGAGCAGCAGCGCGATAAGCGCAAGCTTGGACCAGCGCAGCGGCTCCCCCCACCACAGCATTTCCGCCACCACGGCTCCCGCCGCGCCTATTCCTGTAAAAACCGCGTAGACGGTACCTGCCGGAAGTGTTTTGCAAGCCAGTAAAATAAGCACGAACGAAATGGATATCATCAGTGCTACTAGCAGCCAGTCCGCTATGCTGTCGGCCGTCTTCATGCCGGAAATCCAGACTACCTCCAACAGGCCGCCGATCCAAATAAAATACCACCCTTTGTTCATAAAATTACCCTCTCCTTTATGCTGCGGAACGTCTGAGATGTCACACGGAAATCCCTCGCCAATATACCTTCCATGAAAGCTCGAACGCCTTATCGAACGATTTCGGCGTCTCATAGACCAATTGAGTCATAAGGCCGTCAAACATCGTCGTAAACGCCGTAATCCCCTCTTCAGTCGTAACGGCAATATTCGGCGCTTTGGCAAAGGCGGCGGTCAGCAGCGTCTTTAAATGAAGTAAATGAATGTTGTATGAGTTCAAGAAGTACACTTCCAAATGTTTAGGCGGAATGAACGACATGAGAAACATAAACTTGTATTTTTTGTCGTTCAGGTACTTTTCTCTGTATTCGTCGATTAACGTATGGAGCACTTCCTCCAGTGGGGAATCCTTCATCCGTTCGAAATAACGGGTCAAGAAATCAACATCATCCTGAATGATCTCCTGATTGATCGTAAGAACAAGATCATCTTTGTTTTTAAAATGGCAGTATACGGACTGCTTCTTGATCCCTACCTCTTCCGCTATTTCCGACAGCGAAGTCCCCTCATAACCATTTTCAGTAAACTTCAAAATGGCAGCTTGCTTGATACGCTCGGCACTCATATTCCAACCTCCAGACTGACTCTAGTAAGGAATTATAATAATTGCAGCCTTTACAAGTCAATTAGCGAGGTGAAATTTTAACTGACGATCGTCAGTTTGTCACATTTTCGTCAAAAGTCAAGCCGTTTGTCCGAATGGTTGCCGAACCTCCTGCTTCGCCATTTTTATCGTTTATCGCTTGGTTATCCCGGTCGCTTCGTGACATTCGCCAAGGGATCGCAGATCTTTTGCGCATCCTAAACCACCGTTTTCCACAAAGATTATTGTCATGTTCAACAATGACCAACCTTATAGGTTTGTTGTAAAATGATGAGCAAATAACATACACATCCTTTTGGGGAGGGACCTTCTATGCCGCAAGGCCATCAAGACCGCACATTTTGGATCGATACATTAAGCCGAATCGCTCATCCTGTGCTGCATCATTTAAGCAATCGGCAATTGAAAGCAACAATGCCTGTCGAAGGAAAGCTCGACGACCGGCCTATGTATACTTATTTGGAAGCATTGGGACGCCTGTTGACAGGCATTGCCCCATGGCTCGAAAACGGCAGCAAGGAAGGCGAGGAAGGCCGTCTGAGAGATCATTATGCGGAATGGGCGAGACAAGCTATCGATGCTGCGACCGACCCGGCTTCCCCCGATTTCATGAACTTCGCTGAAGGGTATCAGCCTATTGTTGATGCGGCCTTTTTATCGCATGCGATCCTCAGGGCACCCGAGCAATTGTGGAACAAGCTGGACTCGCGGGTGCAGAACAACGTAATCAAGGCGCTGCAATCGACACGTACCCGCAAGCCTGGCTACAATAACTGGCTGTTGTTCGCAGCCATGATCGAGACCGCGCTATATCGCGCAGGCGCCGATTGGGATCGGATGCGCGTCGACTACGCGCTGCGGCAGCATGAGCTTTGGTACAAAGGGGACGGCGTATACGGAGACGGACCGGATTTTCATGCCGATTATTATAACAGCTTCGTGATCCAGCCGATGCTGGTGGACATTATCGAAGCATTGGAATCCGAAGATGCCGCGTGGGCTTCCATGAAAGAAAAAGTGCTGAAGCGCGCCCAGCGGTATGCGACGCAGCAAGAACGATTGATTTCGCCGGAAGGAACGTTCCCGGCCGTCGGACGATCGCTCGCATACCGCTTCGGAGCCTTCCAACTGCTCAGCCAAATGGCGCTGCAGCATCGTCTGGAAGCTTCGCTGCAGCCCGCTCAAGTGCGATGCGCGCTCACGGCGGTTATCCGCCGCATGATCGATGCACCAGGAACATTCGACGAGGACGGATGGCTAACCATCGGCTTCTGCGGCCATCAGCCTGAGGTCGGCGAAACGTATATTTCTACCGGCAGCCTCTACTTGTGCGCAGCCGTATTCCTGCCGTTAGGCTTGTCCGAGGACGACCCGTTCTGGCAGGGCGAGGCGGAGTGGACGAACAAAAAAGCGTGGAGCGGCCAAAGCTTCCCGATCGACAAAGCGCTCTATTAAGCTTTAGGCTTCACTATACGGAGCATCACAAAAAGAAAGACGCAGTGACCGACTGATAACGGTCACTGCGTTTTTTTGACCACAATAGAATTTATAAGATTCCGAGGTCATCGGATGTAAAAATTCTATTTGGCGATAAAAACAACCTCTTAACGCGGTCGCTCCTCTGTGAAAGGACGTCGATAGACGTTTTTCTCATGTCGATTATCTAATTAATGAAACCTGTGTTGTGAGGTATTGTGCTATGCTTGTGTGCTTGGGTTTCCTTCGAATTTTCGTTCCGATACGATAACACCGAGCAAAATCATCGCTATCCCTACCCATTGCATGAAGTAAGTGGACTCATGCAGCAGCAGCGCGGAGCAGACGATAACAACAGGCAGCTCAACGGATCCGAGTACAGCAGCCAGCCCGGTTTCAATATGAGGAGCTCCTTTGGCATAAAAGAATGGCGGCAGAATCATTCCGAATACGCTAAGCAGCAGCCCCCACATCCAAAGCCCTTGTCCCAGCGAGCCGTTCCATAGAAATTGCGGCGGCATCAGCGTAAGAACAAGAATTGCCGCGCCGGTAATCATCCATGTACTCCGGAACAGCGCAGGCAAATGAGCAGCTACCCTGCCGCTGAAGTAAATAAATACCGTATAGCAGCAGGCGGCCAGCAAGCCGAGTCCAATCCCGCTTGCGCTCGGACGGTCCAGTGTGCCGGACAGTACCCCGGATGCGAAAACCGTCCCGCCCAGAGTCAACACCATCGCGATCCATTGAAACAGCGTCGGAGCTTTTCTCTCCGTAATCCAGTCGAGCAGCATCCCCATCCAGGTGAACTGGAACAATAACAATACGGCGAACGATGCATCCAATGATTGCAGCGATTGATAATAAAAATAGCCGGTCAAGCCGGTAAACATACCGCCTACAAGCAGCTTCAGAATGATGCTTCCCGAAATTCCTCTCATTTGACGAAGTTGTGGCAAGCTAAGAAGCCATAAAACGACGAATCCGAAAAATACTTGGCTTCCGGTTATTTCCGCAGCGGAAAAACCCTGCTGGTAACCGAGCTTCACAAAAGTAGACAACACGCCATAAGAGGCGGCGCCCAACAAGACGAACCAAATGGCTTTCCAACGGTTCTTTGATGTCATGTCTTTTCCTTCTTTTTCATTAGTCCCTCACCCACCCGTGAAGTCTTATCATAAGCCTCATAAGACTCACACAATCTAACACTATACGGGAATGCGAGCTAATATTCAAGAGATGATTACAGTGCAATAGGATCTATACAAAAATTGGGTTCGTTATTAAGACCCATGGAACGAAACAATTTCGTACAGCATTCGTATAACTTTCAAACCGTCGGTTTTTGGGGATATCAATGTCATACTTTGAGATGAAAGGATGGAAGCAGCTTGGAAGACTTCGGATTGTATGTCACTTTGTCACTCATCGTACCTATTCTCGTTCTGCTCGGGATCATAAGCGCCAAAATCATCTCAGGAAAAGGGATTCCCAACAGCGACTATACTCCGTTCGACCAAATTACGGGTCACGCGACCGTAGCATTCCATGAGGAAAAACAAGAAAAAGAAGAGGATGACGATCAGGGAGACGATAAAGATAAATATAAAAAGTGGCAGAAAATCCATGGTAAGCAAGGGGGCTAACGCCCTCTTTTTTTAAACTCGCCTGACCGTTAGAGCCGCTGATGAAAGATCGGATGTTCACCACAATATGATCTAAGAGCTTGATCGTTTGCACTAGCGTATCCAATCTCCGCATTTTAGCAGGAATACAGCTGCAAAACAGCGTTTACAACAGAACGTATGTTTGGTATTATATTTTTTGTACTGTTAATAAATGGAATGGAGATGATCATTTGACCACTGCCATGCAGCTTGTAAACGAGCTTACCGCTGTCGCATGCAGCGCGGATCAGACGAACGAAGGCTTGACCCTCTATTGCAAAAACGACGGAGGATATGCGGTCACGCCAAACAAGTACAAGGTGCCTCTGACGATTGAAGCGGTAGCCAAGACCGACTCGACGAATATTCGTCTGATATTCCATCAAGGTCAAGTGATCATGAACTGGGAAAACAATCTGGACGAGCTCCGCTGGCACGATCCCGCAACCGGTAAGGGCATTGGCATTCAAGGAAAAGGACGCATCCCCGTCAATGAGTGGGTAATCATGACATGGCGGATCAGGAAGGACTATGCCAGCCTGGAAATCAACGGCGAGGAACGATTCCGCACGACGGGCGACTTCACAGCTCTCGCAGGACAGATTGGCATCGGAGCCGCACATCGCTCTCATGTGACAGTACAATCTTTCCGTGTTACGGGCGAGACAACCGACGTGGGAAGCTCCATTACAGGACCGCCGCGTTTAAGCTGGGACGGAGGATTTATTTATGTGCCTTATGAGCAGCATGAAGTAGCTATCGACTGGTACACGAGGCATTTAGGATTAGGCTGGAACAAGAAGACCTGGTCAGGGAAGCAGGATCCCCAATCCGAAGTCGAGAAAATGAGCTCGCTAGCTTTTGCGGAACGCGGACTTATTCATTTGAAATCCTTTGTTTCGCCAAGTCCCCTCGTCCATTTCCGTTCCGATTGGGGCGCCAAGGAAGCTCGCGTACGTTATACGTTCTGTTGTCCGGATATATCGGAGGCCGCCCGGTATTTCAGTGAACACAACATTCGGACCACCGGCCCCTATATAGATATTACAGGACAGGAAAGTCTGGACGTGTTCGCATTTGACGGCACGAGGCATACGCTGATAAGCTCGAATCAGCCCGCGATGCATGCCGATAAGCGGGTGACCGACTACTCTCACTGGCGCGTTGCGGTTCCGGATTTGGACAGGGCGGCAGCCTGGTATCACGAAATATTGGGCTTACCTATCGTGCATGACGCTCATGCTCAAGGATACATCATCCTAGATGAAAATTTGCTCTTGGAGCAGCAGCCTCGCGAGGTATTTCAAGGAATTGCGGATGGGACCGCCAACCCTTACTTCCGATTAAGGGATATGGAAGAAGAGCATCGGAGATGGAAGGAGCAAGGCGTCTCCGTTTCCGATATTGTGGGCACCGGCTTCAAGTCCATGCACTTCTATGATCCCTACGGTAACCGGATCAACTTTTGGAGCTATTAAATTCAATTCTTTCTTACACTTAGAAAACCTGGCCCGACTTATTTTCAAGATAAGCCGGGTTTCGTTTTACTAGTTCAGTCTTGATCTATCTAAGACCGCTCGCCAAGCTTTGTTCTTACATGAATGGCTCCGTCACGGATGCTCATTTGCACTTCACCATGGGCATCCGTTCTCAGTACCCCGATCCCCCGCTCCTCCAGCCGTGCAACAATCGTAGGGTGAGGATGACGGTATATATTGTTCACACCAGCTGAAATCACGGCAAACTTAGGATTCCATGCTTTGAGCCAAGCTTCCGTAGTCGAAGTTTTGCTACCGTGATGTGCAACCTTAAGCACGTCGACAGGGCCCGTCGGCAAAAGTTGCTGACGGCTTGCAGGCAGCGAAGAAGCATTCGTATCCAAGCTGGCTGATGCACTCTTGTCGTTTTCCATCATCCGAAGCACAGCGGTTTCCGAGCTTTGCTCCATGTCTCCCGTAAACAGCCATTTCGTTCCTTGCATCTCCATTACAAACACGACGGATTCGGCATTTTGTTCCGACTCCATCCTTACCGCTTCCGCCTTGTCCAGCGAGACAGGGTACAGAAACCGGAGACGCGTATCCGCATCCACCTGAAGAATATCGCCGGCATAAGCTTTTACAAGCTTCACGTTGTAATCCAACGCCGTCTGGAACAGCTTCTCTACTCCCGGCGAAGGCTTAAGCGTTCCATTGAACAACAGCTGCCTGACCGGGATTTGCTCAAGAACCGCCTGCAGCCCTCCAATGTGGTCGGCGTCCTCATGCGACACAATTAAATAATCGATAGTCTGAATCCCTCTCTTCTTGAGCAGCGGAACGAGCAGCTTACGTCCCACCTCATACGGATCGGAACGCTGCTTCCACTCATCTCCCGGCTTACGAAAGGTGACGGTTCCTCCTCCGTCGATGAGAATGACGCTTCGGCTTTGTGGAGAACGAATGAAAATGCTGTCTCCTTGGCCTACATCGATAATATGCACCTGTCCCTCTCGGCTCCACCGGTCCGGCTCATACGCGTAAATCATCAGCACCAACAGCATAACTGCCGCTGCGGGAAGGCGAACGATGGACACCCCGTTTCGGATTCGAGCATAGATGCCGAGGCTAGATCTCTTTTTCCCAGGCTTATACGAAAGCATCGGTTCCACGGGACTAACGGACGTATCACCTGCAGCCCGGTTCATCAAAGCAAAATAAAGCAGCAGCGCCCAAGCAGCGTAATACGCAATAATCCATGCGATCCCCGGCGTTGGCCATATCGTCTGAAACAAGTGCCATTTACTGCTAATTGCTACCAGCTTGAAAATCCACTCGTTAAGCTTCGCAACGATCCATGCCAACACTTGACCTGCAGGCTGGTACAGGAAGCTGATCAGCAGCGATGCAGTTCCCGCCGGCATCGTGAACATACTGAACACCGGAACGAGGGCAAAATTAGCCGCCAGCGATAACAAAGAAAACTGATTGAAATAGTAGACTGACACCGGAAAGGAAATGCATTGGGCGACGACTGTTATAGAGATAGCGTCCCTCCAAGAGGACGAACGTATAGGCATCAGCTTGTTGGCTACCGGTACGCCGAGAATAAGGCCGATCGTTACAAGGAAAGAAAGCTGGAAGCTGACATCCAGCAAATAATACGGCTCCCATACCAGCATCAGCAATCCAACGATCAGCACCGTATGCAGCCCGTCCTTCAACGTATGGCGATAAGCGGCATACAGCGCAATCATAGCCATCAATCCCGCCCGGATAATCGAAGGCGAAGCACCGGTAACCATGATATACAATGGCATCAGCGCCATTGAGGTCAATAAATACGTTTCTTTCGTAAAGCCCAGCTTGCGCATAATCCACAGCACGCAGCCAAGAAATATCGCTACGTTCAACCCTGAAATCGCGATAATATGGGTGAGCCCCAGCTTTGAAAATTGCTGAAATTGCTCCGGTTCGATGTCATCCGTCAGCCCGATCAGCATTCCCTTCATAAAGCCCGACTGTTCGGGCGGAAATAACCGTTCCACCCCCGCTCCGAGCATGGAGCGAAACTGGTCGTTCCAGCGAAGAATCATTCTCCAAGTCCATATATCGGGCGGTGCAGCATGGATCTGGGAAGCGCCCTTTGCATTCAGCTGCCAGTGAATATGCTTCCATCTCAAATAGCTGCGGTAATCGAACCCGCCGAAATTCCGTGCTTCCCCCGGGGCTTGAAGCGCTCCCTGGACACCGATCTTATCTCCCCTTTGCCAGCCGGCAGCTACTTGCTGCTCCTGCTTGGACAGCAGCCTCACACTTACAGCCACCAGCTCGGACAGCTCCCCATCCGTACGCATGGTAAAAGAAGCCTTATCTCCATCGACTTCCACTTGGCTGACAATGATCCCATTGTATACTCCATTGGCGTTAGAATCGCTGTCGGCAAGTGATTCCGGGGACAAATTGGTTACATTACGTTTGTCATAGTCTTCAAAATAACCAGCTGCAATAATAATCAGCAATAATGCGCAAATCGCCGTTCTTCCTCTCAAGTTCAACATCCATACAACGACTCCAACCATCGCTGCAACCAGGCTTGTATATAAAGAAACGAACGGCAGCTCAACACCATATGCAATAATATATCCGAACGTCCAGAGCAGGGTAACCCCGATAATCGGCCTCTGCATCACGCGCTAACTCCCCCCTCCCTAAATCGGAAAAAAGAAAAAGAACCCCGTCGCATCTGTGCGAAAGAGGTTCTTCCTCATAACCTATGATTAGTGCTGTACTTCCGATACCGTACCTACAGGCGGCTCGTATGCCTCCAAACACCGGATCGTAATGCCTTTCGCATCCATCAGCGACTTCACTTTATCGCTGTCCTTAGGATACGGGCGATGATATACGATCTCGATAATTCCGCTATTGGCAAGCATATTGGCGCATGTCCAGCAAGGCTGATCGGTTACATACACTACCGAGCCTTCCCTGTCCTTCGGGTCCGTAAACAGCAGCAAATTTTGCTCCGCATGGATCGTTCGGATGCAGCGCTGCTTCTTAACAACCTGCTCCGTGCCGGCTTGCTCGACCAGCTCATATTCTTCGACCAGCATGCATCCGGCCTCCGAGCAGTCCTGCACTCCCATTGGCGCACCGTTATAGGCGGCTCCCAAAAGCTTCTTTCCTTGTACCAGTACGGCGCCGACATGCCTGCGGCTGCATTGGGACCGAGTCGATGCCATATACGCCATATCCAAGAAGTAAGTATCCCAATTTTTCCGTGTCGTCATCGTTTTATTCTCCGTTGTTTAGTTCTGGCTAGCACGAATGGCTTGATCCAGATCATAAATAATGTCATTGATCGATTCCGTTCCGATAGACAGGCGAATCATTCCCGGCGTTACGCCTGCCGCCGCCTGCTCCTGCTCGGACAATTGCTGATGCGTCGTGCTCGCAGGATGGATGATCAGCGACTTGGAATCGCCGACGTTCGCGAGATGCGAGAACAGCTTCACGTTATTGATCACCTTCCGGCCCGCTTCGATGCCGCCCTTGATGCCAAAGGTCATGATCGCGCCTTGGCCGTCCGGCATATATTTTTGCGCCAGCTCGTACGAAGGATGGCTTGGCAGACCCGCGTAGCTAACCCACTCTACCGCGTCGTGCTGCTCCAGGAACTCGGCGACCTTCTGTGCGTTGGAGCTGTGGCGCTCCATGCGCAAGTGCAGTGTTTCCAATCCTTGCAGCAGCTGGAACGAGTTGAACGGCGATATCGCGGCGCCCATATCCCGCAAAAGCTGAACGCGTGCTTTAATTATAAAAGCGATCGGTCCTACCGCATCTGTATAGACTACGCCATGGTAGCTTGGGTCCGGTTCCGTCAAGCCTGGGAACTTGCCGCTAGCTTTCCAGTCGAAACGTCCGCCGTCGACGATAATACCGCCAATGGACGTGCCGTGTCCGCCGATAAATTTGGTTGCGGAATGAACGACAATATCCGCACCGTGTTCAATCGGACGGCACAAGTAAGGGCTCGGGAACGTATTGTCCACGATCAGCGGAATGCCGTTCTCGTGAGCGATGGCCGCTACCGCAGCGATATCCAGGATGTCGCCCTTCGGATTGCCGACCGTTTCGGCATACAGAGCCTTCGTCTTCGGTGTGATCGCCGCACGGAAATTTTCCGGATCGGACGGATCCACGAAATGTACCTTGATGCCAAGCTTGGCCAAAGTGGTGGAGAACAAGTTATATGTACCGCCATAGAGGCTCGCTGCCGATACGATCTCATCGCCGGAGCCGGCAATATTCAAGATCGAATAAGTAATGGCTGCTTGTCCGGAAGCCGTAGCCAAAGCGGCAGGCGCTCCCTCGAGAGCAGCGACTCTTTTCTCAAATACGTCTGTTGTCGGATTCATAAGACGAGTATAGATGTTGCCGAATTCTTTAAGTGCAAACAAATTAGCCGCATGTTCCGTATCGCGGAATCCGTAGGATGTCGTTTGATACAATGGAACTGCGCGCGACATCGTTGCCGGATCGATCTCCTGACCTGCATGTACTGCCAATGTTTCCAAGCCTAACTTTCTATCCTCGCTCATCTTCAAAATACCTCCCCAATGTAAGAAAACTCTCCTCTCAATCATTCTCTCATATATTGTCAAAAAACGAAAGTTGTTTCAGTAGATTAAGGCTCTAGGGTAAGATACGGACGCATTTTCTCCAGCAGCTTCTCCCCAATGCCCTTCACATCCATTAGCTGCTCCACGGATTGAAATTTACCTCCCAGCTTCTCCCGATGTGCGACGATCGCTTTCGCCTTGCTTTCACCGATACCGGGGATCTCATCCAGCTGCTGCAGGGTAGCCGTGTTTAAATTCATTTTCTTGCCGGTTAACGTGGTGGATGGTATGGAAGCAGCCGTTCCCTTCTCTCCCGCTTGCTTGGAATCCCCTGAACTATCGGCAGTCTTTGAAGCTGTAGCGCTTGAGGCCGGGTTAGCCGCGTTTTTGGGTTCATCCGAAGCTCCCTCTGCCTTCTCTTTCGTTCCGGTAGGAACCGACTGCTCCGGATTCGTCTTAGCTTCAGGCTGCCGCGCAAGAAGCTCCTGCATTTCCTCATTGGCAATCCGCCATTGGGACGATTCGCTGGCCGCTTCCTTCCACCCTGTGTACCCGAACCAACCTCCCAGACCGATCGTTAGCAAAATCACCAAAAGTACGGTACCGGATTTCGTTTTATCCTTAAATAAGAAGTCCAAACGTCACTTTCCCTCCTTTGTTCATTTCGGGCAAAAAACGAACATATTCGAATACGTCACTGCATAATGATTAAGAAGGCTGCACTTTATCAGGGGGGATGGTCATGAAAGTAGGATTCATAGGCACAGGCAGCATGGGCAGTATTCTCATCGAGGCATTCATTCAGTCCGGGGCTCTGAATCCGGAACAAATCGTTGCAACCAATCGAACCATTGACAAAGTGGAGCGTCTGGCAGCCGTTTATCCGGGGCTACAGGTAGCCCTTTCCAATATAGAAGTGGTCCGCCATTGCAGGCTTATTTTTCTATGTATAAAGCCTGGCGACTATAAAACGGTCATCGATGAAATCCGCAGCACCACTGAGCCCGAGCAAATTATCGTCTCCATCACTAGTCCCGTGCTGATTCAGCTGTTGGAAGAGCAGCTCCCGTCCAAAATCGCCAAGATTATTCCGAGCATCACCAATTATGTATTTAGCGGAGCGACTTTATGCATTTATGGCGACCGGCTGGAAGCTGAGGATAAAGAACTGCTCGACAATTTAATGTCTCATATCAGCGCTCCGATTCGCGTTTCAGAGCAATTCACTCGCATTTCATCGGATTTATCGAGCTGCGGTCCCGCTTTCATCGCCTTCTTTCTCGAAAAATTCGTTCAAGCCGCTGTAGAGGAAACCGGAATTGCCGAAGCCGAAGCCACTCAGCTTGCCTGTGAAATGCTGCTCGGCACCGGAAAGCTTCTGACGACGGGAGGCTTCTCCCCTGCGACACTGCAAAAGAGAGTGTCCGTTCCCGGCGGTATTACGGCCGAAGGACTCCGTATAATGCAAAATGAGCTGCACGGATTGTTTAACAACCTGGTCCGCACAACTCATTCGAAATATGAAGAAGATTTGGAAAAGGTGGGAGCCCTGTTTTCAACAAATAAGGACAGTTAAAAACGCGATGCTTTCACGCTTTTCCATATGAACCGCTGCTGCTTCGGCAGAGCGGTTATTTTTATTTACAAAATGATCTAGCCAACGACAATGTTGACCAGCTTGCCTTTAACTGCAATCACCTTGCGCACAGACTTCCCGTTCATCGCTTCCTGTACTTTGCTCATCCCCATAGCAAGCTCCTGCATATCCGCTTCGCTTGCGTCTTTGGATACCATCGTACGCTCGACGATTTTGCCGTTCACTTGAACGACGATTTCCACTTCGTTATCTACTGTCCATGCTTCGTCATACGTAGGCCACTCTACATAAGAAACGGATTCTGTATGCCCCAGCTTCTCCCACAGCTCTTCAGCCAAATGCGGTGCGATAGGAGATAGCATTTGTACGAAATGCTCCATCGCTGCCTTAGGCAGACGATCGGTTTTGTAAGCCTCGTTTACGAAAATCATCAGCTGGCTGATCGCCGTATTAAAGCGCAGCGCCTCGAGATCCTCCGTAATTTTCTTGATGCTGCGGTGCCACGTACGTTTGAACGTATCGCTGCCCAACGTTTCGTCCGCGCTGATTTTCGGCTGAAGCTCACCGTTGTCCCCGACGAACAAACGCCAAATCCGGTTCAAGAAGCGGTACGTACCCTCTACGCCGTTGACATTCCAAGGCTTGGTAGCCTCAAGAGGCCCCATGAACATTTCATACATGCGGAGCGTATCCGCACCGAACTCGTTCACAATAAAATCCGGGTTGATTACGTTGCCGCGGGATTTACTCATTTTTTCGTTATTTTCACCCAGGATCATCCCCTGGTTAACCAGCTTGTAGAACGGCTCCTTCGTGGAGACGACGCCCAGATCGTACAGCACCTTATGCCAGAAGCGAGCGTACAGCAAGTGAAGCACCGCATGCTCGGCTCCGCCGATGTACAGATCAACCGGCAGCCATTTTTGCTGCAAGTCCTTGGAGCACAGCTCCTTGTCGTTCTTCGGATCGATGAAGCGCAAATAGTACCAGCAGCTTCCCGCCCATTGCGGCATCGTATTCGTCTCGCGGCGCGCTTTCATGCCGGTTTCCGGATCGACCGTTTCTACCCATTCCGTCACATTGGCAAGCGGCGATTCGCCTGTACCCGAAGGCGCAATCTGCTCGACATCCGGCAGCAGCAATGGAAGCTGATCCTCAGGAACGGTTTTCATCGTGCCGTTTTCCAAGTGAAGAATCGGAATCGGCTCGCCCCAATAGCGTTGACGGCTAAACAACCAGTCGCGCAAACGGTACGTTACTTTGCCTTGACCTTTGCCGTTAGCTTCCAGCCACTCGGTCATGGAGGCGATCCCCTGCTCGTTGTTCAAACCGTTCAACAGCCCGGAATTCACGTGCTCGCCGTCTCCGGCGTACGCCTCCTTCGTTACGTCTCCACCCTTGACTACTTCAACAATCGGCAGATCGAACTGCTTCGCAAACTCCCAGTCACGCTGATCGTGTCCTGGAACCGCCATGATGGCGCCTGTTCCGTAGCCTGCAAGCACATAGTCGGCAATCCAGATCGGCACTTTGCCTCCGTTTACCGGATTGATCGCATAAGCGCCCGTGAATACGCCGGATTTGTCTTTCGCCAGGTCGGTACGCTCCAGGTCGCTTTTGCGCGCCGCTTTGTCCTGATATTCCTTCACAGCGGCTGCCTGATCGGCCGACATAATTTGCTCCACCATCTCATGCTCCGGAGCCATTACGCAGTACGTAGCGCCGAACAAGGTGTCCGGACGGGTAGTAAATACTTTCAAGCTTTGATCCGCGTGGCCTTCGATTTGGAAGACGACCTCGGCGCCCTTCGATTTGCCGATCCAGTTGCGCTGCATATCCTTGATCGATTCGGACCAGTCAAGCTCCTCCAAATCTTCCAGCAAGCGCTCCGCATACTCGGTAATTTTCAATACCCATTGACGCATCGGCTTACGGATAACCGGATGGCCGCCGCGTTCGCTCAAGCCGTCAATGACTTCCTCGTTGGCCAGAACCGTTCCCAGTGCAGGACACCAGTTTACCGGCACTTCGTCGACGTAAGCGAGACCTTTGTTGTACAGCTGAATGAAGATCCATTGCGTCCATTTGTAATACTCCGGATCGGTCGTGCTGATCTCGCGGTCCCAATCATAGGAGAAGCCGAGCGACTTGATTTGCCGGCGGAAATTGTTGATGTTCTTGATCGTAATATCGCGCGGATGCTGCCCGGTATCGAGTGCATGCTGCTCCGCTGGAAGTCCGAATGCGTCCCATCCCATCGGATGAAGAACGTTATAACCGCGCATCCGCTTGTAGCGGGATACGATATCCGTAGCCGTGTAGCCTTCCGGGTGTCCTACGTGCAGACCGGCACCGGACGGATAAGGAAACATGTCCAGAGCGTAAAATTTCGGTTTACTCTCATCGTCCAGCACTTTGAACGTTTTATTGTTTTCCCAATGTGATTGCCATTTCGGTTCGATGACCAGGGGGTTATAGCCCTGCTGCTCTTTAGCTTCTTGTGTCATACGAATGTGCCTCCTCCAAAATTCAAAAAAGTTCAGCTGCAAAATAGAAAAGCCCCTCATCGCTAGCGCAACGCTAGGGACGAGAGGCGAGCTTCCCGTGGTACCACCCTAGTTAACAGAAGGCATGCTTTGCCCCTGTTCACTCTTCCCCTTAACGCGAGGGCGACGATCAGGCTAGATTCAAGTTTATGCAGAAGATCACACGATCTAATGCATGCTTGAACTTCACCCTCTAGCTCCAAGACGAGTTCACTCTCACCAAGTGCCAGCTCACACCAACCGCTGACTCTCTGAATAACATGATGCAGAGTTACTACTTCTTATCTCAGCCGGTAACTACATATAAAGCGATTATATGTAAAATACGGCAGCAATGTCAAGCCCACTCGAATCTATTGTACATGAAGACGCCTGATTTGATTACTTCACCGGTAAAATGGCAATGCTAGTGCTAGTTTAGCACTTAACAAGTAAGGAGGTCCTTACATGTCCGGGATTATCAACGGCATTGCTTTGTCTCTTCCACTATGGGGGATCATTCTAGGAATCGTGAACATAATCATGAAAGGATAGCCATGCTCTATGCGTCCATGGGCAAGCTAACCTATTTGCGCGCGACGAAAAAAGCGCGTTCCGTCTCTTCCGCAACCGACTTCCACATAAAATCGGCGTACACATCCACTTCTCGAAAGCCGGCTTCCTGCAGCTCCTGCTTCAGCCATTCCAACGGGTAAGCCCGCTGCGAATGCAGCTCCTCGACTCTACGGAAGCATTCGTCCGCACCATGGGAGGACGCTTCGTCTTTAACAAAGATCGTAAGCGCGTGCTCAATCTCGCATCGTTCCGAATCGTAATCGCTTGTCCATATGTAGGCGATGTCGTCTTCATTCAGGAAGAACGGCTGTTCTTCCGCATACGATTCCAGCTGATGGCGGGTATGTACGTCAAACACGAAAAGGCCGCCTTCCTTCAGCCCCGCATAAGCCTGGCGAATCGCTTGCGCCACATCTTCTTCTTCCAATAAGTAGTTCATGCAGTCGCATAGGGAAATGACGGCATCTACAGGCTGCATCAAGCTCCAGTCCCGCATATCCTGCTGAAGCCAGGTCACTTCGCCGCGGCCTTGAAACGGCTGCTCCCGCTGCGCTTCGTAAGCTTTTTGCTGGGCTACCGCCAGCATATCCTCGGACAAGTCGATGCCGAACACTTCATAGCCTTGTTGAGACAATGGCAGAGCAATATTGCCGGTACCGCAGCCAAGATCGGCGACGGTTTGCGGCTGACCGTATTTCACCCAGCACTGGTTCAAGAAATCAAGCCATTCCGCATAAGGCATATCTTCCATAAGGCGGTCATAATGATAGGCGAACAATTCGTAGGCCACGTTTCTTCCGCTCCTTTCCGGCAGGCATGCAAAAACCGGCAGCCTTGTCCTCCCGCAACCCCTGTCAAGATCGTTGCAGGCAGCCTTCAAGGCAAAGCCGGTACGCATACGCTTATTTAATTCTTTGGATTCATTTCCGATTCCGCAGCAGAATCCTTCTTCAGGTGAGTCCAGCTGCCTTCCTGGTATACGAGCCCTTCCTTCATCAGCTTTCCGACCGCTCGTTTAAAAGCGGATTTGCTGATTTTGAAGCGCTGCATGATCACATCCGCCGGCGTCTCGTCCGAATAAGGCATAGAGCCGTTCGGGCGCTCCTGCAAAAACTGGAGCAGCTTCTCCGCATCCTCGTCGCGGCCGACTTCCTTGACCGCCCTCATCGTACAGTTCACTTTGCCGTCGTCACGTATGTAGCTGACCCGTACTTCCACCTGCTCGCCAAGTCGTAACAGTCTTGTCCGTTCCGAAGCGTGGATCATCCCGATGGCTCCGAAACCGAGAACTCCGCCTTCGCATATGACGAACGTCCCCATCTGCAGCGTCTTATATACTCTGCCTTGAACCCAAGTGTTACGCCACGTGGTCGGCGCATGAAAGCACAGCGGCAGCAAATCCTTTTCTCCTGCCAGTTTGGCTACAAGACGCCCCTGACGGTCGTGGGCTAGCATAACGAACACCTTGTCCCCCACTTGCGGACGTAGCTCCGGAAGCTCCGGAAGCTCACGGAAAGGCAGCAGCAAATGGCGGCCAAGGCCCATTTCAAGAAAACAGCCGAAGCGGCGATGAATATCGACGACTTCCAGCAGCGCCACTTCGCCTAATTGAATCAACGGCTTTCGCATCGTCGCAGCCAGCCGGTCCTCCGAATCATAGAACAGAAACACATCGACCATGCTGCCTACCGTGATATCGCCTTCCACTTCGCTATAATGCAGCAGCACATCCTGATTATCGTCGGTCAAAAAATAGCCGTGGGGCGAGACTTCTCTCGCCACCTCCAGCTTGACCCAATTGCCTGCTTCCAATCTCATACCCGCTCAACCACTTTCGCGTCAGACCACAGACGCTCGATATTGTAATATTCCCGGTCATCGCGATGGAACACATGAACGATAACATCGCCCAGATCGACCAGCACCCAGCGTGCCGTATCCATTCCTTCCAATCCGCGAACTCGTGCGCCCTTCTCTTCGGCCTTTTTCTTGATTTCAGTGGCAATCGCCTGCACTTGCGTTTCGGAATTCCCGTGACAGATTACGAAGTAATCGGCAATGAGGGAAATACCTTGCAGGTCCAACGTGACCACATTCATCGCTTTTTTGTCGTCTGCCGCATCTACAGCAAGGGCCATCAATTTATCCGGGGTTATACTCATTCATGTTCCTCCTCTTAAATGGTAGTTCCTTTATGGTTGTTCTATTCATTATGCCAATGACTTATGTCTTCACTTAATGATTATAATGATTGCTGCTCTTCCAGCCGCTTGATTTCTTCAAGAAGCGCGTTTCGCGTCAAAACCGTAAGCGGATAGATTTTCTTGCCTTTTTCCAGCAAAAACCGTATCGTGCCATCGAATCCGGCGACCAACGCCTTCTCTACACTATGTTCAGCGATTTCACGGATATTATTCACGCCCGGAAAATCGCGTCCAGGCTCGATATAATCGGCGAGACAGACGACCTTCTCCAGCAACGACATCCCGACCCGGCCCGATGTATGGAAACGAATCGCATTCAATACATCTTCGTCCGTTATACCGTAATCCCGCTCCGCAACAAAAGCTCCCGCCGGAGCATGCCACAGCTCCTTATCATAATCGAGCAAATCGTCAGACAAATGGTTGTCCCGGATTATACTTTCCTGTTCCTTGACAGGCCAATATTTGCATACGTCGTGAGCGATAGCGGCCAAATAAGCCTTTTCCTGGTCACATCCGTATTGCCTGGCCAGCAGGACTGCCGTTTCCATGACCCCTAGCGTATGCTCCCACCGTTTGGCGGGCATTTGCGCTTTTACCGCTTCCATCAGCTGCTTACGATCCATAAATTCCGTTCACCTCGATATACTCATATACACGGTCGGGAACCATGTATCGGATGGATTGGTTCCGGCTTCTTCTCTCCCTAATCGTTGTGGAGGACAGCTCGATTAAAGGCATCGCAGCCATCGTTACGGCCTGGCGAATGGCCTGGGGAAGCAGGTCCTCCTCCAGCACGTATCCCGGCCTCTGCAGGCCGATGAACGAGACCAGCTGGACCAGCTCCTCCGCCTTGTACCATTTCGGCAAATACTGCACCATGTCCGCTCCGATAATATATGCAAAATGATGGCCGGGATGCTCCTGCCGAAGCAGCTTGACCGTATCGATACTGTAAGATACGCCGCCTTTTTTCAATTCCAGATCCGTTGGCCGGAAATAAGGATGCCCGTCGACAGCGCGGCACACCATCTCCCATCGCTGCTCGGGCGTCGCTCCGGGAGCTTGCCGTTTATGAGGCGGAACATTCGTCGGCATGAACCAGACCTCGTCCAGTCCCGCCTGCTCGCAAGCACATTGCGCTGCAATCAGGTGGCCGATATGGATCGGATCGAACGTTCCCCCCATGATGCCAATCTTCATGCATACACCTCATTTTGCTTCCGCTGCCCACGGTTTTCTACGGTCTTCTCCGGCATTCGCCGGCATCGGTTACACCGGCAGCTCGATAGTTTTATGTTCGCGCGATTCTTTGTACAGAATAATAATTTTGCCGATGACTTGAACAAGCTCCGCTCCGGCTCCTTCAGCCAGCTGCTCGGCAACCTCGCTGCGGTCCTCCATGCAGTTGTTCAGTACGGTGATTTTGATCAATTCCCGCACTTCCAAAGCTTCCTCAATGTGACGGATCAAATGATCGTTGACACCGCCTTTGCCGACTTGAAAAATCGGGTTCAAATGATGCGCCTGCGAGCGCAAATAACGCTTCTGTTTGCCTGTTAACATATGATTTGCCTCTATTCTGATGTGATACGCGTTGACTTGATTTCAGCTTGCATTTGCCTGCAACACGTTGTTATTTCGTAAACGATTGCTCCACGACTTGACGCATAGCCGCAATAGGAGCAGGGACCCCAGTCCAATATTCAAAGGCGTATGCCCCCTGGTAGATGAACATGCCAAGCCCGGGATGAATGACGGCGCCGCGTTCTTTCGCTTCGCGAAGAAACTTCGTAACCAGCGGATTGTAGACTGTATCGCTAACAACCAGATGATCCTTGATCAGCGACGTGTCCATGGGGACTGTATCGACATTCGGATGCATGCCTGCCGGCGTAATATTGACGATTAAGCTGACCTCATCGACGACGTCCGCCACACGGTCGCTCCCCATGCCGCTAGTGCTAGTGAAGCCGGAGAGCGTTTCAGCCAGCTCGTCCGCTTTTTCCACCGTCCGGTTGGAAATGTAGATGTGTGAGGCGCCTTCCTTGGCCAACGCATAACCGACACCGCGTGCCGCTCCGCCGGCTCCGAGCATGAGCACCTTTTTCCCTTTCAGATCAATCCCGGTCTCCTCTTTCAAGGAACGTACATACCCGATTCCATCGGTATTATAGCCGGTCAACCGACCGTTATCGTTCACGATCGTATTGACGGCTCCGATCACTCGGGCGCTCTCGTCGATTTCGTCCATATAGTCCATAACCTCGACTTTATGAGGGATCGTCACGTTAACGCCGCGGAACTGCAGCGCGCGAATTCCCGCAACGGCATCCTTCAATTGGTCCGGTAAAATATGAAACGCCGCATAGGCAGCGTTAATTCCCGTCTCCTCAAAAGCGCGGTTGAGCATAATCGGCGATTTGGAATGCCGGATCGGATCACCGAACACTCCGTACATTATCGTATGACTGTCCAACTTATTCCCCATGATACTTCTGACCCCCGCTCCCATACTTGCTGTTGCTCGACTAAATATTTATATAATCGCTTCTCTTACTGCAACTTTAACGCCTTTCGGAGCGTGAATGACCAGATCGGCCCCGGCGCTGCTGTTGACCTTTACCCAGCCGAGTCCCGAGATCGAGACGTCGTACAGCTTCCCTTTCGGTATTCTGACCGGATTCTTGACCAGCTTAGGCAAGAGCTCCAGCGCTTCGCGGGTAGGCGGAGCAAGCAGCTCTCCTTTATGCTCTTCGTACAGCTCGTCCGCACGCTCCAGCTTCGTCCGGTGCGGCTGCAAGGCGTTCGATACGTAGAACGTAAACGACTGCCGTTCGCCCTGAACGAAATCAAACCGGGCAAAGCTTCCGAAGAACAGCGTCTGCTGCTCGTTCAGCTGAAACACAAGCGGCTTGACCGGTTTATCCGGCATGAGCTTGCCCAAGTCCTGCTTGCTGACCAGTTCGGTCAACCGGTGGCTGTAGACGATTCCCGGCGTATCGATAATGAACGTTCCGTCATCAAGCGGAATTTTGACCAGATCAAGCGTCGTACCCGGGTAATGCGAAGTTGTCAGCTCGGCGTCCAAATCGCTATAGTCGCGAATGAGACGGTTGATCAGCGTGGATTTGCCGACATTGGTCGCACCGACGACATAGATGTCGCGTCCGTTCCGATGCTTGTCCAGCGCTTCAAGCACCCGCTCGAATCCCATATTTTGCTTGGCGGAGCACAATACGACCTCAACGACCTTCAAGCCGAATTCTTTGGCCTGCCGCTGCACCCAGTTCACAATTTTATTGTAGTTGGTTACTTTAGGCAGCAGATCGATCTTGTTGACGGCCAGCACGATCGGATTGTTGCCGACGAATCGGGACAAGCCGCTGATTAATGTACCTTCAAAGTCGAATATATCGACGATATTGACGACGAGCGAATCCGTGCTGCCGACATGGCTGAGCAGCTTGAGGAAGTCGTCCTGATTCAGTGTGACGCCGGACACTTCATTATAATTTTTAATCCGGAAGCAGCGCTGGCAAATGACCGGCGTCCGTTCCAAAGCCTTCTCGGGAACATAGCCGAGCTTCTCCGCCGATTCGGTCTGCAGCTTCACTCCGCAGCCGGCACAGGCCGCGTGCTCCAAATTCGTTTCTGTCATGTTGTCAATTACCTACTTTCTCATCCATGTTAATGCGGCTTTTTCCAGCGTCCGGTTCACGATCTTCGTAAAAATCCCCTCGTCGCCTCTGGCGATCGGAAGGACCAATATCGTGTACAATCCCATTCGGTTGCCGCCGAGAACATCAGTCATCATCTGGTCGCCTATGACGACCGTCTCTTCCGGCTTCAGGTTCATCAGCTTCAACGCCTTGTGGAACGCCGCGCTTGTCGGCTTTTTGGCCCGGTAAATAAAAGGAAGCGATAAGGGCTCCGCAAATTTGCTTACGCGCAGCTTGTTATTGTTGGATACGATAACAACCTGAAAACCGAGCTGTCCTACAACCTTCAGCCAGTCGATCAGCTCCGGAGTGGCCAAAGGCGCCTTCGCCCCTACCAGAGTATTATCGAGATCCGTAATAATCCCGCGCTTGCCCTGCTCCCACAATGCATGCAGATCAATGTCGTAAATCGTATTCACTTGCAGTTGCGGAACCAGCTTTTTTAGCAAAAAATTCACCTCAAGAAACGAACATTTATACGCAAACTATACCATATATGCCCTTTTTGTTGCAAAAAATTACGAACTGAAGCCAGGAACAAGCTCCCGTCTTGTGACGGCCCCGCCCGCCCCGGCATTTCAACAAAAAAGCACCCGAGCAAGTAGTCGGATGCGGGATGTTACGATTCGTCCATTTCCTTTTTCAGCTTCATCAGTTCTTCTCCGCGGGACGGGTCTCTGCGGAAATACTCAAGCAGCGTTTCAATACAAGTTATGGAATCCCAGCTCAAGTGATGCTCGATTCCTTCCACATCTTTATAAATCGTATCCTCCGATACGCCGATCATAGTCAGAAATTCTTCCAACAGCTGGTGCCGGTCGACCAGTCTCTTGCCCATCTTTTGCCCTTTGGATGTCAGTACGAGACCGCGGTACTTTTCATACACCAAATAGTTATCTTTGTCCAATTTCTGGATCATCTTGGTGACTGAAGAAGGATGCACTTCCAAGCCTTCGGCGATGTCGGATACGCGGGCATATCCTTTTTCATCGATCAGCTTGTAGATCCTTTCCAGATAATCCTCCATACTCGGTGTAGCCATCTGCTCTTCCTCCCGTACATCGTCAACCGTTGCGTGGTCCTGCTGATGTATCGCTTCTCGTAAAAAAGCCCCGTCTTGCAAGCTTCATTGCAATTCCCATGAGTGAGCTGAAGCGAACAGGATCAAACTATGGTCATAATAAGCGCCTTTTACTATAACACATGCCGCCTGCAGGAAGCAAGTCAAGTCACCAAAATGTGCTAATCCATCTGAAGGAGTGCTAGACACCATGTCGGTTGAAATGTTATCTCCGCCGGTTCGCCAGACGGATGTGTTCGTTCCCGAGCTTGTTTATTTCGAGCCGGACGCTCTGAATTATCCGAAAGGCCAACGAATTCTGGAATGGGCCAAGCAGCAAGGGCTTCCGATTCATATGACGACGTCGCATAACCGCATCACCAACCTGCCCGGGGAAAGCGACCTGGAGAAGTACCGCATCGCCAAACGAACGCTGGTCGTAGGTATCCGCAAAACATTGAAGTTCGATACGTCCAAGCCATCCGCCGAATATGCCATACCTATCGCAACAGGCTGTATGGCGCACTGTCACTACTGCTATTTGCAGACTACGCTCGGCGCCAAGCCGTACATTCGCATCTATGTGAATACGGACGATATTTTACAAGCGGCCAAACAATACATCGAAGAACGCGCGCCGGAAATTACCCGGTTCGAAGCGGCGTGTACCTCCGATCCCGTAGGCTTGGAGCATATAAGCGGCTCACTCAAAGAGCTGATTGAATTTATGGGCAAGGAACCGTTCGGCCGGTTGCGTTTTGTAACGAAGTTTCACCATGTGGAACCACTGTTGGACGCTAAACATAATAAACATACCCGATTTCGTTTTAGCGTGAATGCCGATTATGTCATCAAAAATTTCGAGCCTGCCACCTCCAGCTTCTACGAACGAATCACGGCCGCGGGCAAAGTGGCGAAAGCCGGCTATCCGTTAGGCTTCATCATCGCCCCCATCATCTGGCATGAAGGCTGGGAGGATGGATACCGCGTGCTGCTGGAAAAATTAAAAGAGGCGCTTCCCGAAGAAGCCACCTCTGATTTAACGTTCGAATTGATTCAGCACCGTTTTACGAAGACCGCCAAGAACGTGATCCAGCAGCGTTATCCCAAAACGAAGCTTGAGCTCGACGAAACGAAGCGCAAGTATAAATGGGGCCGCTGGGGTCAAGGCAAGTACGTCTATCCCGATGAACAGGCAACGGCGCTGCGCGAGTTCATAACCGAGCAAATTTTCGATAATTTCCCGAATGCTACGATCGATTATTTCACTTAAAACTTCAAGTAGTCGGGGGTAATCGAGTTCAGCCAAATGGTGATGCGGGTCATTTGATCCGTATACAGCAGGATAGCCATGACGATCATCAAGCCCCCGCCTATTTTCATAATTTTAGAGGAATAGCGCAAAATCCACTTCGTGGTTCCGATGAAAAACGCCAGAACGAAAAACGGAATCGCGAAGCCGAGCGAATACATGCTGATCAGCGGGAACCATGAATCCGGATTCGTAGCAGCCAATGCGAGAATCGCCGATAGAATCGGTCCGATACACGGACTCCATCCTGCTGCAAACCCCATTCCTACCAGGATAGAGCCCAAATAGCCCGCAGGCTTAAACTTCCACTGCACCTTGCGTTCCTTCAAAAGCCATTGCGGCTGGAATATCCCCAGTAAGAACAGGCCCATGGCAAAAATGAGAATAGCGGCAATCTGACGCAGCAAATCTTTATAATCAATGAAAAGATTCGAAACGAGTCCGGCGCCCCAGCCCAGGCTGTAAAAAATAATCGAAAAGCCGATAATGAAACAAAGCGTGTGAGATACCGTCTTGGCGCGCACTCCGGTATTGGCGCCTTCCTTCAACTGACTGACGGATATCCCGGTTATGTACGATAAATATGAGGGATAGAGCGGCAGGCAGCAAGGTGAAATAAACGATGCAAACCCGGCCCATAGCGCTATCCATAAGTTCACTTCCATGTCTACGAGATGCCCCCTTCTTGCGAAATCCTCTTACACTTACAAACGGAATCCCCGTTTAACAAACATGCTGATAATCAGCAAGCCGATCAGCACCAGCACAATCGTAGCTCCCGGCGCCAAGCTCCATACTCCAGCGGCGATCAGTCCACCCAGAACCGCGATTTCGGAGAACAATACCGCCCAGAACAACGAGTTCCGGAAGCTCTTGGCTACTAGCAGACTGCAAGCGACCGGAATGGTTAACAGGGAGGATACTAGCAGCGCCCCTACGATTTTGATCGCCACGCTGATGACGAGCGCCGTAAGCATTGTAATCATGATATTGTAGAAACGTAACGGCAGCCCGCTCACACCGGCCGCATCCTCATCGAAAAACATCAGAAACAGCTCTTTGTAATTAAACAAAATGACGCCGACCACAAGGACCGTGACTCCCAGAACGACCCATACGTCCGTTGTATCAAGCGTATAGATGCTTCCGAAAAAATAGCTCATCACATTAATATTGAAGCCTTTGCCCAGCGTAAACAGCAGCGTCGCCAAGGCTACCCCGCCTGACATAATGATGGCTATCGACAGCTCGGCGTAGGTCTTATATGCTTTTCGCAGGCGTTCTATCGCAAACGAAGCCAATATCGCGAATAAAAGGCCGACGCCTATAGGATATACGTTGATCAAAAATCCGAGGGCGATACCGGCTATCGACACGTGGGCTAATGTATCGCCGATCATCGATAGTCTGCGCAGCACAAGAAATACCCCCATCATGGGAGCGGCTAGACCGATCAGCAAGCCTCCCAGCAGCGCTCTTTGAAAAAAATACTCCGAAAAAATATCCACCTGATTCTCTCCTAGCTTCAGCTCCGCAGCTTTCCTGCAAGCCTGTTTCCCGATTCTATTTCCTGAATGATACGCTGCGTTTTTTTGAATTAGGATAGTACCTCTATCTGCTCCCGCAGCTGCTGCATCGTATGGGTTAAGTTCGTTTCCTTGCAATTTTCCGGTTCATGCGTATGCTTCACGTAAAAGGAGAGCGTCCCGCTCTTCTGAACCGGCTCCGTCCCGATATATGATTGTACCATATCCATATCGTGGGATACCATTATAAATGTAATGTGGTGATGCTGGTGCATATGCCGGATCATCCGGAAAAAGCCGGCCTGCGTCTCGGCGTCGATCCCTACCGTTGGCTCGTCCAATATGAGCAGCTCCGGGTTGTTAATTAGCGCCCGCGCCAAAAATACGCGCTGCTGCTGTCCGCCCGACAGCTGGCCTATCCGGCGGTCGGCCAAATCCTCGATGCGCATGACGTACAGCGCGTCCTCGCATTTTTGCTGGTCGGCCTTCGTCAGCCGGCGGAACATGCTCTTTTTCCCGTACAGTCCCGACAGCACAACCTCGCGAACCGTCGCCGGAAACAGCGGGTTGAACGCGTTCTTTTGCGGCACGTAGCCGATTCTATCCCAATCGCGGAACGTGGAGATAGGCTGTCCGAACAGCCGGATTTCCCCTTGGGTCGGCTTCAAAAGCCCGACGATCATTTTCAGCAGCGTTGTTTTGCCCGCCCCGTTCGATCCGATCAGGCCGACAAAATCCCTCTCAAGCACATTGAAATTGAGATGTTCAATGACTTTTTTATTTTCGTAGAAAAAAAAGACGTCATCAATCGAGACAATGCTCTGATGACATCCTGCATTCACTTGTTCCATAGCTGCAAGCTCCTTTTTTCGCAGGTCTTACTTCTATTGTAATGCTTTTATTAAATTATTCAAATTCGACTCCATCACAGACAGGTAATCGGCACCGGATTTCGTCTGCTCTTCCGTTAAGCCTTCCAGCGGGTTCAGCACTATGGTCTCAACTTTGGCGTCCTTGGCCAACGTTTTCGCCAGGCGGTCGGATACGAGCTCTTCGAAAAAGATATATTTCACATTGTTGTTCCGGATAAAATCGTTAATCTCCTTCAAATCCTTGGACGTCGGCTCCGAATCCGGCGACAAGCCCATGATGGCTTTCTGGGTCAGCCCATACTCTTTGGTCAAATAGCCGAACGATTGGTGCGTAACGACGATTTCTTTCTTCGGCAGCTTGGACAGCGACTCTTTATATTTGTTGTGCAGCTGATCCAGCTGGCCCGCCAGTTTGGCGTAGTTGGCTTCATAATCCGCTTGGTGCGCAGCGTCGGTTTTCACGAGCTGATCTTTAATATTGCGCGCAATCACCTTCGCATTGACGGGGCTTAACCAGACGTGCGGGTCAAACTCCGCTTCATTATGATCATGAGCGTCTTTGCTCTCTTTTGCATGGTCGTGACCTTCCTCAGTGGATGCGATGAGCTCCACGCCTTTGCTTCCTTCTACTATAGCTACTGTCGAGTCTTTCGGAAGACTATCGAGCGTATCGTGAACCCAGCCTTCGAACCCGGCGCCCAAGTAGACGAACATTTGCGACTTGGACAAGTTCTGCATATCGCGGCTCTTTGGCGACCAGTCGTGGGGTTCTACCCCTGTCGGCACGAGATTGATAACGTTGACGTGGTTTCCGCCTATCTTTTTCGTAAAATCATATAGAGGATAGAAGCTTGCAACGACATTGATTTTCCCGTTGACCAGCGTAGCTTGCGACTTTCCGCACCCTGAAAGGGCGACTGCGGCTATCAATGCCAGCAGCATCGGAACAACAAGCATTTTTTTGCGAAACAGCATGAAACGTTCCCCCTGAAATGTAAATCGTAAAGTTTTTTATTAGCCGATTTCGATTATACGTCCGCACCGGGCTTGTGTCAATAGTTAATAATATTTACGATTAACGAGGTTTAGGGGTTGGGGGCGGAATTACAAGTAAATGATTTCATCCGCCCAATTTTTCACTTGTTGGTCGTTATGTACGGGAATAATAATGATAGAGTTGTGACTTCTAAGAAGTTCAATATACCTTCTGTTATAATCTCCAATAATGTAATTCAACCAATCTTTATTGGGCATCATCAACGGGGCGGCATATACTTTCTTTCCATAGGCAAAACCAATGGCCATGGAGGCTCTCCATATTTCATTGCCCTGATACGCTAATGGTCTGTGGACCCGGCCGTTTCTCTCATCATGCTCATAGACGCCGGTTAATTCAAACATTGCTGCGACATCTTCATAGCTATACCTGTTATTACTATATAAAATTCCTTGTTGGATCTGCTCCGCTACTGTTTTTATTCCGAAAAGTTTTCTGGTGAATTTATTCCGGTAACGTGTTCTTGATTGAAATGGGTGTTCTGAAACTCCCTCCCCTATGTAACAAGCTATTTTTCGGAATAAAAGGGAATTGGCTTTTTCGCCGTTTACATACACCGAATCGTAACAGCGTTCATTTGCCTCGGATCTTCCAGTCAGAAAATAGGATAAAGCCCAGCCGCCATTCCAACCCTTTCCTACAAGGGCATAAATTTTGCCGCTCTCAAAATGAGATGAAAAGTTATTGATTTCATCCAGCATTGTCCAATATTTGAATAATGAGCACTCGACCCTGCAATTTAGCTGGTTGATATTGATTTCCAATGATGACATGATGCGAATACTCCCTCTTTCCTACATAAGTGCTACTAGGGTTGTTCTGCATCATATAGTAAAGCACCTTCTCCACAGCAAACAATTCAGGCTTATTTTGTTTATCTTGACTCGAATCCACATGACAAGGTACAATTTGTAAAAAACAAACCATTGCGTCGTGAAGCACACGCCGCCATTTCATTCAGCCTTTGCTGATGGATGGCGGCTTTATTTATTTCCAAGGGGTGGAATAGGGATGGGCTTCGAGTTATCCTATGAGAATTTCATTGAGTATCACAGGCAACTTCGCCGCGGTGAACGGCTGCGCCGATTCGCAGATGGACATGGCTATGCGGAAAAATGTTTTTTGGAGCAGGTTTGGTGGCCTGCTTTCGGTCATTTCAATCATCTGCACCCCGAATATGAGGTGAATGATTTTCGAGACGGATTCCGCTATTTGGATTTTGCTTATATCCAATCCTCGATTCGTTTGGCAATTGAGATTGACGGGTTCGGTCCGCATCTGCAAAGAATAAGCAGAACTCAATTTTCCGATCAATGGATTCGGCAAAACCATTTGGTCATCGACGGATGGAAAATTTTGCGGTTTTCATTTGATGATGTAAAGGAACGTCCGCGAATGTGTGAACAACTCCTTCAGCAGTTTATGGGGAGATGGCTGGGAGGGGTTTCGTTCAATCCTATACTCAGTGGTCTAACTCCTGAGGAAAAAGAAATACTTCGATTGGCGATTCGAACGAATCGCAGCTTGGTACCTAATGACGTCCGCTTATTGCTCGACGTAGCACCTGAAAAAGCTCGGAAGCTGCTTCACACTTTGCTTACTAAAGGGTTGCTCGTCTCCGGCGGGAGCGGAAAAGAACGCATCCGATGCTATCGATTAGCTCATGGTATCGCTGCGGATTGGGCAGGGTTGTAGGAGAGCAGCTGTAACGCGGTTTTTCCGCGTTACAGCTGTTCTTGGCCCGCGGCGGGCCTGCTGTAAGTCAGCTTTTCCGACTTACAGCTCTCTCTTGCGCCGCCTCTGTTGCGCTCTGTAACGCGGTTTTTCCGCGTTACAGCTGCCATCGGCCTGCGGCGGACCCTTTGTAAGTCGGTTTTTCCGACTTACAGCTCCCTCTTGCGCCGCTTGCTGCCGCTGTTGCACCCTGTAACGCGATTTTTCCGCGTTACAGCTGCCTGCGGCCTGCGGCGGGCCTTCTGTAAGTCGGTTTTTCCGACTTACAGCTCATTCTTGCGCCGCTTGCTGCCTCTGTTGCGCTCTGTAACGCGGTTTTTCCGCGTTACAGCTGTTCTTGGCCCGCGGCGGGCCTGCTGTAAGTCGGCTTTTCCGACTTACAGCTCTCTCTTGCGCCGCCTCTGTTGCGCTCTGTAACGCGGTTTTTCCGCGTTACAGCTGCCATCGGCCTGCGGGAGGCCTTCTGTAAGTCGGTTTTTCCGACTTACAGCTCTCTCTTGCGCCGCTTGCTGCCTCTGTTGCGCTCTGTAACGCGGTTTTTCCGCGTTACAGCTGCCCTCGACCTGCAGTGCGTGCAACAAAAAAACACCTGTCCTCCAGACCATCAAGGTCGGGAGGACAGGTGCTCTATGCAAAACAACGACTACTCTACGCGCACCGCTTGCAATTGCGCTTTCACGCAAAGCTCGCCCGCCTTGAAGGCATGCTCTTGCGTCATCGCAATTTCCGTACGGTTGATGCAGTCAAGGATCAGCTGGCCGAAGAACGGGAAGCCTACTTCGCCTCTCAACGAGAAATGCTTCTCGCCTTCTTTGTTGACGAGGTACAGATGGTCGCCCTTCGGATCGCGGGCGATATCGATGTACTTACGAATCTCGATGTACCCTTCGGTACCGAGAATCGTCGTCCGTCCGTCGCCCCAAGTGCCTAGACCAGCCGGGGTCAGCCAGTCAACGCGGAAATAGTTCGTCGCGCCATTGTCGGCAACGAGCGTTGCATCGCCGAAATCTTCAAGCTCCGGATAGTCCTTGCTGTTGTAGTTGGCAATTTTACTGTGCAGCACCGTTGCGTCTTTGGCTCCGGTGTAGTACAAGAACTGCTCGATTTGGTGGCTGCCGATGTCGCACAAAATGCCGCCGTAATTTTCATGCTTGAAGAACCAGTCCGGTCTCGAAGGCGCGTTCAGACGGTGAGGTCCGAAGCCGATAACCTGAACGACACGGCCGATAGCTCCCTGCTCGATTAACTGGCCGGCGAATACAGCGCTCTCTACATGCAGACGCTCGCTGTAGTAAACCATGTATTTCTTGCCGGTTTCTTTTACTTTAGCGCGAGCTTGTTCGATCTGCTCCAACGTTGTGAAAGGCGTCTTGTCCGTGAAGTAATCTTTGCCGTGATCCATAGCGCGAAGTCCCAAGGCACAACGCTCGGAAGGAACGGCAGCTCCAGCGATCAGCTTGATCGTCAGATCGTTCAAAATTTCTTCTTCGGAGGAAGCCGCTCTTGCTTGCGGATACTTTTTAATGAATGCTTCCACTTTGGCAGGGTCCCGATCGTACACAGCGACCAAGTCCGCACCCGCTTCGATCAAGCCGTTACACATACCGTAAATGTGGCCGTGGTCCAGAGCAATCGCGGCAAAAGCAAATTCGCCTTTCTCCACTACCTTGTTCGGTTTGCCCTGCGGTGCGTAGTTCATTCCATCATTGTTTTGCATAGATCAAAGCCTCCTGGTAAAAGAGTCATAAAATTTCATTATGAATTGTTAACGTGAACAATCCTCATTTTACCACAGATCCGTTAGGAAGTGCATCAGAAATTGTAGCTAAAGTCAATTGATCTCCGTGCGATGCCGCGAGGATCATTCCTTGGGACATTTCGCCGCGCAGCTTCACCGGCTTCAAGTTCGTTACGCAAATCACTTTGCGGCCAACCAATTGCTCCGGCGTGTAAAATTTCGCGATGCCGGAAACAACCTGACGGCGCTCTGTACCAAGATCGAGCTGCAGCTTGAGCAGCTTGTCGGCGCCTTTTACCGGCTCAGCGGCAAGCACTTCCGCTACTCGCAGATCGACCTTGAAGAAGTCGTCGATGGAAATTTCCTGCACGCCCTCGACAGCTTCCTCTTGCTTCGCCCCCTCGGCGCCTTTTTTGCCGGCTTCAGCCTTAACCGCCTTCGGAGCTTCCGCTTCAGGCTCAGCAGAAGCAGCTGTTCCGCCCATAGCTTCCGCAATATAGGCGACTTCCTTCTCAACCTCGAGCCGCGGGAACATCACTTCGCCCTTCTCTACGCGCGTTCCGCTTGGCAGCGCTCCGAACACATGAATCGAATCCCATGCAGTGAGCGGTCCTTCCTGGATCCCGAGCTGCTGCCACATTTTGTGCGGCGTTTGGGTCATGAAAGGCTGAAGCATAACAGAGGCGATGCGTAGAGATTCCGCCAGACTATACAGCACGGAGCCGAGCGTCGGACGTTTGCCTTCGTCTTTGACCAGCGCCCACGGCTGCGTCTCGTCGATATATTTGTTCGTCCGGCTGACCATTTGCCAGATCGCGCCCAGCGCAACGGAGAACTCCATGTTTTCCATCGCTTCCTCTACCTTACGAACCGTCGTTTCCACAGTCTCAAGCAATGCGGCGTCGAATTCCGTCGCCCCTTGAATATATTCCGGGATGGTACCGCCGAAATATTTGTCAATCATGACGACAGTACGGCTGAGCAAGTTGCCCAGATCATTCGCCAAGTCGAAATTGATCCGCTCCACGAAGCTTTCCGGGGTGAACGTGCCGTCCGAGCCGAAAGGAACTTCGCGCAGCAGGTAATAACGGAGCGCGTCCAAGCCGTAGCGGTCGATCAAAGTGACCGGATCTACAACGTTTCCTTTGGACTTCGACATTTTGCCGTCCTTCATCAGCAGCCAACCGTGCCCGAACACCTTCTTAGGCAGCGGCAAATCCAGCGCCATCAGCATAATCGGCCAGTAAATCGTATGGAAACGGATAATTTCCTTACCTACCAGATGAACATCCGCCGGCCAATACGTCCGGAATTTGCTATCATCGTCGCTGCCGTAACCGAGCGCCGTAATGTAGTTGGACAGTGCGTCGATCCATACATAAATGACATGCTTCGGATCGTTAGGCACTTTGACGCCCCAATCGAACGTAGTCCGAGATACGGCCAAATCTTCTAGACCCGGCTTGATGAAATTGTTGATCATCTCGTTTTTGCGCGATTCCGGCTGGATGAAGTCCGGATTGTCTTCATAATATTTCAGCAAACGGTCCGCATATTTGCTCATCCGGAAGAAATAGCTCTCTTCCTTGATCAGCTCGACGGGACGCCCGCAGTCCGGACAGTGGCCGTCCACCAGCTTGTTTTCGGGGAAAAACGATTCGCACGGCGTACAATACCAGCCCTCGTATGTGCCCAAATAAATGTCGTCCTGCTCGATCAGACGGGCGAAAATTTTCTCCACGGACAGCGTATGCCGAGGCTCGGTCGTCCGAATGAAGTCGTCGTACGAAATGTCCAGCTTGTTCCACAGCTCCTTGATGCCCGCAACGATGTTATCGACGAATTGCTGAGGCGTCACGCCTTTTTCCTGCGCCTTGCGCTCGATTTTTTGCCCGTGCTCGTCCGTACCTGTCAAGTACATCACGTTGTAGCCGCGAAGCCGTTTGTAACGGGACATTGCATCCCCCGCCACCGTCGTGTAAGCATGGCCGATATGCAGCTTGTCGCTCGGATAATAAATCGGCGTGGTAATGTAAAACGATTTTTGTTGATTCGTCATTTTCCATCTCTCTCCTTCATCATCAAATGAATGCAAAAAAGCCCCGTCCAACTTGGGACGAGAGCTTGAACTCACGCGGTACCACCCAACTTCCCACGCTTCATGTCACGCACGAAGCAAGGCTCAGCAGTCTATAGCGACTTTCCGTTAACGCCGGAACAGCGACGACGGCTCATCTGCATGCAGACGCACTTCACTCTGCAGCGCTCGCCATCGTATACCTCCGGGACCATATTCCTCCGCTTGGATTAACCGGTTCTCAGCTTCTCCGGCTCTCTGTGTAATCCGCTGCAAAGTACTCATCCGTTCATCGGTTGCAATGCTATAAGGTTAAAGAAAATATATCGAATTCAACCGGCCTCTGTCAAGTTGGTCCGTGCTCCGTGGTGCTTTTGTCGGCTGCAGGAGGAACGTAGTCGATGCCCCCGGGATGAAACGGATGGCACTTGCATACCCTCTTGACCGTCAGCCAGCTGCCCTTGAGCGGACCGTGGATTTCCAAGGCGTCGAGCGCATATTGGGAGCAGGTGGGATAAAACCGGCACGTCGGCGGCTTCAACGGTGAAATAAACTTGCGATAAAACGTAACGCCGCCCATCAGCACTCGTTTCATATTAAATCTCCCTCCGCTCATCGACATCACGGATGCAGCCCCGCACATCCTGTCTCATAATGATGCCTGAACGTTATGCGGGAGTCAAGCAGCAGCTGCAGCGGCACTAGACAGTCTTCGCTCAACTTACTCGAACACAGCTGTCCATGGCTAAAAGCTTCCTGCGCCTTACCAATCCCGGTCTCTCCTGTTGTGCGTCTGCACTCTCAACTGCTGTCTACTCCAACACTGTAAACTGACGCAGCATTTTGCAACCCTCGATTACTTTTTCATCGGGGCTACATCCTTGACGGCCCCTTCCTGCGCCTCGCGCAATGCGGTAACGGCGTCTTTTTCGCCTGCTGCGATGGCATTAAAAGCCGTGTTCATTCGTTTTGCGATGACATCGTCAAACTTGGTTACGAAGGAAGGCATCGCCCGCTCTTTCGGGAAAAAAGCTTGGACATTCTTGCCCTTGAAGTTCCGACCGCTGGCCGGATCGGCTGCTTGCCCGAACGCCTGAATCACATCCGAGCTTCGTACGATCGGCAGCGTCCCCGCCTTCGAAATTTTCATCTGATAGGAGTCCGACGTCAGCGCGGCCAATATTTCGAATGCCTGATCTTTATGCTTACTCGTGCTCGATAAGTTCATATAGGTAGCGTAATCCTGCGTACCGATTCCCGGAGCCTCCTTGAAGGTCGGCATCGTGACCATGTCCCAGCTGTCGAAATCCCAGCGGCCGATCTGATAAGCCATCATCGCGACCGTTTTTTCCTTGCCGAACATATCCGTGTTCGCCTTCGCATTGCCCGGAATTTGCGCGAACCTGGTGAAATTTTCCATAAACAGCTTGAACTTGTCGTCGGCGATCTGCACGTTCTGCGTCTTCGGATTATAGTAAGAAAGCGAGAGCTGGTTCGTGTTGTACATAAACGGATAACGGGTTGCAAACCCGTAATATTGGGTACCACTATCCTCGCGCGTCAGCTTTTTGGCCAGCTCGTACGTTTCGTCCCACGTCATGCCGTCCTTCGGATAGGGCACGCCGAATTTATCGAATATATCTTTATTGTAAAAGAGAGCAGTAGGAGCGCTCGCCACCGGGAAGCCGTAGATACCGCCGCCGAACTGTTTCTGAAATTCAATGGCATTCGGGACGAGACGGCTAATATCGTAATTGTGCTTCTTGATCAGCTCGCTCATATCGTACAGCAAATTCGTTTCCGCCAGCAGCGGATAAGAGAATACGGAGTTGACGATCAGATCGACATCTTGCCCGGAGACGATCAGCTCGTTCGGCGTCGTTCCTTTTCCGGTGGCAATGAATTTGATCGTTACATGAGGAAATTTCTCCTTAATTTCTTTGCCCATATCGCTTTCCATAAATGCTTCCGCCGTAGCCGTCGAATTCGATGCGTTATAGACGACAATCTCCACGGGCTCTTTGCTGTCTTTTTTCGGTGCCGCTTCGGGAGAAGGCGGGCTCGACGCCCCGTTGCAAGCGGTTACAAATATAATCGTCGCTGCTCCCATCCCGAACACTGCATTCCGTTTTGCCACATAATTTCTATTCATATGTACTACCCCCAATAATTTAGTTTTTCTATATGTTTAATTTGATATATTCAAACATAGCAGCAGACCTATTACCCTGAAGCTGACGAACGACAGCAGCACCCGCCAGCTCCATTGCAATACGCTATGATTTCGGAAAGTTAAGCGCCGAGCACATTCCTATTTCCTAATGGCTAATTGACTCCGCTATTCTAGTACAAAAGGATCCTCCAGCTTCTCGAGCCAGCCCTTCAATTGCTGCTCCAGCTGCACGGCCGGTCCTTCTAAAGGACACGCTTCGAACCGAACCGGATGCTGCTGATACGGATCCTGCTCATTATCGTACAGCAGCCGCTGCAGGGCAGCGTCTCCGAAGCTTCGCTTGGCTACATACGTGTAACGTTCCGTCCGGACCCCTCTCCAGCCGAAAGCGTTAACGTTCAAGCCCTGCTCCGCTGCTTTCCGATGCTCCTCCAAACCGCCCGGATAGTGGCAGATGAAAGCCGATTCCGGCCTGCTGTCTCCCTTGCCGAGGAGCACGGAGGATAAATCCGTTCCCTGTACCCGATCCGGAACCGGGATATCCATTAATCCAAGAAGCGTTGGCACCAGATCTGAGCTGTTCAGAAGACAGTTGTCCGCTCCCGGCTGAATTTTGCCCGGGTACCGAAGCAGGAACGGCACGCCGATCGATTCCTCGTACCATATGTTTTTGTGCTCGAGCCAGCCGTGAGACCCCATCATCTCGCCATGATCGGACGTCAGCACGACGATCGTATCGTCGGCCAAGCCTTCGTCCTCCAGCGTCTGAAGCAGTCTTGCGAACTGGTCGTCCGTCGCCGTCACCGCGGCAAAATAATTGCGCAGATGCTGCTCCGCCTGAGCCGTACCCTCTCCCTGTACATTGGGTCGGAAGGTGACTTGCCGGTCCGCATACATTTCCTTGTAACTGTCAGGCACTTGCTCGAACGGCTGGTGAGGAGGGTTCCAGGACACATACAGGCAGAACGGCTGCTCTTGGTTGCGGTTTTTGATAAAATCGATCGCTACGTCCGTCTCATGCTTCGTCGACCACTCGCCGGGCTCTGTCATCTGCGGCGTATCACGCCAGTAATGCGGAGCCATATGCCGGTCGTAGGCGTTGTACGAGTACCAGTAATCGAAACCGAAACGGCGCGGCCCCGGTGGTATGTAAGCATCCCAATGCCTTGCTCCCGATGCCGGTTCCGGGTCGGAGCACTGCTCCGGCAGGTCCAGATGCCATTTCCCGATATAGCCGGTCTGGTATCCTTCTTCCTTTAAGATATTGCCTATCGTCCTCTCGTCGTCATTCATTTTCACGTCCAGGCCTAATTTGCAATTCGACGTTACCCCTGTCGACAGCGGGTACCGTCCGGTCAGCATGACCGAGCGGTTAGGAGAGCAGAGCGGAAAACAGCTGATAGCATTGTTCACAGCCAGACTCTCCTGCGCGAACCGGTCGATGACAGGCGTCATCACCTCATCCTCATTGCGGAACCCAACCGCCTGCTTTCTCCATTGGTCCGGGAACACAAACAGTAAATTGGGCTTGTTCTTCTTACTCGTACTTGTATTCGTATTCGTTGTAGCACTCATGGTATCGTCTCCAAGCTGTTTATTGAACTGCGGCCACGTGCTGCGTAATCGCACGGTTGATTTGCTCTCTTTTTTCCAGCAGCCATTCCATAGACCGCGGGTATTCACTGAATGTAATCGGTTGATCCAAGCCCTCTTCGAGCATAGCTACAACCTGATCCCGGCCGATAAAGCTCTCGAGCAGCTGAAGCGCCCGCAAATCCTGAAGCGCTTCGTAAAATACTTCCATCCGGATCGATTCGATAGGACCGTCCTCACCCGGATACACAAGGAATGCGTCTCCCGACGGGAACGAATGGTCCGCATCCGTAATCTGAAACGGATTGATCGGCCTTTTGGAATATTGCGAAAACCAGAAATTATAGCCCCAATGCAAAAATCCTTCGGCATCGAACTTATACAGCTGCATTCCGATAATCCGGTTGCGTGCGGAAGGCATATTGAAAAAACGGTTTGAAACTAAATTGCGCTGCGAAACGCAGTAATACGTCCATAACGGCTTGACACCGTTTTCAATAAACGGCTCGATATGATTGTTCGCCGGTATGGGCAGCTGCACGAGCCCTTGCTCATAAAATGCGTAGTCCGACAAGGCATCGATAATCGGGAACGATCCGAGATGCTTCTTCGTAAATTCGCTGATACTGCGGTACTGCTCCATATCCTGAATTCGAGGCTCATCGGAGTTGTGGAAGTAGCTCCGCTCCGTCAGATCGTTATCTTTAATAAACACGAGGAGCTCCTGAATAAATTGCGTCAAGAAGCTGCGGTATTCCTCGCTGTTGGCATCCGTCTCCCAGCCGAACAGCTTGCGGTATTCGCCGTTTTCGGAAGCCACAATTTTGGGTGCATGCTTAGCCCCCCATTGCGTGAACAGATGAGAGAATTCAAAGTATTGAATACCCCGCTCCGTGCACAAATCGACCCAGCGCTTCAGCTTATCGAAGCCGAACTTGTAAGAAGATCCCGTCTTCTCGACATCTACGAGCTGAACGGTCGGCCTCTCGGCACCGATAGCCGTATCAAGCGGCGGAGTGAACACCGGCGTCAGAATCATGTTTATTCCGTGACGAGCCGCCGTATCGACGAATTGATCGATGAGCTCCCAATGCCGTTCGGAGAAGACTTCAACGCCGTAATGGACAGCCAGACAGTCCACGTGAAACCATTCCGTATGCTTCAGCTTTTGATCCGGGAGCAAAGCGGGCAACACTTCTAGCTCCAGTCGTTCGGAGCTGAGCACTCCACCATCGGCATTTAGGAAATCGATAGCGATCTCATACGCCCCCGGCGCCACTTGCTCGTTCAACGCTACCGTTACCCACAGCGATCGCCACTGACCCGGAAACAGGACCAGCCCTTCCGTACCGTCCAACGGAAATAGCGGATCGGGATACAGCCCGGGCGTCGTGCGCAGCACATGGTGATCCGCATCGTGCATCCAAGGCATCTCCGACGGAACAAGCTCAACCGTTCTAAGCGAAATGATCTCCTTCAGCTCGGAACGCACCTGAACCTGTACCGATTTCAGCAGCATCGAGGAGCGGTACGCCACCTGAAAAGAATACGTTTCATTGCCGAATGCGCTTGCACTTGTGAACGAAGGCTGCAGCAGCTCCTCATCGGCAAATACTTTGGACAATGAGCTTAACGTTCTGGTTTTCAATACAAGAGACATAGAACCTTACCCTCCTATGACATCCATGGACGCCGGAGCTTGCTTGCGCAGCTGCCGGACGCCTGTTGTCAGATTAATGAAATGGACTTTCTTTGTCTATATGCTATATTTAGCGGCATATGCGATATTTGCTGTTATGCCGGAAATCCGTTGTCAGGCGTGGGAAACTCTCGGCATCGGCATCGGCTCCTTGCCAAGCTCGGCCCAAATGTATTTCAGCATGAGCTCCATTTTCAATTCGTGATACCGCTCGTCATGCCACAGATTTCTTACTTCCCCGGGGTCCTCCTCAAGGTCGAACAGCTCTCCGTACGTTTGGTTGTAATACACCGTCAATTTATACCGCCGATCTACATACGTCTTATGATGGATGGTTCTCGGCTCGTGGCGGAATTCACAGATGACATGGTCTCGCGATTCGGCGGACTTACCCGTCCAAACTTCGGTCTGATCCACTCCCGTCATGGCAGGAGACACCGGTTGGCCGGCAAACGATAAAAACGTAGGTGCGAGATCCACCAAAGACTGCATCGCATCGGATACTTCGCCGGCAGGCACGTGCCCCGGGTATTTGACGAGGAACGGCACCTTGATCAAATCCTCGTAATGGAAGCCGCCCTTGGCTTGCAGACCGTGATGGCCGAAGAAATGGCCGTGATCGGTAGTAAAAATGACGATCGTGTTGTCGCTTAATCCAAGCTCATCGAGGCGATCCAATATGGAGCCGATGTATTTATCCATGAAGCTGATCATCCCGTAATAGACAGCCACCGCCTTCTTGTGCTGCTCCTCGGTCATTTTGACATGGGAGTGGTAGCCGTGGATACCGAAGCCGGTTTCCTTATAAGCGGAAAAGTCAGGCTCGCGCTGCTGCGTCAAGCCGAAATGCGGCGGATTGTGCTCGTGCTCACCCGGCGTCATGTGCGGGATCGTCAACTGCTCCGGATCATACATGCTCGCCCACGGCTCGGGAACGAGATAAGGCGGGTGCGGATCGGGAAAGCTCGCCCACAGGAAGAAGGCGTCGTCCTTGTCCTTGTACTCGCCGAGCAGCTCGTTCGTCCTCTCGGCAATCCACGTATTGTAGTGGTACTCTTCCGGAATCGGCCAATGAAACATCGCTTCCGGATCCATCGTGCCTATCGGAGGCGTGAAATAATCGCGCCAGTTCGCACAGCCCCGCTCCTCCATCCACAATGCGTAGTGCTGGCCGACAAGCCACTCGTTCGTATGGTTGCGGACCATCTCCGCCCGCTCAAACCCATAGTACGGTCCCGTAAACTGCCTCCAGAAGTCAAAATCGTGCAGCTTCTCCCTGCCCTCCAGCGACGAATACTGCTCCGTCGAACCGATCGGCTGAAAATGGGCTTTGCCGATCAGCGCCGTCCGGTATCCGGCATCCATCAGCAGGTCGCCTACCGTCTGGCGATCCTCCAGCAGCTTCGTTCCCAATGTCCAGGCGCCGTGCTGGCTCGGGTACATGCCGGTCACGATGGACGCCCGGGTCGGCGTGCAGGTAGGATTCGGGCAGTAGGCTCTGCTGAACATGGTCCCCTCATTTACCATTCGGTCGAGGTTCGGCGTTTGCAATTCCGGGTTGAAGGCTCCGATCGTATTCCAATGCTGCTGATCGCTCGTTATTAACAGGATGTTGGGGCGATTGTTCGTACTGCTCATGCTGCCTCCTCGTTTCCTTTTGATAGTTTGTAGTTCCTACTACCACTATATCGGGTATGATCCGTATTCTACAATGACGTATTGTCATCTTTTATTTTGCATTTTGTAAGGTATACAGCAAAAGACAAATACATTGTGCCTTCTGGAATAAAGAAAGGCTTGCATGAAAACAAGCCTCCATAACTCTTAACCGAGTCTTTTGGAGGCTTGTTCCGAAGGTCCAGCCTACTTACGCTCCGCGCGGCATTAGAACCTTATTACATATAGGCTTGCTTCCCTTTCCCGCGGGTACCGGCCAGCGTCAGCTGACCTCCCCCTTGTACCGGCTCGCGGACGCCGTCCAGCTCGGGATTGACATAGCGGACGAACCAGGCGTCAAGCTCCGCTTTTAATTGTGCGCGGTGCTCTGCAGTAATGCCTTCTTCGCTTTTGAGAAGATTGTGCCGCTCCTCCGGATCGTTCACCAAATCATACAGCTCATGCGGGCCGTACGGGTACCGGTGGATGTATTTCCACTGCTTGCTGCGGATCATGCGGACGGGACCGTATTCGTCGAAGACGAAGACATGCTCTCGTCCCTCAAACGGCTCCCCGCGAAGTAAGGGAGCAAAGCTGCTGCCCGGCAGGTCGATGGCAGGTTCACAGCCAAACCCGAGATAGTCAAGCAGCGTCGGCATGAAATCGTACCCGCTTACCATAGCGGGGCAAACCTCTCCTGCGGGAATCGTGCCCGGCTGGCTGAAAATAGCGGGAACCTTCACCGACGTATCGTACATATTTTGCGGGAACGTGCCGTTGCCTTTGCCCCAGAAGCCGTGATGGCCGCAGTTGAAGCCGTTATCGCCCATGAATACGATCAGCGTATTCTCGCGCATCCCTTTTTGCTCCAGCTTGTCGATCAATCGGCCGATTTGCATATCCATCGCCGTCACGGCGGCATAATAGCCCTTCAAATTTTCCCGCCAATCGCTGCCCCACGGCGCATCTGGAATCGTCCATGGGTGCGGTTGTTCCTGCGGGCAGGACTCGAAAGCGCAATCGTCATACAGCGCTACGATCTCCTCAGGATGGTTCCCGATCCACGGGCTGTGCGGTGCGGTATAATGAACGCTTAAATAAAACGGCTGTTCACCGGTCTGCCGGTCCAAAAATTGCAGCGCATCGTCCGTTATCACTTCCGTCAAATAGCCCGGTTCCTGCACAGGCTGCCCGTCGCGAATCATCGGTGCATTGTAGTACGGGCTTCCTCCCGATTGATGGACGTACCAATGGGTAAAGCCCATCTGCGGCGTCATGCTGTCGCCGAGATGCCATTTGCCGCTAAGCCCGCAGGTATAGCCGTTGGCGGCCAAAACTTCGGTATAGGCGGTTTGCCCCGCCAAATAGGCAATGGCGTCGCTGCCCATGTTGCCTTCGCGAATCCAGTCGTGCACGCCGTGCTGAGACGGGATGCGTCCCGTCAGAAGCGAGGCTCTGGCGGGAGAACAAACGGGGGACGTACAAAAAAAGTTATCGAAACGGATGCCGGTCGCAGCCAGCCGGTCCATATGGGGTGTTCGGATTTCGCTGTTGCCTGCGCAGCCCATCGCCCAGGCTCCCTGATCGTCGGAAAGAATGAATAAAACGTTGGTAGGCTTCATCGTGTAAGGGTCCCTTCCTTTTTGCATAGGGTATGTTGTCTAGCACCACTATAGCGCTATACCCGGGCATGGACAATGACAATATGTCCGATCCGCTTTGCATTTTGTAAGGTTGCTTATATACTAAGCTTATACCGGAAGTATGAATCTCTTAAAAAACGGAGCAACGAGCCCATGCAGGAATATACACAGGAGTTTGCCGAAAATTTATACTTTACTCCCGACGAGACCGATCTGTCGCTGGGACTCTGGCTGATGCGGACGGGACGCAATATCGCCAAGCCGAATTACAATGCAGGCCCGAGAACGCTCGGACATTACAGCATGCATTTTATAAGGGCGGGCTCTGTCCTGTTTCAATACGACGATCAGACGATCCGGCTGGAGAAAGGCGATGTGTTCTGCCTCTTCCCCCATCTTTCCTATCATTACCGTCCCGCCGATTTCGCCGTCCCGCTGGAAATGACCTGGGTCGGCTTCGCAGGCTCGCAGGCGGCAGGGCTGCTGTCCCTAGTCGGCATTCATCCCGGCGTCCCTTATGCTACTAGCGTTCTGTCGACGGAAGTGGAATTGACGCTGCAGCATTTTTGGTCGGCTGGAGCGCTCCGCACCGGCAAGCCCCGGCTGAAGTTCCTCAGTCTGTTGTATCAGCTGTTCGATCAGTTGGACCCGCGCAAAGACAATCACGCGCCGCAGCGGGACACGCAGAAGGAATGGATCCGCAAGAGTCTTGACTACATGAACACCCATTATTCCGAAAATATCGATGTCAACCATATTGCCAAGCTCGTAGGGATTCATCGGACGTATTTTTCCAAAGTATTCACCGAGCATCTGGGCATTACGCCGCTGAAATATTTGCTGAAGCTCAAGATGAATAAAGCGATGCAGCTGCTGAAGGAAACGCCGCTTACCGTGACGGAAATCGCCCTGAGCTTGAGCTATTCGGACACGGCTTCCTTCTCCCGCTCCTTCAGCCTCTACTTCGGGAATCCTCCGACCCATTATCGGAAGCAGACTTCAACATCCAAGAAGTGATGACTGGTGACACAGCGATACCGTACCTTCAGGGACTATTCCTATATGGTGAAAAAAAGACGGCAAGCGCTCCTGAGCGCTTGCCGTTGTGTTTGGTTGAGCTGAGCAACCTTTGCGCAGCCAATGAGATGGATTATAGCGGTGTTTCCACTGCCAGCCCTTCCTGCACCAGCTTCAGCATCGCTTCCTTGCGGTCAGGCGGGCAAGCGACGATATACGGCTCCGGGTTCATGCCTTCAAAAGGACGGCCCTCGAAGTCCATCACCAGTCCTCCCGCCTCGCGGACGAGCAGCACGCCGGAATACAGGTCGTCCCCTTCCGAATTGTACAGCACAATGCCGTCAATCTGCCCTTGGGCCAGCATCGCCCATTGCATGGTAGGAGCCCACAGCCGCAGCAGCCGCTTGCTGCTGCTTTCCAAATGGTGGCGCAAGCCGGAGGCACGCATATCGTGCTGGACCTTATGCCCTTGAATCCAGCCGATAGTGAGCCGTGAAGGCACCGGTTTCGGCGGGATCGCAAGCAGCGTGTCGTTGCATGTCGCCCCTCTGGAGCGGTTCGCCACATACAGCTTGTCCTGCATCGTATCGTAGATGACGCCCAATACCGGCTCGGATCGATAAATCAGCGTAATCGACACGCCGAATACCGGCAGCCCTATCGCAAAATTGTTCGTACCGTCCAGCGGATCGACAAGCCACAGCCAGTCTCCCTCTACTCCGGACCATCCCGACTCCTCGCTGCGGATCTGGTGCTCCGGGAATATCGCGCGAATGCTGTGCAGGATGATCTGTTCCGCCAACAAATCGGCCTCCGTCAGCAAATCCCCGCTTTCATCCTTCTCCTTCACCGCAATGCCTTGCTGAAACAGATTTCGCGCCACGGCCCCCGCCGCTTTCGCCGCCTGAACCGCAACTTCTTCAGCCAATAACAAGGTTGATTCCATATGCAAACGTATCCTCCCTCAACCAAGCATCATGATTGCCGCATTTGGTGAAACGTATCCAGCTCTTGCGAGCTGTCGGACAGCTCCGCGTACGAGATGCGCGCTCCGAGAGAGCGGAATAAGCCAATCGGGTCTTCGTACCCCCGCTCAATATGCTCTACACCGGTAATCGTTGTCGTCCCTTCCGCCGCCAAACCGGCGAGCAGAAGACAAGTGCCCGCTCGTACATCGGTAGCGTGCACCCAACTGCCGGTGAGCGGCGAACCGCCTTTAATAAAGGCGCTTTCCTTGCGCAGCGACACCTCCGCACCCAACCGTTTCAGCTGTGCAATATGATTGAATCTTTGCGGAAAGACGCGCTCCGTAACGATACTTTTGCCGTGGGCTTGCGTCAGGAGCGCGGTGAGCGGCTGCTGCAAATCCGTAGCGAAGCCCGGATACATGCCGGTTCTCACCCTTGTCGCACGCAAACGCCCGAAGGAAGCAGCAGTAACGCTTTGATCGCCTATTTCAATGTCTAATCCAATTTCTCTTAATTTAGATAGGCAGGAGCCCATATGCTCGGGAATGACATTCGTCACGGTGACGCTGCCACCATTCATCCCGGCCGCCATTAGAAAGGAGCCGGCGATCAGCCGATCGGGAATGACCGTATACAAGCCGCCTCCCAGATACGGCACACCGTCGATACGGATTTGATCGGTTCCCGCACCGACAATTTTGGCTCCGAGCTGGTTGAGGAAGTTAGCCGTATCCACAACCTCCGGGTCCATAGCAGCGTTCATCAGCCTCGTTCTTCCTTTGGCCCGCACGGCGGCCAGCATGAGATTGATCGTGGCGCCAGATGTGATCGTATCGAAATAAACGTCCGCCCCGCGAAGCTCCTTTGCCTCGACTACATAATGATCGTTGTGGAACGTAAACTCCGCTCCCATCGTCCGCAGCCCTTTGATATGCTGATCGATGGGTCTGGATACGAAATCGTCGCCCCCGGGAAATCCTACGGTAACCTTGCCGAATTTGGCCAGCAATGCCCCTACGAAATAATAGGAGGACCGGTAGGCTGAAGATTTGCCCGGATCGATGGTAGCGCTATGAATAAACCGGGGGTCGATCCTCATGCTGCCCGAAGGCTCGCGATCTATGGTTAAGCCGATATCTTTGCCGATTTGGCGAATAAGTCGGAAATCGTTGTTGTTGGGAATCCCTTCCATTGTCACCGCTGCATCCGCAAGGCAGCAAGCGGCTAACAGCGCCTGGGAGCTGTTTTTGGAGCCTTGTATGGACACCGATCCGTTAAGGGGACCGGACGTTTGTACCTGGATAACCTTCACCGTCGTTCCTACTTTCATATATGGGATGCGATTCTTGGTCCTTTGCAAAGCAAGCGGCAGCCGCTCCGTTCAATCCTTCTCCAGTACATACCCGCTGCCGCGAACGGCGCTTATGGTGAATGTGTCTTTTCCGTACTTTTTACGGATTCGGTAGATTAGTGCGTTTAATTCATCCATGCTGACATCCGGAATGCCATCGGAATCGGACGTCCTTTCCGGCCATACCGTCTTTTTGATCTCTTCAAAAGGAACCAGCTGATTCGCATGGTCATGGAGCAGCTTAATCAGACCGTACTCTTTTTCCGACATCGCGATCCGCTGTCCATCCACCGTGCATTCTCTTTTTTCCCAATTGATCGAGAACCCTAAATCCTGGAAGTTGAATTGCTGAGTTAAACTGATCGGCTCGAACTCGAGCGTCTGGTCGGCGAATAGGTAGGAAAAATGGATGACGACCATGCCCTTCGCCAGCTTAATAATATCGAAGGCTTGCAGCGGATACGGCTTATGAGGCTCAATAAGCACTCCGTTAATCTCCGTTCCATGCCTGCTGCCCATGTCGTATAAAATGGCTTTCTCCCCTTCTTTGCGAATCATCAGATGCTTGCGGGAAATAAAAGCATTGGTAAATGCGAGGTCCGGGGTATCGTCGTTGGAAAAACGCCCGACAACCCACTCATTAGGGCCTAAATTAATACAGGTTCCTGCGCGATGAGGCTCTCCACGTATGATGTATAGACAAGCGTAAGTTTCCAGCTGAGTTCCCTCCGTTTTGTCTTCCTTGAAACGCTGTTGTATTGCATTGGTAAAGTATAAGTAAAGATATGTACCCTTTCTATTTTACCTCATTTGAGCCGTTTTTGATAATGCCCCTTCACTAACAGATCAGTAACAACTGACTGACGCGAGTTAGGCAGCTCTAATGTAAGTAAGCAATCCAGTGACAATAGTCAGCAAAAGAGACATAGTGATGGAAACGCTTCAACGGTATAATCAAATCGTTATCATATCAGGTTCCGGGAACGGGAGGATCCAGCCATGCTTAAACAAGCCAAAAAATCATTAAGCATCATGACTTTAATCGGATTGGTAAGCGCTTGCAATACAGTTGCGTCAGCAGCACCCAACCGCTACATCGACGCCGAAAGCGCAAGCATCAACAGCACCACCTTGACATTGACGGACAACGGGAAAAATTACGTGCATATCAAAAAAGGCGAATTCGTCACTCCGTGGATTAGCCCGAGCCAGTACTATAGAGGAACGCATGCGATCGGGTTCGAGATGAATCCGACCTCGGGTACGGCGCCTGACGGCCAGTCGATGGACAAGAGCAATTACCGGGTCATTGCCGGGAACGAGGCGGACGCGCTTGGATTTTTGCAAGACAAATATACGGGATTTGCTGTCAAGCTGGAGAGCAATTTCGATTTGCCCGAAAAGCCGGTGCAGCTGTTCCAATGGTGGCAAGGCAGCCCGTTCTCGCCGCCTCTCGAACTGAGAGTGAAGCCGAATTCAACCGACTATGAGTTCGTCTACCGCAACGATACAACGGGCAGAGGACCGACCGCCGCTAAGGTACTGTATACCGGGACCATGACCAAAGGCGAGTGGCTCACCTTCGTCGTCTACACCCGCATGAGCACAACGTCAGACACAGAAACCGGCAAGATCAAAATTTGGGTGAACGGCACGCTCGTCAAAGACTGGGACGGGGATGTCGGCTATGATTCCACGGTCGATTATTACTATAAGGACGCGTATTACCGCTCCAATCCGAAATTCGATATCTTCTTCGGGCTGTACCGCGATAGACAGATGAAGCACCATAAGGCCATGTTCGATCAAATCAAGTTCGGTACAAGCTATGCCGACGTCGATCCGGATCAATAAGTCATGCTAATTAACCATTCCTAAAAGTGCTTCGCTTTGGCTTCGATTTATGGAAAGGAAGCAGCAAAAAAGCCCCCATCGCCCGTTATCAGGCGGAAAGGAGGCTTTTTTTATAAGATCGTCAGCGCAGCTTGCAATCGCATGCGTCGTTGATCGTCCGATGGCTGGAGCGGACCAAGATTTACGCGATGGAAGTCGGCGAACCGAAGGGCGAGCTGTATCCGCTAATCGCACTCAGTATCCGCATCGCTTCCTCATCGCTCATTCCCCCGAACCGTTCTACCGCATCGACAATGCGAGGGAACAAATGGATATCCCCGGCGCTGGCGAATCCGGAAATACCCGGGAACGACAAGACGAAATGAACACAGGCGTCAATAATGTCCTGACTGTCAAACGGCTCATACCAGGTCGCGTACGAGCGCTGCTGCTGCTCGCCCCACGGACCTTTGGCAATCGCCTTGATAACTCTTACTGCCGTTTGCTGCCGCCCCGCCTCTTCCACAAGCTCGTCAAACGGCTGACGGTACTCAGGCAGCGAGTACAAATAATAATTGAGCGGCAGCAGCACCGTGTCAAACGGAAACCGCCGCAGCGCCTCCAAATGGGTTACCGGGGCAAGATGGCCGTGACCGGTTATGCCGATCGCTTTGACAATACCTTCCTCCTTCGCCTCCAGCAGCGCTTCGAGTGCGCCTCCCTTCGCCGTGCATTTATCCAGCTCCTCGATCGTTCCGACGGCATGCAGCTGGATTAGATCGACACTATCGGTCTGGAGCCGTTCCAGCGAGCGGTGAATTTGCGCTTTGGCCTGCTCCCTCGACCGTTCGCCGGTTTTGGTCGCCAAAAAAATGTCATTGCGGATTCGCGGCATCCACGGACCCATTCTGACTTCCGCCTCGCCGTAGCTTGCCGCCGTATCGAAATGATTCACGCCATGCTGTAAGGCGTACGAAATCGAAGCGTCGGCCTCCTCCTGGCTAACGGAGCCGAGACTTGCGGCACCGAACATGACGACTGAGCTTAGATGTCCCAAACGACCTACTTGACGTTGCAGCATAATAGGTAGCCTCCTTAAGTTCGATTCAATTTTTTTTGCGGAATGCAGAAAGGTCTTTGTTCATTGAGAGCGATCACTACGATCTCTATGATCATTACGATCGCTGCGAGCCTAACGCGTTTCTCATGCTTAGGATATACTTGGACGTATCCAACGGATTAACGCCTCTCCTTGGACGTACGGCTTCCGTACCCGGAGGGCATTCCCTGTAGCCGTCGAACCGTGCAGCGAACGTGCCTCTGCCGCCGGTAAGCGTGCTCAGCTTCACGGGAAATTCCAGCGAGCTTGCGACAGGGACGGTGCCTTCCACCATGAATCGTTCCCCCGTAATCACCGGGTAGTCGAAAATAGCTCTCATGAGCGTCAGCTCATGCATAATTTTGCCGTTCGCTTCCTCCGGAGCGGTAAGGCGAAAGCGGATATACGGCTCCAGAAGCGCCGTTCCGGTTCGAGCCAAGCCGTCCATGATGCCCATAGGCGTAGCGAGTACGAAGTCGAGCGGGTGCGTATGCCAGACATGATGCTCCCCTTCGATCAGCGTCACCTTGAGATCGGTAACCTCCCAGTTGTTAAGGCCTTGCTGGAGCGCTTCCGGAACCCTCCGTGCCACCTCGTTCTGATAGCTCGGCAGCAGCTTCTCGGGCTTGACCATCGAGGAATAGACGAGCCCGCTCCCACGTTCCCCGGGCTCGATATGGAATTTCAATATCGCCCAGCAGGGCTTGGGCATCGTGTAGGCTACGAAGCCGATCCCTTCGCGGGACGGCGTCTCTTTGTAAATAACGGTCGGCTGGCCGAAGACCGGATGAAGTCCGAAGCGGCTGTGCAGCACATGCGTGAGCACCTCCAGCTGGATCGGTCCCATGATCTTGATGTGCAGCTCCCGCTCATTTTGATGCCACTGCAAATCCAGCAGAGGATCTTCCTCTGCCAGCTCCTGCAGCGCCGCAACGAGCTGCGGATATTCCGCGCCGTTCGCCGGAAGCACCTGGACCGTGAGAAGCGGCTCCGTCAACCGGTGTCCGGGAGCGATCCCTTCCCCGCTGCCAATGATGTCGCCGATGCGGACCTGGCTTAGTCCGCAAACGCCGGCGATATCGCCGGCTTCCAGCATCCCGACATCCTCGTGCTGCCCTGCATGGATTTTGCGGATTTGCGTTACTTTCTCGTCAACACCGAGCGTCGAATTGCGGACGACATCGCGGTTGCGGACGGTTCCGCCGAACAGCCGGATCAGCGCGATTTTGCCCATGACCTTATCCCGCTCCAGCCGGAATACGATGCCGGACAGCGGATCATCCTTCCTGCCTGCGGGCGGAGGCAGCAGCTCTACGATGGCATCCATCAGCTCGGGGATGCCGATTCCTTTGCTCGCTGCGCCGAACATTACGGGAAACAGCTGCGACTGCGCCGTTAGGGCGATCAGACGGTCGTACAGCTCGTCGTCCGGGACGAGACGGCCATTGACGAAATCGTCCAGCAGCTGCTCGTCGTGCTCAGCAAGCTTTTCCCATAAGGCGTCGTAATCCTCCTGCCTGGACTGCTCTCCGCGTGTCAATGCTCCGCCTTCCTGCCTATACCAAAGCCGGTCCACGGCATGAAAATCGGCTTCCTCGCCCGTAAATCGCTGTATGACAGCGATGTCGGCCGACAAGTATTTTCGGATCTCTCCCATGACGCGTTCGGCACTGGCGCCGATCCGGTCCATCTTGTTAATAAAAATCAAGGTCGGTATGCCGAGCGAACGCATTGCGTTCCAGAGCGTCTCGGTATGCGCCTGAACGCCTTCCACCGCGGAGACGATAAGGATCGCACCGTCCAATATGCGTAGGGATCGTTCGACCTCGGAGGAGAAGTCGACGTGGCCCGGCGTATCGATCAGGTTGATCGTACAGTCCTTCCACCGGAAAGCCGTCGAAGCGGCTCGCACGGAGATGCCCCGCTCCCGCTCGACATCCAGCCAGTCCGTCTGGGCGGTTCCGGCATCCACCCGGCCGAGGCTGCGAATGCGGCCGCTTTCGAACAGCATATGCTCCGTCGTCGTCGTTTTGCCGGCATCTACGTGGGCGACGATACCCACATTTCGAATCGTGTTGGTTGTCTGTGTACTCATGCTGCCGCTAGCCGGCGTCACCTCATCTTTCTTCGCTGCGGTCGGTAGCCGGCGGCGGCTCGATGGAGAGCGCGGATATTTCCTTGCGCCACTCCTCCGTCATGTTGATCTCAAGCGCAGCAAGCGAAGGCTCCAGCTGCTCCACGTTGCGAGCCCCGATAATTGGCGCTGTAATAGCCGGATGGCTCATGACCCAAGCGATGGCTAGTGTAGCCGGATGTACTTCGCGCTCCAGCGCGTATTCGGCGAACTTTTCGGCGATATCGTAATACGCAGGATCCCCGTAGCGCTGGATGTAATTTTTTTGCTCGACCAGCCGGCCCTGTTCAGGCTTGCGGTCCTTCGTATATTTCCCTGTCAACAAGCCGCCTCCAAGCGGACTGTAGCTAATAACGCCTATCTGCTCCGATTCGGCCAACGGCAATATTTCAACCTCCGCTTGCCGCTTCGCCAAATTGTACATCGGCTGGATGCACTCGAACCGGGCAAGTCCCGCTTTGTCCGCGATGCCTTGCGCCTTCGCAATTTGCCATGCGGACCAGTTGCTCACAGCGGGATGCAATATTTTGCCTTGGCGCTGCAAATCGTCGAGCGCGCGCAGCGTCTCCTCCATCGGCGTACGCGGGTCGAAATGGTGCACGAAGTACAAATCGAGCCGATCCGTACCGAGCCGCTTCAGACTTTGCTCTACAGCGAGCATGATGTGCCTACGGGACAAGCCCCGCTGATTGACATCTTGTCCTACCGGAAAATTCACTTTGGAAGTGAGCACGATCTCATCCCGGCAGTCGGCGATACACCGGCCCAATATTTCCTCCGACACGCCTTTGTTGTATACATTCGCGCAATCGAAGAAGTTGATGCCCGCTTCCCGCGCGCGACGGAACATCGCTTTCGACTCGGCTTCGTCCGCCGGTCCTCCGAAAGACATCGTACCAAAGCATAGGCTGGACACCTGAATGCCGGTTTTTCCTAATGTCCGATACTCCATGATCCGACTCCTCCTAATTCTCCATTTGTTTACTATATCATGATCTTGCTCTATCCCAAAAAAGCGGTTGCAATGATTAACTGTTCATTTGCGGCGATCCCGGCATCATCTGCATAAACTCGATCCGGTTGCCGTCCGGGTCTTTCGCCCAGCACTGATAGTTCGTATCCTTCCCCTGCTTCGGCTCTACATCCAGCGGGACGCCGTTGCGCTTCAGATGCTCCGCGATTTCGTATATGTCCTCAACCTCAAGACAAAGATGGTTGAAGCCGATCGGCTTCTGGACCGGCTCCGGCTTATTCAATCCGCCGTAAAACAATTCGATAAACTGCCCTTCGCACACTTTCAAATAGACGATCCACGGCTTATCCTCCGCATCGTGCAGCTCGAACGCCTTGGTAAAGCCGAGCACATCGCAGTAGAAATGCAGCGATCGTTCCATATGTTCCACCGTAAGCGCCAAATGACCGATTTGCTTGATCAAATCCGTTCCGCCTCCTTCAGCTTGTCACTTCATTCCCATCATATAAAAAAATCGCCTGAAATATAAGGAGTGAAAAAGAGTACATTAAGTTACTTTCAGGTAAGGAGGGGAAGAAAAAGACCGTTCTATCCCCTGGGAACATAAGCCCAAGGAAGAGAACGATCTTCGCAGCCAACTCATTCAATCTTTTTCAAATAACACAGCCCTAATTAAGATTCCGTTCTGAAGGCATGGACCAGCATCCACGTCCCGCTTGTCTTGACTAGCTTGATCGTATGGGTACCCGCAGAAAGCCCGGATTTGAAAAAAAAAGCCTGTTGAGTTAATCAACAGGCTTTCAGCGCACGGGGGGGCGCCATGATATATCATCCAACCGTACAAACGGTTAACGAATTTTTTTGCGGCTTATCTTTTTGAGCTTCTTCCCGCTTCTCAAGCTGGACGTCGTTGCTTTGGCGCCTCCGAAGGCACCGATCATCTTGAATATCGGGCCCATTTGCTGAAACAATTTGAACATCTGCTGCGCTTTAGTCATAAAGGAAATAATGCCGTCAATTCCACCGAAACCGCCTAATAAAGAGGCACGTGCCGCAGGTTCGGCAGCAGCGGCTGAAGCCGCCGAAGGGCCTTCGCTTACCGATACCGGGATGTCCCTCTCTTCAATCAATATCCTCCTGGCGCCGGCAGATGACATGATCATACTGTCTTCGATAATGGAGCCTCTTCGCACCTTCCGCTTTTGCTTCATGCTGCTAGGGCTCTTTTTCGCTGACAATACCATTGCCTTCCTCGTTTTGGATAAGGATGTTTTTTTCATGCGGATCCCTTTCCTTTACATTATCCTTGTTTTCCACGACTTCAACCTGTACTCCATCCTACTTGTCTCTGCAGGATAGACTATGCAGCGGCGGGCACAAGCGTATGGATTCCTGTCCTTCTGTCCGGTAATTGTGCGGGTGTCCTTAGCCCCAAAAAAAGAGCGGCTCGTCAGACGACGGCCACTCTTTCCGAAGAGAAAACATGTATACAACCGGATGCAGGAACTCCCCGCAATCCTTACGAAGGAAGCGTTACCCAACCTTTATAGATCGAGTAGTAGAACAGGAAGGAGGCTACGAATCCGAGCAGCAGCATGAGGACCCCGAATTTCGTTCTTTTTTGGAAAAACAGGACCAGCGCACCGCTAAAAAGCGACCCCATAATAAGGATGAACAAGATGAACAATACAATCATTGCAGGGAATTCTCCTTTAATCTCTCATCTATCGAATGGCAACCATATCTATCTTACTTTACCATCTTTTAAGTAAAAATCCAAAGTCAAACGTGTGACGACGCTGTCGCTGATTCTCAGTTACCTAAACGTTACTTAGTCAAAACAATGTGCGTACTTTTCCTGTCGCCTATCTTTTCATATACTGTTAACGAAACACTTGATGCAGTACATCCATGCCAAGCCTTATTCCCAACAGCGAAAATTGATTAGGAGGACTTTCAACGTGACTTATCAAGCGGATACAAACCGATACAAAGAAATGAAATATAACCGGAGCGGAAGATCCGGTCTGCTTCTGCCGGCTATCTCGTTAGGGCTTTGGCACAACTTCGGCGGCGTCGATACATTCGAGAACGGCCGCGCCATGGTCAGAAGAGCGTTCGATCTCGGCATCACGCATTTTGACCTTGCCAACAACTACGGACCTCCTCCCGGTTCGGCGGAAGAGATGTTCGGCAAGCTTCTCCGGACGGACCTCGCGCCTTACCGTGACGAGCTCATCATCTCCACCAAAGCCGGACACCGGATGTGGGCCGGACCTTACGGCGAATGGGGCTCGCGCAAAAACCTGCTCTCGAGCCTTGATCAAAGCTTGAAGCGCATGGGACTGGAGTATGTAGACATCTTCTATTCGCACCGGTTCGATCCGGACACTCCGTTGGAAGAAACCATGATGGCGCTGGATCAGGCCGTCCGTCAAGGCAAAGCGCTCTATGTCGGCATTTCCCAGTACAAGCCGGATAAAACCGAGGAAGCCATCCGTATTCTTAAAGAGCTTGGTACCCCGCTCTTGATTCATCAGCCGGTCTACTCCATGCTCAACAGATGGATTGAGGATGACTTGCAGGATGTGCTTCAGGAGCATGGCGTCGGCAGCATCGCCTTCTGCCCTCTGGCACAAGGCCTGCTCACCAGCAAATATTTGAACGGGATTCCGGAAGGCTCCCGTGCGGCAAAGCCATCTACGTTCCTTAAGGAAGGCGACGTGACGGAGGACAAAGTCGCCAAAGCGCGCAAGTTAAACGAGATTGCTGCTCAGCGCGGTCAAAGCCTCGCCCAGATGTCTCTAGCCTGGGTACTGCGGGAAGGACGCGTCACCTCGGCATTGATCGGAGCGAGCCGCCCCGGCCAAATCGAAGAAAATGTCGCCGCTTTGGCCAACCTGGAATTTTCGAGCGAAGAATTGGCGGCGATCGACGCTATTGTAAACTAATATCATCCATTACGGCAGACAAGCATATCGCTTGATCTGCCTTTTCTTTTTCCATTAGTTCCAATTCCATCCAATAAGCTAAACATTTCTTAAGCTTTATGGCATAAAATGGGCGGCATTACCTCATACTACCCCATATCATTGGCTGGAGGACTTATATAGATGATATGGGTTGAAGAATTACGCAAGCACCTGTCACAGAACTCCGACATGACGTTTCGTCCGATAATTGTAAATGGCAGCATAATGACGTTGGTCTATATTGCCGGACTCGTTGAGGACAGCTACGTACAGGAGAAAATTATCCCGAAGCTGTTTCATGACGAGTCTTTCGACACGTTCGAGGCCTTCGATAAAACCCAATTGGATGAGGCGATAGAAGCCCTTTTCTATGGATTCATTCTAGTTGTCTCCGAAACGAGCTCTTTCGCCTACCAGGTGAACGGCCAAGGAATGCAAGGGCGTTCCATCCAGGAGCCCAGCAGTGAAAATACGGTGCGCGGACCCCGCGACGGATTCGTGGAATCGATTTCAACGAACCTTTCCCTGATCCGCAGACGCTACCCTAGCCGCCATCTTCAAGTGCGAATTTCCAAGAAAGGCACGCGAACCCAAACCAAGGTAGCTCTGATCTACATAGATGATATAGTCAATCCCGAGCTGCTGCAGGAGGTTCAACGACGGCTCGATACGATGGATGTGGATGAAGTGCTGGACAGCGGAACAGTCGAGCAATGGATCGAGGACAGCTGGTATTCTCCGTTTCCGCAAGCTCAGTATACGGAGCAGCCCGCAAGAGTGGTTGCAGCCCTATCCGAAGGCCGAATGGCCATCGTGGTAGACGGCACTCCCATCGTTCTTCTTGTCCCCGTAACATTCTCCATGCTGTTTCAAGCCATGGACGATTACTCCGAACGGTGGATGGTCGGCAGCGCCATACGGCTGATTCGGTTCATTGCCGGTTTTATTGCGCTCATGCTTCCTTCCTTGTACATCGCGCTGCTATCGTTTCACCCGGGCATGGTCCCTACCGGTCTCACCCTCTCCATTGCTGCAGGAAGAGCGGATGTGCCTTTCCCAAGCATTATGGAGGCTATTATGATGGAAGCTACGCTAGAAATGCTGCGCGAAGCGGGCTTGCGTCTTCCCCGCTTTATCGGGCAAACCATCGGCATCGTCGGCGGTTTGGTTATCGGTCAGTCTGCTGTCGAAGCGGGCATAGTCAGCCCAGCGATGGTCGTCGTCGTAGCTCTGACGGCAATCTGCTCTTTCCTTCTGCCGGCTTACAATGCGGCGATCGCAATCCGGCTGCTCCGCTTTCCATTAATGTTCCTTTCAGGCACGTTGGGCTTGCTTGGATTAATCCTTGGATTAATGGCGATTGCCGCTCATCTCGTCTCTTTAAAATCGTTCGGCATCAATTACTTCTCGCCGTTTGCTCCTTACCATATTAGGGATTGGAAGGATACGGCCATCCGGGCGCCTCTGCCCCTGTTGAAGACCCGGCCTGCTGTATTGCAAACGCTGGACGGAAAGCGGGCTAACAATACCAAACGGAAAAAGGGGTGGTGAAGATGAATATCAAGGACAAAATCACCAACGGACAGATGGGCTTTCTGCTATTTTCTATCATGGTCGGCGTCGGCATTCTGTCACTTCCGCAAGCCATTGCTACAAAATCAGGTGTCGACGGATGGATGTCTATCATCATCGGCGGCATTGCGGCTGCAGCGATCACTATCGTTATGGCCAAGCTGGGGGTGCGTTTTCCCGACAAAGGACTGACCGAATATGGACCGATCCTGCTAGGCCGTATAGGCGGAACCTTTCTATGCATCATCTTTATTGTTTATTTCCTGTGCTTTGTAAGTATTGTGGTGCGTGTTTATGCCGATGTAACCAAGCTGTTCCTGCTTGATAAGACACCGATCGAAGTGATCATCATGGTGAGCTTTCTCGTAAGCACCTACATCGTACAGCTCGGGATAAACCCTATTGCTCGGTTCAATCAGCTCGTACAGCCGGTTGCCGTAATCCTCCTGTTCATGGTGCTCATTCTCACGTTTGGCGAAGTCGATCTGGGAGAAAACCTTCCTATTCTCGGGGACGGATTCATGCCTGTGCTGCGCAGCATTCCCACTACCTTTTTCTCGTTTCTTGGCTTCGAAATGATCCTGTTCCTTCTGCCGCTCATGGATGATCAGCGCAGCGTCACGACATCGATTATCCGCGTTTTTTCTTTCGTAACGGCTCTCTATGTGATTATCGTCGTTGTTTGTGTAGGCATCCTGGGAGCTAAAGAAGTCAGCTACGTCAATTATCCGACCCTGGCCATTGCCAAAAACATTATCCTCCCGGGATCATTCGTCGAACGGCTGGAATCGGTCATGATGCTTGCATGGATTCCGTTCGCTCTGACAACGATTGTTCTTTATCATTATTGCGCCAGCTTAATAACATCCAAACTGTTGAAGCTTGAGGAGCATAGAGTCATCTCGCTGTTGTATATGCCGATTGTATTTCTGGCTGCCTTACTGCCCAAAAATGTCCTCCAAGTAGATACCTGGAGCAATACCGTAGGCATGGGCGGCATGATAATCAATTGCACCTCCCCGCTTCTGTTATGGGGGGCTTATATTTGGAAGAAACGAAGAGGCAGCCTATGAACAAATGGCCTCACTGCCTGCTGCTCCTCATACTGGTTGCTCCGCTGTTGTCAGGGTGCTGGGACCGGCTTGAAGTCGAGGAACGTATTTTCGTTCTCGCTGTCGCTATCGATAAAGCGAAGCAGGAGGGGGACAGCCTGCCGGATTATGAAGTTACCGTACAGCTTGCCGAACCGAGAGCGTTGTCAGGAAAAACTCCCTCCACGAATATGAAGCCCGTTTGGAACGTTAGTGCCACAGGCCCGTCTTTATTCGATTGTATGAGAGCTCTGACGACTAAGGTCGCCCGAGTCCCGTTTTACGAGCATCTCCAGGTAATTGTTGTCAGTGAAGAACTAGCTAAAGAGGGCCTTTCCAGGCCTATGGACCTTTTTTTGCGGGACCATGAGATGCGTCGCAAAATTGCTCTTGTCGTAACGGAAGGCCCTGCCAAAAAGGTGCTGAACATTCAACATCGACTTATTCCGGTACCCGGAATTTACTTAAGTATTCTTACGAAAGAATCACTGAGAAAAACGGCCAGGATGCCGAAGGATTCTACGGTCGGTCACTTCTCCTCTGATTTCCGTGCCGGGAGGGACACTATATTGACCCGGGTCGAGCCAAAAGGACAGTACGTGCTCATGGAAGGGGGCGCGGTAATAAAAATGGATAAATTTATCGGCTGGTTCTCCGATTTGGATGTGAGATCATACCGATGGGTGAATGGAACGGTAGAAGCGGGAAATTACGTCATTGTGAAAAAACACTCGCAGGTTACAAAAAATTATACGACGTTTGAAGTGAAGAGCATGCGCTCAATCATTAAACCGCATGTACAAAACGGCAAGCCTGCATTTACGATTTCGATCCGTACGGAAGGGCACGTCGGGGAAGACGGACTCCCGCCCGAGCCGACTAATGAAGATTTGCTCCAAATCGAGCAGCTTTTGAACGAACAGCTAAAAAAAGATGTTGAGGACATCATAAAGAAAGTGCAAAAGAAATTCGGGGTGGATATATTCGGATTCGGGGAAAAGCTGCGAAGATACGAGTATGCCTACTGGAAGAAGCATAGAGACAACTGGGACGAGATATTCCGTACGGTGGAATTTGACGTCAAGGTTGAAGCATCGATTCGCCGGATCGGCCATGTCAAATAACGAAGAAATGCGCCACAAGCACGACGCAGGATAGCAGCATGCATACATAGCCGCCATATTTGGCAAACTTGGCGTCACGCTGCAGCTTGCGGTCCTGGTAGCTGATATAATATCGAAACCTCAGATAGAGTCCTATCAATAGAAACATGGCTACTAGATAGTACGAGGAAAGCGATTCAACAAACCCTATGACAATCATCATATCAATGTATCCTCCGGCTGCAGATTCTCCTGTTCATTCTATTCTTCCCTGACAGGAGAATCTCAACCGGGTCACTAACGGGTCTCTGAAACAAAGTACGCGAACTCAGCGCCCGTCAAATAATGCGCGATAAGCACCGTAGCCTTCCTGCTCCAGCTTCTCTTTCGGAATAAACTTAAGTGCAGCGGAATTGATGCAATAGCGCAATCCTCCAGCATCCTTCGGGCCGTCCGTGAACACGTGTCCCAAGTGCGAATCCCCTTCGCGGCTGCGTACTTCCGTGCGGATCATGAAATGGCTGTAATCTGACTTTTCCTTCACATTGCCTCCGACAAGCGGCCTCGTGAAGCTCGGCCAGCCGCACCCGGAGTCGAATTTGTCCAGCGAGCTGAACAGCGGCTCTCCGGATACGATATCAACATAGATGCCTTCCTCATGATGATCCCAAAATGCGTTCCGGAACGCAGGCTCCGTCGCATTGTTCTGAGTCACCTCATACTGGATCGGGGTGAGCTGGCTTCTGCGCTTCTCCTTATCCTGAGCGGTATTCCAATGCTGCTCGATAAAAGCGTCTCTGCCGGACCCTTTCCGGTACATTTTATAGCGCAGCGGATTTTTGCTGTAGTAGTCCTGGTGATATTCTTCCGCCTCGAAAAATTCGCCTGCTGGAACGATCTGCGTAGCGATCGGCTTGTCAAAGCGCCCGCTCTGTTCGAGCGCTTGCTTCGATGCTTCCGCCTTCAAGCGCTGTTCTTCGTTATGATAAAAAATAGCGGTCCGGTAAGACTCGCCTCGGTCATGGAATTGCCCTCCGGCATCGGTCGGGTCGATCTGCTGCCAGAACGTATCCAGCAGCTTCTCATACGGGAACAGCTCCGGATCGAAGGTGATTTGCACTGCCTCGGCGTGCCCTGTTGTCTCCGAGCATACCTCTTCGTAGGTCGGGTTCGACTTATGCCCTCCGGTATAGCCGGATACGACCCGCTTAATGCCGGGAAGCTGGTCGAACGGGGTTACCATGCACCAGAAGCATCCTCCGGCGAATGTCGCCAGCTGTTCCCGATTTGTATTTGATTCCATTGCTGCTCACTCCTTCTCATTCAAGGTAACCTTGCCAAAAGCTCCTTTCTCCTATCATATCAAGAAATCGGCAAGCAACCAAATGGCCGGCTGAACTTTACCATGCTGCCGGAGCATTCACTTGCGGATCCAGCTGCAGGCGAACCAGCATTCCAGCCTGAACGAGACCGGAGCCGAAGCCATACAGCAGCGCGCGGTCGCCTGGCTTGATCTTGCCTTCCCTGATGGCGATATCAAGCGCCAAGGGAATCGTTGCCGCCGACGTATTGCCGAAATGAACAAGGCTGTACAATGCTTTCTCTAGCGGAAAGCCGCTTCGCTCGCACAGCGGTTCGATCATGCGCAGATTGGCGCTGTGAGGCACGAACCAATCGACCTGCTCGAAGCTCAGGCCTGCTTTATCGACGACCTGCTGCATTCCGTCCGGTACGGTCCTGACCACCCATTTGAACACTTCTCTTCCGTTCTGCACCAGCAATTGCTTGTCGATCAGCTCTATGCCGTTCATCTTATCGGCAATGCGAGTCTGGTAAATATGCGGTCCTCCGCTTCCATCCGTGGAGAGATGATAGGACAAAAAGCCTGATTCGTCCGGATCCCGCTCCACCAGAACGGCACCGGCTCCATCTCCGAACAGGACACAGGTGGTACGGTCGGTATAATCGGTTATTTTGGACAGCGTCTCCGCACCGAGAACGAGAACTTTGCGATGCTGCCCGGAAGCGATCAGACTATTGGCCAAGTGCAGACCATAGACGAATCCGGCGCAAGCAGCGCTTATATCGATAGCCCCCGTCGCAGGGATGCCTAACCGATGCTGCAGCAGCGACGCTGTGCTTGGAAACGGAAAATCCGGCGTGCTGGTGGCAACGATGATCATATCTACATCCGACACGGACTTGCCGTAACGGCGAGTCAAGTCGTTCACCGCCGCCGCGCACAAATCGCTTGTGTACTGCCACGGCTCGCTGATCCGCCTCTCCCGGATCCCGGTTCTCTGCACAATCCATTCGTCACTCGTATCAACCATTTTCTCAAGATCGTGATTCGTCAAACGCCGTTCAGGGACGTAGGTTCCGATGGCGGTAATCCGTGCATGATAAAGCATCATAGCGCACCAACCTTTACTATCAAGTATTAGTACCTAGTACTAATTAAAATATATACTTCACCAGCTTCCCTGTCAATCCCAGGCACACCGTTCCGTTTGGTATCGCACAGAGCATCCGGTCAAAATAAAGAAGCCAGACCCACCGGATAGATACCGGAAGGCCTGACTCTTTAATTAGCTCTTTGCTGTTATCATCCAACGATCTTAAAGTCGGGCTTCACATGATCGAAATCCTCATTATGTCCGCTTACCATAAGCCCCATTCCCCAGTCAAAATGAACATTTCGAGTCGGCTGGTCCGCTGCGTCGCGATATTGGAACAGCACATTTCTCCGAGTGTTGGCGCTGCGGTTGCAGTCGGAGCCGTGAATGGTCAAGTAGTTGAAGAACAGCACGTCTCCCGCTTCAGCCGGACAAGGCGTTCCCATAGAAAGCGGATATTGTTTATGGTCCAAATAATACGTGCCGACATGAGGGAGCTCGCCGGTCTTGTGGGAGCCGGGAATGACGCAGAGGCATCCGTTTTCCTCGTTCGCGTTATCCAGATGAACGCTTGCCGCCAGCATCGTATGCTTGGAATGAGGGAAGTAAGGATAGTCCTGATGCATCGGGAACGCCGCTCCGTTCTCCGGCGGCTTCACCAGCATTTTTGTATGATGGAGCAGCACATTCGGGCCGATCAGCCGGGTCAAAACAGCGACCATATTCGGATGAATGACCGCACGCGCGAAGGCGGCGTCATGGTAGTGAACGTCATGAAAGCCTTTCAACACAAGCTTCTTCAAATCGTCCGGGGGCAAATAGTCTCCCTGCCAGGCATGGTTCTTATCGTTCCTCGATTTCGCCGCCCGGGAAATGATGCTTTCCGTTGCCGTTCTCATTACTTCCACTTCTTCGGCATTGAACACACCTTTGACCAGCAAATACCCGTTCTCCTGATAAAAGCTTACCTGATCGGCAGTAATCATGGATCTCCCCATCCTTCTCTATTCATATTGATTGGCAAAATCACGTCATCCCATGCCTTGCCATGGCTTGACATGGCAAGGCATGCTTTTGCTTACCCTTTGATCCCCGTCAAAGTGACGCCTTCAATAATATATCTTTGACCAAGAATGTAAACGAACAGCACCGGGATTACCGCGATGGCGGACCCGGCCATCATCAGCGTCCAATCCGTAATGTACATCCCGCGGAACAAATTCAGCAGCAGCGGTACCGTAAACTGATCCGGGCTGTTCAGGAAGATGAGCGGTCCGAAGAAGCTGTTCCACATGCCGAGGAATGTGAAGATGGCCAAAGCTGCAAGCGCCGGTCGAATGAGCGGAATAATAATGCGTGAATAGATCGTCCACCGATTGGCCCCGTCCACGATAGACGCTTCCTCCAGCTCGTCGGGAATGCTTTTGATGAACTGCCTGAGCAAAAATACGCCGAACGCATCGAGTAACGATGCCGGGACAATCAAAGCCAGGTGGGTGTCCAGCCAGCCGAGCCCTTTCATCATCAAATACAACGGAATAATCGTGACTTGATGCGGCACCATCATCGTCGCCAGAAACAGGACGAATATCGGCTCGCGAAGCGGAAAGCGGATCTTCGCAAATGCGTATGCCGCCATCGAGCAAGTAATCAGCTTGATCGTTACGGATACCAAAGCGATATAGAAGCTGTTCACATAAGCGCGCCCGAACGGCAGGGCTTCCCACGAGCGTTTGTAGTTGCCCCATTCCCAAGGATCCGGAATCCATTTGGGCGGAATTAGAAATACTTGCGAAAACTGCTTAAGCGAGCTTAATACCATCCATATAAACGGACCGATCATAATGATGGCTCCTATGATTAGAACCGCATGCAGGAGCACTCTGCCTATCAGCGAAGTGCCTGTTCTGTCCGCCCTGAGCGCCGACACCGACGTATGGCTTGCCGCTCTGCTTTCAACCTTCATTTCCAAACCATTCCCTCCCTTCCCGCTGTAGTTAGCCGCCATAATGCACCCACCGCTTGGACATGTGCATCTGGAACAAAGTAAGAGCCAAAATAATCGCGAACAGAATTACGGCTGCAGCCGCACTCTTGCCGAACGTAAACTCGACGAAAGCGAGCTGGTAAATGTGATACACGATCGTATAGCTTGCCTTCGCCGGTCCGCCGCCCGTCATGACAAACGACTGATCGAACACTTGAAACGAGCCGATGATCGACATGATCGTGGCAAAGAACGTCGTGGGTGACAGAAGCGGAAGCGTAATGTGCCAAAATTGCCGGAACTTGCTCGCTCCGTCCATTTGAGCCGCCTCATAATAGGAGGAGGAAATGCCCTGCAGGCCGGCCAAGAACAGCACCATATTGCCTCCGAGCCCCCACCAGACACTGAGCATTGCAATCGACGGTATGACCAGCTTGCGGTTCGTCAGCCAATCGGGTCCCTGAATGCCGAACCATTGCTTCAAGTACACATTGATGATGCCGAATTCCGAATTAAGCAGCCACAGCCATACGATGGATACGGCTATGGAGCTTGTTACTACAGGCATGTAATAAAACAACCGGTATACAACTTTGCCCCGCACTTTATTCAAGGCTACCGCTACTAGAATCGCCAGCAAAATGCCCGTAGGCACGACCAGGATCGTATACCAGGCCGAATTCCACAGCGCGAGCTTGAAATCCGGATTTTGCAGCTGTCCGATAAAATTGTCCAGTCCGATAAATTGCTTCTCTCCGAAGCCGTCCCATTTCATCACGCTCAGAACGAAGGCGGAAACGAGCGGGATGAAGGCAAAGACGAGAAGGCCGAGCATTTGGGGCAATATAAATGTAAAGCCCCAAATGCTGTCCGAAATTCGTTTGTTCATAGCTATCAGCCCTTCCTGATCACTTGCCGGCCTTGAAATCGGCTATTTTCTGGTTCGCCTTCACGCCCAGATTTTTCATTGTTTCATCAAGCTTGCCGTCCTTCAGCCACAGCGCTTCCATCTCATCCTTGATCACTTGGCTCAACCCCGGAACGCCGGCTTCGTGCGGTGTCAGCGCATATCCGATGTTGCGTGCGTCAAGGAAATATTTGGCGTGCTCAGGCAGGTTGCCCTCCATAACGACCTGGTCGGCACCTTCTACAGACGGTACGGCGTTGCCGCCTCCTTGCAGACGGAATACTTGACCTTCCTTCGATACGAACTCGCTGATGAATTGGTACGCTTCCTTGGCATGCTTCGTATTTTTGTTCATTACCATATAAGCGGTAGCTACGCCGGCAGGCTCAATCTTCTTGCCGGTGTTGGTAGGATAAGGCACGATATCGAATTGAAGATCTTTGTTTTGTTTGAAAATCGGGAGATACCAGCGACCGGCGGATACGAAGCCGACCTGATTGGACATGAACATCGCGTCGCCGCCCTGTCCTTTAGGGAGCGTTCCGGCGAACGTAATATTTTTGGACTGCACGTTATCGTACAGGAATTTGAACGCTTCCTGCGCCTTGGCGTCCTTATCGCCGACAAACTCGCCTTTATCGTTGTACATCGTCCCGCCGTTGCTGCTCACAAAGCTGTAATACCGGCCCCAATCGTTGTCCAGTACGAAGCCGTGCTTGCCGTTGGCCCGCAATTTTTCCAGCATCGATTTAAATGAATTCCAATTCCATTGACCTTTTTCATACAGATCCGCAGGCATATCGGCGATTCCCGCATCCTTCAGCAGCTTTTTGTTGTACCACAGAATGAACGGATTACAGTCGACCGGAACTCCGTACACCTTGTCGTTTTTCTTGGCTGCGCCCCAAAGGCCTTTGAAGAAATCGCTCTCCTTGATTTTGCTGTCCGCGCTTTTATCCATGTATGGAGTCAGCTCGGCGATCGTCTGATTCTCAATCAGCTTTACGATCGTGCTGTCACCGGAATAAAAGACGTCAGGAGCCGTTCCCCCGCTTAGCTGCGTCAATATTTTTTGCTCGTAGTCACTTGGAACTGGAATTAACTCAAATTCAACGTTGGGATGCTTGGCGTTATAATCCTTCGTAAATTCCTGAAATCGGCCCAGCTCTCCGGGATTGCCCCAGGTCGACCATTTCAGCTTGATCTTTTCGCCCGGCTTGGGCGCCGCCGTTTTACCGTCTCCCTGGGTTGCACCGTTGCTGCATGCCGACATTAATGGGATTAATGAAATTACGCCAGCGAGCATTGCAAGTGAAAATTTGCCCCTCATCTTCATATCGTTCATCCCTTTCCAACAAATTGTTATGTACACGCTTACATTATAGGCTGCAGATTTTGCGAATGAAACCGCTTTTATTCCGAAAAGGTGTTGCCTATTCCGATGTTGCACGCCTTTTTCTCCCTATATTCCGCAGGGGACATTTTCATCATTTTCTTGAACAGCTTGCTGAAATATTTGACGTCGTTGAACCCGGACATTTCCGCAACCTCGTACACCTTCAGCGTTGTTGTCTGCAAGAGCGCGCTCGACCGCTTCAACCGCAGATGAATGAGATAGTCGATAAAATTTTGTCCCGTCACCTTTTTGAACATTTCGCTGAAATAATTTTTGCTCACCGAGACATGGTCGGCCACATCCTGCAGGCTGATTGCTTTCGTAAAATGCTGCTTCATGTACTCCACCGCTTTCTCGATTATTCTCCGATGGAAGCCGGATTCTTCTTCGATTTCATCCTCCGATTTCCATACTCCTTCGAAGGCGGTCCACAAGAGCGCACGCATTTCCTCAACCGACTCCATCATTCGCAGCGCCTCGGCCTGCTCCAGGGGCAGCGGCTTGTTCCATCTGCACAGCTGAAATAACGACAGCAGCTCCTGCGCTTCCCTCATCACCTCGACGGGCGTTCGATGCTCGTAAGTCCAACAGCGGACAACCTTCTCCACATATTGAGCCGCTTTGTCCTGGAACCCTTCGGTCAGCGCGTTCTTCAGCGCCGACTTCACCCATTCCATATCTTCTCCCTGCGCCTTCCGGGTAAGCAATCCCTCCCTGTAGAACCGGACGCACTCTGGCCCCATGTAAAAACGCAGCCGGGCGGTTTCCTCCCCTTCCCGGTAAGCCTGCTTCAATGAACCGCTGCCGTGAATGCGGCTGCTGACGCCCATCGTGAACGAATAGCCTTTGGCCTTCAAATGGGAATGGAAGCCGTGCAGCTTTTGCCTCGTCAACGCTTCTTCCTGATTCCGTTCGGGTATCGCCAGTATCAGCTGGTCGGCGCCGACCCGGAAGGCAATGCCCCGGTCCATCCATTCATAGAAGCCGGCCTGCACCTCGTCCAGCATAATGTCAATGAAGATCCCGCCTTCCTCAGTGCGAAGCTTGGACGCTCCGTCCAACAGGCAGACGATCATCCTGTAGCCTTCCTCAAGCCACGAGAAGTCCGATTCCAAGCCGGCAGGCAGCTCCTCGCTAACCAGCAGCTTGATCAGCGCTTTCTCCATCTCCAGCCGCTTGCCGTTCAGCTCCTGGCGCTGGTAGTGCTCCTGCTTTTTGCGCTCCTCCGTAATCTGCTCCTTCAATTTGTCCAGAACGTTCTTCAAATCGGCCGTTTCCAGCGTCGGCTTCAGCAAGTAATCGGAAGCGCCTAGGCGGATGCCTTCCCTGACATATTCGAAGTCGTTATGGCAGCTGAGCAGCACTACCTTGATGCGAGAGCAGTGCTCGCGGGCTGCGCGCATTAATTCCAGTCCATCCATAACCGGCATGGCTATATCCGTGATGAGAATGTCCACCTCGTTGCGCTCGATCCACGGCATCGCCTTTTGGCCGTTGGAGGCCTCTCCTATAAGCTGAAACCCGTTCTCCTCCCAGTCAAACGTCGTTCTTAGCCCAATACGGGCAATGGGCTCGTCATCAACCAGCAGCACTCTGTACATAAGCATCTTCCTTTCGAATGGGAATAATGAGCCGGACACTTGTGCCTTGCCCGATCTCGCTATGAACCTCGACGCCGTATCCGATCCCGAAATACAGCTGCAGTGTTTGATGCACATGAGACAATCCGATGCGCGTCATCCCGCTCGCTCTAGTGCTGCTTGAACCGTTCAGCAGGTGGGGCAGCTTAGCGCTGTCGATACCGATTCCGTCGTCCCGAATGACGATGACCGCGTCGTCCTGCTCCCGATGGACCGTAACCTCGATGCAGCCTTTCTCCTCTTTGGGTGCGATGCCGTGAAAGATCGCGTTCTCCACAATCGGCTGAAGAAGCATCCGGGGAATCGGAATGTCATTCAGCTCCGGAGGACAATGAATCGTCAGCGTGAGCTTGTTATCGTAGCGGTATTGCTGAATGATCATATATTTGTTCAATAGATCGAAATCTTCGCCCAGCTTGACGAACGAGCCGTTCCGCTCCAGGCTTCCCTCCAGCAGAGGAACTAATGCCGATATGGCGTCGGCCACGTCATCCGTACGCTGCAGCCGTGCCATCCAGCGGATCGAATTGAGCGTATTGTACAAGAAGTGCGGATTGATCTGATAGCGTAAGGCGCGGATTTCCGCCTTCTTCTTCTCGTTCTCCTCTTCGGCAATGCGGTGGATGAGAACGCCGATCTGCCGGATCATTTTGTTAAAGCTGCGCCCGAGCTGGCCGATTTCGTTCCTGCCGGCAATGTTGGCCCTAACCGTCAGATCGCCGGCTTCGCTGCGCTTCATCAGCTTGCTCAAATAGACAAGCGGCCGTCCGATTTTGTACGCAACGTAGTAGCCCATCACGACAGCGACCAGTACGGAGGCCAGCGCGATCCAAACCGTCAGATCGCGGATTACTTTCGAATCGGCAATCAGCTCCTGAATGGGTACGATGCCGGCTACCTGCCATCCGTTGCTCAAATTGTCGGGAATGACGAGCGTATCCGTCCCGTTGATTTTCACGACGCGCGTATAGGCAGGCAGCTCCAGCTCGGAGCTTTTTCCATACATGGTCATATCGGGATGATAGGCAAAGCTGTTGGTCTGATCCACGACGTAGGTGTAACCGGTTTGACCGAATTGGAGATCGGCCATCGCTTCCTTCAGCACCTTGCCCCGCACTTCAATGAACATGACGCCGAGGACTTTGCCGGTATCGACATCCTTCACCGAGCGCCCGAGCCCGAACACGGGAATCCCCATATCGGTTCCTTTCAAATACGAAATATTGGAGAGGCCGAACCAGACCGCCGCCCCATTCGCTTCAATAATTTTCCGGTACCATTCCGTCTCCCATGGATCGAGAACGCCTTGGAATCCTGAGCTGACCAAGGAATTATTTTTATTGACATCCAGTATGAAAATATCCATGATTTCGGGCGAATTCGTAATCAGCGAGATGATCTGATCTTTCGCATCGTTATTCAGCTTTACGTTCTCATACGGCGTAGGCGCATCTTTGCCCTGCAGCGCATCCTGGATCAGCTTGCTGCCGACCAGTCTCATGGAGGTGTTATCCAAGCCTTTAAAAATAAAGTTCAGCTTGTCGCTGACCTGCCGGATCGTTAACGTCGCTACGTTGCTGACCTGCTCCTCGATCAATACCGCCGATTTCTCATAGGACAAATACCCTCCGATTAGCACCGGCACGATGATGCTGACGAAAAATAATAGAAACAGCTGTACGGCTATCGAATGTAAGCGGTTATATAAACCGCCGTTTTGAGCAGCGCTCTGACTATCCCTCATTCGTACCCCCTCCATCCTCGTATTAAATCTCTATTCGGTAAACGCCTATTATTTCCTTCTGTCCTGCGTTAGGAACCCAGTACTTCCTTTTCCAGGAAAATACGTGATTGCTTCCTCCGCCACCTATCTGCTATGGTGAAATTACATCCAATTTCAAATGATAGGGAGAGCTGCCGACTCCATGTATGATCATTCTTCGTCGGAATCCGCGCGCCGTTATCCGGCGCCTCATATCGTTACTGCCGGTGATTTCACCGTCAAAGCCGGGTGGACACTCGGCCCCAGGAAGCTGCACGATTATGAGCTCGTTTATTTTCCCATCGGCTCCGCTACGCAATACAAGGTGGCAGATACGCTCTATGTGCTGGACGAACCCTGCTTCATCCTGACCCGTCCGTCGGAGGAGCATACGTACTTATTCGATCCCTCCCATCCTACAAGGCATTTGTTCATTCATTTCATGACAGATTCGTTGACGGGCTGCCACGACCTCACTCCGCTCCTGTCTCCTGGAGGCTTATCCTGGCTGCGCGCCGGTCATACTTCGCTCGTTCCATCGCTGTTCAAGCAATTGCTCCATCTGGCCGCCTATAAGCCGTTTCATTGGGAGCAGCGGGGGAATCTTCTCCTCTATACTATCCTGGCAGAAATAGAAGGGCTGGCCGCTACCGAACCGGATCCGCTGTCTGGCCGGAACTTGCCGATGCAAGTAACGAAAGCGCTTCAATATATCGACAAGCATCTTCCGCTTCCCCTATCCATCGCCCAAATAGCCGATCATGTAGGATGGACTCACGAGCATTTTACCCGCGTTTTCGTTCAGCATATGGGGATTACGCCGCAAAAAGCCATCTCTCACCGCCGCATCGAGCGGGCCTGCCAGCTGCTGCTGCAGACGGCCTCTTCCATCAAACAGATTGCCTACGAGGTCGGCTTCCGGGACGAGCATTATTTCTCGCGCTGCTTCATCCAGGTCAAAGGAGTGACCGCTTCGGAGTACCGCGATCGCTACGAAGATCCGAGAGTCCGGCATCTGGCTCCGGTGGAGGATTATCAGGGAGCCTACCCGTTAAACCGGATTATCAAATAAATCCACCAACGCTGCGGTTCGCTTTATTGCTGCCCGACTTCTGCATTTGCCATAATAAATACAAGCGGTTCCATTCACTGTTCCTTTGAGGGGGAGTTCTCCATGTTAAGTTATGCAGGAATTCAAAATCCTTATGCTCTGGGCAAGTACAGCGTGGAAAAAAATGCGAAGGTCATGCAGCGCTACCGGTTCATTCACGAGAGCCTGCTCCGGATTGCCGCAGGTCATTTGCCCGCGCGTGAAGACTGGGATATCAAAGTTGCACTCGGCAAGCATCTGTACGAGGACGCAGAGGCCGCCGACCGGCTGCGAGCGCGGATTACGGAGCTGCGGACGTCCTCCGCCGTTCTGAACCAGGAGCCGGATGCAGCGTTGTCCTTGCTGATGGACGAACTGATTCATGCGCGCAACGATCTGGAGCTCATGGTCGGCATCTACGGCGTCATCAAGCCGGCTCTGCTGGATGCCTACCGCAGCCACACGGCGACGACCCAGCAAATTGTCGATCAGCCGACGATTCGCATGCTGCGGTCGATGATCCTCGATTTGGAGGATCAATTGAGCTGGGGAGAGCAGATGATTGTGAGCCTTCAGCAATCAGGCATCTATGGGGACAACGGCGACCAGTTCAAGGCCGGTATCGCCTCGCTCCTGGCTGCGGCCGGCGGCATCGACGGGCAGCAGCCCAAGACGGCTGTACTGCCGCACCGGATCCGCTCCCATGAGCCATACCGGATCCCATTGAAATCGGTGCGCGATCCTCGCAAGATGGGGCCGGTTACGTGGGCTCGGACCAGCGTGCTTAACCCGCCAGAGGATCCGGTACAGCGCAGCCTATTGGCCAAAATGCGCGTCAGACAGGAAGAAATGACCGCGGCCGAGCTGATTGCAGCCGTTCTCTTCTCGCAGAAAAACATGCCGTGGGAATTTTACCGCGATCTGGCCCGCCATCTGTGGGATGAAGTGCGTCATGCCTTGTTCGGCCAGGCGGCGCTGGAAAGCGAAGGCATCGACTGGATGAGCCGGCCGCAATACACGTCGGATTACGATGTTAACGCGCCGAAAATTCCCGGAGCACAGTACGCATGGCTTGCGATCGGCATCGAGGAAGGTGCGATGAAGCGTCCGGGCAAAGCTGGGGAATTCGAATTTTGCCGGGATGAGGCAAAGCACCCGCTGATGACCCAGTTTCAGGATTACGACTGGGCCGATGAAGTGGTGCACGCCAATCTCGGAAGGAAATGGTCGCCGGATTTGATCGGCGAGGATATCAGCTTCGTCCGGGAAATCGCCAAGAACGAGCTGGATCACTTCTGGACGGAAGTGCGCCGGGCTCAAGCGCAGTGGAACGAAGGCGCAAGCTGACTAAAGAACCCGCCATCCCTATTACGGATGGCGGGTTTTATTATCGAGAAACTCGGTTTATCCGTATCCGTCTTAGTAGTTGAGTATGGGATTTGCCTATTTTTTTTTTATAAATAGATTCCAGTCTAGTCCATATTTAGTTATCTGTCCGACCTCCCCCATAGTCTCTAAGCATAGGATGAGATGTGCTAAAATCATGGGAGGTGTTTGGCTGATGGGACGTCTGGCTATAAAAGCAAGGCGCTTTAAAAAGAAAATGAATATCGTTTGTAAAAAGAAGAAATCGAGGTCGAAGCTAACCATCATGACATGGAACATCTATTTTGGAGCTGAATTATCGATTGCAGTAGGAAGCACTCCTGAGGAACTACCGCAACGCGTTACTGAGATCTTTAGACAGTTTCAAGCAACCAATTTCCCCGTGCGAGCAAGGGCTATTGCCGATCAAATTGCTAGAAAAAAACCAGATATAATAGGTCTTCAAGAAGCAGCAATATGGCAACTTTTGGTACCTCAAAATTCTAAAGCAGCAGTAACATATGATTTTGTCTCGATCCTTCTCAAAGAGTTAGAAAAAAGAGGATTACATTATCAGGCTTTAGCCATTGTAGACACTACGGATCTTACGTTACCTAGTAGTAGCGGCTTCAACGTTCGATTTTTAGATCGAGACGTGATTTTGGTGCGAAAAAATTCAGGACTTAAGTTCTCAAATATACAAACAAAGAATTTTGAAGCTTTTCTTCCCGTTCCAGTTGGCGGAAATGTTGAAAGACTCCTTTTTGGTTGGGCGTCTGTTGATGTCAAAATATGCGGGAAGAAATTTAGACTTGTAAATACTCATTTACAACCCGTTACACCTTTAATTCCCGAGACACTTCAAATACAACTCGCTCAAGCCAATGAACTTTTACAGGGCCCCGGAGCTACTGAACTTCCTTTAGTGTTCATAGGAGATTTCAACTCAAATACTGACGGCAATGGCCCAACTTACAACTTGTTAGTTAATTCCGGATTTAAAGATACATGGACTATCGCAGGAAAAGGCGCTGGATTAACATGCTGCCAGGATGCTGATGTATTGAATTTGATTTCGCAGCTTTTTGTCAGAATAGACTTAATTCTCTTTCGAGGCGATTTCAAAGTTAAGAAAGTGGAGGTTATTGGAGAGGATCAAAAGGATCGTACACCAACGGCACTATGGCCTTCTGATCATGCAGGAGTTGTAGGCACTCTTACTTTAAAATAACACGTAACTCAGCCCTCATCTTCTAACAAAGTGGGGGCTATTTGATTCAATTCACAGGTTTCTCGACAAGCTCACCCGCTATCCCTATTACGGATGGCGGGTTTTTCGTTCTTGCTCCCCTTGAGGCGCGTTCATACTTGTTCATATTTTTTTAATATACCGGTCTCAGATTTCACATAGAACGATCATGTTTTTATTGTACATTGTTGATGTGCCCGACAGAGCCCAAGCGGCTGCGGCATAATGAGATTCCGAAGAGTGAAAGGAGACTAGAAACATGAAAAAAACTTTGACGTGGGCTTTAGGCGTAATGCTAGTTTTTGCTTTAGTTACGGGGTGTTCAAGCGGGGCTGAAGATAGCGGTAGCACCGGCTCCAAGGATTCCAGCGTACCGACCACAAGTACGCCGAAGGGATCGGATTCGTCAGGCTCCTCCTCGACGACACCGGGCGGAAGCGGCAGCTCTTCCGGCAGCGGATCGAGCTCAAGCGGAAGCAAGTCGTCCAGTACCGGCTCCGATAGCTCTACCAGCGGCTCCACGAGCGGTTCTACAGGAAGCAGCAGCTCCAGCTCGACAGGAAGCAAATCGACGGATTCCAGCTCCGGCAGCAGCTCTACAGGCGGCTCCACAAGCGGTTCTACAGGTGGCTCTACAAGCGGTTCGACCACCAAACCATAATCGTTGATTCAACCCATTCCAATAGGCCTTTCTCCGATCGGAGAAGGGCCATTTTCCTGTTTGCCCCCGCAAAACCATGCTCTTGCTCCGAAATGTATAGGTACACCTGATGCAGGGCACGTTATGCCCAAATTCTATACCAAAAACATACAAAGGATGGACTTATGAACCCTTGGAAAGTATTGGTTGTAGATGATGACCCTAACGTTCGCGAAATCATTCGCTTATATTTCGAAAAGCAGCATATCGATATGCTGGAAGCCCAGGACAGTATGACCGCTCTGGAACTGCTCGAAAAAGAATCGCCCGATATCATTATTCTCGATGTCATGATGCCCGTTATGGACGGCTATGAAGCTTGCCGGGAAATTAGAAAACGGTCCGATACCCCTATCATTATGCTGACGGCCAAGGGCGAGGAGTTCGACCGTGTGCTAGGTCTTGAGCTCGGAGCCGACGATTATGTGACGAAGCCGTTCAGCCCGCGGGAGCTTATCGCCAGAATCAAAGCGATCTTCAGGCGGATGCAGCCGAGAAAGCCGAGCGAGGAAGCTGAGGCTCCCGTATCGTACGACTTCGAGGGCTTGTCGATCCATATGGACCGCCGTGAAGTCATTGCCGGCGAAGAGAAGGTTACGCTCCGGCCGAAGGAATTCGATCTGCTGGCGCATATGGCCAAGTCGCCGGGCAGCGTATTTAGCCGGGAGCAGCTGCTCGAGCAAGTATGGGGCTATGATTATATCGGCGATATTCGTACGGTTGACGTTCACGTGAAAAAGCTCCGCGAGAAGCTGAATCCTCATAAAAGCGACTGCATCCAAACCGTGTGGGGCATCGGCTACAAATTTGTGGTGGACCCATGATTCTCGGCATTAATAAAAGCATTTTCCGCCGCATTTTGTTCAGCTCCATGCTGACGGTTCTGTTAGGCCTGTGCGTCGTTGGGCTGCTCATCTCTTTGTTGACGAAAAGCTACATTATCGATTCAAAAAAAGAAGAGCTGCTGCGCAAAGCAAAACGGGTCAACCTGGCGGTGCAGAACGCGACTGTCCTGGACGACAGCGTCAAAGATTTGCTGATCTTTTTTGACCAGTCCTATGAAACTAGAATCTGGATCTTCGATCTCCAAGGCAAAATTGTCGCCACTTCCTCCAAGGACGAGGTGTATATCGGCAAATCCGTCGACGCTTCCATCGTCAAAAAAGTGAAAAACGGCGAAAATACCATTCTGAACATGGAATTCGAGGGCATGAAGGAATCGATGCTGTCCGTCGTTGTCCCGTGGGGCAAAGATAATCAAGTATTCGGCGGAATCGTTCTGCACTCTCCAGTGACAGGGATGAATGAGACGATAACGAACCTGCGGGAGACGATCCTGTGGGGCACCTTATTCGGCCTCCTCCTCTCTGCCGTCATTGCCTCGTACTTATCATGGACGATTTCTCAGCCGCTGCAAAAAATAGACCGGGTCGCCGCAAAAATCGGCATGGGCGATTATAGCGAACGAATCCGGATCCAGTCCAAGGACGAAATCGGCGATCTGGCCGGCACGATCAACCATATGGTCGAGAAGCTGGAGATCGTCGATCAGGAGAAAAAGAAGCTGGAGCAAATCCGCCAGGATTTCCTGGCCAATGTGTCGCATGAGCTGAGGACTCCGCTGACAGCGATGCAAGGCTTTCTCGAGGCGTTGCAGGACGGGTTGATCGACGAATCCGCCAAGCCCCGCTACTATGGCATTATTTATAACGAGACGCTTCATATGAACCGGCTGGTCGATGACATTATGGATCTCATTAAGCTGGAAAACAACGAGATCATCTTGTCTCGCTCTCCTGTCGATGTCAAATCGCTACTGACCCAGATCGCTTTTAAATTCGAGCCGGAAGCGTCGGCCAAAGGCACGTCTATCGGCCTGCAAATCAGCACCGAACTGCCCAAAGCGTACGCCGATTTGAGCCGCCTGGAGCAAATAGCGAACAATCTTATCAAAAATGCAATCAAGTTCACGGAGAATGGAAGCATTGTGATCCGCGCCTTTTATGAGGAGCCGTACATCCGAATCGTTTTCTCCGATACGGGGATCGGCATATCCCCCGATGATCTGGAAATGATCTGGGAGCGATTCTTCAAGGTGGACCGCGGCCGCTCCAAAAAAAATCAAGGCACTGGGCTCGGCCTCGCCATTGTAAGGGAGCTGGTCATGCTGCACGAAGGCAAGATCGAGGTTCAAAGCGAGATCGATAAAGGCACTACGTTCAACGTTTGGATTCCTGGCGTTGAAATGGTGCAGGACAAAAACCTGACCGGTTGACGGCCAGGTTTTTGTTTGTTGAGAAACTCGGAGGAGATTGAAAATGTGTACGGTACCCAGATGGGTATCTCCTTCCGGCCGCTGTTGTTATCGGGACATTTTATTTATTCATCGCACCCGGCTGTTATTTCCCGATAACAAAGGCGGTCACGCAAGCGTTCCTCCAGAAGACACCCACCTTCCCCCTCTTACATTTTCTAAATAGCCATGCTGCTCAACAACCCGAACCTGACCGAAAACGGTCGAATGATAAGCCCATCAACAGAGCACATTATCATTATCCAATCCACCATTCACCATGAAAAGGAACATTAACCATGAGACTACCGCTTCAACTATTTCAATCGACTGCAATAGGGAGAACTCTCCTGATCGCCCTACTCATATCGGCCGCTATATGGGGAAACGTCACGCAGGTGCAGGCTGCTCCCGACAGCCTGCTTAAAGCCGCTTTCGTTAGGGGAGGCCATGTATGGGTGAAACAGCATACAGGCGAAGAAAAGCAGTTGACGAAAGACGGCGAAGCCTCCTACCCGGTCTGGTCCTATGACGGAACGTGGCTTGCCTATTTCAAATCAAAGGACGGAGAATCAAGAGAGCTGTGGCTGTACGAAACAAAGTCAGACCGTCACGTCAAGGTATATGAAGGCGGCGCAGGTAATGTGCAGTGGTCGCCGAACCGCAATATCGCGGCCTTTCTCGATGATGGCGTTTTGAACAAGACCGATACGGCCAATTTGGCTGAGAAACCGTTTGAGAACGAAGCATTCGGCATCGGCAATTACTCCTGGCTGCCCGACGGCACAGGATATCTCGCCTCTACTACGGCGAAGCGGCTGCCGGACGGCTGGACCAGCCCTATCCTGTACAAAATTCCTCTTGGGGCGGGCACGGACGAGTCCAAAATGCACCGCTTCTTCACTCTTCCTTCCGAGCTGAAGCATGGCGGCGTCACGGTCCTGTCCATCGGGACCACGACGTTCAAATGGTCCGCCGACGGCAAGTGGATCGCCTTCGTCGTTCACCCTACGGCATCCTGGTCCGCCGACAGCGACATGCTGTGCTTGCTGTCTTCGAACGGCAAAACGTTCAAAACTTTGGACGAAATGCTGGCCAATTCCAGCTGGTTTCAATGGGCACCCCGAACGAGCAAGCTCGCTTATATTCAAGGCGGACTCCGAATGGCTTTGGAGAACAAGCACTTGAAGGTCAAAGAGCTCCCTGCTTTTCGGCCCCCGCAGCTGACACCTCCCGGATACGCGGACGGGAATTTCACCTGGCAGAACGACGATTCGCTCGTCGTGCAACGATCCAAAGAAAGCTCCTGGTCCCAAGAGCCGTCCGAACGGCCGCTTCCTGTGCTTGTCCAAGTCCGGGTCCGCTCTTCCGAGCAGAAGCAGATCTCCTCTCCGCCTGGAGGATTCGGCGATTATTCTCCCTGGTACGGCCCTTCATCGGAAAAGCTCGGCTGGGTGCGCTCGGACAGGACGAAAGCGAGCGTCATGCTGGGACTGCCCGACGGATCGCAGGCCTCCGTATGGGTTGATTCTATCGATAGAGGGAGCAACTATTACGAGCAATGGGATTGGCGCAGCGTATTAAGCTGGTATGAAGGACACCGGTAGTGGCAGCGGCCGCCCTTATGGCTGCCGCTCCAAAGATATTTGCAGGACGGCAACCTCATCCGTATCGTTATTGTAGGAGTGCTTGTGATCCCCGCGGAACCGTACCGCGTCAAAGGCCTTAAGCTCATAAGGCTTATCGCATACTATGACGCGGACGGAACCGGATAATACCGTGACCGTCTCCGTTAAGCCTGTCGGATGATACTCGGAGGAATATTCGCTGTGCGGATCGAGATACGCCCGGTATATTTCTACCGTACCATTGGCCGATTCGGCGAACATAGGCTCTATCTTCCACGGTCCGTCCGTCAATTGAATTCCCTCTCCGGATCTGGACACCAATACCCCGCTTTCCTCTGCAAACAGAGATGACAATGGAACCCCAAGCCCGTCCGTCATTCTCCATATAACGCACAAGCTCGGGTTCGATTCTCCCCGTTCGATTTTACCCAAAGTCAGCTTGCTTACCCCGGTACGATCCGCAAGCTCGTCTAAGCTCAGCTTCCGCTCTTTGCGAAGCTGCCTGAGCGCCGATCCGATACTTCTTACCATCTGCAGCATTTCTTGCGGTTCCGATTGCTTTGTAGTATCCATAATGCCGCCCCCCTAATAAATTATAGTTTACTTTTTATATTCATAAGTATATTATAGTTTACTAATAGAAGCAATCTTGGTTTCGGCTTCACACTTGGAAGGAGTGAATCACTATGAAAATAACTACAGAGCCATCGCTCATGGACGATGCGAAGGATGCCGCATCGCTTCGTTCAAGCCGATTGCTGCTCATGGCCGGAGTCGTGCTCATCGCCGCCAATCTGAGAGCGTCGATCACGGTAGTCGGCCCCTTAGCGGCATCCATCCGGAATGATACCGGTTTATCCAATGTCATGACAAGCCTGCTTACCGCACTTCCGCTAATAGCATTTGCGCTTATTTCCCCGTTGGCTCCTGCGCTGTCCCGCCGGTTCGGAACGGAAAGAACGCTGCTCGGCGGTCTGATCGCCCTCGCCGCCGGCATTGTGCTCCGCTCCGTCCCTTCTGCCGCGGCGTTATATGCCGGCACGGCGATTCTTGGCGCAGCCATTGCTGTAAGTAACGTCATGCTGCCCGCCTTGATCAAGCGCGACTTCGCTCACCAGGTCGGGCTTATGACCGGCCTCTATACCGTCTCCATGAGCGGCTTGGCCGGGCTTGCCTCGGGGATCAGCGTGCCGATGGCCGAGGGGCTCGGCCTCGGCTGGCGCGGCTCCCTCGGCTGCTGGGCACTGCTCGCCGCCGCGGGCATTGCGGTATGGCTGCCGCAGCTGCGCGGCGCCAAACCATCGCTCTCGGCGCCGGCGCCTGCCAAGGCTTCCGGGAGTCTGTGGCGCTCGCCGCTTGCATGGCAAGTGACGCTGTTCATGGGGCTGCAATCGCTCGCGTTCTACGTGACGATTGCATGGCTGCCGGCCATCCTGCATGACAGAGGCATGAGCGCGGCGGCCGCCGGGTGGATGCTGTCGCTCATGCAGTTCGTCAGCTTGCCCGCTTCGTTCATCGTGCCGGTGCTGGCGGGCCGCACGGCAAGCCAACGCGGGCTCGTCGCCTTTACTGCCGCCGCATCCCTGATCGGGTACGGAGGGCTGCTGCTCTTCCCTGCCGCTGCGATGGTGCCGGTATGGATCGTCTTTATCGGCCTCGGCCTAGGCGCGAGCATCAGCCTGGCGCTTGCATTCTTCGCCCTGCGCTCATCTAGCGCTCCGCAAGCCGCGGCGCTGTCGGGCATGGCCCAATCGTTCGGCTACCTGCTCGCCGCCCTCGGGCCGATTTTGTTCGGCTGGCTTCACGATCTGACCGGCGGCTGGACCGGTCCATTGTTCGTGCTGATCGCCGTTATCGTTTTGTTTTTCATCGTCGGTCTCGGAGCCGGCCGCAACACGCAGCTAAGCTCATCGTCCGAGCAGTCGCAGCAGTAAGCAAACAAGCCCTTTGTTCCTCCTGCCCGAAGGAACAAGGGCTTCTTTTTCCTCCAGCAAAGCTCAGTACAGCTTTTTACATGGGAATGCCCAGCTGCCAAAGCACAAAAAAATCGCCCCCTGCGCCAAGGAGCGATTTCTTGTTTATGCGAAAAATTGTTCCAGCTGCTGCACGAGAACCTGCTTATCGTTATCGATAACCGTCTGAAATTGCTGCTTATCGAACAATTGAGTAATTTCCGCAGGGAACTGCTGCTTAATATCGACCAATGCGATCGACTCGTTGAATTTGGCCGGATGAGCCGTCGCGAACACGACGCAAATTTCGTCTTTGCCGCTGTGTGTTTCATAAGCAGCGACGCCGCAAGCCGTATGCGGATCGAACAAATAGCCGTAATCTTTATCGTATTTGCTGATAACATCCAAGCATTGTTGGCCTTGAACGCCTTCAGAGACGAAGTCTTGAGCGACCTTCGCAAGATCCTCCGGACCGAATTCGATCTTGCCTTCGGTGCGGAACCGGTTCATGATTTCAGCCACTTTATCCGCATTCTTGTTATTCAGATAATACAAGTATCTCTCGAAGTTGCTCGCAATCTGAATATCCATCGACGGGCTGTAGGTGCTGTGGAAATCGCCCGGCATATAAATGCCTTCCTTGACGAACCGCTCCAAGATGTTGTTCTCGTTCGTAGCCAAGATGAGCTTGCCGATAGGAAGACCCATTTGTTTGGCTAAATAGCCGGAGAAAATGTTGCCGAAGTTGCCTGTCGGCACGCTGAAATTGATTTTGCCTACATTTTGCTTTTTCGCAATTTGGAAGTAAGCATAGAAATAATAAACGGTTTGGGATAAAATCCGTACGAAATTGATCGAGTTGATCGCTCTCAAATGATATTGCTGCTTAAACTCAATATCCGCGAACAGCTCCTTGATCGCTTGCTGACAGTCGTCGAAGTTGCCTTTGACGGACAAATTCAGCACGTTGTCGTCCTGCACCGTTGTCATTTGCAGCTCTTGAACCTTGCTGACCTTTTGGTGCGGATGCAAAATACAAATGCGGATGCCTTCCTTGCCCCGAACGCCTTGAATTGCCGCTGCGCCCGTATCGCCGGAGGTTGCCCCAAGAATATTAATTATTTCATTGCGTCGCGTCGCTACATAGGAATACAAGTTACCCATGAACTGCAGCGCCACATCTTTAAAGGCAAATGTCGGTCCGTGGAACAGCTCGAGGACGTACAGCTGCTCGTTAATTTGCTTTAACGGAGTAACAGCCGGATCCCGGAAGGTGGAATAGCTGTCATAGACCAGCTTTTTCAAATCCTCATATGGAATCTCGTCGTTCGTATAATACGAGAATATTTCAAGCATCAAATCCTGATAGGACAGGCTTTGCCATTCCTTCAGCTTATCCTCCGAGATCTGAGGAATTTCACTCGGGATCACAAGACCTCCGTCGTTAGCCAGCCCCATCAAAAACGCATCGATGAATCCACATTTCTCTACCTTGCCTCGCGTGCTAATATAGTCCATACTAATCCCCTTCGCGTACAATAATTCACTCTATTATAGCAAAAACTTGTCGCTTAATGAAGAAAAATGGTACAAACACTTTTGTATTGCAGCGAAAATCCGCCCCGAATGGATCAGCGAACGATTTCCGCCGCCAAAATTAGAAGAAATCTCACCGGATGGTAACAAAAACATCATAACGGATCGGCATAAACATGGTATGCTTGTACAAGGAGGTGAACGAATGAATTACATTGTCATCGATCTGGAGTTTAACGGCCGGAAGCATTACGACATTTACCCGATGGAAATTATCGAGATCGGCGCCGTGAAGCTGGACGAGCAGCTGGAAGTCGTAGACACGTTTCAGAGCTACATTAAACCGAACTTTTATATTAATAGATTCGCTCTGCAATTTTGCGGCATCAGCAAGGAAACGCTGCAGCAAAGCAATTCTTTTTCAGAAGTAATGGAAGAATTCCGGGCTTTTTGCGGCGAGGAGTACAAGCTTCTGGCTTGGGGCGGAGGCGACTTTTTCCACCTGTTCCTGGATTGCAAGGTCAACCAGCAAAACAATGAATGGCTCGTCAATATGCTGGATGTGACGGCATTTTTCGAAGGCGGCCTTCAGCAGGCTTTGGCCGATCATCAGCTGGAACCGGTCGGACAGCATCATTCGGCATTGGACGATGCTTTGAACACGGCAAGATTGCTTCGCTTGAAACCGGAAATCGCCGCTTCTACCGCTTATTTTATACCGAATCAGTTCAAGTTATGTACCGGCGGCATTAAAAAGTGGATTACGCTATCGCTGGATCAAGCTATTGAAAAAGAGGAACTACTGACTTGGAAGCAGTTTGCCGACGACGATAAAGTCCGTACTTATTTCAGAATCATGAGACTGGTTCCGGAAGAAAAAGAGATGGTAAAGGAACTGTTCAACAAATTTTATCATGCCAAATACGGAAGAAAAGCAAGAAAAACACAGCAGCAGCTCGCGTAAGCTCTCATCATACCGTCCGGCCCGAGTATTGCCCCGGCTAAACAAAGGCAATGTCAAAAACCGTCCTGGATCAAGGACGGTTTTGCCATGTTTATAAGCACTTACACGTTATATTCCGGATTGGGGTACCGAAAAGCCGCTCCCCGACCTTCGGTTTCGGCTCGCACGTATCGAGGAAGAAGTTTACTTTTGCACACTATTTTACATATGGAGTCTCTCTTCCATGATCGCAAGTGTCATAGCGCCGGAAACATGTATAGAAAGGAAGGACAAGGAAATAATTAGGGTAAACTCGCAGCCTGGATGTGACATGAAGTGGATTTAATCGGCAGCTTGCAAGCCAAATACAGAAATGATTCGGATTTACTGCTCCAGCGGACTTTTCTTGCCAATATCCCTATTACCTTGATTGGATTTAATTCGCTGATCGATTTACCTCAAACGATGCTTCTCCTTCAGTTGAAGGTTCAGAACGCCATTTCCTCTAATCAGCCGATCGATGATCTGTTGAACGGGATTGGGAATATCCTTCTTCACCCCGACGAATCGGCGCTTGTTGCGGAAATGGTCAAAGGACAACTCCTACTCTTCATTGAACATCGCGGAATCTGGGTGAATGTCACTCCGACGAATCCCGTCCTGACCCGTGCTATCGAAGCGCCTACCACGGAAAACGTCATGCGCGGCTCTATCAGCGCCTTCAACGAAGATATCGAAACGAATATCGGGATTATGAAAAAACAGCTCAATTCACCCCAGCTGCATACGAAATCGTATTGGCTAGGTACCATTCAACGAAAAAGACTTGCTCTTCTGTACGTAGAAGGGCGGGTCGATTCAAAATTGCTTCATGCTATAGTAGAGCGTATCGAATCTCACCTGGAGCAAGATGTTCAGGATTTGAAATCGTTGAACAAAGTGCTCGGGTTTACCGATTGGACGCTCGTTACCAATTACAATACGACCGAACTTCCCGAGAACGCTTCTAACGCCCTCATGCGAGGCAAAGCCGTCCTGCTGCTCGATCGCTTTCCTTATGCCCTTATTTTACCAAGCAGTTTATGGGATATGTTCGCTGTTCAAAACGACCGTAACTTCCCGATCGTCTTTATGGCTCTAATGCGTTTATTGCGTATCGGAGGCGTATTGGGCAACATCCTCATGCCCGGACTCTATGTTGCCTTAGTATCCGTAAATCCCGATGTGCTGCGGATTGAGCTCGCCCTGTCCATTGCCGAGAGCCGCGCCGGGGTCCCCTACCCTGCATTTATAGAAACGATCCTGCTGCTGTTCGTATTGGAATTGATTCTGGAAGCAAGCGTCCGGCTCCCCAAGAGCATCGGTCCAACTATTACGATGGTAGGAGGCATTATTCTTGGACAAGCGGTAGTAGCAGCCAAGCTGGTCAGCAATCTTCTCATTATTATCCTGGCCGCGACATTCATAGCCAGCTCGACGGTATCGGGATTCCAAAATTCAATCAGCATTCGCATGTTTAAGTACGTCATTCTGATCTTGTCCGCTATATACGGTGTGCTGGGATTGCTGTCCGGATTGGTGCTCATATGCGCCTATGTGGCCAGCGTTACTTCATTCGGCGTCCCTTATCTGCAATTACCAAAACCCAAGGATGAGTCCAATGGATAAAAGTATTCAAGTCATGCTCATGTATATTTTGACTCATGTGGGACTCATCTTCTTTGTATATCCCGCAGATATCGTTTGCAGTATGGAGATCGGCCATTGGTTAGCCGTTACGGTCGGGTTCGCGATTCATATTATTTTTGTGATTGTGTATATGAAGGGCTTGAGCTATTTTAACAGGCAAGATTTGATCGATATTTATTTGACTGCAGGCAAAGCGGCTGCCATAGCCCTGTTAACCCCGGTTCTTTTTTATTTGCTGGCAGTCAATATTATTACCGTGAGAGCTTATTCGGAGATCGTTTCGTTAAATTTCCTTTCCGATACTCCCTTATGGGTCATTATGCTCCTATTGGTAGCTGTATCCACCTTCATGGCAGTATTGGGCATAGAATCGCTGTTTCGTACGGCATTATTGATGGCATTCCTGTTCCTTCCTTTGGTGGCGTTCGTCTTGTTAACCGTGTTCCAAAATGCCGACTGGCATTATTTGCTGCCCTTGGCGGACCGGAAAGCGCTATCGTTCTCGTTTGTTGCGAACCGGTCTTTTTTACAAGGTTTATTCGCCTTCGCGGGAGGCTTCCTGTTCCTCGGATTCGTTACGCCCTATGTTAAGTATCGTTCCCGGAATATTGTATGGGCTAGCCTATTGCTTCTCCCTTTATTTATCATCTCGGTCTATGCGCCGGTTCTTACATTCGGTCAGCATACGGCTTCGCTGTTACAGTTTCCTTTTATCACGACGATTGATACTCTCCATATTGATTGGTTGATGTTCGAGCGGGTTACTATGTTTTTCTTGCTTAGCATGGTAACCTTCGTCATGTTGTTTATGTCGCTCGTATTGTGGAAAACGAAACGAATACTGCATCGCTGCATACCTTCCGTTAAACCTATCTATATCACGCTGGCTCTTGCGATCGTCATTTTTGTAGTTTGCTTACAAATTCCTGATTGGAAGCTTGTAGAGCAGCTGTTTTGGTGGAACACCATTTTGCGACTCTATGTCATTACAGTAATCCCCATCATGACACTCGTGTTGGGCATTCGTCACAAACGAAAGGACTTCAATGGGCATGGCTAATAGAATTGGCTTGAAGCTGACGGTTCGAACGTTCCTTATCGTGGCATCATTACTGGTCTTGAGCGGGTGCTGGGATATTAAAGATATCAATCATCGGGCTTTGCCGATTGTTATGGGGATTTCCAAAGTAGACGGAGATTATAAAGTGTATCTGCAAGTTCCCGAACCATACAAGGGCGGAATGCAAATGCGGGTTGTCAGCGGCACCGGAACCACCATCAGTGAGATTGTGGACCGGATCAGCGCGAATATGGAAAGCAGTGTGGATTTGCTGCACTTAAAAATCATTCTCCTGGACAAGTCCTTTGTACAGCAAGGGGTCAATGACAGTATAGCCAGCTTCATGCGTTCCCGGGATATTTCAGCGAAAACGATGGTAGTCATATGCAGCGATAATCTGGAAACCTTCTTTGAGCAGTTGAATCAGGCGGCAAAAAGAAACAGTACGGTGCTGTACGACTTCTTCGAGAACAGTGCCGGATGGAATCCGCAAATCGCTCAAACCCGCGTCTGGGAGCTCTTTCGCAGCATCCACTCTTTCACGCATGACGTTGCCATTCCGATAGTAAAGGCAGGCCGCTCAACTCCCATTGAGAGCGACGGCTCCGCCGTGATCAAGAACGGCAAGATGGTGGACCGGATATCTATGGATGAAACGCTGCTATTTAACGCATTCAAAGGGTTAAGCACCCAAGGGAGAATCGAGGTGCTGGATCACGCCTCCGTGTTGATCCTAAACAATAGGATGTCCCACAAAAGCTCTATAAAGGATAATAAGGCGCTGCTGAACAGCCGCATTCAGTTAAAGGTCACGATACTGGAAACAAAAGATAATATAACCCTCGATTCAATACGCAGCGAGCTGCAGCAGCTTATTTCAACCCGCTTCCAGTCGATGTTCCGCAGGCTGCAAGCCAAGGAAGCGGATATTTTGGGCGTCGGACAATATTTCCGCAATAAAGTCCCCAGGGACCGTTTGGCCTCCTGGAGATCCGAATATTATCCTTCCATGAAGCTTAATCTCGAGGTCAACACGATCATCCAAAATCAAGGTAACCTCAGAACGCTTGATTAGCCGTTTTTCCCGAAGCTGTCCTGCTTGCCCGCAGAACGTAGAGCACAACCCCTATCTCGGCAGCTAGCCCGAGAGACTGCGCCAGCGCCCCGATGGAGCCGCTCCAATAGGGCACAATCCGGACAAGAACTACGAGCATAAGGATAGCCACAGCTACATTGCATGCCTGCGACCATACCATAACCTTCGTCTGGCCCCGCAGCATGAGCAGACCATTGAGATAATCAAGCCATGGAAATACCAGGTTCATGATCATAAACCAGCGGAGAGCCTGCAGCGTTTCCTTCATCAAGGGCGAACCGGCCTGCACCCCCATTACGTGCTCGAGAAACCACGGACCGGCCGGAGAGTAGCCCAGGATCGATACGAGTACAGCAGGGAGAAACGCTACCGTGACGGCAAAACGGAACACTTTCCGTGCATTGACGTGATAGAAATTCAACACGATTTGATGCAAATACGAAAAGAAGCTCTGCATCAAATGAGCCAAATTCAATGCGATGGCAAACGAAGCGATAGCGAGCTCCATATTGCCCGTCGTGCCTAGAGCGGCATTTATCGCAGGATCAATCATCACGGCCAAAAACGATGAGACCATTAGAGGACGGTAGAAGCGGAAAATGTGCGCTTTGTTCGTGACCGGGTGCCCTTCCAGCTTTTCCGGAATGTCACGCCGCAACAGCGAGCGCCCTTCGATTACGCTGATGATGCATTCGATCGCCATGCCGGTCAAAAATATCAACGCTCCCACCGAACCGCTCGTTACTTTGTCCGTGGAGACAAAATAAGCAGCGACCAGGAACATGCCGATCAGCCGGATTCCCATGCCGATGGTCAACCATTTGGTCCGCAGGTTCACGATAATAATCCCGTGGAACAAACAGCGGACGCCGGAAAATAGAATAACGAGATTCAGCCATTGAAACACGTTGACGATTTCCGGCACTTGCGACGGCTCGGCCCCGAACAAGCGGATGAATACCCATGGTCCCATAGGGGTATAGCTGATCAGCGAGCCGACAATCAAGCAGCACACAAGAAGATAAGCCGCTATGGCTGACATCGCCCGGAACGACACCTTGTCGCGCACCAGCGCCGAGCAGGTCTGGCGCAGCAATATGGCCGGACGTTCTATTACGTCCATTAAGCTCAAAGCGATCGTATAGCTTGCGATCAGCAGCTCCGGATGAGCCGAACGGGCCAGCGTCCCGTTAATAATAACATGCGATATCATGACGAGACTGGCCGAGGCGCCAAGAGGAAGGAAAAATAACAGCAGCTGTCTGAAGGACAATGCTTGGAACGGGGCTGCGCCGGAACGCTGCGGTACTGGGCTTGTTTGCATTGCAGAATCTCTCTCCTATCGTTGTCTGCCATCTGCCGTTGCGGCTATGGATGCTCCATTATTTCTGCACGGTGCTCTCATTTCCTTCCATCTCATGGCAAAAAAAAAGCCGGCATCCATTGGAGTACCGGCTTGTATGAACAGTTCTTATTCGCGATTAAGAAGAAAATTGAAAGTATTGATCGGCATTGTTGTAGGAAATATTTTGCACGATCTCGCCAAGCAGCTCCAGATCGTCCGGCGCTTCCCCGTTCTCTACCCATTCGCCGATCAGGTTGCAGACGATTCTGCGGAAGTATTCATGTCTTGTGTACGACAAGAAGCTTCTGGAATCGGTGAGCATACCTACGAAACGGCTGAACAAGCCCAGATTGGAAAGTGCCTTCATTTGCTCAAGCATGCCGTCTTTGGTATCAAGGAACCACCATGCGGAACCGAGCTGGATTTTGCCTGGTACGCCGCCGCCTTGGAAGCTTCCCATAATGGTGCCGAGCACATAATGATCCTTCGGATTCAAGGAATACAGGATCGTTTTAGGCAGCGCGTCTTCGCTGTCCAGTGCATCCAGCAGCTTCGCAAGCGGATACGCCAGGGAGCTGTCGTTGATCGAATCGTAGCCTGTATCCGGACCCAGCTTGCCGAACATCCGGCTGTTGTTGTTTCTCGCCGCATTGATATGGAACTGCATGGCCCAGCCCAATTCCGCATAGCGTTTGCCCATGAATACGAGCGTATAAGTTTTGTACTTCTTCTCTTCTTCGAGAGTTACCGTTTCGCCTTTCAACGCTTTGGCGAAGATAGCCGCCGCCTCTTCTTGGGTCGTCTCTGCATAAGCAACGTAATCCAAAGCATGGTCGGACACGCGGCCGCCAACCGAATGGAAGAACCGGATTCTCGCATCCAGCGCTGCCAACAATTGATCGTACGTATCGATAGCCGAGCCGGATACTTCAGCCAGCTTCTTCACCCATGGAACAAAGGTTGCACGGTTGATTTCCAGCCCTTTGTCGGGACGGAAGGAAGGCAGTACCAGGACGTCAAAATCTTTGATTTCTTTAATCTTGATATGATATTCCAACGAATCCGTCGGATCGTCCGTCGTACATACGACCTTAACATTCGATTTGGTAATAAAATCTCTTGCTCCGAAGCCTTCACCGTTCAGTTGGGCGTTGACCTTTTCCCAAATCGCCGGAGCGTTCTTTTCATTGATCAAATCGTAAATGCCGAAGTAGCGCTGCAGCTCAAGGTGAGACCAGTGATACAGCGGATTGCCGATCGTCTGAGGTACGGTTTTGGCCCAAGCAAGGAAGCGGTCATAGTCGCTCGATCCTTCTCCGCCGGTCACGTATTTCTCCTCGGCGCCGTTCGCTCTCATCGCTCTCCACTTGTAGTGATCTCCGTACAGCCACGCCTCCGTAATATTTTTGAACGTTTTGTTCTCGTAAATTTCCTGCGGGCTCAAATGGCAGTGGTAGTCGATGATAGGCATATCCTTTGCGTAGTCGTGGTACAGGCGGATCGCCGTTTCGTTCGACAGCAAAAAGTTCTCGTCGAGAAATTTTTTCATGGGACAGGTTCAATCCTCTCTAACTGGAAATAGTATTGCGATCTAGTGGTGCCGCTTGGCATCCAACAAGATCTATTATAGCGAAATGGACAGGTGGCCGAAACGTGCGGTTCGCACGCTTCGGCCCGATGCCTCTTACTTGCCGAGCAAGTCCAGATGCTTGCCGATATGGGCTTTGAGCGATTGCTCGAAAGCTTCTTCTTGGTCGCTCAATGTACGATAGAACTCGTCCTTGAACAGCGAATTGCCTTGAGCATCCTTCGCTTGCAGCAGAATGCCGTACGTAATGTGAATCAATTGACGGGCATTGTTCTCGTTCATGTACGTATCCGCCAGGTCGGCGTCATCCACTTGATCCAACGGAGCGATTTTGCTCAAGTCCGTGGTGACATGGTAGTAAACCGTAGCTTCTTCAAAATGCTCCAACGCATACGCATGCATTTTACGGTACAGACCCGGATTTACTTTGGCAACCGTTCTTACCGCTTCGAGCCAGTTCGTTCCGGCTGTTTTCACGTGGAAGCGGCCCTTCGTATATTTGCCGATAATCGGGAATACGCTGAACTTGTCGCTTCCGGAGTGAATGCTGAGCTTGTAGCCGAAATCGTCCGCAATCGCGGCGTGGATAATGAGCTCTTGCTCGAACTGCGCGATGTCTCCGATGTAGTCGATCCCCTTCTGGAACTCGCCGATGAAACGAGGTGCCATGCTGTAGATCGTCAAACCGCGGGCATACAGCTCTTTGGCAACGAGGAAGTGGGATTCCGGAGCTGTAGGCGTAGCCGTCTCGTCGATGGAAATTTCAAAATCGATTTCACGGCCGGCGGTTTTAATATATTTGTTGTAAATGTGCTCCATGAAGCTGATGGCCGGTCCGTAGATCAGCACGTTTTTCGCCAATGTTTCTTGGTCGAACGTAATGGAAGTGCCGGCTACCTCGAACGTTTGGTTCAAGTAGCGGGACTCATAATGATTGCGGATGTCTGCGGACAGCGCGTTATATTTGGCAGCCTGCTCGGCAGCCGTCAAGCCTTCGATAGTGTTGTCGATATATTCGGAGCAATCGAGCGTCAGCATCGTGAAGCCAAGTCCGAGCGCCAGCTCGATGTCCGCTTCTACCTTCAGATGGTCGCCGTCTGCGCCGAAGCCGTCTTTGTAGCCTTCCTGGAATACGGCGAAGCACGCTGCATCGACCACTTGCTTGTAATCGCGGCCTGTCAGGTTCAGCTCGCGGATACTTTGTTGGGCCAGAATCGGACGAACGTTTCTTCCGCGGATCGTCTGGATATGTCCTGGGGAAGCGATACCGAGACGGTCGCCGAGACCGATCGTCGCCACTTGCGTTCCGAATGCGCGCGGCACGGTGTAATCGAAATATTTATTTAAAACCAAACGGTTTTCATGCGTCAGCGGGCATGCTTTGATACCGCCTTCAACAGAGCCTTGCAGCTCGTCGAACAAAGAGCCTTCGCCCACGGCCAAGATCAGCTTCGTCTGCTTGTCCTTCACCATAATGAGCTTCACATTGCCTGATTCCGCCAATGAACGCGGATACACTTTAACTCCTTCGGAAGAACCGAGGCCGCTTACGCTGCCTTCTTTCACAGCTTGGGCGATCGCTTGAAACTTGCTCATGAAAAAAGCCTCCTTATATAGGAACAATTTAATATACTGATCATAGCGCAAAATCATATTAGTTTCTTTACGGATTTTGCTTGATTTCCTATTTTCTATGCGTATCTTGCTATGAAAAAGGTTCAATCTCTGTTACAATCAAGGCAAGTTGGACTCTGCCGCTCTCCATTGAGGGAAGTGCAGCAGATGTTGTAGACGAAATCAAACAGGCAGGATGTGACGCAATCTCCATGAGCGAGACGGTTTCCCTCACCTACGGTGCGGAAGAAGGAGACTTTTATATACAGCATATTAAACGGACGGAGCCGTTCGAGAGGACGAATCATTTTCACGGCACGTACGAAATTTATTATTTGATGTCGGGACAGCGGGCATATTTCATCAAGGACCGCTCTTACATGATCTCGCCAGGGGATCTGGTATTCATCAACAAGCATGATGTTCATAAAACTACCGATATCGGACAGCCCGGTCACGAAAGAATCGTCATTAATTTCAGCGATACGTTCGTTGGAACGGATCACCCTCTCTACCATCCTTCGGTATTCGGAGTGTTTCAGCAGCCCGCTCATGTGCTCAGCTTGAATTTGCAGGACCAGATTTTCGTGCAGACCATCATGAACAAGATGACACGAGAGCTTAATGACAAGCAAACCGGCTTTGAAACGTATGTGAAGCTGCTGCTCGTCGAGCTGCTCCTGTTCTCAAGCCGTTACGCCGAGCGCATTGAAAGCGTGCCTTTCGAGCATGCCAGCCCTCTGCACAAAAAAATATCCGAGATCGTCCAGCACATCAACATCCATTATCAGGAGCCAATGACGCTGTCCGGCATCTCGGAGCTATTTTTCATGAGTCCGTATTATATGAGCCGTGCATTCAAGGAAATTACCGGCTTCTCGTTCATCGAGTACGTCAATATGACGCGCATTCGCGAAGCGCAAAAGCTGCTGAGGGAGACGAGCTACAAAATTATCGATATCGCCGATGCCGTCGGCTTCGAGAATATCGCCCATTTCGGCCGCATGTTCAAAAAGCTCACGAAAATGACGCCTCACGAATACCGCAAGCACCAGCGCTAAAATCAGCCGCGGCTGGGCCGCGAGCTCGCTCCGCCGCTGAAGCGGCGGAATCCCCAGCGCAGCATGTAAGGGACGATGAACAAAATAAACAAAATGCGAAACATTTGATACGCGACCACCATCGATACATCCGCTCCCACCATCGAAGCCGTAACCGCCATCTCCGTCATCCCTCCAGGAGACGTGCTCAAAAAAGCAGTCAGCAGCGACATCGGATGCACCTTGCTGAACAAGTACGACAAGCCGAGCGAAAAAGCGACGACCGCAATGCTTCCCGCGATAGAATAGGGCAGCAGCTTTTTCCAGTTGGACAGGCTGCTCAGCTTAATGCCGAGCCCCATGTAAATGCCCAGACTCCATTGCGCCAGCAAGGTGAATAACGGAGGCAAATGCGGCGGCTCGTACCCCGCGACGGTAATAATTCCCGCAGCCAGGATCGGCCCGAGAAAAAACGGCGTCGGAAACCGCAGCCGGACGGCGATCCATGCCGATGCCAGCACGATAACGACGATTAAGCCGAAAAACACCGGCCTTGCCACTATGACCGCTCCCCAATCGACCAGGGAGGAGAACAAGCCGGTGCTTGTACTTGAGCTGCCCGTAGGGGGCACGCCGGCGGCGGCGGTTACCGCTCCGCCCGCAAGGCCATGGACGGCCAAAAACGGGACGGCGAAGATGACGGTGAGCAGGCGGATCGTCTGCATAAAGGCGACGACCGCCGTCTCCGCTCCCTCGATTTCTTCGCTCAGCACCACCATTTGCGACAGACCGCCGGGGATGCTTCCTATCGCGCTGCTGGCCATGCTGACCCCGGTATAGCGGGCTGTCAGAAACGCTGCGCCCAGACTAAAGGCAACCGTCAGGATGGTTGCGATAAGCATCGACGGCAGCTGCGACGAGATTTGTCTCGCGCTCTCCATCGTGAACGAGAGCCCCATGCCGTAGCCGAGCAGCGCTAGGCCGGCGTTGCGCATCCCTGCCGGCCACGTCAGGCGCCGCTTGGTGAACGACGTCCACAGCAGCACAGCCGTGAGCGGCCCGAGCATCCAGCTGAGCGGGACGTGCAGCAGCGTGAACAGCACGCCGCCTGCAAATGTGACGAGGATCGTTTCCAGGATCCGTTTCATGTTGCATTCCTCTTTTCCGAACTGGCTTTAGATTCATTATAGCATCATCGGACGACCGTGGTCGTTAAAAGCGAGTTAAAAATGAGCAGCACCTCGCCTGAGCTTGGCGAGCGTGCTGCTTTGTGATGTGCGAGCGTGAAGAGGTCGCACCAGAGGCAGAGCGAGTCACTGTAAAGCGGATTTTCCGCTTTACGGGCGCGGGCTGCGCCTCCGGCGCTTCTGTAACGCGGTTTTTCCGCGTTATCGTGGCCGCCCGGACGCTGGCGCGGCTAATACAGGCCACGTAAAGCGGATTTTCCGCTTTACAGGCGTGGGCTGCGCCTCCGCCGCTTCTGTAACGCGGTTTTTCCGCGTTATCGTAGCTGCTCGGACGGCTGGCGCGGCCGAACCAGTCCCTGTAAAGCGGATTTTCCGCTTTACAGGCGTGGGCTGCGCCTCCGCCGCTTCTGTAACGCGGTTTTTCCGCGTTATCGTGGCCGCCCGGACGCTGGCGCGGCTTACAGGCCACGTAAAGCGGATTTTCCGCTTTACAGGCGTGGGCTGCGCCTCCGCCGCTTCTGTAACGCGGTTGTTCCGCGTTATCGTAGCTGCTCGGACGGCTGGCGCGGCTAAAACAGGCCACGTAAAGCGGGTTTTTCGCTTTACGGGCGCGGGCTGCGCCTCCGCCGCTTCTCTAACGCGGTTTTTCCGCGTTACTCCTCCGCTCCTGCACTATGCGTGCTACCTCACCGCATAGGATGCGAGCACCGCTTGAACCTCGTAGATGTTCAAGCTTTTGTTGAATCTCTTCTGCAGCGGCGCAGCGCTGCCGGAAATATAAATCTTCAATTCGGCATCCAGATCGAAATGCCCCGCCGTCTCCACGCTGAAATGCGTAATCGATTTGTACGGAACCGAGTGATACTCCACTTTTTTGCCGGTTAATCCTTGCTTGTCGACCAAGATCAGCCGTTTGTCCGTGAATATAAACATGTCGCGGATCAGTTTATAAGCCTTTTCCACTCGCTCGCCGTTCGCCAATATATGAGCATACTCCTTCTGGACTTCCGCCAAGCTGACCTCGGAAGCGTTCCCCATCAAACCGTCAAACAATCCCATAACCCGAATCCCCTCCTACCAAGAATCAAGAACTAGTCTTTAATCCCGGGCATGCGCTCTTCCAGTCTGCGAATCAGCTCCCCATACACATCCTTGAGCTCGGCAATAGTCATAAGCTCTGGCACGGAAGCCCTCTCCTCGGCAGAATGCTGCTGCAGTACGCCGTCCATGCCGTTATAATTGAACAACAAATCCTTGTACGTTTGATCCAGCTTCTCCAATATGACGCCGATTAATGTTGAATATTGCTCCACCTTACCCTTACCTCCTGACCGGGACTCTATTTGTTTATTCCGGTTTCCCTTCCATAATGTCAATAGAGAGAATGACGACCTCCTCGGTCGGCGAACTTTTCTCTCCCGCAAACTTGCTGCTGGTAACCGGCGTACCTGCAATGTTCAGAACGGTGTCCATCCCGTCCGTCACTTTTCCGAAAATCGTATAATTCGGCATCTGATTCAAATAGCTGCTATCCTCGCCGGTACAGATGAAAAACTGGCTGCCGTTCGTATTCGGCCCCGAATTCGCCATAGCCACAATTCCAGGCTCATACTTATAGGGAGAATTCAGCTCATCCTTGAACCGGTACCCCGGGCCGCCGCTGCCAGTACCTGTCGGATCGCCGGTTTGTACCATGAACGATTGAATGATACGGTGAAACACAACATCGTCATAAAACCCTTCCCTCGCCAAAAACACAAAATTGTTCACCGTAACCGGGGCTGATTGCGGGAACAGCTCCATCGTAAAATCTCCCTTGTTCGTATGTAAAACGGCCTGGTACGAGGCTGCGGCGTTAATGGTCATCTCCGGCGGTTTAGCATATGTCTTCGATTTGGCGGCTGCTTCCCTATCCTTCGCCGGTTCCGCTGACTTCGATTCCACCGGTGCCATTGTTTCCGAGCTGCTTGAAGATGGCACAGAAACACTTCCTCCTCCCTGCAATTTGGCAGCTGTCTGATCATCCGATACGCTCACCCAGTGGATCATACCGGCCAAGACAAGAAAAACAACGATCAAGCTTTGACCCATAAACACGCACTCCTTAAACTATGTAAGATTGATGATTAAGCCGGGTAAGCAACATTGCTCACAGATAAAACAGAAATCGCATGAATCAACGCAAATCAACGCAATTCCATTCCTTTATGGTAAAATAGAAGCATACCCGCTTTCTTCAAAATAACAAATTTCGCCAGCAAAGTATATGTTACCGGTCTGGTGAATCGAAAAAAAGAGCGCCAGGCCGCTCAATCAGCGTACCTTGCGCTCTCGTACGATATTAGAATTGGACCAGGCTCGCCACTTGAACAGGCAGACCGGTTTTGATCGAATGATTACCAGCAATCCCTGTAAGGATCGACATCGCTCCGTCCACATGGGAAGCCGCACGGTTGAAGCGATCAGGCGTTTTCTCGCCGAACAGGTCGTTCAGCAATACAGGATCGCCGCCGCCATGGCCGCCTTTCGTCTCTTCGACCTTCACCTCATACGGCGCGTCGAACATTGGGAATACGGTGATCTTCTTGCCTTTTACCGCGCCCTCCAACGCTTGCTCGCCGCCGGAGTTCACATAAGAGGCTTCAACTACGTTCATTTCGATGCGGCCTTTGCTGCCGTTGAAGCATACGCGGAAGCCTTCCCATGGAGCATAAGCGTACAGGGAATAAGTCAAAATCGCATTGTTGCGGTATTTGACCATAACGCCCATCGTATCTTCGATGTTGATTCCGTCGCCGAACACGCTTTGGTCGCGGAAATAACCGTCTTCCTTCTCGGCATCCAGGTACATGGCTTTCAAATTCTCGTTTTGGTCCAGGTGAAGCGCGAACGGATCGTTCTTCGCCGCTTCGGCTCCGTGGGCACGGGAGTAAAACTCGGTAACGCCGCGTTTTTCGGCATTTTCGCGTCCGTAGAACATCAAGTCTCCCAATGCGAATACCGTCTTAGGCTGAGTGCCGAGCCAGAAGTTCACCAGATCGAAATGGTGCGTCGATTTGTGTACGAGAAGGCCTCCGCTGTTGCGCTTGTCGCGGTGCCAACGGCGGAAATAGTCCGCGCCGTGCTTCGTGTTGAGCAGCCATTCGAAGTGAACGGAATGAACGTCTCCGATCGCTCCATCCATGATCAGCTCGCGGATTTTCGTATTGTGCGGAGAATAACGGTAGTTGAAGGTCACGCGCAAATTGCGGCCCGTTCTTTTGATAGCATCAAGAATCTCTTGGCATTTCACTTCATCCACTGTCATCGGCTTCTCGGAGATAACATCGCAGCCAAGCTCCATTGCACGGATAATATACGTATGATGAGTGCGGTCCACCGTAGTGACGATAACGAAATCCGGCTTCGTCTCTTCGATCATCCGTTCGAAATCTTGGGATTTATAAGTAGGCACCGGACCTGCGCCGAACGGCTCGATCTTTTTGTTCGCTACATCCATCCTGGTTTGGTTAATATCACAAAATGCTACAAGCTCGGATGTTTCTTTATAATCGCGGACAATGGAAGTATAGAAGAACCCTGCTCTTCCACCTGTACCTACGAGTGCATAACGTTTACGACCTGACATCTATATTTCCTCCCTTGTCTGTGTTATTGTGAGTATAGCGCAATAAAGAGATGAAAACAGCACATTAATTGCTTAGATTTTAATTTTTCAACGTTTTTTGCACACCTACTTATCACCATGTACAGGAGGCCGCGTTGGATGAAAATTCCGCCAAACCAGCCGAAGCTAGAAGAAAAGCCGTTTACATTCCTGGAAAAGGACGGCTTCCATTTGAATCATTCCATAAGAACGGACACGTTCAATATGAAGCAGAACCACTCGCACGATTCCTACGAAATCTACTATATGCGGGCGGGGGAACGGTTTTATTTCATTAAGGACCGCTCATATCACGTGAAAAAAGGGGACCTTGTGCTGATCCAGCCGCATATTTTGCACAAGACGACGGAAGCCAATTCCCCTTATCACGAGAGAATATTGATTAATTTCAAAGAGCCTTTCATGGAGCCGATCCAGCACACGATCTTAGACGGCCTATACACGGCGTTCGAGGAAGGGCCTATCCTGCATCCCGATGCGAGAGAGCTGATGCTAATCGAATCGATTACGGAAAAAATGCTGCGGGAGCAAAAGCAGCCCGGACCCGGAACGGAAGGCTATGTCCGCATGCTGCTCGGCGAGCTGCTGCTCATGATTTACCGGCACGTACAGCAGGCCGAGGGCAAAGGCAAAACGACCGACCACCCGACGACGCTGCACCGCAAGGTGTCCGACATCGTGAAATACATTAACGAGCATTTCCGCGAACCGATGTCGCTGAAAGGCTTATCGTCGCATTTTCACATCAGCCCTTATTACTTGTGCCGTATCTATAAAGAAGTGACCGGCTTCGGCGTGATTGAGTACGTCAACAGTCTGCGCGTGCAGGAAGCGCAAAAGCTGCTCAAATCGTCGCGGCTGTCCGTGACGGATATTACGGAGAAGGTCGGCTTTGACAGCAGCACGCATTTCGGACGCATCTTCAAGTCGGTGTGCGGCATGTCGCCGCTGCAGTACCGTAAATGGACAGGGAAATAATACGAATGTGGTAAAAACAGAGACGACCCAAAGGAATCGAAATCCCTCGGGTCGTCTTTTTATCGCTCCATTTTAATAGCAATACTTGGATTACATTAAATTTTCCGGGTTCAGCTGCTCCAGCTCCGGAATGACGAACCGCCCGTCCTTGCGGATCAGCACATCGTCGAAGTATAGCTCGCCGCCGCCGAATTCCGGCCGCTGTATAAGCACCATATCCCAATGTACCGAAGAACGGTTGCCGTTATCGGCATCCTCGTAAGCTTTGCCCGGCGTAAAATGAATACTGCCGTCGATTTTCTCGTCGAACAAAATATCCTTCATCGGCTGCTTAATATAAGGATTTACACCGATGGCGAATTCGCCTATGTATCTTGCCCCTTCATCCGTATCCAAAATTTCGTTCAGCTTCTTCGTATTATTGGCGGTCGCTTCAACGATTTTGCCGTTCTCAAAACGGAGCACGACATTCTCGAAGGAGGTTCCTTGATAAATCGTCGGCGTGTTATAGGAAAGAGTGCCGTTGACGGAATTTTTGACCGGTGCCGTGAACACTTCCCCGTCGGGAATGTTGTTTTTCCCTGCGCAGGCGATAGCCGGAATCTCTTTTATGGAGAACGTCAAATCGGTACCCTGGGACACGAGCCGAACCTTGTCGGTACGGTTCATCAATTGAACGAGCGCTTCCATAGCCTTGCCCATTTTGCTGTAATCCAGATTGCATACCTGGAAGTAGAAATCCTCGAACGCCTCGGTGCTTGTGTTGGCTAATTGGGCCATCGACGGATTCGGATAGCGCATCACGCACCATTTCGTATGATCGACCCGCTGGTCGGTAACCGGACGCATGTATTCCGTCACATACAGCTTCATCTTCTCATCAGGCACATCGGACGTTTCGGTAATGTTATCACCGCTGCGCACTCCGATGTAAGCTTGCATCTTCTTCATCCGCTCGAGCTCCAGCTCCATGAGAGTCCGGAATTGCTCCTTTGTGCCATGCATAATCAGACTGCGGGTTACAGCCGGATTGCGCAGCTCGATAAACGGATGGCCTCCCGCCGCGTGCACCTCTTCAATTAGACACTTGGTCAATTCCTGATCGTTCAGGCCGATCATTTCGATCAAAATATTTTCACCGGGTTGAAGGTTTACGGAATAGCGGATTAAATTGGCCGCAAGCTGTTTGAGTCTCGGATCTCTCATTGATATAATCTCCTTCGTTTTACCAATTTCATTTCCTTATATTGCATGCTTAGAACGATGCCTATTACCAATGTAACGAATTTTGCCCCAAACATCAAACAAGGCTTATATACGTCAACTCCGGATAATGTAATAAACACCAAAAAGAGCCCAGCTGAGCATATGGATCATCAGCAAAATACTGAGGACGACCGGAGCGGATAGGGGTAAGCCAAGGAATAAAGCCACGAATAAGGCAAATATGGCGAACAATGAGCAAAGCCACCCTTTGGCGCGTGCTTGCTGCCATGCCAGTAAGTATCGCTCGTCCAAACCGCGGCTGCCTTTGATCATGTACCTGCCCCACCACCAGCCGAGCAATCCCATCGCAGCCCCTCCAAGCAAACCAACCCAAGCCAACCAGCTTGCTATCATTGTGCATCCTCCTCATAAATAAAGATGTCTTCAATCCGGCAATCGAATGCCTTGGCGATCTTGAACGCCAAATCCAACGACGGATTATATCGGCCGTTCTCGATGGAGATAACCGTTTGCCTCGATACGTTGATCCGTTCGGACAGCTGCTCCTGCGTCCAATTGAGCTTGGCCCGGAGTTCCCTTATTTTGTTCTTCATACGGCTCCTCCCGGTTCCTTAGCATAGGTGACTAATGCGACCTAACGCACCGGCCTTTGCTTGTATAACTTCAAATTGTAAAGCTACCTTTACTTTATGTAAAGCTTACTTTACTTCAATATGGATGTCAAGGTTCCTTTACATGAAGTCAAAAAAATAACCTCCCGTCTTTACGACGAGAGGCATTAGATAAGACAGCATCAAATCCACTTTTGAATAGCATGCTCGTAGGTCAGCAGCTCTTCCGGCTTGAAAAAGATCGCAATTTCCCGCTCCGCGCTTTCCGGCGAATCGGCGCCGTGAATAATATTGCACTCCGTACGGACCGCGAAGTCGCCGCGTATCGTTCCCGGCATCGCTTCCAGCGGCCTTGTTTTGCCCATCATGGCACGCGACAGCGCGACGACCTGGTCGCCCTGCCATACCATGGCGAAGACAGGTCCCGAAGTAATGAAATCTACCAGCTCTCCGTAAAAAGGCTTGTGGGCATGCTCCGCATAATGGACTTGCGCCTGTTCCTTCGTTATATGCATTAATTTGGCTCCGATGAGCTGGAACCCCTTGTCTTCAAATCGCTGCACCAGCTTCCCGATCAATCCGCGCTGTACGGCATCGGGTTTAATCATTAAATACGTTCGCTCCATCCGGCTACACTCCGTCCTGCCATCATTCTAATTTCAATGGATTATCCATTATTTCCAATTTGTAAACAATTTAATATGTTACATTTGAAAAAAATGATGTTTATGCCGACTGGATAGGCTCAGCCGGCCGTACTGGTGGGGCGTCACCAAGAGCCAGGGCCGCTTGAGCTGCAGCAATACGGGCCAAAGGCACGCGGTACGGCGAGCAGCTGACGTAATCCAATCCCTCCGCATGGCAGAAGAAGATGGACTCCTTATCGCCGCCATGCTCGCCGCAAACGCCCGTCTTGAGCTGCGGTTTGACCGCCTTGCCCTGCTCCGCCGCCCAGCGGATGAGCGTACCGACTCCTTCGCGGTCAAGCACCTGGAACGGATTGGACGGCAGCAGCTTCGACTCCACGTAGTGCGACAAAAATTTGCCTTCGGCGTCGTCCCTGCTGTAGCCGAGCGTCATTTGCGTCAAATCATTCGTGCCGAATGAGAAGAAATCGGCATGGTTCGCAATACTGCCGGCCGTGATCGCCGCTCTCGGAACCTCGATCATCGTCCCGACCCGGTAGTGAAGGGCATGCTGCTGTTCGCCCAGTACCTCAGCCGCCACGCGATCCACCAGCTCGCGCATCAGCTTCAGCTCGGCTGCGTGACCAACGAGCGGGATCATGATGTCGGGACGGACATCGATTTGCTCGTTCAGACATTGCAAGGCGGCGCGGAATATCGCTTCGACTTGCATTTCATAGATTTCGGGGTGAATGAGCCCAAGGCGGCAGCCACGGGTTCCCAGCATCGGGTTCATTTCATGCAAGCCGCGCACCTTGCGCAGCAGCTTCTCCACCTGCTGGCGCTCCGCAGAGTCCGCCGCTTTCTGCAGCGTCATCTGGGCGTGCTGCACAGCCAGCTCCTCCACGTTCGGCAAAAACTCGTGCAGCGGCGGGTCGAGCAGACGGATCGTCACCGGCAGCCCCTCCATCGCGCGGAAGATGCCCTCGAAGTCGCCCTGCTGCATCGGCAGCAGCTGCGCCAGCGCGGATGCCCGCTCCTCGGGCGTATCCGCCAAAATCATCCCCCGGACGACCGGCATCCGGTCCGGGGACATAAACATATGCTCGGTGCGGCATAATCCTATGCCTTCCGCACCGAAGCCGCGCGCCTTGCCGGCATCCTCCGGCGTGTCGGCGTTCGTGTACACCTGCAGGCGGCGGATGTCGTCCGCCCACCCGAGCAGCTCCTCGAGCTCCGCGGTCATCTCCGGCTCGCGCAGCTGCACAACCCCGCGAATGACGCGCCCTGTGGCGCCGTCAATCGAGATCCACTCGCCTTCGGCTATCGTCGCCGTCACCTTGTCGGCGGCAGCGACTTCGAAGGCGCGATCGCGCAAGCGGATGGGCTCACAGCCGCAGACGCACGGTTTGCCCATCCCGCGGGCCACCACTGCGGCGTGGCTCGTCATTCCGCCACGGCTCGTAAGCACGCCCTCGGCCGCGAGCACGCCATGGATATCCTCAGGCGTCGTCTCCGACCGCACGAGGATCACCTTCTTGCCGGCGCGCGACCACGCCTCGGCCGTGTCGGCGTCGAACACCGCTTGCCCCGTCGCCGCTCCGGGCGACGCCGGCAGCCCTGCCGCGAGCACTTCCGGCCGGCTAGCCGGGTCGATCGCGCGGTGCAGCAGCTGATCGAGATGGAACGGCTCGATGCGCTGAATCGCCTCCTCCTTCGTGATGGTGCCCTCCTTCACGAAGACTACCGCAAGCTGGACCGCCGCTTGCGCCGTACGCTTGCCGTTACGGGTTTGCAGCAGGTACAGCTTGCCCTTTTCGACCGTAAATTCAATATCCTGCATATCCCGGTAATGACGCTCGAGCTTCATCGCAGCCGAAACCAGCTGCTTGTAGACTTCAGGCTGCTCCTCTTCCAGCTTGGCAATCGGCATCGGAGTCCGTACTCCCGCCACAACATCCTCGCCCTGAGCGTTCATCAGAAACTCGCCATAGAGCACTTTCTCGCCTGTAGAAGGATTTCTCGTGAATACGACACCGGTTCCGCAATCCGCCCCCATATTGCCGAACACCATCGATTGAATGTTGACGGCCGTTCCCTGTTCATCCGGAATGTGATGAATGCTCCGGTAAATGCGGGCGCGGTGATTGTTCCACGAGCGGAACACCGCCTCGATAGCCAGCTTCAGCTGCTCCTCCGCTTGCTGCGGGAAGGAAAGCCCCGTATGCTTCACGATTACCGCCTTGTATTCATCGATTAGCGCGGACCATGCATCCGCCGTCATCTGGTGATCATGCTCGATCCCGAGCCGCTGCTTCGCCCGCTGAAGCAGGAACTCGAAGTGAAAGCTTTCCAGATCGAATACGACATTGCCGAACATTTGTATCAGCCGGCGGTAGCAATCATAGGCGAACCGGGCGTCGCCGGTTGCACGGGCAAGGCCTTCCACCGTCTCATCGTTCAAGCCCAAATTCAGAATCGTATCCATCATGCCGGGCATCGACGTAACGGACCCGGACCGGACCGAAACAAGCAGCGGCTTGGATGGATCGCCAAACCTCTCGCCCTTGGCTTCCTCCAGCCCGCGCATCGCGGTCATCGTCTCCTCGAACAATCCATCGGGCAGCTGCCCTCCTGCCGCATAATATGCACGGCAAACATCCGTGGTGATGGTAAAGCCCGGCGGCACCGGCAGTCCGACCTTGGTCATCTCCGCCAAATTGGCGCCTTTCCCTCCTAACCGTTGCTTCATAGAAGCGCTGCCTTGCTCGAACGGCACTACTCGCAGCATACTGTTCCCCCCGTCAATTGGATAGTACTAATGTGGAATGATGTGGTATAAATTCGCTACAAACAAGATATCATACATACTATTCATTTTCAATAGTGCGTTATAATGCGAATTATTGCATACTATATAGGGCAACCCGCTGACGATTCTTGTCCTTTATGCATCCTTTATTTCGGAGAGCTCCACAATTGTGTACATCCAAACTGTGGATATGCCGTGCCGCAGTTGTCCACGTGACATATTGTAGAAGGAGACATTTTCAATACCAAGCGATAGAGGGGGTGATTGAATGCGTATTAGACGATATCGCTCCAGGGCACGGTATGGCATTTCCGTCGTTACTTGTACGAATCGGGCGGACTTCCTCCACAATCTGATCGACAATTACAAACGGCAGCGGTTTATAAGAAAGGAACTCATCATCGTGGTCAACAGCAACGACATCCCGCTTGAGCCCTATATACGGTTCGCGAGAGGGAACAGAAATGTCAAGGTGTTCCGGCTTCCCGCCCATTACACGCTTGGCGCGTGTCTCAACTTCGCGGTAAGACAGAGCAAGTATCGCTTCATTGCCAAATTCGACGACGACGATTACTACGCTCCGCGTTATTTGAGGGACAGCCTGCGGTCGTTGAAAAGAAAGCACGCCGACATCGTCGGGAAACGTGCTCATTATATGTTTTTGAGCGGGTCCAATACGATGCTTCTCCGGTTTGCGGAGGACGAACACCAATATGTCACAAGACTGCCCGGAGCCACGCTGATGTTTAGAAAAAAAGTATGGAGAAAGGTCAAATTTCCTAACCGGAGCTTAGGTGAGGACGATTCCTTTTGTACCAGAAGCAAGCGGAGAGGGTACAGGGTGTATTCCGGAGGAAAATACAATTTTCTGGCTATACGCAGAGCGGATCCAACCAGCCATACATGGAAAATGGGCGATGAAGAGCTTATCAAGCACCATAGGGTCGTTCCAGATGTGCAAAATATCCAGGAGTTCGTGCAAAGATAACGACGTTTCTCCCGCTATGCATAGGAAAAATCGTTCTTCCGAGTGCGCGTAAATAACTTCATAGCCGTTGTAAGCGGATACCATATCAAAAAACACCAGGGCACAGCCCCGGTGTTTTATTATTTAGCTTCCAGCCCGGAGGGCTTCACCACCGGCTCGAACCATACCTCCCCGAACGGCAGCCAGCCCAGCGCGTTTAACGTTACTCCTTTTAACGATGGATGATACGTTGTTTTTTGCTGACAATGATAGAGGAAAAATACGGCCGCATGCTTCTTCACCAGCCGCTCGAGCTGTTCGATTCCGGCCAGCTGTCCGGAAGGTCCGTGTATGGAATCCGCCGTATAAATTTGCCGGATAATCGGTTTCATTTCCGTCATGAACTCGTCGTTCAGATGTACGTTCACGAAGCTGTTGCCGGCCAGAAACACTTCCAGAATCGACAAAATCAAGTCGTCATCCATGGTGATGTTATACCAGCAAATATGGCTTCTTTCAACCTGCATCATTCGTTCTGCCGGGTCTTCCCCTGTAATCTCCAGCTGGATCCGGATTCCCATTTCTCCGAGCAGCTTCTGAAGTGCTTTGCCGTCTTCAGCGCTTGCCTCATTAATCGCCAATAGCAGTGTCTCTCCATGGTACCCCGAATCCTTCAGAAGCTGCTTGGCGTGTTCCGGATCATACAATTCCTCCTGTGCTGCGGCTCCATGCTCCTTAGGCACAAACCAGTCCGCTAGCATGGATTCGAGCGGAGACGTCAGCAGCTCCAGCCTTTTTCGGTCGACGCCATGAATTAGCGCCTGCCGGAAGGCTAGCCGCTGCTGCGGCCCTTCCATTTTCAAATTGAACGTAAGCATCTTGCTGCAGCCGTTGGACAGGATCTCCACATGGTTGGTTTGCTCCATAGTCTCTTCACTGTCCGGTGTACGGATCCGGTGTACCGTCCGTTCCACCCAGCTCGATTTGCAATTCAGCTCCGGTGTAAACCAGATTTCAATCCGGTCCAGATGAGCCCGCTTATCGAAATATCGGGTGAACGCTTCACACACCAGCATATTGTTGTCATGCTGCGTGATTTGAAACGGCCCCGTTCCGACCGGAGTCCGTTTGAACAGCTCGCCCATCGACTGAACCAAATCCTCCGGAACGATGGAGGCGCGGTCGAAGCTCAAGCAATTGAGAAACAGCGAATTCGGGCGGGCCAGCTCGATCCGTACCGTATACCGGTTAATGACTTCAACCCGCTCCACGTCCTCGAACATCCAATAGTACGGGCTGTCCCCGGCATCGCGGCATATACGATCCAGCGTAAACTTGACATCATGAGATGTCATTTCTCTTCCATGATGGAACAGCACTCCTTTACGCAAGTAAAAAATCCATTCCGTTCCCGCTTCGTTCCGGCACCAATGATGCGCAAGCTGCGGCTCGATCGTTTTCGTATGCTTGTTATAACGGACCAGATTGTCGAACAGCTGCTTGGCCATGTGGGATTCGACAACAAATGTAATGTAGGGCGGATCCAGACATTGGATCGGTTTGTTATAGGGAATCCGAAGCGTATCCGTCCGGTCCTCCTCCGTTTCCTCGGGCCGGTAGCCGAAATGTCTATCCAGCCACAGAACGAATTGATCCCTGAGCGCAGGCAAATAGGCATGCTCGTCGATCCAGGCAAATGCCAGCTGCAAGTCGCCTTTTCCTACATAGTCCTGCGCCAGCCTCATGGCTACCGATTCACGCGTTATCCGAAAGACGATTTTCGACCGGTGCCCTCTCCCGCGGCCGGGCAGCCAGCGAATCCACGATTCTTCCTCCATCTTTTTCAATACGAGATTGACATTGCGGCTTGAAAAATGCAGCCATTCGGTCAATTGAGGCAGCGTGACCTCAACCTCCTCCCCTTCCATTACGTTGGGAAGCTGCTTTCTAATCGTCAAATAATATTGCTCCAGCATAGGGCGCTCCTCCGGAAATAAAAGATGAAGAGTTATTCTCACATTCTACACTTTTTATTCATCTTTATCCATATATAATGAACTTACAAAGAAAGGAGAGATTTCCCATGATGAACCTATTCGACCTGGAATTGCAAATGAAAGAACGGCAGCAGGAAATGGAGAAGCAAGGTATGAGCGTATGGGCTGTACAAATCCCGATGCTGGATTGGCTGTTAGGAACAGCCGCCGTCTGCACTTTTATATCCATCCTGTAAAGAAAGACGACCATGCTCATCTGATCCGGACGCAGCAAAAACGCCGTGGCTGGAAAGGCTTCATCCTCCCTGTCCCGAACTGCACGGTTACCGGAATTGCTATCACCTTACGACGCTTCAGCAGCGCTTCGGACGCCGGCAAAGGCGCTGTTCTACTTGCCGAATCTCTCCTGGATCGAGGCTATAACTAATACGCCAAAAAGCGGGTATCCCCGTAATGCCGGGAACCCGCCTTATATTTTGCCTATACAATTAGGATTGGACTATCTTACATCAACCGAGCTGCTTCAAAAACTCGCGCATAAAGCCCGGCAAATCGGGCCAAGCATGGCCGGAAACAATATTGCCGTCCACATGCAGCGTCTCCTCGGTATATTTCGCCCCCAGCTGCTCTACGTCAAACCGGCAAGCCGTATAAGCCGTCATCGTACGACCTTCAAAGAACGATTTATCCTTCAGAGCCCCGAGAACCAAGGCAGCATGGCAGATGGCTCCTACCGGCTTGTTGTTTTCCAGAAAATGGGTCAATATGCGGGGCACGTTCTCGTCGAGACGAATATATTCCGGCGCTCTTCCACCCGGGATCACTAGTCCATCGAACTGCGACGGATCCACTTCCGCGAACGAAACGTGCGATTCCAGCTGGTACCCCGGCTTCTCCGTATACGTATCCCAGCCTACAAAATCGTGGACGACCGTATGGAGCGTCTTTTTCTTCGGCGACGCAATGACGGCTTCATAGCCTGCTTCCAGTAAGCGATAATACGGATAGTACACTTCTAATGCTTCAACGGCATCGCCGGTCAGTAGGAGAACTTTTTTGGACAACGTAATCCCTCCCGCATTTTGGTTTCCTTCTCATTGTGAGTCAAGCTCCGCAAAATGTAAACGGGTGGAATTTGACGTATTTTGTAGAAAGAAATTAAGCTTTGCTGACGGCGGGCTTTCCCGCTTCCCGGTCGCGCAGCGATAGGTAATGGTGAAGGAGCGTCGAATCATCCATCGGTATATCTGCCTCCCGTTGTCGCCTAGATCAATATTGGTGATTAGCGCCTACTCATTCAATTGCTGCACCTGGTCTATCCATTGGATAAACGTTTGTACATAGCGCCCCAAATATTTGCGGGTCGTTTCATCTGCGAGCTTATGAGTATTGGCATCAATTTTATCCATAACTTGAGAGATGTACATTTTTTGAAACGGCATCACATACGACTGCGTGGCATCCAACGTCTGCCTGATTTGCTGCTGGGACAGAATCGTTCCTTTGACACCAGGCGTTGCACCTATCACTCCTGCAGGCTTATGGATTAAGACTGCAGTTTTGGTAGGCGTCGATGCCCAATCGAGCGCATTTTTCAGTACGCCCGGTATTCCTGAATTATACTCCGGGCTAACGATGAGGATGCCATCCGCTTCTTGAATCGCCTCACGATACTGTTTTACCGGATCCGGCCCTTCTCCATGATCCAAATCCGCGTTATACAAGGGCAGATTCGCAATGGATATAAATTCATACTGTACGGAATCTGCAAGTTCAGGGATCGTATTCGCAATCATTCGATTAAACGAATGCTCCCTCAAGCTGCCTACAATAATCCCAATTTTTTTCGACATCAGCTTGCCTCCTATGTTCATTCTTTTACCATTTTACATTACTTTCCACATCTTTTGTGAAAATGATTCATTTACCAGAACAAATGGAACACAGCATCGAGCGAGTACGCCCCAGCCCCCGTAAAAGCCAAAGCGGCAACCGAGGCAATAATAACCAGCGGATATTCATAGCCGTTAGCCGTAGCCCACAGCCCATTCGGACCATGAACTTTGACGATGGCGCCAACCATGGTCGCGGCAATCAATGCCGCAGCAACCGGTGTCAACAATCCCGCTGTCAGCATGATTCCGCCTGCCAATTCCATTAGTCCGGCAAAAACTGCCATCGCTACACCCGGCCGAATACCGACCGATTCCATCCAGCTCCCTGTCCCCTTAGGTCCATAACCGCCAAACAGCCCGAACAATTTCTGAGCCCCATGACCGATAAACAATACACCAATAACTACCCGAATAATTAATAATCCAAAATGCATCATAGAAAACATCTCCTTTATTTTTTCTCAATTTGTATTTTCTTAATTTTAAGATATATGGGATGAAAAATTACTGAGACTTATGTTCTTTCATATCTACAAGCTTTTTAGGAGTAACATCATTCCCTAACTCATCCATTACAGAAACGTTCAATAGCGTCGACATGACTTGACCGCGTAAAATCTCTAAATATTGCTTGCGGAGTGCAGCTTGCTCCGCTCTCTCGGGATCCGATAATCCTGTGCTGTGTTCAATTCTGCTCAATTCATTAATGCGGTTTAAAATCGGTATCATTTCCTTCGCCTCCTTGAATTTGTATATCTCAATTTCGTTTATCTTAATTTTAAGATATATTAATTTGAGATAAATGTCAATAACTTTTTTTTACTTTTCACACAAACAGCTGCGGCGTAGTAAAAAAATGATGAACTGCACCCCAATGACGGCTCACAACTTGACATTGGAGGTACAGCTCAGTTTCAATTCTAATAAAAAGCCTCACGCAATGTTGAAGAATCATTCAGCGGCATTCTCACTATGCTGCTGCAAATGGCTCGTACAATTGTACAGCTCGCAGCTCCATGCATTCTCTTCGCTACCGCTTCTATGCAGTACGGTCACTGATGTATTATCTAAATGCGCCTCCGCCTCCAGAGCCGGGATCAGTTTTTTTAATGTATGCTTCAAAATCGCTCCATGGCTAACGACCAGAACCCGTTTCCCCGAGTAGGTGCGGGCAATTTCCTTCAGGCATTCGCTGCCCCTCTCCATCGCCTGCTCCGCCGTCTCGAACCCGATATCGAGCTGCCGCCAGTCCGCTCCCCAGAGGGCGATCCGTTCGTCCTCGGTAGTTCCTTCCGCTTTGCCGCGGCCTAGTTCCCGCAATCGCTCATCCAAAGCTTCGATCGGTATGCCCAGCTTGTCGCTAATAATTTCCGCCGTTTGTTTCGCCCTTAGCAGATCGCTCGCGATAATAACGTCCCACTTCTCTTCGCTTAATCTTTCGGCTACTTTGTGGGCCTGTTGTATCCCTTCATCATCCAACGGATTGTGCGAATGCCCTTGAGTTCGTTTTTCCTTATTCCATGAAGTAACTCCATGTCTTACTAGAGCGATACGGGTCATTTTGTTCCCTTCTTTCTTCTTTTATTCAGATAGTCATATGAATCTATTTCATTTTACAATGCGCCTTCTACCCAGCTTATAACTTCCGTCAAGCACTGACAACGTCTGCTTGCTCTTGCGTCTTCGCTTCTCACCAATATAGCACGGATTCCGGCGGCTTCCGCACCGAAATAGTCGGCTTCTATATTATCCCCTATCATCCATACTTCCGGCGGATGGCCGGACATCTGCAGCGCGAAGTTGAATATCGCGGGATTGGGCTTCTCGTACCCCACCTCTGCGGAGTTGATGAAACCATCGATATGCTCCCATAGCTGAAGCGATTGCACAATCTGTTTTAGCTCCGGTATATGATTCGATACGATAGCGTGCTTCCAGCCCTTTTGACTTAATTGAGTTAAAGCGGGAATGGTATCGTCAAACAATGACCAGCGCGCCAAGTCGATGAAAATTTCTCTAGCCGTTTGCGCCAATGCAAGAGCTAATTCCTTTTCAATTCCGCAATGCTCATATCCTCGAGCAAATTGGTTTAGAATGGGAGCCCACCATGCTGAGGGCGATAAGTTCGGCGGGTTCGAAATGTTCGGTTGGTGCCAAGGAAAGCCGGTCGTCAGAAACGGTTTGAAGTCCGGCGCCGTTATCTTCGTATCCGGATCATGCTTTTGTAGCGCCTCCAGCATCGATGCTCCCCACATCCCGTCTCTACGGTAACCAAGCGTTCCGTCAAAATCCCAAAATATCATCTTTGGATTCACGACAAGATTCTCCTGTCTGTTCGGATTTTCGACAACTTTTTCATTAATGTGATATTCTTAACAGAATATTGACAGGCGAAATGCTACAATAGAAATAACATATAGGAAAAGGAAGTTGTTGGAATGCCAAAGAAAGTTCTTAGGAGTCAATCGGTTCATTATCCGTTTTCCGTTCTGTTGAATAAGACCAAAGTATTGACGCGGGAAGGCAAGGGCGTTGTAGTCGATAAACAGACCGAATGGATTTATGTACGTTTGGATAAGAATGGCGTGATCATCAAAACCAGCATTTTTTTAACGGAGCTCATCGAAACCGCGTAATGCGGTTTTTTTAGTTTATTAGCCTTGTTCCATCCGCGAAGAGATCCATTCCTGGACAAATGGAGTTACTTCCATCCGTCCAAGCTCCTCCAACCGAATCCAGCGTGCCCCTAAAGAATCCTGTCCGTCTCCATCCGATCTCAGCTTTTCCAACCCGCTCGAAGCCTCCACATCATAAATGATTCCTATATGGTGCAAATGCTCTAGCTCTGTTTCCCTTAAGGGATAAATCAACGTGTAGGAGGAAGCCTTCCTGATGATGCCGGCAATATCCGTTAAACCGGTCTCTTCGGCAAATTCTCTCTTTAAAGTCTCATACGGCTCCTCGCCGAACTCGATGGATCCCCCAGGGAAATCCCACTTGTGAATATGAGGTCCCCTTGCTTTTTGCACAAGCAGAACCTGATGATCTCTTACTAGAATGCCGTACACTCCAATATGCGTATAAGTTTGCATAATTACTACCCACGTCCCCTTCTATCCAACCATATAAAAAAACATGCTTATTTCCACAAAAGAAACAAACATGCATATTTATGGAAAATATTAGCACACGAAGTTCACCCCGGCAATACCTTTATTCATGCACTTTCTTTTTGCGGGAATCTCAGCTCAAACTTCGTGCCTCTTCCCACTTCGCTTTGAATATCGATTTTACCGTTCATCTTCTTAATAATTCCGAACGAAACCATAGTGCCAAGCCCTGTTCCCTTATCCTTGGTCGAATAGTAAGGAGTGCCTAGCCGTCTAATTTGCTCTTCCGTCATCCCTACGCCCGAATCACTAATGAGAATAACAACCTGGTCATCCCGACTGCTGGCATGGATTTCCAGTACCCCTCCGTTATGCATCGCTTCAATGGCATTTTTGCCGATATTGATTAATGCCTGTCGGAACTTGTGCTTGTCGCCATCGATATAGATACACTCCTCATCCGTCACGTTGCCGACTATCTGGATATTGTAGTAATTCGCATAGGTTAACAAAATATTCGACAAATACCGGACTTCGTCCTGAATATGTATAGGCTCGATCACTTCGGGATCGGGTTTGGCGAGGGAGAGATAGTCGGTAATGATCACCTGGGCGCGATCCAGCTCTTCAAGACAAAGCTTTTGATAGTACCGCTTCTTCTCCTGGTCGAGCGACTCGGCCCCCAGCAATTGAATAAAGCCTCTTACGGTCGTTAGCGGATTGCGAATCTCATGAGCCACCGCAGCAGCCATATCGCTGACGATTTTTACCTTCTCGCTGCTGACGACCTCTTCCTGCATGTGAAAATAAGAAATGAGAAACTCAATTAAATAAACGCATAACCCGACAATAAATCCTTGAACCAAGTAGGTTTCCAACGTGATGATTGGCCGTACGAACAAGAGCTGAATTTGCGCCGTCAATGTCAAATAGATCGCAAATGTCATGAATTTGATAAGGAAGCTGAGAAAGATAGCCGCAGCGATTTTCGACCACAAGCTAAGCAGGTGATACTTTCTCAAATAAAGGACGACCAGAAGAAAGCTGGGACATAACGAGATGATATAAAGCAATTGGTTGGGGCTATCCATGAAATAACGGCATGCGAATACAATGAAATACAACATCGCGGATACGGGCAACCCTCCGTACAAGGAGCCGATGGCAAGAGGAATGGCGCGAAAATCATACGTAAGCCCGCTTAAATGAATGGGAAAGGACATCGTTACGACTAAGGCAACGGAAAACAGGACAAACAGCAAGAAACAGTACAATCGGGGCTTGCTCTTGGTACGATAAATATACGGATAAAAAACCAGCGGAGAAAAGATCATAAAGATGTTAAGCAAGTAATCTTTAAAATAGCTCAGGCTTATCATACGTTTCTCCCGGAAAGGTTTTTGGACAGCTAGAAGGCCTCTGTACATTTCGACAATTCTTATCGGTTTCCTGCTCATTATAAGTACTTTTCCAACAAAAAAAATAAGCCTTACGGCTCATGATGGTGCAGTGCACGAAGCAGTCTTTTCGGTGCTGTCCGGCCGTAGCCTTCCTCTATTAAATCCTTGACTTCTTCCCAGTTTATGTCGGTCACACTTCGGAGAGAGACCCAGCCGTGCTGTCCTATATAGCGAGTTTTGCTATAGTTGCCGTCCTCTTGCTGAAGCAGAAACTCCTGTGTAGACGGGGCCGTCTTAATTGACATCGTAGGGATATCGTCCTTCTCTCCCATCATCACGAACGGCTTGTCGTTCACGCGAAAGGAGATATGACCGAAGAGATCCGTACTTTCCGTTACTTCAGGATACTGTGTGCAAATCGTTCTGACTTTGTCCAATAAAAGCAAGCTTTGTTCCGATGCAAGCGTCTTCCCGTGGCTCATGTACAGTTCCTCCCATTTCACTTCTATTATTGCTATTCCCTATACTGATTGTCGGCGTTTAAGGAGACGGATATACTCTGCTTCCGCTATAATTGAATGCCTCGATGACAGCAGACGGTTCTCTCTTTTTGAATAAAAGATACCATACGGCCTTTCCTTCGGCTCCGGGATATGGCAAGTATTTATCTATCGGAATTATGGCCGCACGGATACCGTTGACGCGCACTTCTTGTACTTGATTCGCATTGGCTAAGCCGTAAAAAAGCTCATTGTTCTCGATGCTCCCGCCGCCAAGCGGCTTTTGCAGCTCTGAGGTCAATTCCATGCCGGTACCGGTTGTCCGGGACTTGACTCTCCACCCGAACATTGTTTTTGTCAAATAAACCCCTACTATGCTCTGCGACGAATTGACTCCGAAATACAACGCATGATCTCCGCTCTGGAAAGCCGGTACAAGCTCTTGTACCTGCAATGTCTCGCTAACGCCCGCTTGATTGCGAATCGCTTCATCAATCGTACCGAATGAACCGCGATATTGCTCCGCTAATGCAATGATACTATACAAGATTAGTATAACCGCAACCGCTGCTAACCGATCTTTCATCCTGATTCTATAAGCACCCCGCTTCATATAGATTCTTACGGATTTGCCGCCTCTGCAAAAGCAATCTTCTGCTCCAGCAAGTCAGCTTGGCGGTAAGCTTCATTCAGGCCCAGCTGCCGGATGGAACGCTTGTCGATCCGCTTGTATCGCAGAGCAGCCGTGAATGGCGTGCGAAAAGGAAACGGAGACAATTGAACGGTCTCCTCGTCGGTCCATTGAGCCATAAGCTTGCGGTCATCCGTAGGGTCAAAAAGCTTCTCCGAACCGTTAATGCCGTTTCGATACCATGGATGCTCCTGCTCTTTGCTGACGCCTGGCTCATTCAAGCAAATATACAAGGACAAGCTGTCGCAAAGCTGAAGCAGCCGGAAATGCCGATTCACCAACGAATCACTTGTTAGCCGAAGCTTGTTAATAATTCGCTGCTGTCTTGCCTGCTCATACTGAACGAACTCACCGTACTCCTTCGCCATCGTAGCCGCTTGTGGATAAAACGATGCGAAATGACGGCTGCACAGCAAGGCTGCATATTCATTCTTTTGCTCAATTTCATCGACGCCAAACCGGTACAAAACCAGCTTGGGCAGCTCAGGATAATCCATGAACGAATACGGAGCCGCTGCTCGATCATTCCAGATGGGAGTGTCGTCCAGCCTCAGCCAGCTGCGATCGTGCTCGTAAATGGCGTACAACACGTCTTCCACACAGGAATCATCCCCGAAGACGGAAGGGACAAAATGCGACGCCATATCACCCGACAAAGCCGCATGATCAACCTGCGTTATCATAATAAAATGCTTTTCCGTTTCCCGAACGATCATCGTTCTCACTCCTTGTTTGAGCTTGCGACGCTACTTTTTCCGGACCGCAGAAGAAAAGTACCTGTCAGGTGGGCAATATCATAGATTTCTTTAGCCAAAATCGCATGAGTCATGGTTTTCATTTCTTCCCAGTATTGTATTCACAGCCTGCCTGTCAGCTGACCTGCCTTGGTCAATATTCGGCTTCGTTCGCCTTCGCCTTCCAGTTTTGTTACTAGTCCGACAGCGGTTGGGAAGTTCATTACAACATAGCCGGTTTTCTCGAAGCCTTGAGGCATATCCAGGAAGCTTTCCACTCGGGTCAACAACCAGACGGTGTAGCTGTTCGTTTCCTGCCAGTACCAGCAGGCGAAAGGGATTCTTTCCTTGCCCAATACGACTCCAGCCTCTTCCAGTGCTTCTCTATCGAGCGCTTCATCCAATGTTTCGCCTCGCTCAACCCGTCCTCCAATTGTAGTCAAGGCTTGCTCATCGCGATCCCATACCATAATCAGGTTGCCGTTCTCAAGTACAGGCACGCTGTGTACGCCTGCAATCGGCTTGTCTTGCGGCAGCTCGGAAATAAATCTCAGCATCGGTATCTCCTCCGTAGGTTCGATAAATCCTTTATAGGCTACCACAAAATGGAAGTCTATGAAACTAGCTTTTCTTCGATTAGACAAAATTTCCGATTACATATTCATCTATTAGCCCCATATTTGTCAAAAACAGTTATACTCAACCTTTATCGTTACTTACGAATCAACACGTAGTAGCATTATCCATATCAGACGGTAAAGGAGTGCCCTATGTCCATCACTTTAAAAACAATCGACGCCGCGAATTGGCAGAATATCATCCAATTGTCCGTAAGGGCGGATCAGAAATCTTTTGTCGCCAGTAATTCGTTTTCCCTGCTGCAGTCGCATTACGAGTCCGATAAAGTCCCTCTTGCTGTTTATTTGGGGGAGGAGGCCATCGGCTTCATGATGTACGGCAAAGATCCTGAAGACGGAAAGTACTGGATTGTCAGATTCATGATCGACCATAGGCATCAGGGGAAAGGATATGGAAGAACTGCCTTGCTGGAAGCAATCCACTGGATCCGAGGTCTTTCAGACTGCAGTCCCACGATCACGATCAGCTACAAACCCGATAACCTAATCGCGGAAGCTTTGTATGAAAGCGTCGGGTTCAAAAAAACAGGGGAAATGACCTCCGATCATCCCGACAAATGGGAAGTGATTTCGGAGCTGTATGTGAAGTGAACACCTCGTTAAGGAGCCCGCTCCCTATGAAAAAACACACAGATCCTCCCTATGAACAGGCTCTCTGTGTGTTTATCGTTTCATGACTCTATTCAACTTGTCTTGACAGTCTTGAAATTATTTTCAACAAACGAAGCCGTTCTGAAGGTATATGATCCCCAAGTCTTGCGATTGCTACGGGAAAAATCCAAGGGACGATCTCTTGCATGGATGCCGGGTAGTGCTGCAAATACTTCTTCGTATAAGCTTTGAATAATTCGGTTCTTCCATGGTTAAATAAATCCGCATTCGGTATAAAGTCCGGTACTTCGGCAACTTTTAAAATAAGTGCGCTGAAGACAAAATCGGCCATTCGATTGCCTCTCGTTGCATTGACCCAATCCAGTATGACCGGCCCCCGCGGCGAAAGAAGCACATTATCCGGGTGAAAATCGCCATGGCAAACCTCATTGGATTCCGGCAGCGATTCCAACGCGTGCAACGCCTTGTCCCGAATGTCTTCCTCTATCTGTGCCGAGCGGATGCGCCTCTCCAACGAGGCCTTCTGCGATGGCAGACGGTCGCTGCGGCAAGCATGCATTTTAGAGTGAAGCTCGGCGCTCAGCTCCCCTGCCCAAGCCATTTTGGACGCGTCGGCAAGCAGCACCTTCAGAAGCGTCGGGCCCTCCACTTTCTCGTAAACGATGCCGTCTCTTCCTTCGTCTTGAACCAATTCATAGGTTCGTGGCGTCGGCAAATCAAATTCGTTAATCACTCTGGAAACATTGCGCTCATGCTCCACGACATGTAACGGTGTACCGGGATAAAACAATTTGAGCGCTTTTTGGTCCCCATATTCAAACACTTCCGCCTGTCTTCCTTGCCCCAGCTTCACTCTGGCGGGCTCTCCCATGTTCCGCTGCTCCTCTCGCTTAAAATTTATCTTAATACTACTTATGCACAACCCCATTCCGATCGGGCCGGACACACTCGACTTAGCCGCCGCTTAACAATGACTGTATGTACTCTTGGGCATGCTCCGTCAAATATTCGGCTGCCAATTCATATTTTTTCGTTTGCAAAAACATTTTGACCAGTGTGCTGCTCGTATTCAAATGCTTGGTCGTCGGGGTTAAATAAACGGTTTCAGCCAAGCACGCCTTACGGTTGTACTGCTCCAGCTTAATCTCGTAATCCAGATCGGTAGAGCCTCTGATCCCTCTTATGATGACGTCGATGCTGCGCTCCGCAATGTAATCGGCGATGACTCCGCCGTGATGAACGATGCTTACGGATTGGCTCACATGGAGTGTGGATAGCCGGATGATTTCGCACCGTTGCTCCGGTGTAAACAAATACGTCTTGCTGCTGTTGCCCGCTACTACAACATCAATATGCTCGAACAGCCGTGTCGCCCGCTCCAAAATATTCAAATGCCCCAGCGTAAAAGGATCGAACGATCCGGGATAAATGGCTCTCAAACGGATACACCTCCTGGTGAAATCACAATTCCTTATAGACGAATTCCCTATAAATGGTATACCCGTTTTTGGCATAAAAATCCCTGGCCATTGCGTTAGCCGCCCAATAATCGAGTTCAACCTTGACTGCTTCGTTATTGCGTGCGAATTCGTCTATTATCTCGAGCAGACGAGAGCCGTAGCCTTGGGAGCGATGGTACTGCGAGATGCTGATCTGGTGGATGAATACCGAACGATATGGTTTCTTGAAAGCATTCTCGGCATAAGCCTTCAGTTCGATCCAGGCATACCCGACAGGCTCACCCTGCACTCCCGCAAGAAAAAATACATGCGAAGGCTTCGTTACCATAGCAGCAAAAAACTGTTTGATCGGTTCATACTCGTATTCCTTAAAATAGTCCGGATACAACCGGACATGGACCTCATGAACGTACCGATTCAATCGGGCAATTGTTTCAAAGTCCCTTGTTTGTACGATTTGCATCTTTTTTCAATCCCCCGTTCACTTAACCCAGCGTAAGCGGATCGGCAATTCCGTTCTATCCATGACAAGTAAAATGGCAGGGTAGTCAAACACTGCAAGAGTAGCGCCTGACCGTGGCTTCACATCCTCCGCTTCAATTAGAAGATAGCCCTCTCTATCCTTCACATCATGAACTTTAATACTGTAACCACTGCTAGATTTGGTTCCGCTGGTCAGGATAATGTACTGTTTATTGTCCAAGGTAATCGTATCGAAACCGGAGTACGGATGCAGCCTTGCAACCGCCTCGTTCCAAAACTGATTCAATCGGGCGTTTTCTTGGAGAGTGTTCCGAAGTGATTGCCCCTCCAGTATTTCATAAGCCGGTCTTCCCATGGAGCATCCAACAATAAGGAATAAGAGACATATGGCAGCAGCACCCAGAACTCGACTTATCATTAGAACCAACCTTAATTAGCCAGTAGAAGCTTCAGCTTGCAGCCGCCAGTGATTAGGAAACCTTCCCTTTCATAAAAGGCTAAGCTTCGTTCAAACTCAGGCAGCTGAGGCGTTGCGACCTCCAGCCGTTTCCAATCTTTGGATCTGGCAAAATTAACTGCGAACGCGATCAAGCTTTTTCCAGTCCCGTGCGAGCGAAATTCCTCGCGCACATACAGCTCCTGAATCACACCGTAGCTCCCGTTCGCATATAGCGAGAAGCTTTCACACATCGATAAAAAACCGACAATGCCAGCGGATTCAAGGTCTACTGCCTTAAGCACAGTGTACTGCCCTGAGGAGATCAGTTGTCTGCACAATGGTGCAGCATCTTCCTTAGGAAAAAGCTGTTCATCTCCAACAGTCTTCACGATAATCTCGGTCATCAGCTCTTTGTATAACGCTGCAATGGGTATTGCGTCCATTTCATTGCAAATTAGAATATCAATCACGGATGCTCTACCTCTCATTCCACGTCGAATTTCCCCTGCTCGATCTGCTCTTTCATCAGCTCCAGTGTTTTCAGGCTGCCGAGCAAATAGTGCTGCTTTTCCTTCGTATCTACAACGCTGACAGGCGTATCCTTAATCTGTGCAATCTTATCATTCAGCCAAGCAATGAAGAGCTGTTTATTCATCGGTATACCCCCATTATTAAGTCGGTCCTATTCGAGAATTGGAATAATATAGAATTCGGTACTATTGTAAAAATCCCTTCCTCAGCCTTGCTAGATCTGAAGGTTGACAATTAAGTTTTTGCGAGATTCTGGCAAAGTGATAAATTAGAAAAAAGTTTTAGGAATATTATTATTGAAAGCGCATTCTATTTAATTAATAAAAAGATGTAAAAGCTACTGCTGCTTTGAAACGAGATGGTCGATTGGAGTTGAGTAGTTCATTGGGATGAAGGGCGGTAGAGCGTTCCATTTGGGGTAATAGCAAGTTTAACGGGACGATAGTACCCAGTTTATTGCGCCTAACTTGCAGGGTACTGGGCATTTACGAGCAGATAGCCGTACTACTGGCCCATGGAAGTGGCGAATGAATTGACTACTAGGATACCGTGCAGCTATTGCTCATGACCTAGCATTGGCCTTATTTTATTTAAGCAAATAATAAAGCATGTCAGCTAACCTCACGAATTTAGTATGTCCCTTCTCAAGGAAGCCATTCATAAAATGAAAAAAAGAAGCCCTTTAATTGCGGCTTCTTTTCCTGAGGACGGAACGGTATTACCCTGTGAATTCTTGCACCCAAGCATTGTTATAGAAACCAACGCCGATTTTGGTAAAGGATCCGTTAAGAATGTTGGCTCTATGCCCCGGACTGTTCATCCAATCGTTCATAACCTGTGAAGGGCTGGTTTGCCCCTTGGCAATATTTTCACCGGCTGAATTGTAGGTAATGCCAAATTCATTCATCATATCGAACGGAGAGCCGTGTGTTGGAGAATTGTGATCAAAGTAGTTATTGTTTATCATATCCTGCGCCTTGACCAAAGCCATATTGGCTAACTCAGGACTCATTGTAAGTGCCCCTAAACCCGCTTTGCTTCTTTCTTGATTAACCAAATCCAGTACCTGCTGAGCATATTCCGAGCTGCCTTGTGGAGCTTGCCCAGTCGGCGAAGGTGTGGCCGGTGTCGGATACGCTGGATTGGATGGAGCCTGGTAGGTTGGATTGGTAGGTGCCTGATAATTTGGAGGAACTTGATAAGACGGATTCGAAGGTACCTGTGTTATCGGATTTCCCGCCGGTGGTTGTATCAAGTCCCATATATTAGAAGGAATTCCATTAGGAGCTCCTTTCATGGTGACTGATCCTTGATACGGAGTCGATGTTGACGTTGATGACGCCTGTGGGGTGCCAGGAGTCGGTGCAGCTGATTGAGACTTCATGGAAGGAGTCTTTTGCGCCGCATTGTTGTTGCTGGCTGTACAGCCTGATACAAGTAATATTACTGCCAAAACAATATATTTAACCATGACACTGTCTCCTCCGTTCGATAAAGTTATGAAGGTACGCCATTAACTTTTCCGGAGACAGCTTGAATTATTCGCATTGTTCTGTGTGATGCTAAATCACATCAAATATCCATAGTAAACAGCTTATTGCCTTCCGGATCCCAAAATTCGAAGGCATGCTTGTCATGGGCAAGCTCTCCGACTTGGACACCGCGTTCGATCAAATAATCTCGGGCGGCAGCCGCATCGGTGCATCGGAAATGAAATGCTGCATAAGGCAGCGGTGCTACCGGCTCCGGCATTCCTACCAGAATGAATCCGACACGATTTTCCATATTGAACCCGGCCAAAGGCTTTTTGGGATCGTCATTCGTCCACGCAGGGACCAGGCCCAGCGTCTTCGTATAGAAATCGTATGCTTTCCCGAAGTTATACACGTGGATATAACAATTGCCAATATCTTGAGTAAACGGAATCGCGCTTACTTTGCTTTCGCTCATTATTGATTGCCCCTTCGAGTTATGATATGGATCAGAACCATGACAGCGCTTCTCTGTGCGCACTTTCGATCCTATTCTTGATCGGCAAACCCGATATCTTCCTTTTCGGCAATAGGCTCTCATTTTTTTACATTTTAAAGAAAAACATATTATTTAAGTTTATTACTAATGAGTCTGTCTGGAAACAACTCAAACAGAATAACTTACTCCCAAAGTTTCTTCACGCTCTTAAGCTGTTCCTCTTCAAATTCCAGCTTGTAAATATCCGGCTTGGACGTGCTTTTCCAAAAAGCAAAGCCATAATCGCTGTCAAAGTAGTTCATTATGATGGTCATAATATTGCCGTGCGTACCGACAGCTATTTTGCTGCCCGCATGTTTCTTAAGGAGCTGCTTGATGACCGGAACAGCCCGTTCCTGAGCCTCCCGTGTACTCTCTCCGCCTTCCAGCTTGAAATCGAGATCCGTGAATGACTGCTCCACAGCATCCAGCAGCTCCAGCTCGGTGATACTCACATCCAAGCTTGCAATTGGGCGCTCACGCAGCTCCTCGTACTCAAGTATCGTTTGGCCGCAAGCTTCTGCCAGCAGAAGAATCGTATCTATAGCGCGGGTATACGGGCTGGATACGAAGACATCGATGGCTTCGTGACGAAGTATTTGGTCTATTTGGCGGGCATCCTGCTTTCCTTTAACGGATAACCCTCGTAATCTCTCATTTCCTGCAACATATGGAGATTCCGCATGCCGGATCATATAAAGAAACGTTGTCATATAGCAGCTCCTGCCTTCATGAGGGAATTAGTTGTTCCGGTTCGAATACACATGAAGCGCCTGGAGGGCTGTATCACGGCTCAGTCCGGTCCTCTGATGGATACGTTCAGCCCATTGCTCGTTGGTATCCTGCTTGCTTTCTTGCCTGGGAAGCCTGTCCGGCAGCGAAGACCGTCAAAGTTTCCATCGGATCCCGAGAATGTATTCCAGACTTGCCCATTTCCCACATTCTACCATATTATATGCTTTAGTAGCTATTATTTTCAAAAGGACAGGGCTCATAAATCGTTAGAGAGGACAAAAAAGCAGCCCGCTAACCAGCAGACTGCCCGGAGATTATCCAAAATATTGTTGTACATCAAAGCAAAGACTGTTTATAGTAATCGATCACATTCGTCCGGCGAAAGCCGCAAGACTCATACAATCCAAGTGCCCGTTCATTGCTTGCGGCAACCTCCAATTCAAACGTATCCATGTTCCGTTCACGCCGCAGCCGCTCCATCACCGCAGCCAGTGCCGCTCTCCCGATGCCGCGCCCCCGTTCCTCCGGCCTCATGCAAAATCCGAAGATGAACGCCGTCGATCCCTCCGTGAGCACCCCCAGCTTGCCAACGGCACGGCCGTCCACTTCAATAAGGTAGATGAGCTCCTGCGGCAATAAGCGGGAGCTAGCCAAGGAATCTGCATCCGCTGCCGGCATATTAAAGCCTGCCTGGTTAAGCTCCGCGATCGTCTTCGCATCCCGCTCCTCCGCCATGCGCAGGGTGAACTCGGGATATCTCCCTTGACTCGGCGGCAAGACCTCCGCACGCGCAGCGCGCTCCATGCCATATTCGGAAAAAGCATAGGGCAGCCCACGCTGCTTCATAAAGGCTGTCCCCGAGATCGAATTTCGCGGGCAAATATAAATGAGCTCATGGGGACCGCTGACGGCGAGCAGCCGAATTGCAGCCTCCATCATCTCGGTGAAGATCCCCTGTCTGCGGAAATCAGGGTGAATCATCCCGCTTAGCTCCGCCGCCGACGGGATGATGATATAAATACCAAGGAATCCTGCCAGCTTGCCGTCCTTATAGTATAAAAGATCGTTCGTTCTTCCCTCCTGCCGATCCTGCAGCATCTCCCAATTCAATTTTAATCGGATGCCCTCATGCTCCTCGCAAGCCTCGGCCAATCGTCGAATGTCAGCCAGCTCTTGTTCGTCTAATGTTTGTTTCAAAACGATGTCCTGTACCAGACACGTCACAACCTTTCCGCTCTTTTGCTAAATTTACTCAATTCCTCCGGTGTTATATTAAGGAGCTGATTATTGTTTTACGAAAACCACCTTCTTTTTTGCCAGTGTACCACAGCGCTTGGTCCGCTTCTCGATAATAAATGACTAGGATAAAAAGTTTATCTAGCAGCATGGTGTCAAAAAAAATACTCCTCCTCAGATTATCTTCATGAGGAGGAGCACATTATAACGATTTCGCTCAGGAAACGCTTGGAATTTGAATGACGTTCACCGAGAGCTCGGAGAGCTGCTCGATGACCCCGGCATCCGTTTTCTCGTCGGTGATGACATGATGGATTTGTTCCCACGATGCGACGTGGGCTAGCGATTGCTGGCCGAACTTGCTGAAGTCGGCCAGTACGTAGGCGGTATCGGCAATGCCGATCATCTTTTGCTTGATCAGCGCCTGCAGCTCGTTCGACTCGCTCAAGCCCCTTTGCAGATGCAGCCCTTTGCATGATATGAACGCTTTATCCACATGGTAGGTGCTTAAGGAGCGCTCGGCCAAAGGTCCTACGTAAGAGAGTGAACGAGAGGAGAGCAGTCCTCCCGTGGAGATCACCTTGATCTTCTCCTTCGTGCTCAGCTCCATCGCGACTTTGATTGAATTGGTCAGCACCGTCAGCGCTATGTCCGGCAGCAGCTGGGCCATGTTCCAAGCCGTAGAGCTCGCATCCAAAATAATTCGGTCATGCTCGTTCACATGACGAACGGCTTCTTGCGCAATACGGCGCTTCTCGTCGGCGTTCGTCGTTTCGCGTTCCATATATGGCGTTTCCGCCTGTGAGGCAGGGATGCTGATTGCTCCGCCATGGCTGCGCAGCAGCTTGCCTTCACTCTCCAGCTTATCCAAATCGCGGCGGATCGTTTCTTCCGTCACTTCACATATTGCGCTTAATTCCGTCACCCGGATACTGCCCCGCTCGTTGACGAGCTGTACGATTTTTTGCCATCTTTGGGCTACCAACATCCTGATCCCTCATTCGATTCTAGTTATTGATTTGCTTCCTGCATTTGTTTGCAAAATGTCCCAGTGCCCTATATTGTACAACAAGTTGGCCGATAGCACTAGCTCCGCAGGCTTTACAGGAATGTTGTTTTGTTTCTGAATAGGCTTGTTTTCAATGCAACACTTTTTTCATTCAAAAACATTCAAATCCGTCTTCAGAGGCATTTCACACGGCAGATTTCTTTTATATAATGGAGGGGCACCTGGGGACAACTCACATTCGATTCTGTTACACGCTCTTTATGCTATTCATCACATTTCACCACAATAAGGAGGGATATCGAACAACATGGCGGCGATACATAAGATTAATGACGGCTCCGGCGGCAAGCCCCGGCTGGATATTCAACAAGCCTGGTGGGGCATGGTAGGACTCGGCAATGGAGAACGGGAATGGACCGTCGAGGAGAAATTTGAAAAGATTGCCGAAGCCGGCTTCACCGGCATATTCGGAGCGATCCCCGCACCGGAAGATCAGGAAAGATGGCACCGGCTCCTGGAGCAATACAAATTCAGCTTCGGAACGCATTCGTTTCCATATAAAAGGGAAGATATCAAGCCTGTGCTTCAGGCGGCCAAGCAATTCGGAGCGCAGTATGTCAATTCGCAGGTCATGGATTCATTCGTTATCGGCGACGAGGCGGTCACGCTGCTCCACGGCTTAGTAGAGGAAGCGGAAGCGGCGGGCATGCCGTTCATGGTCGAAACCCATCGTGCCCGGGTGACACAGGATTTGCACCGCACCGTCGATTATGTGAAAGCGCTGCCCAAGCTGCGCTTGACTATCGACTTCTCCCATTATGTCGTTGCGGGCGAAATGGGCCATAGCAGCCTGATCGAAAAGGCCGAGCCTTTCTTCGACGAGCTTTTGCGCCGGACCTCTGGGCTCCACGGACGTGTATCCAACGGGGAGCAGGTGCAGGTGGACATAGGGCCGGATGGCCAGCATGGCATGGTGGAGCATTATTTGCGCTGGTGGACGAAAGGAATGGCTTACTGGCTTCAAGACGCTCAGCCCGGTGACGTGCTGCCGTTCGTGAGCGAGCTCGGCCCTCCAGGCTATGCGATTACCTTGGAGAGCTACCGAGGCGGCAAAGCCGAGATTTCGGACCGCTGGCAGCAGGCTATAGTATTCAAGCGGCTGGCCGAGGAAGCTTGGCGGGGCGCTGTTCGTTAATTAATAATAAATCCACGCCAGGACCGTGAAGCAGCGGACCGGGCGTGGATTTTCTTTAGGTAGCGTAACAGCATGCAAAGGAAGGGAACTCTGGATCGCTCACCGTAACCGTTCTTCGAACTGTACGGCGGACGGGTCCCAGCCATCCTCCCCTGCCAACACATTAGCAACGGTGTAAGCTGCCGCCTCATCCGGAGCTAGCTGGCAAGACCAAGATACTCTCGCTTCCGGGTTCGCCCCGGGTCCCCGGCTGTCGAATTCACCATAACGGGATGTCGCTTCCCGGGCAGGGTCGCTCCAGTTATGCCAGCCTTCCGGCTTGACGGATGCGTCCATATCGGTACGGATCCATACGACATGGGCAAAAGGACGCCATGGCCTGCCGAGATACACATCGGTCATACCGGGATCCGCCGTCAGCGTACAATCGAGGAATACGTATCCGAAAGGCTTATCCTCAGGCGTCGATGCGGCGGTCACATATCCGCCCTTTCGCTTGCTGTGAATACGGCACCGGTTAAATACGGCTGTCGCCGGCCCGAATATATAATCGACATCGCCTTCAATACGGCAGTCTTCATAATACTGCCGGCTTTCTCCCGTATACAGCGTGTCCTGAAATCCAAGGAACGTGACGCTGCGGAATACGGCCCGATCGCCGGTTACGAATGCGGCTACCGCTTGCCCGGTGCCCTGACCGGATGAATTGCGTATGGTCAACTGCTCAGCTGTGAAGTCGTCTCCATGAAAAAAAGCGCTGGCACTGCGAAACGTTCCCAGCGGCTCACCGTCGGGACCAAGCGTCTTGGCATTGTCTGAATACGTCAGCACGACCCCGTCCCGGCTTTCCCCCAGGAAATGCAAGTTCCGTTTTTCCTTCGGAACGAGCAGTTTTTCTTCGTAAGTGCCGTTCTTGATGAATATCGTCACTTTCTCTCTGCTTCCATCCGGCGCGGCATCAACCGCCTCCTGTACCGTACTGAAATCCCCGCTTCCTGCAGCATCAACAATACATTTAAGCATCCTCTTCCCCTTCTCTCCTTCTTAATCCTCTAGCCTATCTGACTTCTCGTGCCTTCAAGATACTACAAAAAAATGGAATAATCTTTATTCTTTCATGCTGAAATGGATCAATAATTCATTATATTTGTCGGCATGGAAATAAGAGCAGCAAAAAGAAAGCATTCGTCCGCGTCTCCACGAATCGAATGCTTTTTATCATTGCTTTTTACAGCTGCTTAGAAGCCGTGACGGTCACAACAACCCTCTCCTCCGCTACCAGCTCAACCGCCTGCAAACGGATTCGATGCAGCGTATCGCCCCATACCGGCTTCATCCGTGCATCGTTGACGGGAACAGCCTCTGCGGACGCTTTCCACCGCGAAGCGTCATAACGCAGCCGGAGCCGCTCCCCCTGCTCGTTGACGAGTTCAATCGTGCCGTCGTCAAGCAGTACGGGCGATTGCAGGCACAAATAGTTTTGCACGATATCCGCGGATGCTTCGCGAAGCCGGTACCTATCCGTTATCTCCACCGCAGCTTCCGTTCCTCTTCCGCGCAGCAGCGCGCAGGTCCGCTTCCAGCTGACAATACCGGCTTCCTCCGGATACGCCTTGGAAAGCTCCATTTCCACCTGCGCCCGCTCCTCGTTAGCCGCATACGTGACGTTTGTCGCCCGGTAGTCTTCCCCCGCTTCCTGCTGCATCCCGTTTACGGTAGGCAGACTATGGAAAGCGGACTGCATCGTCCATATTTCATAACGCTGGGGACTGAACGTTTTGGCGGTGTAGCTCTCGACACCTGCGTCGATGAGGAACGGCCTTCCATTATAATAAACGATAAAATGACCGACATCGTTATGGTTGTGGCTTTCGTTGTTATGCCCGCCTTTGGCGGCCAAGTACAGCCCTGCTGCGCTTCCCTCATGCTCCCTTGCGGCAAAAATATGCGTATCCTTCAGCCATACGTCACGCTCGTAAGGAGGTGAGACCGGCTCGCCCGTCAGCAGCGCCGCATGATTCAGCTCACCCAATATACGCATCAGAGAAGCGATCCGGTCTCGCTTAAAGCCGTTGCTCCGGAATGCATACGCCCCAAGCCGGCTCATCTTGGCATCGCCGATCCGCTCCCCGTATCGATAGACAAGATCTCCGGATATAGAGAGCTTCGCGTCCCCATCGGCAAAGTTGACGAAGTCATTGCCGTCGATATGCGCCCGATATATGTATTTGCCGATCTCCTGAACGAGCGGTTCTCCATAAAAATCGATCTTCCCGTTCGAAGCCAAATACAGCAGCTCCAGGCAATCAAACAAGGAAGCGCCGGCACGTCCCCAATAGCTGGGGCCTTCATCGCAGCCTCCATCCGGGTGATATACCTCCAGAAAATAATCAAGACTTAACGCCGCTTTGGCAACCGCCCGGCTTCGGATGAACGAGTCGTCCTCAGTCAGAAGAAACACAGTCAAACAATTGGAATGAATCCACGGATTCCAGTTGTTGACTTTGCGGCCTGCGAAGCCCATCCACCAGAAATCCTCCCGGTCTAGATAAGGCTCCATAATGCGTCTCCGCAATTCATGGCGGATTCGTTTCCCTATCATCGGACATTCCGCATCCAATCGATTCTGAAGCAAGTATGACGTCCATGCCAGCAGCGCTCCGGTCTCTGCAGCGAACAAATCGATAACCTGCTCGGTCACATCCGGCAGCGCATAGCCTTTACTTTGCGGGGATAACGACATATGGGCCGGGACTACCCAGAACGATTCCTCGCACAGGCACCAAATACCGTTGGCGATTTGCTCCATGAACCGGCCTTTCCCTTCGATGCATTCGCCGATGACCAGATCGGTCAACGCTCTTCGGCGCTCGAAATATACCGTCTCATACCGCGTTCGGTTCCCGTTGCGCACGAAATCCATATAGCGGGAAGCCGGGAGTGCCGGCCAAGTAAACTCAAGCCGTTCCTCCGCCCATCCGATCCATATCGTACGGACATCCTCCTGAAGCGACTCCCACATCGACCTGTTTTCCGCATCGGGATAAGGTCGAAATGCATGGACAGGAACAATACGTTCTGCTGCAGCCTCCTGCGAAATAGCTTGACCAAACATAGTTACATCATCCTCTCAAGGTTAGAGTAGGTAGCGGACAGCTAAGTTCATTGTATAACCAGCCAATGGCAATTCCTACGATCAAATGAAAAGATCATCGTAATCACTGCCTGTTCAACCCTTTTTTTCATAATCAGAAGAAATGATTATCGGCGCAAAAAAGCGCTGTTTATGCGGCTCCGACGGCTTTCCGGGTGTCAGATGAAATGATTGTTTCTTTTTCGTGCACCGTCCCCTACAATGATCGCAAAGAGGCGGATCTTCCAAAGCGCCGCTGCCTTATCCATTAGAGCATCGAATGAACAAGGAGTGTGATGGGTTATGAAAGCGGATACCGTTAAGGCAAGCGCATCGGTTCCCGAAACCGCTGGAAAGCTGAATCGTGGCTTCAAGCGCAATTTGATGGACTGGGACTTGTATTTGCTCCTGGCTCCGGGCGTGCTCTATTTTCTTATTTTTAAATACTTGCCCATGTGGGGAGTCGTTATCGCCTTTCAGGATTACAGTCCTTTCAAAGGCATCCTTCATAGTAACTGGGTCGGCTTCGATCACTTTATCCGATTGTTCCAGTACGACAAGTTTTGGCAAATCTTTCGCAATACCATCTTAATCAGCTTGTACAATCTTGTTTTCTTTTTCCCGGCACCGATCGTTATCGCCCTGCTCCTTAATGAAATCAGAATTTCCTGGTTCAAGCGTTCCGTTCAAACCGTCATTTATTTGCCGCATTTCATTTCCTGGGTTGTCGTTGCAGGCATAACTTACTTGCTGTTGGGCACTCAGGGAGGGATGGTTAACGAGCTGATAGTCGCGTCGGGAGGCCAACCTCTTCCCTTTCTTACTACGCCGGATTGGTTCCGTACGCTGCTCGTATCGCAAAGCATCTGGAAGGAAGCAGGCTGGGGAACGATTATATTCCTCGCCGCTCTATCGGGAGTGGACACGCAGCTGTACGAGGCTTCCATTGTCGACGGTGCAGGCCGCTGGCGCCAGCTGTGGCACATTACGCTTCCGGCGATTCGCAGCACGATCTTCATCCTGTTGATCCTGCGTCTCGGCAACATTCTCGATGTCGGGTTCGAGCACATTTTCCTTATGTTGAATTCGACGGTCAATAGCGTAGGGGATGTATTCGAAACGTATGTTTACCGGGAAGGCTTAATCGGAGGCAAATTCAGCTATACTACGGCTGTCGGTCTGTTCAAGTCGCTGATCGGACTGATTCTTGTCGTCGGAGCCAATTGGCTGACCAAAAAATTCGGCGAGGAAGGCGTTTTTTAAGAAAACAGCCGAAATGAAAGGAGCAGAACTATGCACATCAAACCAACCTTCGGCAGCCGTCTGTTCGATGTCGCCAATGTGGTCATTCTAACGTTATGCGCACTTCTGACGCTGTTTCCTTTTCTCTATATATTGGCTACATCGCTTGCTCCTCTGCAGCAGGTGCTCCGGGGCGGGGTCATTCTTTGGCCGGAGAAATTTACATGGGATGCGTACCAGACGATTTTTAGCAACACGCATTTCGTCCGTTCGCTGTACACGACCTTTTTCATTACGGTAGTCGGCACGGTCACCAATCTGGTGCTGACGACCTTCATGGCGTACCCGCTGGCCAAAAAAAGGCTCAAGGGCCGCCGGATCATTATGTTTCTCGTCGTCTTCTCGATTCTTTTCAACGGGGGTCTCATCCCCTCCTACATGATCGTCAAATCGCTCGGCCTCATTAACACCGTCTGGTCGCTCATTATTCCCGGCGCTATCAGCGCCTTCAACCTGATCATCATGAAAAACTTTTTTCAGGCGATTCCCGAAGAGCTCGAGGAGGCGGCGCGGATCGACGGCTGCAAAAATTTGGGCGTGCTGTTCCGTATCGTGCTTCCTCTATCGATGCCGGCTCTCGCGACCTTCACGCTGTTTTACGCTGTCGGGCACTGGAACCAGTTTTTTGCGGCCGTCATGTACGTGACCAAGCCGAATTTATGGCCGATCCAGGTCGTCCTGCGGCAAATGATAATCGAGGGCTCGACACAGGATTTCGAAGTGGCCATGGGTGAATTGAAGATCGTTCCGACCACGATCAAAATGGCCGCCATCATAGTTGCCACGGTTCCTATTTTGTTCGTATATCCGTTCCTGCAAAAGCATTTCGCCAAAGGGGTACTGCTCGGATCCGTAAAAGGCTAACCGCCGGTCCGTCTGACCGCCTTGCATTTCATGAATTGTTGCCATATCGAGGCATGCCGGGCGGCCAACCCGCCCTATCCATATGCACAAGAAATAAGGAGGTCTTTATCGATGACTAAACGATGGTCCAAATGGATTTCCGTATCTGCCGTAACCGCCCTTACCGCAACGTCATTGCTTGGTTGTTCCATGGTCCCTGGTGCGGAGGATAAGCCGTCCTCAGACAGCGGTAGCGGCAACAGCTCCAAACGAATGAAGATCAGCATGATGTTCCCGCTGTATAACGAGCCGCCTCAGAAGAATGAAGTATGGAAGCTTATCGAGGACAAATTCAACATCGAATTCGAGCCGATGGCTGTACCAAACAACAGCTATGAGGACAAGCTCAAGGTGACGCTCGCTTCAGGCGACATGCCCGATATCATCCTGTGGACCAAATATCCGGACCCCGAGCTTAACAAATACGTTGAGCAAGGCGCCTTCGCGCAGCTGGACGACCTTATTAAAGCATCGCCCAACATCATGAAAACCCCGCAAGCCGTGTTCGATAACGTCAAAATCAACAGCAAGCTGTACGGTGTACCCCGGACCCGGGCTCTGAACCGTTCCGCCGTCATGATCCGCAAGGACTGGCTCGATAATTTGGGACTGCCCGTTCCGAAAACGATGGACGATGTCTACAAAACCGCGGTCAAGTTTACGAACGACGACCCGGATAAGAACGGCAAGGCCGACACCTTCGGCATCGCGTTCGGCGAGAACGTATCCCATATGGACCCGCTTTATATGGCCTTCGACTCCGGCGCTGGCTGGCGCGTGATGGAAGACGGGACACTGATGAATGACGCCATTACTCCGGGTAAAAAGCAGGCGCTCGAATGGCTGCGCAAGCTGTACGCGGACGGCGGCCTGGATAAAGATTTCGCGGTGCTCAAGAACACGCAGGTTTGGGAAAAGCTCGAAGGCGGCAAAGCCGGCATTCTGCTGGGCGGACAAACGAGCGACTATGCGCGCTATGTCGAGAACCTGTCCAAGGTGGATCCAAAGGCCAACCTCATCATGATCGCACCGCCTGCCGGCCCTTCCGGCAAGTCCGGGTACAGTGAAACCTCCGGCTTCTTCGGCCAATGGGTCGTTCCTGCCAAGACGGACAAGGAGAAGCTTAAGCGCATCATGGAGCTGCTGGATTGGCAGGCCGGCGACGAAGCGTATAACCTGAAACGATACGGAGTGGAAGGCATTCACTCTACCAAGAACGCCGATGGAACGTACAAAATTAACGTCGAGAAATATAAAGCCGATGGTGTAGACGCCGTAATTGCCCATAATCCGTTCGATCCTTACAGCTACGTTGTCTCCTCCGCCCCGGCGGCCGTACAGAAAGCCCAGAAGGAAAATCTCGACCTCGTTAAGGATATGGGGATCAAAAACCCTGCACTCGCCTTCGTAGCGCCGTCCGCTCCGGATAAACAGAGCGATCTGAACAAGCTGCGAGACGAGGAATACGTGAAGCTCGTAATGGGTAAAGCGCCGATGGACGATTTTGACCGTTTCGCGAAGGAATGGCTGGATAAAGGCGGCAGCCAAATTACGAAGGAAACCAACGACTGGTACAAATCGCAAAAAAAATAACGTCATGAACGCCCCTCCTGAGAAATGTTTCCCGCGAGGGGCCTTTTTCTATAGCCTTGACTCTTCCGCCGTGAAATCAGTCACGAAGGAATTTGCCTCCGACGGAAGGGAAATTCGATGTTGACACGAACATATATAATATCGAGGATAAAACGCTTTCAAAAAGGTGGTGGCAATTGTGCTCACCCTCTGGGTCCAGCGAATACGCACCTTCGGTCCCGTGAAGCTGAAAGTTATTATAGCCGCCTGTCTCCTGGCCGTTGTTCCTATAGCCATCCTGGGCACGGTCACTTATTTGCTGGCCAGCCACAGCTTATATAAGGAAATCGGCAAGGCAAACCGGGAAACGATCAAGCAGGTGCAGGAGCGAATCGACGAGAAGCTTATTAATTTGGATAAGGTTGTGCTGCAGCATGCGTTCAATCCGGTTTTCAAAGAGTTCCTGTCGCTTCCGAACCCGTATGAAGACCCGCAGCGGTTCCGCTCCGTAATGGCGATATTGACTTCGATGGAGGGCTTGATTAACGATTCGGACGGCGTTTACCTGTATATGACGCAGCAAAATCTGATCGTCAATCCGAGCCAGGGCATGGCGGAATCAAGCCTGCTCCATCCCAGCGTCCTCGAAGCGATAAAGAATCATGACGAAGCTTTCTTCTGGTTTGACCGCAAGAGGTCCCAGCCGAGCGTTCCCCGGGGCGGCACCCATGTCGTGACCTTGGTGCGCAAGCTCCCTGTGTCCGTAGATAAGCCCCTCGGCTATCTGATCATTGAGCTGAACGATCGGGCGTTTTTCGATGTATTTTCCCATATGGAATTCGGGCAAAGCGGCGAAATGCTAATCGCTACCCCGTCAGGAAATATTTTATCCGACTGGAATAAGCAGCTGCTGAAGCCGGACTTCAACGATCCCGTCATCCATCGGATGGTATCGTCGGACAGCCCGGAGGAAATGTTCACCCAGCCTATCGACCATCAGGACATCCTGTTCAATTATGTAAAATCCGACTATAACGGGTGGAGATACATCTCCGCCGTCCCTTTGAAGGAGCTTGCTTCCAGCATTCAATGGATCAAAGGCGCAACGCTGGCGGTCAGTCTGCTGCTGGTTCTCGTCAGCCTAATAGCTGCGATTATTTTGTCCGGCTCGTTCATCCGCAGGCTCCAAGCGATTATCGACGTCGTTCGCAAACGGCTGCCGACGTCATTGCCGTCCCAGACGAATATGAATGAGTTCGGCCTGCTCCATCACTACATGGATTCCCTCCACTCGGCCAATCGCCATTTGGAGCAGCAGGTTATGGAGTCGCTGCCTATGCTGCGCGCGAGCTTCCTGCAGCGCCTTATCACGGAGACGATGAGTCCGGATGAAATCGAAGAGAAGCTGCACTACTACGAAATTGAGATGCCTGCTCCCTACTGCACCGTATTGTGCATGGAGCTCGACCAGATCCGCGGCCAAACGGAACAGGATGCTCATTTATTCACTTATGCCGCTATGAATATAGCCCGCGAGCTGCTTAACCGGTGCGCCCATGGCGTCGTGTTCCAAACGCCGACGGACCACATCGCCATCGTGCTGAATCATGGCACGGACGAAGTGTCCCAGCATGATTTGCAAGCAGCGGCGTTCAGTCTGGCCGAGGAGCTGCGCAGTGTCACTCACCGCTTCCTGAACATTACAGTCACGGTCGGGATCGGCCATTGTTACCCCGGTACGGGGCATATCAAGCAATCCGGCAAAGAAGCGATGGAGGCGCTGCAGCATCAAATGATCCACGGCAGCGGGAACGTGTTCTACATCGGTGCGGTGCAGCCGCAAACCAGCTCGTACGAATATCCGATCGAGCAGGAGCAGCATATATTGACCGGCATCAAGCTGGGGCAGCTGGAGCAAGTGTGCTACCAGGTGGATGAGTTCGCTAACCGGTTGACCGATTCCAACGGCAACGGCAACTACGACCATGTGCAGCAGGCGTTCGTCCAGCTGGTAGCCGCCTCGTTGAAAACGCTGTTCGAGCTGGATCCCGAAGAGGGCCCCAAGCTGTTCCGCTATCACGTATACCATCGGATCGGACGCATGAAAACGAGCGGAGCCATTGTCAAATGGTTAAAAGAGGAGCTGTATCCGACGCTGCTGCAGCACATTACCGAACGGCGAAGCCTTCGCCAAAGAAATACGATGGAGAAGGTTCTCGACTACATCCATGAGCATTACGACCAGGATTTGTCCCAGCCGGCTTTGGCTGACCTGGTATCGATGCCGACCTCGCAATTCAGCCATTTGTTCAAGGTGGAAACCGGTATGACGCTCACGGATTATATCATTGCCTACCGGATGGAAAAGGCTAAAGAATGGCTTCGCGAAACGGAGTGGAAAGTCTCCGATATCGCGGAGCGGCTCAGCTACAACAATCCGCAAAACTTCATCCGCTCCTTCAAGCGGCTGTGCGGCATGACTCCCGGCGAATACAGAACGAAGCACATGCTGAAGCATCAGAGCATCGCGGAATAATTGCCACCACTTTTATCGGCAAAAAAACGGCAAAGAGCCTCCGGTCTGACACCGTGCGGGCTTCCTTGCCGTTTTCTCATTCGTGGTATCCCTTATCCCCGAAGGGCTGCAGCTTCCCGATCCATTTGGCTTCCATCGCCTTCAGCTCATCCGCCGTATCCTTGCGGCTGCCTTTCGGTTCCTTCAGCTCCTCGAGCACTTCAAATTCAAAGGCTTCGCTGCCATATTCGTCCCAATCGTTTTGCAGCGGCTTGCTTCGGCCATTTTTCATGCTCAGCTCGAACCGGGTCCGATTCCACATCGCTTCCATGTTGGCGCTGCTGCCGATCCAGCTTTTGCCGTTGAGCTTGTTGCGAATCCGGTACACGCCCATGGGCCGCTTTATTTCGTTGTAGGCGCGCACAAGCTCCTTGCGCCGTTCTTCAGTCATCGCCGGTGCTCCCTCTTGAACCCAGTAGGCGCTGCCGTCATCCTCACGGTCCAGCAGTCCGAACTCGATCATATACCGGCGCAGGGTTACATAATCGTGATAAGCCTCCCGGAGAATCGCATTGACCTCCTTCTCGGTATATCGGACCCCCGGCTCGAAACGCCCGATCAAATGGCGCAGTACGGCCAGCTTGCGCTTTGCTTTGGTCGGGAACGTGCTTAGCGGCCCGTCAAGCCCCTCCTTAAAGTACGTCAGCACCAGGTTCTGGTACTCTTCCTCCGTCGTATCGTAGCTTTTGCTGCCTGCTGCCGCCGTCTTTTGAACCGGTGCCGATGTCTTTCTGGACGTTGGCTTGTCCTGCCCTTTCGCTTCGTAGTTTTTTTGCTCCAAAAGCTCCATAATGGCCAGGAACAGTCTTGCCTGCTTTTCCTTCTCGCGCAGGGCGAAGCGGTGATTGCGAATGGTCGAAGCGCTTCCTCCATCGAGCTTCTTTACAATTTCGTTATCGCTGTAGCCGTCGTAGAACAGTCGGAGCAAGCTTTTTTGCAGATCGGACAACCCTGTCAGCTTTTTGTTCAAGCCTAGAAAAAAGTCGAACATGGAGCCGTGCTCACGGGCAACATGCCGCTCCGCAAACTTCCCCGCCTCATAAAACGTGACTTCATCGGAATAAATGATCCCTTTCTCGAAGGTTTGGCCGCATACAAGGCAGATGTATTCCCCAGTAGGCTCCTGATAATAATAGCCTTGCTTCAAATCCTTGAGCGGTACCTTCCAAAATAATTCGGTATGATCCATCAACCAAACACCTGCCCGATCCATTTATAAATATATAGATATTTTATGGTTCCGTTTGGTTCATGTCAACACTCCGAAGGCTTTCATGAGAAAAACGTCTATCGACGTCCTTTCACAGAGGAGCGGCCGCGTTAAGAGGTTGTTTTATCGCCAAATAGAATTTTTATATCCGATGACCTCGGAATCTTATAAATTCTATTGTGGTGAGAAAACCAGCCTTTTCATAAAAAAGGCTGGCTGCATAATGAGACTCGCTTATTCGAAGCATGCCGATAGCACTACCGGCTCCTTGCCGCCAATATGGAGAACGACTTGTCCGGTTTGGGCGTCGTATTCCGCCTTCACCGGGATCGCCGATTCATCGCCTTTGGTCGCACGGAACAAAGAGACAAAGACGGTTTCCTTAACTCCGGTTCTTCTTCGGATCAATGTGCTTCGCTTGCCGACGGACGGCATCGCCATGGTTTCCGCCATGAATACCTGTTCTCCCTCTTGCACATCGAGCGCTATCAACTGCAGCCGGTCTCCGGCCGCATCCTGCTTATTCCATTGCCAATCAGCACGCCACTGCCCCCCTTCGGGAGAAGCCGTCTGCAGCTTCTGTAAGTAAGAGTACCCGTCTTCGCTCCCAAGGCTTCCTTCCGCAGCTTCCCTCCAAGAGAGCCGCGCCGCCTCATCCGCATCGCTGCCATCCGGAAGGAATGGTTTCCCTTGGGTATGAATGACCCAATCCACCGTCTGCTCTTCGTCGCAGCGAATTTGAAAAGCATCGAGCAGCACATCGCCGGTCAGGACGATTTTCCGCCGCAGCCTTGCTCCAGGGTATGCCTCTCCTGCATCCATGACGGCTACCAGCGTTCCGTCCGGCCGCCTTTGCATGAGCACGATCGAGCCTTCGGCTTCAGCCTGCGACCTGCCTCCGACAGCTACCGTATTGTGCGCGACCGTTTGTTTGAAGTATTCGAAATGTATCGGGTTTCCGTAAGGAAGCATCCCTGCATCCTCGAGCCACGGATGTCCTCCGGCGAAGAACAGCAGGTTGAGCTTATCCTGATGCCCATGCCATCCGCCGTGCTCCCCGTAATCGACCATAGCAACCTGGCCTTGATCAGGCGCCCCGGCGTCCCGCTTCAGAAACAGCATGCCCGCCTTTTTCAAATGGACAAACCGGCTATCCGGTTCGTCCATTGCCAATGGCTGCAGATCCGCGCTCCCCTCTTGCTCTTCTTCAAAGCCGAACAGAAAGCTGTACAATGAATCTCTTGCAGCGCCTTCCAGCACCTCGCTGCCGATCCCGATGTATTTGGCGGCAAATTCGTACAGATGGAAGTACTTTTGGATCGGCACCACGCCGGAATCGTGAATCGCGGACAGTGTTCCGTCCGGCTGCATGCACTCCAGCGGCGCACGGTACATCGATTGAAACCGCGGTTCCTCGTACAGGCGAAGGTTAAAGCTTTGCGCTGCCAGCACGATTAAGGTTTGCGCCTCCAATGTGTAGAAATGGTAGCCCCACGCTCCCTCGTACCAGAACCCGTCCTCGCCAAGACTATTTTCCATTTGGAAGTAAAAACCGTTCTCCGGATCATGAAGCGCCTGATCCATCAGATCTCTGTCGCCCACAGCGGCGGCTGTTAAAGCTTTGGCTGCATTATGATACGTTTGCCAGTTCGAAATGCCTGCCGGGTTGTTATTGATAACCTCAATCGCCGGATATAGAAGCTTGTCCGCTATATGCCGGCATTCTTCGGGCGACAATACTCCTTGCTCCTTCAAAATATGGTAGGCCTGCGCAAGCAAGCATAGCCAGCTCGCCTCCGACAGCGTCTGGCACATCACTTTGCCCGATGTTTTACTGGCGCCGCCATACCGGTCGTGCAGCTCGAATCCTTCATAATGATCCGCGTAGGACATCAGCACCTGCTTCGACCATTCGGCCCATTGCCCGTTGCCCTCGATAGCGGAAACGACGCTTGCGTTGCGGCACGTTCTTGCATAGTTCCAATGCTCGTTGGCTACGGCTACATCATCCCATGGCTTGCCGCTCCAAACCTCGTTACAGGTCGGACAGCGGTGATGATGCCGGTCGATTAGAATAAGACGGTCACCGTCGTTGGGACAGTTGTAATCGTGACTCCATCCGCCCTCCAAGAGCGGAATGGCCACTCTCTGAGACACCAGTCTCTCCTGATCGCTGCGAAAACGGTCGTATGCTGCGCGCGCCTGCGGATAACGCTTACATTTATCGCTTATTGCTTCTAACCATGATTGGGTCCACATGTCCATTACCCCTTCCAGTATTTGTTCGTCAAAATGGAACAACGTCGAGCGAAGTTCGACAAAGCTTTCAATTCTCTGTTCATCCTACCAGAATCCGAGCTGGGAAAGTTACGGTACATTTCGAAAAAATGTCGTTACTTTACGCTTCCGTCACAAGACGTACAAGATTTTAAATTGGTGCTCGACAAAATATTGTGTTTTGCTCACGTATATTTTATAATCACATGTACGATTTAATATTGGAGTGACCAAAGTGACTGTAATAGACGCCTGTCGTATCGAAGACGAAAGTTTACATACTATGCCCGCCTTTTCGCCATTATCGCTAGCCTTCGCCCCGGAATCCGACGTTATCAATCCTACGCTGCAGCGCATTTTGGACTATCTCTGTCCTTGCCCTGCCTTTATTGCCGACCGCAGATGCAACATTGTCGGATGGAATAAGGCAGCCAGCGCCATTATGGGCAGCATCGGACCTATCCGCGAAGAGGAACGCAATATCGTCTGGCTTTCTTTTATGAAGCAGGAGATGCGCGACCTGGTGGTGAACTGGGAAGATTTCGCACACGATTTTCTTACTATATTCCGCAACTATTACGGCCAATACGCAGGCGACCCTTGGTACGACGAATTCACCGACCATTGCGCCAAAATCAATCCGCAGTTTACACAGCTGTGGCAGCAGGGCGATCACAGAACGGAGCCTAAAACCGTAAGGGAGTTGAACCACCCTCTCGCCGGCAACATGAGATTCGAGATTACCTCGTTTCAAGTATATGCCAACGCCGATCTTCGCTGCTGCGTCTATACCCCGCTGCCGGATTCCGAAACGGAATTGAAGATGCGGCAGCTGCTTGGATCCATGTCCTGAAGCTTTCTATAAGAGTCCGTTATCGGCGGCAAACTGCCGGACCCGGACAGGCATTCCCAGCTTGCTGCTTTCGATAGCCGCAAACAGTAGCGTCATGGAGTTCAAATTCGCTTCCGCATTCGTTTCCATTGCCGGTCCGCCATGGACCCATTGAAGGAACGATTCCAGTAAGTAATCATTGCCCCATTTGGCATTTTCTTTGAGCGGGACCGGCATACCTGTCGGACCGCTCTTTATGTTGTCCTCCTCGGCAAACACTTCAACGGCTCCCCGATTCAAAACGACCGTAGCATGCTCGAATTCCGCGCGGATATATTCCTGCTCCCAGCTGTTTTGGGCCGATGCATTGCACCAGGCGGTTTCGTAAGAGGCGCGGACCGCGTTCTCGAACTTCAAAGCAAGCATTGCCTGTGCACTGCCCGTGAAGTTGCCCCACTTCGGAGTCCACGAATCCATATACACGGTTTCACAGCGTGCACCCGCCAAGTGCTCCAGCAAGTCCAGCTGATGGATAGCGCCTTCGATTAGCATTGTATTGTCCATTTTAGCCTGTCTGTCCTTTAGGCCGTCTCTGCGGTTCCAGTTAAAATTGAAAACGAGGTAGTCCAGCGCACCGTAATTACCGGATCGAACCAGCTCGCGAAACGTCCAGATCGGCTGTCTGAACCGGTGCGTCATCGTAACGCCAACCTTCTTCCCGAGCTCGCGCGCTTTTTGTACGATCTTGCAGCTGGCCTCCAGCGTATCGGCAAGCGGCTTCTCGCACAACACGTCACAGCCGTTCTCCATTGCAAAAACTGCGATATGCTCTCGGGTATGAGGCGGAGATGCTATAATGCACACTTGCGGGGCAGTCGCTGCAAAGGCCTGCTCCAATTCTGTAAAGCACCGGTCAGAGCTCAACCCCAAATATTGCTCCGCAAGCTTCAGACTGTCCGGATTCACATCAACGGCTGCCACCACTTCCAGCTGCCCTTCCTGAACGGCTTTGGGAAGCGTCTGCGTAACCCACGTTTTGCCCCAACCGCCCGTTCCTACGATAATAGCTTTCAAAGTCATCTCATCATCCCTCTTCTGATTTCTAATCTCTATTCGCCATCCCGCCCCCAAGGAACCCGGTTCCTTCTAAGCACAGTTTCATTATAGCAACCGGGATGCCGATTCCTATGTATTCAGGTTGCTATTGTATGGCATGATGTCTTCTCGTAACATAACCCCACAAAGTGGAGATTGGGCATCGAGGCCAATCAGATACTTTGCGGAGAGCCATGATAATAAATTCTATATACGAAAAAAAACGCTCCCGGCAGCCTGATAGCAGGCCGGCGGGAACGGTTGTATGATGACTTGACTCGCGCTGAGACAGCGGGCGCCAGTTGGTTTTATAGCCATGTGCTCGCGTATTCACATCGTGAAAAGCATGGGGACTCTCAGGACTCTAGCCCGCGTTCTCGCTGCTGTCCTCCCGAAGCCACAGATGGCGGAGCTCCTCACTCGTCTCCAGCAGCTCCTCCAGCGTTCCTTCGGCTTCAATCCGGCCGTCCTTCAGTACGATGATATGATCCGCATGGGCCAACGCCGTCTTGCGGTGCGAAATGACGAGGCAGGTAGCCTCCCCCTGCCGCTGCTCATAGATACGCTCCCACAGCTTGCGCTCGGTTTCGACGTCGAGGGCGCTCGACAGGTCGTCGAAGACGAGCAGCTCCGCATCGCGGACGAACATGCGGGCGGCCGCCGTACGCTGCGCCTGGCCGCCGGACAGCTTCACTCCGCGCGGGCCGATCACCGTATCCATTCCATGCTGCAAATGGCTTATATCGGGCTCCAGCACGGCGGAGTGAACGGCTTTTTGCAGCTCCCCGCCTTCGCTTTTCATCCCGAGCAGGATATTGTTGCGAAGCGTGTCGCTGTACAGCCGCGGAACCTGCGGCGTATAGGCGCTGTGGGGCGGAACGAAGAAGTCCCCGGGATGGTCGACCCGCTGCCCGTTCCAGAGGATATCTCCGCTATCCATCGGAAGCAGCCCGAGCAGCGTCCGCACCAGCGTCGTCTTGCCGGAGCCGATGCGCCCCGTGATGACGGTGAACGATCCGCGCGGGATGCGGAACGTAACATCCTCGATTCCTCTACCGGTTTCGGGATAGCGGTAGGTCAGCCCGCGCACATCCATCGACTGCAGCCGATCTTGTTCCTTAATCGCAGCATCTAAGCTTCCCGGATCGATCGGGTTCGAGCGCAAATACAGCGGATGATGCTCGGTCGCCACAGCGAGGTCGGCTCCTTGAAGCAGATGCTCCAGCCGGTCCTTGGCTACGGTGCTTTGCTTGAAATAGGTCAAAAACTTGCCGAAGTTTTGAATGAACTGCGTGACGAACGTCAAGTAATAAACGAACAAAGCGAAGTCGCCGACGGTAAAGCTGCCGTTTCGCATCGACTGTGCTCCCAGCAGCAGAATAAAGCCGGTTCCCAGGTTGACCGTATTGGAGAACACGGAGTCTAGCATCTGGTTCAGCAGCTTATCCTTCAGCATCGCCTGCCTGCGGTTGTCGTTCAGCTGGCGGAACCGGCTGATAACCCGCTCCTCAGCGCCTGCCACCTGAATGGATTGCACTGTGCTGAACATTTCGCTGATGGCGCCGGTAACCTGGCTTGTCGCCTCCCGGCTTGCCGCCCTGTATTTTTGCAGCAGCGTCGTAGACAGCTGGGCTATGGTCACTACGACGACCAGCGGCAGAAATACCCATAGCGTCATCCTCGGATCGATGCCGTACAAGATGTAGAAGGATACTACAGCAAAGCAGGTCATCCCGAAGGCGTCCACCGACCAGCTGATCGTCTCCTCGAGCTGATCGACATCATCGCGGAAGCTGCTGATCGCCTCCCCCGGAGAGCATGGAATCGCCTTCGCTCCCGGCTCCTTCAACACGTGCTTCAGCATATTTCTGCGCAGCAAAGCGCCGATTCGAAAACGGAAGCTGATGTCCGTAATAAAGCCCAGAACAATGAGAACCGATTTGCCGAGTGCAGCCGCAATCAGCAGGACGATCAGCGTCCAAATGCTGAACCCGTACACGGCGCCGCCCGACAGCGTATCGAAAAATTCCTTCGTAATCCAGCCCGGTATGATAGGGGCCAAATAAATAAGCGACCAGGCTATTGCATTAAGGATATATAAGAGCGGCCGGTACTTCGTAATCCGCCACAAAAACGTAAAGGTGCTCACGCCAGCATCTCCTCCATTCCGACTTGAAGCATCCGGCTGTAACGGGACCGGTGATCGGCGGCGAGCACCGTACGGTCACCGAATTCGATCATTTCTCCCTGCTCCAGGATTAGAATTTGATCCGCACGCTGAATCGTCGCCAGCCGGTGGGCGATGATAATGCAGGTCCGGTTCACCAGAAGCCGGTTGATCGCCTGTTCGATCTTCTGCTCGGTGGCAGGATCCAGACGCGACGACGCTTCATCCAGAATGATGAGCCCCGGATCCGACAAGAATACGCGGGCGAACGAAATGAGCTGCGCTTCCCCGGCCGAGAGGCCGCCGCCCCCGGACTCCAGCTGGCTGTCGAGTCCCGCAGGCATTGAACGGAACCACTCCTTCAAGCCGAGCTCCTCCAGCACCTCGATGATTTTGCTATCGGGGATATCGTCGCGGAAGAACGTCAGATTATCGCGCACCGTCCCTTGGAATATTTCGATATTTTGCGTCACCATCCCGACTTTGCCGCGCAGAACGCTTAGCTTGGCGTCGCGCAGATCGACCTGCTCCAGCAAAATTCCTCCGGCACTCACATCGTAAAACCGCAGCAGCAGACGCGCCATCGTCGTTTTGCCGCTTCCCGTCCGGCCCAGTACCCCGAGCACCTTGCCCTTTTCCAGCCGGAAATCGATGTCGTTCAAGGTTAACGTATCATCCTCGTATCCAAACATGACATGGTTAAACGTAACGGACAACGGCCCTTCCGGCAGCGGCACTCCTTTACCGTCACGAATTTTGGGCTCTGTAGCGAGCAGCTCGCGGATTCGAATAATGCTCGCGTCCGCTTTTTGCAAATCTTCCATTTGCGTGCGGATTTTCTCGATAGGTTTGGCCATCAGTTCCGTGTAATAGAAGATCATATAGACGGTACCGAGCGTAATCGCCCCCTGCTTCCAGTAATAAGCGCTGAGGCCGAAAGCTACCGCATTGCCGATGGCAAATACGACCAGCGTCGTAATCCACATGCTGGCCCAGCCCATAAAGGCTTTCATACGCAGCGGCAGCCATTCCCGGATCAAGGTGAAGAAGCGGAACATGACATAATCAGTCGCACCGTTTGCGCGCGTATCCTCCGTCCCTTCCAGATGCTCGCCTAGAAAGCCGTAAAAGCGCGCACTCATCTGCCGCAAATTCCCCCAGTGAGGGACGGCGAATTTTCTAATATACTGGATGGCGTATATAGCAGCCACGACGAACAAGGTCATGCCGAGCCCGATAACCCACCCTTCCCGATACAGCAGAACGAGCATGCCGGCAACCAGAACCAGATTGCTGAGCAGCGTCACGACGAAGTTGGAGAAGAAATTCGCCAGGTTGTTGATGTCGCCGTCGACGCGCTCGATTATGGCACCCGATGTGTGAGACTTATGGAACGACATATCCAGCTTCATGCAATGCTCCGCAACGTCCCCGCGCAGCTTATTCGTGGCGATCCAGCCCACATTTTCCCCGATATAGGTCGCGATAATAGTAATGACCTGCTGCAGCAAGGATACTCCGATGAACAAAGCTGCCGCGTAGATGAGCGGTGCCGAGCTGTCTTCCGACTTGGCCGTATCGATGAAATAACGGATAATTTGCGGATTGATGAGCTGCATGACGATGCCGGCGCACAACAGCAGCGACAGCCATACAATCGCTTTGCGCTGCGGCCTTAAGTAGCTTTGCAGCAATCCGGCGTATTCCTTCACCGGTATTTTCTGTTTCATGATGGACTGCCCTCCTTAAGGTGAATACCGCTCTTCCAAAAAGCGTACGTACGTTTGTTACTTTAGTGGATACCAATGGCGGCGTCAACGTATTTTTTGGATGAAATTAACTTTCCCCATATGCAAGCTCAGGACTCAAACAGGCTCTAAGCTGCTGATGAAATCGGCAAATTGGGATCGCTTACAAAATGGATGCGTTTCCTTTCCTATCCATGCTATAATTGAAATTATTGTTAATTTAGGAGACATGTCCATGCTATCAAAATTCCGTAAACCGTTTCGCAGCTACCCGGTATGGGCTCGCATGCTCGCCCTACTTGTCGTCATAGGCGTTATATCCATGATGCGGACATCTCCTCCCGTCGAGAATGCTGTCAATCCGCGCAAGCCGCTGCAGCTGGACACCTCCTTAACCGATTGGACAAGCGAGGAGCTGAAACGCAATCCCAATATTATTATCGTTCTCAGCGAATCGTTCTGGGACCCTACTCTTATGAAAGATCTGACGTTCAGCAGAGACCCGATACCCACCTTTCACGAGCTGAGCAAGAAATATACGAGCGGCTGGATGCTGTCACCCCAGTTCGGCGGCGGTACGGCCAATGTGGAGCTGGAGGTGCTTACGGGCAATTCCATGCGGTTTCTACCCGAAAATACGATAGCGTACGAGGAATTCGTCAAGCGCGATATCGAGTCGCTGGCGTCGATTTTGTCGTCCCGAAACTACACTCCTACCGCGATTACCCCGTTCTACGACTGGTATTTCGACAGCCGGAACGTGTATCGTCATTTTGGCTTTTCCCGCTATATCAGCTACGAGTTTTTTAATCCGGATGAATTCGTCGGGCCTTATATCGGCGATCATGCCGTAGCCAAACGGATTATTGAAGAAAGCGCTCGCACCGAAGGCGCCGATTTTATTTTCGCTAACACGATGGAAAATCATTACCATTATTATGCCAATAAATTCGAACGGAACACCATTCGAATCAAAGATAAGAAAGATACGATGGCAGGCGCAGCAATCGATATTTTGGAAACGTATGCACAAGGAGCGAATGGAGCGGACGCCATGCTGCAGGAGCTCGTAGAGCATTACAGCAAAGTGAAGGAGCCGACGATCGTTGTGTTTTTCGGCGACCATCTCCCTTTCTTTGAGGAAGATTATTACGTGTACCGCGAAGGCCATTATTTACAGGGCGAGGAGGATCCCGATTTTCTGCAGAAGACTCACAAGGTTCCTCTGCTTATATGGAACAACTACCTTCAGGAAGGCAGGGAAGACTTATACTTCAATCCTTCCTTTCTCGGACCTTACGTTCTTAATTTGGCCAAGATAAAAGGAAGCGATTACACCGATTTCCTGTCGCAGCTGTCCAAGAAAATCCCGATCATACCGCCTAAATCGTACTATGAAGCCATGAACATTAACGAGGCGGATTTGACTGAATACCAGTCACGCCAGCAGGTTATGATGTTCGGCGGCGACAGGAATACCCCGGAGAGTATGGATGACCCGCCAATCCAACCTACATTGATAATGGGATACGGAGATCCTGTTATTACATCCGTTACTCCAGATTCGCTCAGTACGGGTGACGGCGCCTCGCTCACCGATACGAAAAAGATGATACAGATCACTCTGACCGGCGGCCGCTACGGTATTGGGAGCGTCGTCTACGTGAACGGCAAGCCGATGCAAACAAAATGGGAAAGCGAACAGGAGCTTACGGCCGACCTGCCCAAATCTTTATTGGCGAAACCTGGCAATCTGGAGCTTCAGGTCAAGGTTGTCGACGAGAAGGAGAACATTCTGGCGCAATCGAAGCCGTATTTTCTGCCGGTGTTGGTGAGAAAAACGTCTATCGATGGAACCCGAAGATGAGCGACCGCGTTCAATCGAAGTTTTTATCGCCAAATGGAATTTTGCATCCGATGATCTCGGATAGCTTATCCATTCCATTGTGGAGAGAAAAACATCCATCGACGAAACCCGAAGATGAGCGGCCGCATTCAATGGAAGTTTTTATCGCCAAATAGAATTCTGCATCCGATGATCTCGGATAGCTTATCCATTCCATTGTGGAGAGAAAAACATCCATCGACGAAACCCGAAGTTGAGCGGCCTTTACGAGTCTTACCTATTCTGATATGGCAAAAAGCCCTGACGTGCAAACGGTTCCATGCGCAACCGAAGCTCTCAGGGTATTTTTCATTCGTATTCACCTGTTGGAAATCAATTCTACCGCTGCCGACTTCCTCTTCCGGTATTCGACAGGGGTCATTCCTTTGTGCTCTTTAAATATTCTGGAAAATGTATTGTAGGAGCCGTAGCCCGACTCCAGTGCAATATCGGAGACGTTCATTTCCGTCGCCGCAAGAAGTCCGCACGCATGACGGATCCTAACTTCATGCACGAAGGTGAGGAAGTTTTGCCCCACCGTCTTTTTGAACAGCTCGCTCAAGTAAGGAACGCTGAAGCCGCACGTGTCGGCCACTCCCGATAATGTAAGATCATCCTGGTAATGAGCGTGTATATGCTGAATGACCCGCCAGATGCTGCTTGGCTGCTGCGAGTGTCCTCTCCCTTTGCGAAACGGCGCCGCCACAGTTTCTCCCGTCATGTTTCTGCGGAACCGGTCGAACCGGACGAGCACCTCTGTCAGCTTGGCTTTGAGCAGCGACTGCTTCCACAAGCTATCCCCTGCATATTCCTCCCGCATTTCCGCAAGAAGAGACCGCAGCCTCTCCTGCTCGCACTCCGGCAGCAGCACGAAGGATGGCAGCAGGTCTTCGGCCTGATGCAGATCGATTCCCGGCAGCTGCTCTCCCGGCGCGTACAAGTGGATTCCGAAGTTGCAGTTATATAACGACAACGGAGCTCCCGGCTCCGAGATAATTTCATGATATTGATAAGGCATGACGAGCGTAAATGTCCCTGGAACCATCGGATGCTCCACACCGTTGATGATTTCCGTTCCGCGCCCTTCGATAACATAGGAAAACTCCAAAAAATCGTGCCGATGCGATGGGAAGCCGTTTTCCAGTCTGTGAATTTTTATGTGAAAAGGAAGCTCCGAGTCCATGTTGGGATAATGGGTCAAATATTTCGGAATGACGGCCATGCGACTATCTCTCCCCTGCTGAAATTTTGGGATACCGACCGGAAAAAGTGGGACGCAATTTCTTCAGTTCCATCTTACTATAAAAAAGAATACGGTTTCTTTCAACCGTTCGTTTTGAAATGATTCAATTTCATTAAAATCGGCCCAGATTACTTATCCGGCTGCAGGCAGCCACAAACCGTCAGGAGGACATTCAGATGAGCAACCCTATCCGCATCGGCGTCATCGGCGCCGGCAATATCGGCAACGTACATATTCAGACCTTCCAAAAGCTTCCTAGTGAAGAAGTCGTCATCACGGCTGTTACGGATTCCTACTTACCGTTGGCACAGCAGCGCGCAGCCCAATACGGCATTCCCAAATGCTATGAAACGGCAGATCAACTGATCGCCGACCTTGAGATCGATGCCGTTGTCATTGGCGTGCCGAATCAGTATCACGCACCCATTGCAGTACAGGCGCTTCAGGCAGGCAAACATGTATTGCTCGAGAAGCCTATGGCAATCAACGTGCCCTCAGCCAAAGAAATTGTCAAAGCCCAAAAGGCAAGCGGCAAAGTGTTGATGATTCCCCACCAAATGCGGTGGGAGTGGCTCCCTCTGCAAATCAAGCGGCAAGTGGATCAAGGGGCGCTCGGGCAAATATATAACGCCAAAGTCGGCTGGATGCGCCGCAAAGGGATTCCCGGCTGGGGAACGTGGTTTACAAAGCGTGACGAATCCGGTGGCGGACCGTTGATCGATATCGGCGTTCATATGCTGGATTTGGCTTTTTTCCTGATGAACAACCCTAAGCCGGTTTCCGTATACGGCTCAACCTATGCGGAATTCGGACCTAAAAAGCGCGGCATCGGCACTTGGGGAACTCCCGATTGGAACGGCCGCTTCGACGTGGAGGATTTGGCTACGGCCCTGATCAAAATGGAAGACGGAAGCACGCTCTCGCTTGAAGTGAGCTGGGCGGTTCATATGGATACGGACAGCGCTCATTTCGTCCATCTCATGGGCTCCGAGGGCGGCGCATCCATTCGCGGCAACCAAGGCAAGCTGCTTACGGAGCAATTCGACCGTCCCGTTGAAGTTTCCCTTTCCACCCCTGAAAAGGATGAAGGCGGACGCATCCGGCTGAGCCGTCATTTTCTCGAATGTATCCGCGATGGTAAAGAGCCGGATACTTCGGCACTGACAGGGTTTACGAACAACCTGATCCTCGACGCGATCTACGAATCGTCCAGAACCGGTCACGAAGTCAAGCTGGACTGGAGCTTGTAACTAGCTCAAGCACATTTATAAAAGGAGGCCACACCATGTTAAAAGGGTTAACCCGTGCAGGAATCGGCAGCGTCGGCACACTGGAGGACTTCATCCGGTCTGCATCCGCACATGGGTTCGAAGCTATTGCTGCAGACGGTAAAGAGCTGGAGCAATGGATCGACAGCAAAGGAATTGCCGGGGCACAATCGTTTCTGAAGGAATACGGAATTCAAATCGGAACCATCGGGCTGTCCGTGCAATGGCGTACAAGCGAAGAGGAATTCCGCGCCGGCTTGTCACGGTTGGTTCGCGACGCCGAAGCCGCCGCTGCCCTTGGGTGCACGGCATGCTGCACCTATGTGCTCCCATCAACCGACTACGAGTCCGCACCGTTCATGACGCTGGCCACCCGGCGTCTGCGTACATGCGCGCAGCTGTTGGCGCCGTTCGGCATCCGTCTCGGACTCGAGTTCGTAGGGCCGCATCATCTTAGAACGCGATGGAAAAATCCCTTCATCTGGGGTTTAAAGGAGACGCTCGACTGGATTGACGCGATAGGAGAATCCAACGTTGGATTGCTGTTCGACAGCTACCATTGGTATACGAACGAGCTGGACGTTGAAGCTATTTTGCAGCTGGATCCGTCGCAAATCGTGCTGGTTCATATCAACGATGCACCTGCGGTACCGGTGCAGGACGTTTTGGATAATGACCGACTGTTCCCAGGAGAAGGCGTAATCGACCTGGGAGGATTTCTTCGTGCATTGAACCAAATCGGCTATCGTGGCGTGATTGCCCAGGAAATATTGACGCCGAAGCCGCTTGAGGAATCGAGCGATGTGCTTTTGAAGCGTTCGCAGGAGGCATTCCATAAAGTGTATGCCGCTGCAGGTCTTGAATAAAAAAACTCGGTAACAAGCAGCCGAATCTACTTTCAATGACAATAATAATCAATGCCCCGGCACAAGAGAGCTTAGCTGCAATTTCAACAGCGGCTAGCTCTCCTAACCGGGGCATTGTGCATGTTATTGTATAGCGCCGACGGCTTGCAGCCATGCTCTAGCTATCAGCGCATGTCCTGCCGGAGACGGGTGTACTCCGTCAGGAGCCCAGAAAGCCGATGGAGCCTTGGTTGACGCTTGAGCGAACAATCCGTCCAACGAGACAAGACGCGCGCCGTATTCGCGTGCCAGCTCTCGTACGACGTGAATTTTCGGATCGAGATCCTCTCTCCACAGCTTCCGGTCTTCCGGCACCGGCAGAACGAACGGCTCGATTAACACGAGCTTCGCGTCCAGCTGCCGGGTGCGGTTCAGCAGATCCCGGTACCCTTCTTCATACTGCTCCGCTGAAGTAGGATCGTTGCGGTCAAATCTTCTCCAAGTATCGTTGATGCCGATGTAAATCGATACGACATCGGGCTTCAAATCGAGACAGTCTTCCTGCCACCGGTTTTGCAAATCCTTGACTCTGTTGCCGCTGATGCCGCGGTTCAAAAAGGTAACCTGCTCCTCCGGATAAAGGGAGGAAAACTGGGCCGCCGCCATAAGTGCATAGCCTTTGCCCAGATCGTTGCCATCCTCCCGAACACGCTTCGCATCCGTTATGCTGTCCCCTTGAAACAGCACCTTGTCGCCTTGCTTTATCCATGGTGTTGACATCTGTTTGCTGCCTCCCCAACGTATAGTAAATTCCCATTATTTCTTGCATGTATTGTGAGGCTCCAAGATCCTGACCGCCCTAGACTCAATCGCTGTTCCAGCTGTAAGCGATACAAGCTCGCTGGAGCAACCGGATCATCATCGTTGGATTCGAAACCGTCAGCCGAATACCGGACGAGCCGGCTTTGGCGAACACCCTTGTCAAGTGCTCCGTTATCTTGCAGTATCATGTCGTCCTGTCTTCTTACTGTACTTGCCGGTTATGGAACACCCAAGTGAACGTACTGTAAGCCGACCGCCAATCATCTCCGGCATCCGACACTGTACCCGACAATGTACCGTCTGCGGTCTTCTTAACTTCGAGCGTTCTCCAGCGGTAACCACCCGATTCGTACGCAAAGCTTTCCCCGTCGTCATCAAACAATTGAGAACGTCCCGGAGCGGTTCCATAATGATGAAGCTCCAGTTCTACGGCTTCTCCAGCTTTAGGAGCGTGCTGCAGCGCCGGCATCATCGGAATGATTGCGCCATCCTTCACAAATACTGGAATGCGGTCGAGTCCTGCGCTTACCCGGATTGTACGTCCGCCCTCCCAGCGCTCGTGAGTTTCGAAATCGTACCATACGCCGGCTGGCAAGTAGACGTCGCGTTCCGATTCCCCTTCGAATAGCGGAGCTACAAGCAGGGAATCGCCGACCATAAACTGGTCATCCACTTCCGTTTCACTGACGCCGCCATAAGCAAAGTCCGTCGAATCCAGAGTATGCTCCTGCCCTTCAGCTGCACGTACCGAGCCTGCTTCCAACTGCATCGCACGAATAGGAGGTACACCTTCGAAGCAGTACTGTGCGAACGCGGAATACAAATACGGGATCAGCCTCATCCGCAGATCGATATATTTCTTGACGATCGTCTCTACTTCAGGGAACGACCATGGCTTCGTTCCGTCAGCCCAAGCATTGACCATCGCGAGCGGCGAGAAGCACACAACCTGCATCCTGCGGACCCAATCCTCCGCATTTTTCGCTTTACGCACCTCCGGCGTCCAGAGCAGACCGCTGAAGCTGGAGCTGCACATGCCTCTTACGAATTGCCGGTGATCGTACAGATCGGAATAGAGCACATAAGGCAAAGAGGAGGCGGCTGACGACGAAGCGCGAGCCAAGCCGTACGTCCGGCGGTTTTTGCTTCGATACAGCTCGTCGGTCATCTTCTGGATCATCAAGCCGTACAATTGCCGGATTTGTTCCCCGTCCGCACCGGATGGGAACTGGGCATGCGCAGGATAAATCCACGAGTTGCGTGTCAGCTCGCTGCCATCGCACTCATCCAGCTTGTAGCCCGATACACCGATGTCGACATGATCCGTCTCATGCTGCTTCATATAAATGTCGCGCGCTTCCGGCAGCGTGTAATCCGGTACAAGTCCATGCCATACCGTATGCGAACCCGAGAGCGGCTCCAATGCCTCATAAATTCTCGCGTCAGGAGACACATAAGGATGCTCCCACAGATTGATCTGGAAGCCTTGCTCCGCCATCCCTTTAACGAAGCCTGCAGGATCAGGGAATTTTTCCTTATGCCACTCGTACGTTACAGGATAGCTCTTGCTGTGCCAGCCCGGCTCGAGACCGATGACATCACATGGAAAGCCGCGTTCGCGAAACGCCATAGCTTCATTCATAACCTCCTGGTCCGAGTACGATTTCGGTACGCGGTGCCAGAAGCCAAGCCCCCATTTCGGCGGAAGAGCGCCGCCCCCATGGAACAGATTGTACCTGCGTACCGCGTCCAATGGAGTCGGCCCGCCGAACACAAACAACTCCACACCGGGCTCGTTGATTACGATTTCGACCGTATCCGATACCGGAGTCGCTTTCCAGGTCCGATCGGAGTTCCGGTCCTTTGCATCGCCGCTAAGCCCGCTATCGGCTCTCACAGCGGAGCCGCAGTAGATCGAGACGATGCGCGATGTGTTTACCATCACGCCGTAGCCCCGGCTCGATACATAAAAAGGCACCGGTGCATGAGTCTCACCCGTATCCTGCTTCGGATCGCTGTTGACCCGCAAGTAACGGGTGCGTCCCCGATGATTCAGCTTCAACAGCTGCAGACCGAGCCCGTACAGGCTCTCCTCACGCTCCAGAGGAAGCGTAACGATCGTTTGGCGGGGAGTTACTTTGACGCTGATTTGGTTCGCATCCACCGGGAACGCTGCTGCCGTCATTGCCTCAAGCGTCGTCGATTTCGGAGCTTTCCCCATGACGGACATTGCGGATAACGGCGAGCTTTCCCCCTCCTGTACTTTCCATATGCCTGGCGCTGCTTGCTCCCATTTCAAATTGGCCATGTGAATACACTCTCCCTATCGGATTCAATCCTTTGTAAATTCGTTATAGTCGATCCCGCTATTTGATTCCCAGCATTTGGCGGTATTCCGTAGGCGATATCCCCGTCATTTTTTTGAATATCTTCGAGAAATGAGGATAATTCTGATAACCGATCTCCATACCGACGTCGACGATTTTGTAATGCGGCAGCTCCAGCAGCCTCTTGGCCATTTCGATCCTCTTCTTCATCCGGTATTGGACGAACGTCTCATTGGTCATCTTCTTGAAAAAATAGCTAAAGTAGGTCGGTGCAAGCCCTACCCTGTCGGCCACCGCTTCCAGACTGATTTCATCGCTAATGTGCTCGTCTATGTAGGATTTGGCTTCCTCAAACAAATTTTTCTGGCTGCCTCTCCGCCAATGAATCAGCTGCTCGCACAGCCGAATCAGCTCGGCCTCCATGTAATCCTGCACCTCGTCCTGACTAGCCGATGAATCGAACAATGGCTCGCACTCAAAATGGTACAACTGCCGCGCATTCAGCTTCTTAACCAGTATCTTTAGCGCATCCTCAACCATCTGCTGAATTTGCTCGGTCTTGAGCCCTCCGCACAAGCCATCGCTCTTCCATCGTGCAAGCAAGTGCCGGATGCTTTCCATATTGGACGACCAAATGGCATGCTCGGCCTGATCCAGCCACTCTCCGTAAGCCGAAATCGAGATAGAAGGCGGCTTATCCATATGGAGCAGCCGATCCAGCACCGGGTACAGGTCCGTCTTGGTAACCGGCTTTAGCAAATATTCTTTGACGCCGTAGCTTAAGCATTGCTGAGCGTAGCTAAAGTCGCTGTGTCCCGAAATGACGACGGTACGGATATTCATATTCATTTCGGCAATCTGCTTGCACAACTCAAGCCCGTTCATTTTCGGCATGCGAATGTCCGTAAACACCATATCCGGCTTCTGCCTGCGAATTTCGGCAATGGCTTCCACTCCGTTCGGAACTGCGTGAACATGAACTGTCTCGCTGTATTGCTTGATCAACTTCAACAATCCGGCACGGATTATCGGTTCATCATCTACGATGAGGATATGTTTCATGCCATTCATCCCTTTCTTTGCGTAAGCTATTAGTCGTCGATCATGTGCACACGTTAACAACCGAAAATAGCGCTTACAACAATCAGAGAATATTTCTGGAATATTTCTATCCTATTTTACTACAAACTTGTCTGACAAGTCACCATATTTTATCAAATCAGCCGCAGACGATTATCGCAAAACCGAACCCCACCTTCCCAGCGCTAGTAGACACATAGCCCGGTCATTCCATCCCTAAACTTGATCAAGCCGGTGGAACGAAAAAAAGCCCGCCCCGTTTCGGCTGTTTCGCCGATGGGAAGCAGGCTTGCTAAACTGCAAAATGGCTAGTGAGCTTAGTTGTTTGTTACACATCATTTCTGTACACGGACTGATGGATATTTCCTGCCGCCGCGTATGGAAACCCCTGCTGCAGCAGTCTTTTTTAGCCGATAGCCCATTTAACGCCGGCCAGAACGATCCCGATCAGAAAGCCGCAGATCGCTCCGTTGACTCGAATCCATTGCAAATCTTTGCCAACCTTGTCTTCCATCAGCGAAATAAGCGTCTCGTCATCAAACCGGTCGATGTTCTCCTGGATCAGGGCACCGATCTTATGATGGTTGCTTTCGATCCATTTGGCGATTTGCTCGCGCAAGGTCAATTCCAGCTTGTTCATCATCTCCGTATCGGCTTCCATCTTGCTTATGATTCCGGAAACGAAAGGAATCGCATACGCATCGGCGAACGATTCGTCGCGTACCCACGCCAATGCTTTTTCTTGCAACCGCTGCAGCAGCTCCAGCAGCTTCTCGTTCAAATTCCATTGCGACAGCAGCTGCTCCTTCCAATTATCAAGCTCGGACGAAATGCCGTCTTTGTTCGCAGGATTGTCCAGCCAAAAGCGCAGGGCATTCAGCACGGCCTTCCGGTTCGGATTCTCCTTCATTCTCAAGCCTTCGATGCCGCTCAGTATGAATTGCTGAATTAACGAGCCCAGCTTGTCCTCGTTGAAATAACCGACGAAAGCATTCATCGCGAACTGCATGAAGCCGTTCGTTTTCAATTGAGACAACGCCTGGACAGCCATCAGCCCCATCCGGTCGCGGATCTCTTCCTTCATGACCAGCTGCTCCGCCAAGTCAAGGACAAAATCGAACACTCTTTCATCGTACTTGCGCGCATACGCATGCTCAAGCACGTTGTTCAACATGCTTCGCATATCCAGCGTCTGGAGAAGCTTCTCTACCTCGCGCTCCCCAAGCTGCGCCAGCTTGTCCAAAGGAATTTGCAGGATGATGTATTCGCATAAAGACGCTATGCCCGCCTTGGCCCCATCCGTTCCGAGCTGCTCCTCCGCTCCTTTGAGCAGCCGCATAACCAACGGAACTTGCGACAGCTTATCCATAATGCTTTTTTTGCTCAGCAAATCGTCCTGAATGGTAGAAATAAAAGCTTTGGACACTTTATCGCGGTTTTTCGGCAATAACGCCGTGTGAGGTATCGGTATGCCTAACGGATGGCGGAACAGCGCCGTCACGGCAAACCAGTCCGCCAGGCCTCCCACCAGCCCTGCTTCAAAGCCGCTTTGCGCGAATCGCACCCACGTCTGCGATCCATCCAGAAATAAGGTTCCTGCGAAGCCAACTGCCATGACTCCGAGTGAAACAGTTGCCGTATGCTTCGAATTGCTGCTCACTTGTCTATCTCCCTTTATGTACAGCCGCACAATAAGTCGGCTTTTGTCTATTGCTTCTATTATAGAACATGTAAGGGGGAAAAAATCAATCCGCTGCGATTTTTTTGTAAGCCCATGAGAAAAGCGACGATCTCGGAGTCTTATAAGTTCTATTGTGGCGAAAAAAAAGCAGCCTTATCGGCTGCTTAACATCACCGTCAAGCCGCTTGGGAAGGCTGGCTTTTTAGACGGTACTTTTTATCCAGATTATAGCCGTACAGAGCGGCTAACAGCTGCTGGAACAGCATGCCTGCGATAACCGGAAGCACCACGGGCGGCGGGAAGAAGCTGATGGCAAGCACAGCTCCTGCGCTAAGATTGCGCATCCCTGAGTTAAACGTAAGCGCAACCGTAACGTCCCGGTCCCACTTCATCGAACGGGAGACCAGCCAACCGGCAAGATAACCAAGTGTCGCGCACACTAAGGCGGTAACGATGATTTGTACCAGCTTCACGTTCATATCCCTCAGGTGAGGCGCTACAACCGAGCTGTTAATGGCTACGACGGCAAATAAGCCGATTTTCGTAAACGGTGCCAGCCGCGGCCCCCAGACGGTCTTAATTTGCCCCTTCGTCCAATGATTCAGCAGCATGCCGATGACCGAAGGAATCACAACCATCCAGAGCAGTCCGTTCATCATTCCCCACACATCCATGTGCACCTTGGCTCCTACGATCAGGGAAAGGCTAAGCGGTACAATAAATGGCGACAGCAGCGTATCCAGCAGGATCAATGCCAACGTCAGCGCAATGTTTCCTCCGTAGATCGTGACCCACACCAAGCTGACCACGCCGGTAGGAATGACGAATAAAAGTACGAAGCCGGTTTGCGTCAGATCGTCACCCGGGAAAATAAGCGTGCCTGCCGCCCATCCAATCAGAGGCATCACAAGGTGCAAAATAAGAAACACCGCGATAATGGGGAGCGGGTGCTTCATCACCTTGCCCAAATCTTTGAAGTTCGAGCCGATACTTCCTGCGAACGTCATGACCGCAAATATCCACGGCACAAGGAAGCTTAACGTGTGCAGCCACGAAGCACTAAGCAGCCCGACTCCGACTGCAGCCGGAGTGAGCACCGGCATAATCTTTTCCAATGTTTTATTCAGTTTTGTCAGCATCGTCAGCCCTCTTTACCGTCTTCCGCAGCCGTACGCAGAAAACATGAATTACGTTTTATTCTAGCATAAGACGGGACGATTAGGACCGGTTTCCGGTTTTTTAGGCAAAAAAATTTTTCCTGCCTACGTCCCCTGATGCAGAACATGACGAATGCTCCCGAGCTGCGGGCTTCTCATCTCAATTCTGTCGCCCACCTTGCAAATATGCGGATTGGCCGGCGTACCCGTCAAAATGATATCGCCTTTGCGCAGCGTCATAATATCGGAAATATGCGCAACAAGCCAATGGGCGGAGAATATCATCTCGCTCGTATTGTCAAGCTGGATTTGCCGGTCGTTCACCCACATCTCCAGCTGCACGTTCGTTGGATCCGATACTTGCACCAGCTCGCCTATCGGCGTTGTCTGGTCATACATTTTAAACCGGCCCGATTCAAAGTGCGTGCTTGCCGTAATATCGTTGGCTATGGCATATCCGGCAATAATGGAGCGGACCTCGCTCTCGGCTACATGCTTCGCATCCTGACCGATGACGACAGCCATTTCCACTTCACAGAAAAACTCCGGCATTTGCGGAGATACATAAATGCTCGCCGAGGTAGTCAAGCTCTCCGGAGATTTTAACGACAGTGTCGGCGGCTCCTCATGAAAAATCCCCTTCTGATGCCGAAAAGCCCTGAAGTTCGGGCCTACACTAACTATTTTTCTTGTATCCGTAATCCATTCGTTTATGTTCATGTTATCCACATCCGATCTGATCATGATAAAGTTCAAAACAGGAAATCCGATAGTCGTATTTTTCGCTTTTAATCTTGTCCTCTAGACATAAAAATAAGAATAGTCCTTATGCCAAAAAGGAAGTGATCCCTGTTAATGAATCGTCTTATGCTATTCGGTCTAACGTTTTTCATTGTAGCCGCTCTTAGTCCGGTAATTATTTACGGCCTTAGAACACTGCACCTGACCCAGCCGATCCGTTCCCAGCTTCCGGCCAGCCACCAAGCCAAACGGGGCACGCCGCTCATGGCAGGCGTTGTACTTATTACCGGTACCGTCGTGCTGCTCATTTATCATCCGGGTGACATCGTTATGTTTCTCAGTATCGTCTTTTTAGCTTTCAGTTTGGTCGGCTGTATCGACGATATGAAGAAAGCCGTCCTGCAGGATCCAAACGGAATCAGCAGTATAACGAAGCTGCTCTTGCAGTGCTTTGTTACCGTCGTGCTCCTGTACTATTACAGCCGGCTCCATCCGATCCAATCCGGTATCGAGCTGTGGGGAAGCCGTTTTCTCGACCTCCCTTTGCCGTTATACCTGATACTGCTACTGCTGTTCATCATCGGAACGGCCAATGCAGTGAATTTTACAGACGGTCTGGACGGACTGCTTATTTTCACATCCATTCCTACTTACTTGTTCTTCCTGGCCATAACCGATTCGGTGGAGGTTCAGCTGTTTTGTCTCGTGATGATTGCCGGCCTGCTCGGCTTACTCCTATACAACATGTATCCGGCCAAAGCCTTCATGGGCGATACCGGCTCCCTGGCCATAGGCGGCTCCTTATCGTTTCTTGCTGTGATGGAGAAGGTTGAAATCCTTATTCCGCTTCTTTTCTTTGTCTTTTTCGCCGAGCAGATTTCCGTTATTTTACAGGTGTGGTATTACAAAAAAACAAGACTCCGCTTGTTCCGGATGTCTCCGATTCATTACCATTACAGCTTGAAGTACGGCTGGAGCGAGACGAAGATCGTATGGGTGTTCGGAATCGTGTCGGCGTTCTGCTCCGTACTAAGCTGGTTGTTGTGGAAATACGCGATGTAATTGACAAAGCTCCCGATCCGTTGCCGGGTCAGGAGCTGTTTTTTTAATATTGGAGTGGCTTAATACTGGACAAGAGAAATAATATCGATATTTCCCAGCTTGTCCCGGCCGTTCAGTTCTTCAAGCTCGATCAAAAATGCCGCTCCGACAACCTCTCCGCCCAGCTGCTTCACCAAATTAATCGATGTTGCAATGGTTCCGCCAGTTGCAAGCAGATCGTCGGCGATCAATACTTTTTGTCCTGGCTGGATGGCATCGTCGTGCATAGCCAGCTTGTCTTTGCCGTATTCCAGCGCATAATCCGCTTCAATCGTTCGGCCTGGAAGCTTACCGCTTTTGCGAATCGGCACGAAGCCAACTCCCAATTGAACGGCAAGCGGCGCGCCGATTACGAACCCTCTCGCCTCAGGTCCGGCGATAACGTCAATTTGCTTATCCTTCAGCTGACGCGCCAGTTCGGCAATGACTTCTCTATAGACAGGGCCATTGTTGAGCAATGTCGTAATGTCCTTGAAGCTGATCCCCGGCTGCGGAAAATCATCGATCACGCGAATGTATTCTTTAAAATTCATATTATGTCCTCCAATGACGGTTTGGTTTGATTTTGACAGCCTTTCAGTAATTCATATAGCTGTTGTGCGCTGGAGTAAAGCAGCGTTTGCTCGACTTCGGCGCTATGTTTTCTTTGTTGGAACAGCCTTGACGATCCAAGCTCTTTTTTCACGGGATTAGCGACAGGCATGAAGCCTTCCGCCGTTTTCCGTACGAAGCCCAGCTCGGTGAATACGTCAAGCATAAATTGAATCAGTTCCTTGGAATACCCGGACCTTCTCGATAATACATCCGTAAATGCGTTTCCTTGGAATGCCCGGTTTCCCTGCTGCTGAACTGCTCCATATACCGTTTTGAACATGTCCCGCGACGGAATCGTCCCCTGATCAAATAATTTCCCGGAAAATAATGCGTACCATCTCTGAGCATGAGCGGCGTTGGCAACGGCTTGCTCAAGCAAAGATAAGCGCGGCGGCATATCGTAAAATACCACGTCCGTTACGTCAGACCATGTGAGTCCACGCGCGAGATCATTCGCAGGTATGCATTCGCCTGTCGCTGTATCTACTTTCCAGACGGGGTATGACTTGATAAGCTGGAACCTCACCTGCTTATCGTCCGGATGAAACGTTAACAGCGCAGGCAATTTCCGCCCTTCCTGGACTTTACCATACAGCTGCTCCAGACATCTCGCCAGCTCCTGAAGCTTGTTCTCGGGCTTGGCAGCCCCTCGCCAATCGAACAGCTGAACATCGGGAACGCTAACATCCTGAATCATCATTTGCGGCTTGCGGACCCCGTTCCATTCATTGATGGAGAGCTCGCCAAGCACATTAAGCGTAGCAGTGGAAGAAATCCACGGAAGCACCGTTCCCTTGTTGAATCCGATCGCATCGAGGGCAACCGACGCTTCTTCAGTACCCTTGCATAGCATCATCTTAATATGCTGCTGCTCTCTGCCGATCGTCCGAAGCTCCTGACAGCGCACATCGGTAAACACAAATTTCGGAACGGGATTACCCATGCCGAAGGGCCCCAGCTGATCCAGTTGTTGAATGGTATCGATTCCGACCTCATCTAACGAGCATTCCAGGTCCGCTTGCAAAATCGGGATGAAATCATCCGGGCTGAGCCACTCATCCGCCAGTACGTTAAGTCTGCGTTCCAGCTCCGGCAGGTTTTCCTTGGGCAAAGTCATTCCGGCGGCTGCTTGGTGACCTCCGAAATGATCCATTAAATCGTGGCAATGCGTCAGCGCCTGATACAGATCGAATCCGGCTATGGACCGTGCCGATCCTTTGGCCATTCCCGACTCTTTATCGATTCCAAGAATCAGTGTAGGACGATAATATTTATCGAGCAGCTTGGACGCTACTATTCCGATCACACCGACATTCCAGTCCACTTGAGCTAGCACAATCACTTTGTTCAAGCCGGAGGACATGCGTTCCTCTACCATGGCCATCGCCTGTTTGGTCATTTCATCAACAATCCGCTGCCGTTCCTTGTTCAATGAATCCAGGTCGTACGCCAGATGCTCCGCTTCCTGCTCGCTGTCCGTAATAAGCAGCCTCACGGCATCGTCTGCATTGTTAAGTCTGCCGCTGGCATTGATGCGCGGTGCCAGGGCAAAGCCGATATGCGTAGCATTGACATCCTTCAGCTTGACTCCGGCTACGTCGAGGAGCGAGCGGATGCCCCAGTTCTTGGTGCTCTGCATTTTCTTAATGCCTTGCCTGACGATAACACGATTCTCGCCAAGTAAAGGCATCAAATCGGCGACGGTTCCGATGGCTGCGAATTCCAGCAGCTCTTCAGGCCACCGGCCCAGCAGTGCCTGCGCCAGCTTTAACGCCACGCCGACTCCCGCCAGCGATTTGAACGGATACGGACAATCCGGCTTCTTCGGGTTAATGACCGAGTAGGCAACCGGCAGCAGCTCGGGAGGCTCATGATGGTCCGTTACGATGACATCCATACCGAGCTCGGTGGCATAAGCGATTTCCTCAACCGCACTGATACCCGTATCGACCGTAATAAGAAGCTGTACTCCCTGTTGACGGGCCAAATCCAGAGCCGGCTTGTTCAATCCGTAGCCTTCATGGACACGGTGCGGAATATAATAATCGAATGTTGCATTCAACTGCTTAAGCAAATGGACCATCAAGGTCGTACTGCTGACTCCGTCCGCATCGTAATCGCCATACACGCGGATTTTTTCGCCGCGTTCCAATGCCTGACGGATTCGCTCCACCGCTTTCTGCATTCCACTTAAAAGGAACGGATCGTGGACATGATCCGTTCCCCCATGTAAAAAAGCGGCAGCATGCTCTTTGTCAGTTATTCCCCGGCTTATAAGCAGACGGGCTACCAAAGTAGAAACTTGCAGTTCGTTAGCAAATTCCTCCACTTGCCGGGCATCCGTTTTGCTTATTTTCCATTTGGCTCTTGCTTTTAGCATGCTGTCCCTCCTAAAAGTTTTCCGTAGGAAAACTTACTTCGTAAGCAATTACTGGGCTTTCCGTAGGAAAGCCTTCTTCGTAAGCATATACTGAGTTTTTCGTAGGAAAACTTACTTCGTAAGCATTTGGTGGGCTTTCTGCAGGAAAGCCTTCTTCGAACTGAGTTTCTATCATCAGTGCAGCATGGATGACAGGTCATTCTGATCCGAATCCATATTGTTTTTGTACGGATAGCCCGCATCATACGGATTGACATGAATAACAACATCGGTCACATGCGTAAACCGTTTCATTAATGCCTGCTTCGCCTGTTTGGCGATGTCCTGTCCCTCATGCACGGTTATACGTGGATTCACGCTAATTTTCACATCGACTATAACATAATGCCCTTGCTCTCGCGCCCTCAAGCCATCAACGGCAATAACGCCTTTAATCTCCTGAACCGTCTCGATCAGCTCAGCGGAATCTTCCTCGTACAGCACACGATCCATGGTGTTGCGGATGGATTCCTTAACTAACGTATATCCCGTTCTCAGAACAAGTCCCGCTACAAACAACCCGGCGATAGGATCCAAATAGTACAAATATGTATATCCCGGATAATTGCCTGCCAGAGCTCCTACTATGCCGGCCAAGGCGGCCAGAGATGAATACAAGTCTGAGCGATGCTCCCTGCTGCTGGCCATGAATTCCGGGCTGTTAAGCTGCTTACTTACACGATATTTGTATTGAAACAGAGCTTCTTTAACAACGATAACTATGCCTATAGCAACTAGAGCAATGGGCTTGGGTGAAGCATCCACTCCATTGTATATCGCTCTGGCTGACGAAATGGCGATTTCCAATCCAACGACCAGGAGCAGCACAGGTACGATAATCGTCGATATCGACTCTGCTTTGTCATGTCCATACGGATGATCTTTATCCGAAGGAAGCGGGGCTGTCCGCAATCCCGTGAATACCGCTGCCGATCGAATCACATTCGATACAGAATGAAATGCATCGGCAATAAGCGCCGTACTGCCGGATAGGATGCCGATCGCACCCGTCACCATGGCCAGCGCCATATTTCCGGTTATTCCGATCCAGGCGCCGAACCGCGCCTTCTGATACCGCTCATCTGACATGGGACAACTCCTCATGTGAATTGTATAGAAAGGCCGCGGAAACGAATGTCTCGCGGCCAGCTATTATTCTTTTACTGCAGTTGCTCTCGCTTTAGAACCTAGTGATTTATTCTTCAACACATACCACAATGGCGTTGCGATACATATGGAGGAATAGGCACCGGACGTCAACCCGATGATTTTGGCCAAAGCGAACAGCTTGATCGATTCACTTCCGAAAATAAACAAGCATAGCGCCGCGATTAAAACGGTAATGACCGTATTAATATTCCGCGACATCGTCTGCCAAATACTTGCATTCAGCATGTTGGCGACGTCTTCGCTAGATTTAAGACGGGAGAAGCGCATGTTTTCGCGGACCCGGTCGAAAATAACGATCTTATCGTTGATCGAATAACCGATGGTGGTCAATACCGCGGCAAGGAATGGCAGGCTGACCTCCAGACGGAAGATCGCAAACATAGCAATAACGATAAATGCGTCATGCAAAATTGCAATAATAGCAGCCAACGCAAAACGCCATTCAAAGCGGAAGCTTACATATATACAAATCGCTACGCTTGCAATAGCAACGGCGATCATCCCCTTATATCCCATTTCCTTGGCAATATCGGGAGATACGGTGTTGACTTCCTGGGACACCTTGTCCCCGAAAGCCTCAACCATTTTCGCATTGACCAGCTTGATCTCGTCATCGGTCAATATCGTATCGAAACGTGCCGAGACATGATCGTTATTGCCGCTTATCGTTAAGACGGCCGGCTCCAATTTGGCATTATTGAATGCTTGCTCTACTTTTTCTTTGGTTACGGCTTGTCCCATATTAATATCGAGCGATGTCCCTGCTTTAAAATCGACACCGTAATTCAGGTTCATAGTAACCAGCACGATCAATCCGATCAACAGGATGGCGATGGAGGCGATAAAAAACTTATTACGGTTTTTAATGAAGTCAAAGTGATTTTTATAGTCCACGGATTTCCGACTCCTTTACACCGAAATAAGCAGATTTCTTAAACAAATTGCTCTTGATGATCAAATGAATGTACCAGCGGGATAGGAATACGTTCGTCAGTACGCTCAGAATAATACTCATAATCGTTGTCAAAGCAAATCCGCGGATGGCTCCGTTACCGACATAATAAAGAACGGCGGCGGCGATCAGGTTCGTAATGTTGGCATCCATGATCGTGCGGAACGAATGCTTGGAGCCGGATTTCAAAGAGGAGAGCAGGCTCTTGCCGCTGCGGATTTCTTCCTTGATCCGTTCATAAGTAATGATGTTGGCGTCGACGGCCATACCGATACCCAGCACGAAGGCTGCAATACCCGGAAGTGTCAACGTAGCGTTCATCAGCCAGAATGCTCCCAGGAGCAAGAAGGTATAAGTGATCAGCGTAATCGCCGCGACAATACCTGGCAGACGGTAGAACGCCAGCATGAAAACAAGGATCAGTATCGCACCGATCAGACCGGCTTGTACCGTTTGATGCAGAGACAGCTGTCCTAGCGATGCTCCTACTACCTGCGTATATTTCTCCGTAAGCTTCAACGGAAGCGCACCGAGGTTAATCGTATTTGCCAGATTCGTAGCTTCATCGAACGTGTAATTGCCGGAGATGCTAGCATTTCCGTCACTAATAACGTTGTTGACGATTGGCGCCGACAATTGAGTTTCGTCCAAGTAAATGGCCAGAGGCTGACCGAGCAGCTTCTCCGTTACTTTTTTAAACTTGTCTGCGTCCTTCACCTTGATGTTGATCATCGGACGATTTGCCTGGTCAAAGCCTACTTTCGCTCCGCCCTCGACGAAATCGCTTCCGAGCATTTCTTTCGTGCCGTCAGGGCCGCGGAAGGTCAGATCCGCAGGCTTCTTAATGATTTTGCGGACTTCTTCTTCGTTCTTTACATCCGCAAGGCGAACGCGAATACGGTCTTTGCCCTCTGTAGTAATCTCGGGCTCGGCAATACCTAGGCTATCGGCCCGTTTCATCAGGCTGTTAGCGGTTTGCTTCAACGAATCCATCGTGACGGGCTTGCCTGCTTCTACCGGCTCGGCCACGTACAATATTTCAAAACCACCCTTGAGATCCAAACCGAGTTTAATGTTCTGGACTAATCCCGGAGTGAAGAAGGCAATGCAGCCAAAGCTGATGACCACGACTGCCAAAAATGCGATAATCCGTTTCATGTCGTTAACGTTCTCCTTCCATACTCAATATTCCTATTATACCTACGTGTGAAAAACGAGTCAATTTGACGATGCTTCCAAACTATCGACAACGGCATTTAGAAAACAAACAACCCTTCCGTCATTGGAAAGGGTTGGTCTTATAGATGCTCATCGTCATCCAGTTCATGAATTGAGTTACCTTCAGCGACAAAATATCATTGACCACTTTGTACAGCGGCGGAGTACCCGTCTTCTGATACTTTTCGCTGACACATTCCCATATTTCCCTGCCCGTCACATGCTCATACCCGATCATTCGGAATTCATCCGCTTTGCTGTTGCACATCTCCTCTATCATCTCGTTCAGCTCTTGATCGGATAGCGGCTCAGCATACTCGGAAGGAGCGATCTCATCCTCGTTCTGAAGCTGGTCTTCGAATAATTCATCATCCCCCGGACGATCTCCCAGCCCCTCTGTCTCAGCCGGATCCGCTGCAGCAAGCTCGACTGCCGCAGCCTGCTCGCTCTTCGCATCGTCCTCTAACGTTTCCCCTTCTTCCTCCGGATATGGATACTCTACAGGCTCCCCCGGCTCGGGCATTTCCGCTTTCTCCGCTTCCGTCAACGCTTCCGCCTGCTGCTGCTTTTTATTAAGCCCGTCTTGATCCACGTCCATCATCCTCCTGCAGTACAGCATCGTTTATACAATAATTCGCTACGGTCTGCTTATTTCCTTCCCGGCAGCCCGTTCTATACAGAAAAAATGTCTGACTTGGACAGGTTCAGCATATTCATTAAGTAAACCATAAGGGAGGAAGAACAATCCAAGTGACCAAACAATCGTTCATCCAAGGCACGCTCATTTTGCTTGCTGCCGGTATCATCAATCGCATCCTCGGCTTCATCCCCAGGATTACGCTTCCGCGCGTTATCGGAGCAGAAGGCATCGGTCTGTACCAGATGGGCTACCCGTTTCTTATCGTCATTTTGACGATAATAACGGGAGGCATTCCCATTGCCGTAGCCAAGCTTGTTGCAGAAGCCGAGGCAGCGGAAGACGAAGCCCGGATACGACGCATTTTCCGCTTGTCGCTTCTTCTGTCCATATCCCTTAGCACCGTATTCACTCTGGTCAGCTTGCTTGCCGCGCGCTGGATATCCACCCATTTGCTTACCGATTCGCGGGTATATTATACGTTTCTTGTCATGACTCCGATCATTCTCATCGTCGGCATCGGCTCCGTCTATCGCGGTTATTTTCAGGGACGGCAAAATATGATCCCCACCGCGCTGTCGCAGGTCATCGAGACGCTGGTCCGAATCGTCACCGTTCTTGTATTTGCTTACCTCATGCTTCCTTACGGCCTCGAGTATGCTGCGGCAGGGGCAATGGCAGGCGTTCTTGTAGGGGAAATATCCGCATTGCTGGTTTTGTATATTATGTTTCGTACAAGCCGCACCCGTTCTCGCACCGTGCCTTTTACCGGTAATAAAGCTGCTGAAGCAACCGCTGGACCCTGGGAACATTTAAAGCAGCTGCTTAAGCTGGCTACACCCATTACCGGCAGCAAGCTGGTCGGTTCCTGCTCCTATTTCTTCGAGTCGATTATCACGGTAAGGAGCCTTGCCTCGGCCGGAGTAGCCACCAAACTCGCGACAGCGCAGTACGGAGCGCTCCAAGGGATGGTTATGCCTATTCTCATGCTGCCCAGTGCGCTGACCTATTCGTTGTCCGTGTCACTGGTTCCCTCTTTATCGGAAGCCGCTGCGCAAAATGACATGAAGACCATTCACTCCCGCCTTCATCAATCGCTGAGACTGGCATTGGTCACGGGCGCTCCGTTCGCGATGATCATGTTCGTGCTTGCCGAGCCGCTGTGCCAGTTGTTTTACGGCCAAAGCCAGGTCGCCTCAATGCTCAAAATGATGGCGCCCGTCGCCTTGTTTATTTATTTTCAGGCGCCTCTTCAAGCAACGCTGCAGGCATTGGAGAGACCCGGCAGCGCTTTGGTGAACACCTTGACCGGCTCGATCGTCAAGCTGTCGCTTATCTACTGGCTGGCGAGCAAGCCCGAATTCGGCATTCTCGGTGCGGTAATGGCGATTAATGTGAATATTATGCTCGTAACCATTTTGCATTGGCTCAGTGTGTCCAAGCTTCTCAAGTTTCATATGGAAATGCTCGACTTTGCCAAAGTCGGCATGGCCATGGCCGTATCGGGGCTCGCTAGCCACTTTATCATGTATACCGAATGGCTCTCTAATGAAACCGTACGCTTTTTCGTTTCCTGTTCGGCGGGTCTTCTGTTGTATTTGCTTAGCGCGGTTATGATGAGATTGATCGACCGCAACGATCTGCTGCGCTTGGTTTGGTTAAGTAAGAAATGGCTTAAATGATTATCGTTTCCGGTCGATAAACCATTTCCCCCGATGATCGATCGTACAGAAGAACACCTCTTTAAAATCGTGAACGCCCTTCAATTGCAGCTCATTCTTCAGCCAAAACCGGGTTTTCCCCAGCTTCCCCAAGCTGTCATCCTGCACTTTTCCGTCCATGATAAGCGGTAACGGCAGTCCTTCATAGCGAATCGTAGCCTGTTGCTTGGCAGCAGGCTTCTTTGCCTCGTTTTCTTCCCTCTCTACGACGGTCAGCTTGCCCGAGGGCTCCAATATGGCAAATTCGACATCCGCGACGTCAACGACTTTATTTTGCCTTAGCTGCAGCAATAAATCGTCCAGATTGTACCTGTGCCGTTTCATGACATCCCGGTTCAGCTTGCCATTTTGGATGACGACGGCCGGTCTTCCCTCAAACACGCGGCGAAGCTTTTCATTTTTCAAGGACAAGTAGGCGATAAACAGCTGCACAAGCACCAAAGTGAACATCGGAACAATGCCTTCCAGCAGCGGCTTATGTAAATCCTCGAGCACGAACACGGCGATTTCCGCAATCATGATCGATATAACCAGATCAAACAGCGACAGCTTGCCGATCTCGCGCTTTCCCATAATCCGGAGCGTCAGGAACACGATGAAATAGACAAGCAGGGTACGCAAAAAAAGAGCCAAAATCTCCATGGTCTCGCTATCCCCCCATCAGCTTTGCAAAGCGAAGTCAGGACGTTTCCATGGGTATTTTGACCTTTAGCCATTGCCGTCATGCAGTTTGACGAACTACGAATTGCTGGGAAATCCTTAATCGAAGTACATCAATACGATATATAGTGTTGCTATAAGAAGCGCCAGAAGGGTCAAGGGAACGGCTACCTTCACATATCGCTTCAACGAAAGCTCGTGCCCTTCCTTCAAGGCTAGTCCTGCTGCTACGAGGCTGGCTTGAGAACCTAGCCATGTCGCCATTCCCCCAAGGCTTGCCCCGATGGACAACGACCACCAAACCGGATTCAGCTGCCAGTAGGCGGTTATCTCCAATTGAATCCCCCATTGCTTGACCAAAGGAATCGACGAAGCAGCGACAATCGCTTGATCTACAACCGCGGAGCCGATTGCCGACACCCATAAAACCAGCAGAGCTAGTAGCATTGGATTTCCCGAGGTCAGCTCCATTCCTTTCAGCGCGATTGCTTCCATGATACCTGTATCCGCCAAGCCGCCGACCAGAATGAACAAGCCTGCCAGCCACCCCAGCGTCCCCCATTCCACCGAATGTCCTATTTCTACCAGATCCTCTTTCTTTCTGACGCTAATAAGAACTAGCACAAGCGCTCCCGCCAAAGCTATGAATCCTATCGGAATACGAAGCTGAAGCTGGAATAGGAATCCCAGCAGGGTCAATCCCCACACTGCGCAAGCTTTGACAAGCAAGGTTCGGTTGCTGAGAAAAGAGGACGCATCGAGAGCCATAAGCTCCGATATGTGTGCCGGATCCGGTTTCCATTCCTTGGCGTACAACCGATACAGCACAAGCACAATTACAGCAAAACAAAGGACGGAGAGAGGCGCGACATGAACCAAAAACCCATTAAACGTCAGCCCGGCAGCCTGAGACGAGCCGATCATCATATTCGGGATAGAGCCGATCATCGTTGCCGATCCGCCTATCGTTCCGCTAGCCATGACCGTAACCAACAAGGAGAACGGATTCGCATTCAACCGTTTGGCCAATCGAATCGTCATCGGAATCATCACAATCATAGTCGTGACAGCATCCAGAGCCGCGGAGCCGACAGCCGCGATAACGGCCAAAGCTACGAGCAGCAGGAAGTACCTCCCTCCCGTTTTTTGCGCACAGCGTATCGTTATGTACTCATACAATCCCGTCTTGCCTGTGATGCCGGACAATACCATGATCCCTGTCATTAGAAATATCGTTTGCCAGCCGATATGAGTCTGAACCACCTCGGTCCCGCTGACGAGTCCCAGCAACAGCATAAGCAATGCGCCGGCCCAGACGACCAGCAATCGATTGAAGAGTCCTGTAATCATCAATCCGAAACATACGATAAAAATAAGTGCTGCGGCGACAACCTGCCACAGGGCATGTGCAGAAACATCCATAAGTAAGTTACCATCCTTTCTATTCGTATCCTGTTGCTCCGTTGATTCATTTAATAGACAGGTGATATCGACGCATTCGACACGATCCTGCTGAATTCCTTTGTATGGCGTCCAGAACAACATGTACTATTTTTATGTACGTGCCCATACAATAATGATAGATAGCGTTGAAATGGAGGAGGTCGGCCATGAAACAGTCGCCTTTATTATCCGGATTACTATACTCCATGATTTTCATGCTGATAGGAACGTTCCTGATCTCTCTTTTGATGATGGCTACGAATTTGCAGGAAACATCGTTATTCGGTTATACGATGTCGGTACACGGAGTGGCTATGTTTATCGGGGGCATCGTTTCCGGCAAGCGGAGCGGTACAAGAGGCTGGTATCACGGAGGAATGCTGGGGATATTCTATTGTCTCATCGTGTGGATGATAGGATTTCTTGCTTATGATACAGGCCTATCGGTGGAAACCTTGTATTTGCTCGGACTGACCTTCGGCTCCGGCGCTCTGGGCGGGATATTGGGAATTAATATGAAGAAGTAGAGAGCATACCGAAGGACATATCAATGAACGATTATCAGAACAAAAAAATGCGAGTCCATCCGGTGAAGGAGGCTCGCATTTTCCATTGCTTACTTCTTGTCTTCGCTTGCAGGGCTTGGCGTTACTGCATTGACAGCAGAGCGCTCGAACGTAAGCTTGGTTACATCATTGACACGCAAAATGACCGTATCGTCTGTAATTTCCAAGATCGTTCCGTGAAGTCCGCCGATCGTTACAACCTTGTCCCCTTTTTTCAAATTGCCCAACATCATGTTGCGGGTTTTTTGACGTTTTTGCTGAGGACGAATCAATAAGAAATACAATACTACAAACATCAATACCAATGGACCGTATGTATACAAATATCCTTCAATCCCGGCCGCTTGTGCCGGTTCGGCTGCCGCTAACCACATACCTTTTCCCCCCTTTCCTTATACTATACGTTATATACGTTTAAAAACCTCTTCCGTTTTCATCCATACCGTATTTTTCGAAAAATTCATCACGGAAATCAAGAAGCCGGTCTTCACGGATCGCTTGCCGTACTTGACGCATCAGCTCCAGCAGGAAGTGCAGGTTATGATACGTAGTAAGACGGATCCCGAACGTTTCGTCCGCTTTGATCAAATGCCGTATATACGCGCGCGAGTAATTTTGGCAAGTATAGCAGGAGCATTCCGGATCCAGAGGCCCGAAATCTTCGGCAAACTTGGCGTTCCGGACTACAAGGCGTCCCGAGCTCGTCATGCATGTACCATTGCGAGCTATACGCGTCGGCAGAACGCAATCGAACATATCGATTCCGCGGATCGATCCTTCCACGAGAGCATCCGGCGATCCTACTCCCATTAAATAGCGCGGTTTATTGGCAGGCAGAATCGGCACCGTATAATTCAATACCTCATACATCAAATGCTTCGGCTCGCCTACGCTGAGTCCACCAATAGCATACCCCGGGAAATCCATGGAAGTCAACTCGGCAGCGCTCTGTTTGCGCAAATCCTCGTACATGCCTCCCTGAACGATCGCGAATAGCGCTTGATCCTGCGGACGGGCATGCGCCTGCAGGCAGCGTTCCGCCCAACGGGTTGTCCGCTCGAGCGATTGCTTGGCGTAGCTGTGCTCTGCGGGGAACGGAGGGCACTCGTCGAACGCCATCATAATATCGGAGCCGAGAGCATTCTGAATCTCTATCGATTTCTCGGGAGAGATGAACAGCTTGTCGCCGTTCAAGTGAGAGCGGAAAGCCACTCCCTCTTCCGTAATTTTTCTCATCTCGCTCAAGCTGAATACTTGAAAGCCGCCGCTGTCCGTCAAGATCGGGCGGTCCCAATTCATAAAGCGGTGAAGCCCGCCGGCCTTCTTCACAATCTCATGGCCGGGACGCAAGAACAAATGGTACGTATTGCTCAAAATAATATGAGCATCCATCTGCTTCAGCTCTTCCGGAGCCATCGTTTTCACCGTCGCTTGAGTACCTACCGGCATAAATGCGGGAGTCTCGATGACGCCGTGAGGCGTATGAACCCGACCGAGCCTTGCTCCGGATTGCTTACATGTTTTTATATGTTCATAAGTTACTGCTGCCAATGACATTCACTTCTTTCTATCCTGCTGATTAATAAATAAACATCGCATCGCCGAAGCTGAAAAACCGGTATTCCCGCTCCACAGCCTCCCGATAAGCCGCCATTACGTTCTCTCTGCCGGCCAACGCGCTGATCAGCATCAGCAAGGTCGACTTCGGCAAATGAAAATTCGTAAGCAGCGCATCGACGATTAGGAATTCAAATCCGGGAAAAATAAAAATATCCGTCCAGCCGCTGCAAGGCTGCAGCTTGCCAGGCTCTGCGCTCATCCGGGCAGCGGTTTCCAGCGTTCTTGCGGATGTCGTCCCGATAGCAACGACTCTGCGTCCATTCGCTTTCGCTCCGTTGATTAGCTGCGCGGCTTCTTCGCCGACTTCATAGTATTCCTCATGCATTTTGTGCGACTCGACGTCCTCAACCGCCACGGGACGGAATGTTCCGAGTCCGACATGAAGGGTTATATAGGCTAATTGTATACCTTTTTGTTCCAGCCTATTCAAATACTCCTGTGTAAAATGAAGCCCCGCCGTAGGAGCCGCAGCCGATCCTTCGTGCTTCGCATAGACGGTCTGGTAACGCTCGCGCTCCGGGAGCTGCTCCTTAATATAAGGAGGCAGCGGCATTTGGCCCAGCTTGTCCAGCAGCTCCGTAAAAATACCCTGGTAGGAAAAGCGGAGCACTCTTCCGCCCATATCGCTTTCTTCTTCAATGGTCGCAGTAAGAAGCGCAGTACCGCCTTCCTCTCCAAAGAGGATGGTTGCGCCCTTCTTGAGGCGCTTGCCGGGTTTAACCAACGCCTCCCAGCGGTCCTCCTCCAGCTGCTTGAGCAGCAGCACCTCGGCTTTGGCGCCGGTGTCCGCCTTCACGCCAAAAAGCCGGGCTGGCAGCACCCGCGTATCGTTCAACACGAGTACATCCCCGGCTTCCAAATACTCGATCAATTGCTCAAACGTTTGATGGGCTATCGCTCCGGTCGATTTGTCCAGCGTCAGCAATCTGGACGAAGTCCGGTCTTTCAAAGGAGTTTGTGCGATCAGCGACTCCGGTAATTCGTAATCAAACCATTCTACCTGCATGTTTTCGTCATTCCTTGATTATCGAGACTCCTACGTAGTAGGTCTGCAATATTTTTTTGTAATCATAGCCTAATTCGGCGTAGCCTCGCGCACCCCATTGGGACATGCCCAAGCCGTGGCCGAAGCCTGTGCCTCTGAACACGAACCGGGATTCATTATCGGCTACCCAAGCTTTGCTATCGCCGTTCATAATATAAAGCTCGGAAGGCGCTGGCGCGGGCTTCTCGCTTCCTGCCGCAACAGTAACAGGCGAGGATGAGGACGATTGGGTACGCAATGTACCATCCGCTCCCAGTATAGTATACCTTCCTGTTTCTTCAATTTCAAACCGGGTGCTCGGCAGCCCGTTAAATACCGTACGCAGAGCGTCCGGATTCGCCGGCTTCATCACTTGCCCGTTCGCTTTCATCTCGGTAACTCTGCCGGATTCGCCCCGTTTGGATATTTCCAATTGGTTGAGTGCGCCTGCAATAGGCTTGGCCAAAACGGCATTGACCTTCTCCTTCAATTTATCGCCGTCAAAAGGCCCTCGAATCCAGGAGTATGCGTTCGATTCAATCTCCTGTCCGAACACGATGAAACGGTCACCGATATCGACCTTGAAGCCGGCAGGATTGGCGGCATTGTCAACATAAGGCGCCGGCCGAACGGCTACACCGGTTCCCGTCGACTCATAGTAAGGGAAGCCGGCCGCATTCTTTTGCCCCGTGTCACGGGCATAGGAAGAATGAATGTATCCGGAATTGCCGTTAGGAAGCACGATCCGATACCATACCGCCTTGCCCTTTTGCGCACCGTCGTCAGGGCTCGGCACGCTCTTCAGGTAATCCACCTTATTGCCCCAAACCTCGGTCGATTCCGCGGTTTTCCCGCCGGCGTTGGAATAAAATAACGGGGAGATCAGCCCGTTCTTATCGGCCAGCACTTCTCCGGCCGTGGCTTGGACAGCCGATAAAGCTGCCGGAAATTCGGCTCCCGCCCCGTAATAAGCCTGATCCACCGTGGAATCCGATACATGGGCGATCTGATATTTAAGCCCCTGCTTCAAAGCGTACGTCCGCGCTGCAACCGCCTGAGCCTTCAGCGCCTCGAGCGGCCAATCCTTGTTCAGCTCGGAGCTGATGACAGAGGCCACATATTGCTCGAAGGGAACTTCATTGATAACGGCAAGCTTGCCGTTGCTCTGCGTTACCTCCAGCACGCCGCGATAAGCCCGTTCGGATCGCTCCTTCACCGTAACCGGTTCGGCAGCCTCACCCGAGCTCACGGTCAGTTTGGCGCTGCTGCCGCCGACCATAAAGTGCGGAATCGCGGAATTGCTCCCGCCCGAAGCATCCAGCTGCGCTCGCTTCAACACGTACGATGCCGTCGTCCCGACAGGCTGCTGCGCGGCCCCCGGCAATACCGCCGCAAGCTGCTGCTTCGCCGTCGCAAGCTCCGTAGCATCTGAAGCTGACGCCGCCAATACGGCGTAAGCGGGAGCGCCGGCCGCCGCGTCCATATACGCGACCTCGGCCTCCAGCCCGGCCGCACGAATTGCAGCCGCCTGCTGAGCGGCTTCCGCCTCCGTAGCGTAGACGCCCGCATTCAAGTGAAGCGGTCCGTGCACGGCAGGCGAAGAGCCTTTTAAGAGCCCGCTTACTGCGGGCATTGCGGATACTTTGGCCATGGCGGCCGCAGCGGCTTCCTTGGATGCATAAGGCCCAAGCTGTACCTGAAACAGCATCACGGTACCGGCCTGCTGGAAAATAACCGGATCCTCGTTGACCGCGGTCAGCTTGTCCGCAATCGCTTTCGCCTGTGCAGCATCGACACCCTCCCATAAGGATATGCGATAGCCGTCCAACGAAACGGCGGCAGCAGCTTTGTCCGCTAAGGCAAATGCCGTCTTGCCGGCTCCTTGAGCGCCCGCCAGCTTGAACTCCAAGCCTTTGGCGGATGACAGCGTGGCGAACGATGTGTTCACGCTGTATTTGCCCGTATCGATAAATAAAGCGACCCGAATCTTATCCATCTTAGGCACGGCTGCATACGCCTGCTCTGCAGGCCAAACCGCCGCCGCCGTCAGGCTGGAACTGAATACACAAACGCTTAAAACCAATGGCTGGATGCAGCCAAGTGAAAGCCGAAGCCTCCTCATATCCGGCATTCCCCTCTCTCTAGTTGATGAGCTCGCTATTCTCTCACTGCGATCCGCTAGTTGCCGTTCGGTATCGGCAGCCCGAGGTGCTGATACGCCATGTGCGTTGCCACGCGCCCCCGGGGAGTTCTTTGCAAAAATCCGATTTGCAGCAAATAAGGCTCGTAGACGTCCTCAATCGTCTGGCTCTCTTCGCCGATCGTTGCGGCAATCGTATCCAGTCCCACTGGACCGCCTTGGAAGCTAAGAATGATCCCCCGCAGCATTTTATGGTCGATCTCGTCCAAGCCGAGATGATCGATCTGAATACCGAGCAATGCCCGCTTTGCAATCTCGAGCGTAATAATCCCGTCTCCCTTGACCTGCGCGTAGTCTCGCACGCGCTTCAGCAGACGGTTAGCTATCCGCGGAGTTCCCCGCGAACGCTTGCCGATCTCTTCGGATGCCTCGCCGACGATGTGCACTCCCAATATGTCGGCCGTCCTGCTGACAATATAAGCCAGCTCGTCGACCGTGTAATATTCCAGCCGGCTTACGACCCCGAACCGGTCGCGCAGCGGTGCCGATAGCAGCCCGGCGCGCGTAGTAGCGCCTACCAGGGTGAATTTGGGAAGATCAAGCCGTACGGAGCGCGCGCTCGGCCCCTTGCCGATGATGATGTCCAGCGCATAATCCTCCATAGCGGGATACAGCACCTCTTCGACCGTACGGTGGAGCCGGTGGATTTCATCGATAAACAAGACGTCGCCTTCCTGCAAATTCGTCAAAATGGCGGCCAAATCTCCGGGACGCTCTATCGCCGGACCGGAGGTTGTCCGCAGGTTAACGCCCAGCTCGTTGGCAATGATGTTCGACAGCGTCGTCTTACCAAGTCCCGGCGGTCCGTACAAGAGAACGTGATCGAGCGCTTCCTTGCGCATTTTGGCGGCTTCTATGTAAATTTTCAAATTTTCCTTCGCTTGTGTCTGTCCGATATATTCCGCCAAATATCTGGGACGCAAGCTCAGCTCCATAACCTGATCTTCCATCATCAGGTTGGCGGATATGATCCGATCTTCCATGGTGGTCCTCCTCAGAATGTTGAGTATTGCCGTAAGCGTAAGCCCATACAGCCTATCTCATCGACTGCTGATACAGCGCCTGCAGCGCCAGCTTCATTACGGCATCGACCGTCTCTACGCCTTGAAGCTTCGGCTTGATCGCCTGCCCGGCACGGTCTGCCTCCGCCTCGGTATAGCCGAGGGACATCAGCGCCGCCTTGGCTTCGTTCCAAGCGGAGCCTCCGCCCTGCGCCGGTGTAAACAAATCCGCTTGCCCTGTAAACGAGGACAAGGAGTCCACGCTGGAAGGGATCGCGCCGAGCTTATCCTTCAAATCAAGAATCATCCGCTGCGCCGTCTTGCGGCCGATCCCCGGCAGCTTCGTCAGGAAGCTGATGTTCTCCTGCTGTATCGATGCTGCGATAACCTCCGGCTTGCCTCCGGCCAGAACGCCGATCGCCACTTTAGGCCCGATTCCGTTAACCTCCAGCAGCAGCCGGAACAGCGACTGCTCTTCTCTTGTCGTAAAGCCGAACAATAAATGCGCATCCTCGCGCACGTGGTAATGGATGTAGAGGGTCGTCTCCTCATCCTCCTTGATTTGCACCGAGAAAGGGTTGGCGCAAAACACGCGGTAGCCTACCCCTCGGACGTCCATGACCACATATTCGGTTTCTCTATGTACAATGCTTCCCCGTAAATAATCGATCATCGCTTCGTTACCTCGTTCATTTTTTGTAATAGCGTCGAGGAATGAGCATGGCAAATCGCCACAGCGAGCGCATCCGCCACATCGTCGGGCTTCGGAACGGCCGAAAGGTTTAAAAACATCCGCACCATTTCCTGCACCTGCTTCTTCTCCGCTTTCCCGTAGCCAACCACGGCCTGCTTCACCTGAAGCGGCGTATATTCCGCAATGGCGATCTCCCGTTGAACCGCAGCCAGCATCATAACGCCTCTCGCCTGACCTACCGTGAAGGCGGTCGTCACATTGCGGTTAAAAAACAGCTTTTCAATGGCAACCGCATCGGGCTTGTATTTCTCGATCAGCTGCACCGTAGCGTCATAGACCATCTTCAGCCTTAACGCTCCGTCCGTGTGCGCCTCTGTCTGAATGCTGCCGTACTGCACCGGCACTAGCTTGGAGCCTTGCTTATCAATAAACCCGAAGCCGACAATCGCAATCCCCGGGTCAATCCCCATAATCCGCAACCTACCGCACTCTCCCATCTTAAACAAAACCCGAACATATGTGTTCACCTGCCATTATAGCAGATATTGCCCTCCCTGAACACGCCCTAAAAGACTCAAGTACATTGAAAAACAAAAGACGACCCCGCTCTTATACGAGCGAAGCCGCCTTGCTGCCATACCTTTTATTCCGTTTTCAAAGTCATCGTTTACTCGCTTCTTCCACCGCAAAATCGGCGAACGTAGACAGCACGCTGTTGTATTCCTCTAAATTGCTGACCGGAATGCCACGGTACAGCTGCTTCACCGTTTCCTTAGGCAGGCTGCTTTCCAGAAACTCAATGTTCAATTGGAAAAAGGTCCGGATCACCTGATTTCCTTCCGGCACTCCCTCGAACAAGGACAGATTTCCTTTGGCGTCGAGGCCGAAATACGCATTGTTCTTGCATTGCGGCGACAAGTCGTCCACCTGCTCCGTAAAATACACGTCTCCGCCCTCACCAAGGACAACGGTCAGAGCCGGATGCTCCTTGTGATACTGCATCATTTGCGACGACGTCATCGTTCCCAGCAGCTGCAGCTCTTCCCCGCATACATAAGCTTTCTTGACAAAAGCTTGCCGTGCTCCGTCCAGCTTCCCGATCATCGCCTGCACTTCCTGCTCCGGCTGCGACGATACGGCTAAATTTCTGCCCAGCACGGACTGATCCAACGGCTCTCCGTCCCATTTGGACGATATCGAATGGTTTTGCAATAGAACGATTGTGACCGAGCTTATTCCTGCAAGCAGTAAAAGCACCGCCAACGTCAACCAACGACGCTTCCAGCGCAGCTTCTTTTTAATTTTTTTTAGCAAACCCAAGAAGTATCCCCCCGAATCCCCTTTGAAATCAATAGTTGTTTTACTATTTTTCCCATGGTTGTTCAGGATTATACCGCAGCCAATTGGCCGAACCGGGTCCAATCGAAAACGAGCGTGCCCCGAAGAAATTGCGACTCTGCCGTCTCATAAGATGGGACCCAATACTAGCCGGGGGACGAGAAAAACCCTATCAGCCGATAAAGCTTGCCGACACGGGCTTTCCGATCACAAAGTGAACTGACTAAGGAGCGTTAGGACCTACATCCGCTGTGGTTAAAGGCTTGCGGTTGATGGTGGAGGTCGAATATTCATCCGCCCCTACATCCTTCACCGATCTGGTCTGACCGTCCATATCGTCCGTGACGAACGAGAACGTTCCTACCGCAGCGTCGATAGCCGGGCTGGAGGAGGTCAGCTTTTGCAGTCCGTTCGATGCAGCAAGCAGCGGATCGACATTGCGGATTTCAGACGATGTTCTGGACACGTTGCTGATGGTCGAGCCGAAGCCGATGTTCCCTTGGTACACGGTGTTGGAGGTTTTGTATTCGTTGAACAAAACGCCGCTGGAGCTCTTCGCAATATTGTTGGCGATCTTGGTGTCTACCGGCGCGTAGGTGTAGCTGGTTCCGGTAGCAATGCTGGTTCCAGTGCTGTTGACGACGGTATTGTTAGTTACCTGAACGCGGTACGCTCTCCAATGAGCCGTCAAATCCGCACTCGTGTAATTCGCGCCGTTCGGGCCGGCATCGAAATCTCCGCCGTCAATGTTGATAGCTGCGGTGGTTAAGTTTTCGAAGTAGTTGTTGTAAATTTTGTGATCGTTGCCGTAAATGCGGAAGCCGCCGATGCCGGAAGTCGTACCGTCGCCAAAGAAGAAGTTGCCGTAGAAGTTGTCGTTGTGCCCGTGTCTTGCCGTTACGGTCGCTTTGTTGTTCCGAAACGTATTGTAGCGGACGTCGTTGCTCTTGCTCTTCACCGAAATAACCTCGGGATCGCTGTGCAGATTGACGAACAGATTGTACTGGATCACATTGAAGCCGTCGGACATGGACAAACCGGATAAGCCGACCCGGATCGTCTCTCCGCCATTGGACGTTTGTGCTGCGGCGTCATGGAAGTAGTTATATTCGATCGTGTTATACTGCGCGACCTGATCTCCCGATCCGTCGATCGAAATCATTTGCCCCAGATCGGTTCTCGGACCGAATTCATTACGGTCTATTTGGTTGTAGTTGCTTCCCGAGCCATTGAGCACGATCCATTTTGTTGCGGCCGTGTTCGTTGCAAGCGCCAGCTTGTTTCGGGTAATGCGGACATGATCTGTGGATGCGAGAGAAATAGCCGTTCCGCTGTTCGTAAATTTCATGCCCTGGATCGTAATGTAAGAGGAATCGCTCAGTTTAAAGCCTCCGGTGCCTGCGATCGTAGCCGAGCCCTGATTTGCCGCTTTGATCACGATGGGACTGGCTGCCGTACCGTTTTTGGACGTAATATTGAACGGCCCGTTATAAGTCCCGTTGGCAAGCACGATCGTCGTGCCCGGAGTGGCTGCATTTATCGCGGAGGTCAAGGCGGATGCGGTAGACACATTGACGATCGTCCCTCCGCTGCCTCCAGAGGAAGCATCCCCGAAGATTTCCACCTCGGTATAGCTGTTCCAGGCGTTGAGAGAATTGCCATGGCCTACAATACGGACATAGCGTGCAGGATCCACATCAGGGAAATCAAACGTCTGCAGTCCGTCAACCAAAGCGCTTGTTACATTGGATTGCACCGTTGAGAAATTGGTATTGTCTACGGAGGTTTGAATATCGAAGGAGGATGTTCTTGCGGTGCTGTTCAAAAATGCTATTTTGATGAAGGAAACCTTTTTGTTCGAGCCCAGATCATACTTGATCCATTGGCCGTCTCCGCTGGCGGACCAACGGGTGTTCAAATCGCCGTCCACCGTGTTGCCCGGCACGTTCCCGTCGTCGGCGCTGGCGCTTACGGCCGAGGACGTCAGATTGAACTTCGCGTCTGCCGCGAATCCAACCCCGGGCAGCAGGGTTGCCAGCATGCAAATAACCATCGCAATACCCATCATTTTGTTGCGGATCAACTTCATTCGCCACCATCCTTTATTCATTTTTCATACCTTCCCTCAAAATGAAAACGCTTTATCACCTCCTTTCCATCAATGTATCACACCTCACAATTGGAAGAATATAGCGATTATTCAGGTGTAATAGGCTTAAATTCATATTCTCAACAATGCTTGTCTCCGTTCGGTTCATCCAAAGGTCAAAAACAAAAAAACCGGAAACGGGACGCTTCCGGCTTAGGTCTACCATAACCAAGGAACTGGGTTTAAACGTTAATCCACGGACTTCTTTTCGCTTTCGGCTTCAACGAGCCGGTGCGTGCGCGGCGCTGACTTTGAATCAACCGGTTGAGGGCTACTTCAGCGGAAGAGCGTTTTTTTTTACTGACTCGTTTTGCGGGTTTTTCCGTTTTTTGCGAAACGCCGGCCGTCAAATCGCCATTTTCCTGCTGATCCTGCTCCAGATCACGGAACGAGTTCGCTTGCCCTGCATCATGAATTCCGGCATAAGGATCGCCATATGGAGACATCGGATGCCCGTACATAGGGTATACCGGACCCGGATAAGCTGCTCCGAACAGCCTTGGATCATAGCCATATGGATAACAAGGCTCTTCGCCTGCAGGACCTACGGCAGTTGGATATGGCACGTTCGAGTACGGCATAGACATAGGCATAGACATTGGCATAGACATTGGCATGTAAGGCTGTTGAGCCGCCTGAGCCATAAACGGGCTTTCCATCTGCTGAGCATACGGAAATGGCTTGCCGTGATCGTGAGCTGGCGATACTTGAGCAGGCGATACATAGCCGCCGCAGCCGCAGCCTCCAGCGTGATGAATCGGATATGGAGTTACCGGGGCAAAGTTCTGATACGGCATTTGAGAAGCCATAGGCATTTGAGCCATATGCGGCATTTCCGGCTCGTTCTGCGGCCACATGCTCATCGGCTGATGGTCAAAGGACATAACCTCGGCTGCAGGAACCTGGAACTGCTCGAACAGATTGGCCGATGGCTGCTGGCCAAACGGCATGTTAGGAGAAGCTTCCTGGCCGGCTCCGAATACATTATCGCCGAAAGGCATAGCACTGAAAGGATGCGCTTCGTGCTCCGCCGAGTACGGCATGAACGGCTGTTGGTTCATATTCGGCATTGTTGGCATCATAGGCATCTGCGGCATTTGGGGCATGCTCTGAGCTTCGGAAACAAACGGATGCTCATTCATATTCGGCATAGCCGGCATTTGAGGAATGCTTTGAATTTCGGGAGTATACGGCTGCTGGTTCATATTCGGCATGGCCGGCATCTGAGGAATGCTCTGAATTTCGGGAGTATACGGCTGCTGGTTTACATTGGGCATAGCCGGCATCTGAGGGATGCTTTGAATCTCAGGGACGAAAGGCTGCTGATTCACGTTCGGCATAACAGGCATCGGCTGCTGCGGAATGCTTTGAATTTCAGGAACGAACGGCTGTTGATTTACGTTCGGCATTACCGGCATCGGCTGTTCCGGGATGCTCTGAATTTCGGGAACGGACGGCTGCTGGTTTACGTTCGGCATTACCGGCATCTCGACATTAGGCTCAGGCATTTCCGGTACGGGAGCTGGAAGCGGAGTCGGTACCTCTTGGATCGGCGCCGTGCTCTTTTTGCCATGTTGACCCGGATTCATATGGTGTCCGCCTTGATGATGCGAATGCGATTTTGGAATGTAGACAATATCGCCCGTCATCAGCACGTTCGGATTTTTCAGCTGCGGGTTGGCTGCGATCAAATCATTTAACGGGATGTTCCATGCTTTGGACAGCTTCCACAGCGTATCACCTTGTACTACGGTATGTTTGTAAAGATAGTCCGTTGGGGGCTCCACCGGTTTGGGAGCATTCGGGATTTTCACCTTCATGCCCACATCAATAACATTCGGGTCGGCGATTTGCGGGTTCATTTCGATCAACTTATCCAGATCAACGTGGTATTTTTGCGCGATTTGGTAGAGCGACTCGCCTTTCTTGACCATATGGATTTTCACTGCATAAACCTCCTCAGCATTTTCTTTGAACCGCCCTCATTTCTGCAACCGGTAAAGGTCGCATGGAGAAGACCGCTCGCTTTCGCATAGCACGATACTGCCCAAGAAGCTCTAAATCCGCTGCTGACGGGTGCTGCTTCAACGCCACACGTGCCAAAACAAAATGACAATACAGTTTATGCAGGATAGTGGGCATTTGACCATGAACCCGGGAAAAAAACATAACAGAACCCGGCAAAAGCAAAAAAGCAGGAAATCACCGGGCCGTTCTTGGAGACGGCGGTTCTTCCTGCTCATAAATATGCATCTGCGATGCAAGTTATTCGAATGTACCCGATTTCACTGGTTCGTAAGCGTACGTCGGGTAGCTGCCCATGATTCTCACCTGGCATCCGATCGCTTCAATCTCTTGAAGGGCGGCGGGCAGCAGAACGGAATCCATGGAAGCTTCAATATCGATATAAAAGAAATAAGTACCGAGCTTCTTCTTCGTTGGCCTCGACTCGATCTTGGACAAGTTGATGCGCCTCCAGGCGAACGCGGACAACAGCTGATGCAATCCGCCCGGATAATCGTCGGGCAGCGTCACGGTTATCGTCGTCTTGGTCATAGCGGCATCGTGGCCGCTCAGCCGGATCGGTTCCGGACCGACGAGAACGAAGCGGGTATAGTTGTTATGGTGGTCCTGAACGCCTTGCGCCCAGGTGTTCAGGCCATACAGAGCGCCTGCGCCCGCTGGAGATAGAGCGGCAACCTCAGGGCTTCCCAGCTCTTTCACCATCCGGGCGGCCTCGCCGTTGCTGCCTACCTGCTCCAGCTCGACATGCGGCAAATATTTACGAAGAAACTGACGGCATTGCGTCAACGTAACGCCGTGGGAGACGATCTTCTTGAGCCTGCTGCAGCCGGCTTCAAGAGACGGCCCCAAGCTTTCCGTACTAAGCAAATTGATCGAGATCGGATACACCCATTCGGCCTGCATAGGCAGGTCCACTTCATGGACCAGCCAGTCCAGATGGAGGCTTACGGAGCCGTCGAACGTATTCTCGATTGGAATGACACTATAATCGGTTTGGCCGTTGACTGTAGACATGAACACGTCGTCAATCAGCTTGCAGTTCACGTATTCAAAGGCGCTCTCGCCCAAATAGTGAATCGCCGATTCCGAGGTGAACGTGCCCGGACCTAATAGCGCAATACGCTTCATGCGCGGACATCTCCTTTGATGTTTTCGAATAATGTACACTGTTCATCAAAGTGTGTCAACACCTGTACGCCGCCGCGATCCGGCTTAAGCCACATGAGCGTGGCTTCGATCTGCTCGTCCTTCAGCGTGCCGAGCAGAAACTGCTCCAGCTCCGCCTTGCGGGAGCTGTTCTTGTCCACGAGCGCGAGCATCGTCGGCCCCGCGCCGCTCAATGCCACGCCGAGGGCGCCGTGATCCGTCGCCTCGGCCAAAATCTTGGCCAGGCCCGGCACGAGCGCGGCCCGGTAAGGCTGATGCAGCGCGTCCTTCATCGCGCTGGCAATCATGTCGAGCCGCCCCGTGCAGAAGGCGGCTACGAGCACGGACGAATGCCCGACGTTGAACACGGCATTCGACAGGCTCTGCTCGCGCGGCAGCACATGCCGCGCCTTCTCCGTCGACAGCTGGAAGTGGGGGATCGCCACCAGCACTTCCAGCCTGTCGTCAGGCTCGACGCGGATATACTCCGCGCGCTCGCCGTCCCAGAAGGCGACGACGAGGCCGCCGAACAACGCCGCCCCGACATTGTCGGGGTGGTGCTCCAGCGCCGTCGCCATCTGGAAGAGCGCATCATCGGACAGCGGGCTACCGATGAGTGCATTCGCGGCCGCCAGGGCGCCCACGATGGCCGACGCGCTGCTGCCGAGCCCGCGCGTGAGCGGAATGTCGCTGTACATGGAAATTTCCAGCTCCGGGTGATGAACCCCGGCTTTCTCGAACACCATCTGCGCGACTTTATAGATCAGGTTCGACTTGTCCGTTGGAATGCCGTTCATTTGATCCCCGATCAAATGAATCCGCGTTTCTTCCGCCAAGCTCATTTCAATCCAAGCATAGAGGTCAAGCGCCATCCCCAGCGTATCGAAGCCGGGGCCCAGGTTGGCCGTGCTGGCCGGCACCTTGACGCGTACTTTGTTATTGCTACTATTCATACATCGTCCCTTACCCTTCGAGCTTTATCAATCGATCCGGTATTGCTGTGCAGCTGCCGCTGTCGTTCCGGCTGCATATGGAGCCGGCGCGTTAGCCTTCGACACGGTACACGCTCTTGATCGCATGCACGACATCCATCGATTCAAACTGCTTAAGCACTTTATTCATAGCGGCCTTATTGGCATCATGAGTGATAATGATAATTTCCGCCTTCGGATTCGCCTGATTCGGATGCTGAAGAACGGACTCCAGGCTCACCTCATGCTCGGCGAACACTTGCGTAATTTGCGCCAGCACGCCCGCTTTATCTTCTACATGAAGCAAGATAAAGTTTTTGGAGGCGATTTGCTCATCGGTCTTCAGCTTCTTCTCTTTATATGGAGTAAAGCCGCGCTGGCCGTTGATGCCGAGCTTCAGGTTACGCACGACGGCAACGAGATCCGCTACGATCGATGTGGCCGTCGGCATTTCTCCCGCTCCCGGTCCGTAGAACATCGTTTCCCCTACCGCTTCCCCGTAGACGTAAACTGCGTTGAACACGCCGTTGACCGATGCGAGCGGATGGGAATGCTTCACCATCGTAGGCTGGACGCTGATGCTGATATGATCGTCCTGGCGCTCTGCAATACCGAGCAGCTTCACTTCGTAGCCGAGACGCTTGCCGTAGGCGATATCTTCCTTGGATACTTGGCTGATGCCGCGCACTTCCACATCGCTCAGAGCGACATTCGCATGGAAGCCGAGCGTTCCGAGAATCGTCATTTTGCGGGCGGCATCGAAGCCTTCCACGTCGGATGTCGGATCCGCTTCAGCATAGCCGAGCTGTTGGGCTTCCTTAAGCACGTCCGCATACGCGGCGCCTTCCTGGCTCATTTTCGTCAATATATAGTTGGTCGTCCCGTTGACGATCCCCATAATTTTCGTAATGCGGTCCGAAGAGAAGCCTTCGATCAAAGTGCGGATGATCGGAATGCCGCCCGCCACGCTCGCCTCGTAGAATACGTCGCAGCCCTTCTCGGACGCTTTGGCCATAATCTCCTGACCGTGCAGCGCCATCAAATCTTTGTTCGCCGTGACGATATGCTTGCCTTTCTCCAAAGCTTCCAATATATATTGCTTCGCCAGATCGATCCCGCCCATCACTTCGACGACGATATTGATTTCCGGATCATCTAGAACATCCCAAGGATTTTCCGTCAGCTTATCCGGATGAATGGCAATGCTGCGGGGCTTGTTTTTATCCTGCACCACAATCTTGGCAATCTCAATAGTCGCGCCCGTCTGACTTGACAAGTCCTGCTGATGCCCTTCCACGATGCGGACCACACCTGTACCCACCGTTCCTAATCCAAGTAAACCTACCTTGATTGATTTCATACTCAAGCTCCTCCTTTATCTGATCGCACTCAATGTGCATGAACATGTGCAAAATGGAATAAACTGCTGTTAAGACTACCCTTGTCCTACCAGAACGGCTCTGCTGACCCCATCCTGATTCCTCAATCGCTCCAGCATCGTTACGACCGTCTCGATCATCAACGACGTCTCGACGGAAATGACGACATTCGCGACTCCCTGCAGCGGAATGGTCTGGTGAATGGTCAGTACGTTCCCTTCCAGCCCGGCTATCATAGCAAGCACGCGGGATAATATACCCGAACGGTGCTCCAGATCCATCGAGATCGTCACGATCCTCTCCCGCTCCAGCTTGCTGAGTGGAAAGATGCCGTCCTTATACTTGTAAAAAGCACTGCGGCTAAGCTCCACCTGCTCGACCGCTTCGTGAATCGTCTTCACTTCTCCCCGGGCAAGCAGCTCCTTGGCATGCACGGTCTTGACCAGCGCTTCGGGCAAAATATCTTCCCTCACCAGATAATACCGTTCGCTGCCGTCCGGCCGGGTATCAGCCTCTTTTTTATCCAGCACGATAACAGTCCTCTCCAAAAAGACGATTGTTTCTTCATAGTGGACATTATATCGAAAATGGCCGCATACGGCAATAGGCTTTTTCAAAGCTTTTATGAAGGGATGTCCCGTTTTCATAAAGTCTCCACATCTGTTCGCCGTCGGCCGTCCCGTTTCATGATATGGTTTGAGAGGGAAGTCCTGTATTTATAATGCCCTGCAAAAGGAGAGATTTGCATTTGATCCGCACGCGACTTATGGCTACCGCCATGTTATTCAACGAGAATGACCTGTTGATGATGAAACGGTCCCCTACGCGAACGCTGAATCCGGGGATGTGGGCCGCTGTCGGCGGACATCTGGAGCCTGAGGAACTAAACGACCCGCAGCAGGCTTGTCTGAGGGAGGTTTTCGAGGAGACCGGCCTTCGGGAAACGGACATCACCGATTTGCGCCTGCAATACATTCTCATCAGGCAGAACCAATTGGAGATTCGCCAGCAGTACATTTATACGGCCCATACGTTACGCAGAGACGTTCTGCAAACCGAAGAAGGCACATTGCACTGGATCCCCCGGGAGCAAGTGCTGCAGCGCGACATTCCGTTCATTTATCATAAGCTTCTGGAGCACTATTTTGCGAGCGGTCCCGCCGATCATATATGGGTAGGAATAGCCGGCTCCAAAGAGCGTAACATACCAACGGTTCATTGGACCATCATGGTGGATCCGATGAAGTTGTAACCCAAAAGAAAGAGGCCGTCTGAAGCCAGCAGGAGCATCTGGATTCGGACAACCTCTTTTTTCCTTTTGGTTTGTGTATCAATTAGCCTGCCGGTGCTGCTTGAAGGTGCTCTTATTGCTGAGCTCCCGCCATCGATCCAGTATTTTCAGCGCTTCCTTGCGCTGCAGCAGCGACCGGGCAAGCTGGAAGCCTTCTTCATAGCTGCCTACCTTATCAAACCAGTACAACCTCAGACCGGTATTGAAAATGACGTGCTCCCGTTCATTGCGGATATCCTCGGAATCGTCGCCTTGAATGACTCTGACGAGAAGCTTCAGCTGCTCGTCTTTTTCGCACTTCTCAAGCGGCTCACCATGGAAGCCGAACGTCGCGGGATCGACGCTGTTGGATTCGTCCCCCCAAGGCGTTACTTTGCGAATCGAGCTTGTTTTGTACAGCGGCAAATCCTCTGAGCCTTCAATCCCCTGAACGATGTAGGCCGTCTCGAAGCCGGACTTCGGCAGCAGCTGAATCAAATGCGTCATGGCGGTCTTGTGATTGACTCCGATGATGATATTTTGCGAATGGACAGGATTGATAACCTTCTCAACCGTATTCAAAAAGGTTCTCAAGCCCATCTGCTCTCTGACATGGCGAATGCGGCCGAACGGCGGACAGATCAGATCCGTCCAGATGAAACCGATATTCAATGCGGAAAATATCGATTCCCACTCCTGAGCTTCCATCTCGATCTGGACGCCGAGGCCTTCCAACAGCTCCTTAATCGACTGACCTAGCTTTGGAGGCAGCGAATTGCTTCCGTGCAGCACCTGCCGGAAGCCGACCGAGGCCATCAGCAGGCTGACCGGAATCGTTATCGGAAAATAATTGCGCCCGTCATACGGTCCCGCACAGTTCAAAGAATCCGAGAAGGACCGGTAAGGAAGAGAATATTTGCGAAACACATCAATGAAGCCCATCATCTCTTCATCGTCCTCGCCCTTCATTCGCATAGCCATCAAAAACGCCGCCGTCTGCGCATCGGTCGACTCTCCACGGGCGATAGCATGGGCCGCCGCAACCGCTTCATCATAAGTCAGGTGGCGTGAACCGACTTTGCCGGTGCCCACCGTTTTTATCCATTGCTTCATGATGTCACCTCGCTTCTGATCGCTGAAGAATCAAGCCGGATCAAACGTCCATTCTTTGCCGGATATCGTTATTCCGTTTAATAGTTAACGCCGCTGTTCGAGGTAGCCCAAGCCTTCCTCCAGCTCCGGGTGACAACATAGAACGCCAAAGTGACCATCAGCACAATCGATGCCACTACAATGAAGCCGGTCACATGCGTACCCGTAGCTTGCTTTAACGGGCCGAGAATGTTATTCGGCAGCAGAAATCCTCCCAGCCCGCCAAAGGCGCCGACGATTCCCGTGACAACGCCGATTTCCTTGGAAAACCGCTGCGGCACCAGCTGAAAAATCGATCCGTTGCCCATCCCGAGACATGCCATCATCAAGCTTGTGATCGCGAGCATCACCATGAACGAACTAGGCATGGTTGATACGGCAAAGGCACAAACGGTAATAACGGAATACAAAACGAGCATAAATCGCATCCCGCCGATTTTATCCGCAATGTAACCGCCGATCGGCCGGAAAAAGCTTCCTGCAATAACGGTTATCGTTACAAGATAGCCGATCTGGATTTTGCTCAGACCGCCTGCCATCGCCTTATCTCCGTACACATCGTAGAAGAAGATGCTGAAATAGTTGGAAAACCCGACAAACCCGCCGAACGTAACGGCATAAAATAAGCTGAACCACCATGTATCCGCATTTTTGAAGGCAGATAAATAATCGACGATTTTTTTCGGCTCCGGCTGGTTCGGGCTATCCTTGGCCATGAGAGAGTAAGCAATCAATACTAGCACCAAAGGAATGATAGCCAGGCCGAATACATTGTGCCAGCCCATCGTTGTCGCCAGCTGCGGTCCGAAAAACGTGGCCAGCGCAGTGCCGCTGTTGCCTGCACCTGCGATTCCCATCGCCAGGCCTTGATATTGAGGCGGATACCAGCGGCTGGCAAGGGACAGCGAAACGGCGAAGCTTGCTCCCGCGATACCGAGCAAAAACCCTAACGACTGAATCTGGCTTAAGCTCGTTCCGCCGAGCCAGCCCCATAACAGCGGGATGATGGTCAGTACCATCCCGATTATGCCCGCTTTCTTGGAGCCGATCCGATCGGCCAGGATACCCATAGGAATACGGAAGATCGATCCTCCCAAGGTCGGAATCGCTACCATCGTCGCTTTCTGGGCATCCGTCAAGCCGAAATCTTTCGTAATATACAAAGAAAGAGCCCCACATAAAACCCAAATCATAAAGCTTACATCAAAATAGAGAAATGCTGACAATAAGCTTGGGAAATGCCCTGAGTTTTTGAAACTTTTAACATCCACGTCACACTACCTCCCGAAATTTTCTCTTTTTTCTTTGTATACGCTTATTTCATGTCAGTATTGATTACATATATACTATACATTCAAAATCCGAATTGTTCAATGGTCTTAACGAAAAAAGTTCATGTTTTGGCGAATGTTTTTCGTGATATTTCTTCCTTTTGCCCGTTAGGTTGATATAATCACGAATATTAATTAAACAATTAATAATTATTGTTCGTTTATTAATCGCTTTCAATGAAAAAAGCATAAAGCACCAATCTCACATTACGATAACATGAGTATTGGTGCTTTATGCTTTATCGTACGGCTCCAGCAACGAACTATTCTCTTTCGACAAACTCGAACTCGAAATCGCCGATACGAACCGTATGTCCGTCCTTCGCGCCTTTTTCTCTCAATGCCTTATCGATGCCCTTTTTACGCAATATCCGTGCAAAACGCATTACCGCTTCTTCCGTGCTGAAGTTCGTCCGTTTGATCAGCTTCTCAATGCTCGGGCTTTCCACTACAAAGTCGTCATTTTCTCTGCGGATCGTAAAGTCATCGTCTTCTTTCGCTTCCAGACGGTATACTTTCCGCTCGGACAAGTCGACCAGCTCCTCCACGAGCGGCATCTCTGGAATCGTCTCCAGCAAGTCGGCGATTTTGTAGAGCAGCTCCTGAACTCCGGATTTCGTCACCGCAGAGATCGGAATGATTTGCGCGGAAGGATGAACCTCGTTCAAGCGCTCGCTGAACTCGGCCAAATACACTTCGGCATCCGGCATATCCATCTTGTTCGCTACGACAATTTGCGGCCGCTCTTCGAGCTTCGCATTATACAGCTTCAGCTCATCGTTAATTTTCACCCAATCATCGAACGGGTCTCTGCCTTCGGTCGCCGCCATATCGATAATATGCACGATGACTCTCGTCCGCTCGACATGCCGCAAAAACTCGTGCCCTAATCCAACTCCCTGATGAGCGCCCTCGATGAGACCCGGCAAATCGGCCATCACGAAGCTTCTGCCGTCCCCTACGTCAACCACTCCCAGGTTCGGAGTCAGCGTCGTAAAGTGATAGGCTCCGATCTTAGGCTGCGCTGCGGAAACAACCGACAGCAGAGTAGATTTGCCGACGCTCGGGAAGCCTACGAGACCGACGTCCGCCATTACCTTGAGCTCAAGTATGACCCAGCGCTCCTGTCCTTCTTCACCGTTCTCCGCGATTTCCGGAGCAGGATTGTTCGGCGTGGCAAACCGGATATTGCCCCGTCCGCCGCGCCCCCCCTTGGAAATAACGACCTGCTGATCGTGACGCGTCAAATCCGCAATGATCTCCTGCGTATCGTCATCGATAACAACCGTTCCAGGGGGAACCTTAACGATCATATCGTCCGCATTGGCGCCATGCTGACTTTTATTCCGTCCCTTCTCCCCGCGGTCTGCTTTAAAATGCTTCTGGTAACGAAAGTCCATCAGCGTACGCAGGCCTTCGTCCACCTTGAAAATAACGTCGCCGCCATCTCCGCCGTCGCCGCCTGCCGGTCCGCCTTCCGGCACATACTTCTCCCTGCGGAATGCTACGAGACCGTCGCCGCCGTCTCCGCCCTTCACGTATATCTTCGCTTTATCTACAAACATGAATCCACCTCAATTATGTATTCAATAACAGTGCGACACGTATCGCCGACTGGTTATGATCCGATTCAACGTGCTCCCAAACCTCGTCCGTCTCTTGCTTCTGCCTTAGCCGTCCGATGAGGGAGGACCAACGCGCCGATTCCATCTCACCGCTGTACTCGAATCCGAGTACGAGCCGGTCCGCTTCCTGCGCAAAGCTAACATTCAGCGCGTGCTCTGCGTACGGAAACAGCCTCGCGTTCTCTTTGCAAGCTTCCATTATATCGGCTACAAGCCCCAGTAATCGATTCGTATCGACCGACAGCTCGTTGACCCGGATTTCTTGCTCCATCGAGATGCGGAGCGCAATTTCTTTAACCTCCGCTTGAAAGGCAAGCAGGTAAATGACCAGCTCGGGAACTCCCAGCTTGGCCAAATAGCTTTCCCGCTGGATCTTATCTTTTATTTTCTCCATAAGATCTTCTAATTTATCATACTTTTTTAACTTTACATAGCCGAACAGCACTTGAATTTCATTCATCCAGTCATGCCTGTAATGGTTAAGCAGCCGGATGAAGCGTTCGTTTTGCTCGGTATCCCGTACTTGAGCGTTCAAGGTGTTCTCCACCTGCCGCCCGTTATCAGGCCTTTTCGACGTCATTGCGTAACCTCTCCGTTCCGCACTTGATCCTAACTTTAACAGTATAGCATGTTGTTCGCAAAAGTTCACTTTCCTATCGGCAACTGCTGCTGGCCAACCTTCCTATTCTACGCAAAAAACCCCAGCGACACTGGATCGCCGGGGTTATCGTCGATGATGTTATTACACTTCTACAGCCGCAGCCACTGGAGCAGCATCCACAGGGTAGACGCTAACTTTCTTGCGATCGCGACCCAGACGCTCAAACTTCACAACGCCTTCAACCTTTGCAAACAGCGTATCATCGGAACCGATGCCTACGTTGTTACCAGGGTGAATTTTCGTTCCGCGTTGGCGAACCAGGATGCTTCCTGCCGTAACTTGCTGACCGTCTGCGCGTTTTACGCCAAGACGCTTAGCAATACTGTCACGACCGTTCTTGGTGGAACCTACACCTTTCTTGGAAGCGAACAACTGAAGATTTAATTGTAGCATGTTAGTCTACCTCCTTCTTCATTAATGTGTTTCTTTCAAAGCTATATATGCGCCATACGATTGTTGGATCGATTGCAGCATGACAACCATCGATTCCAGGATCAGCTGTACCTTCTCGCTCAATGCTTCATCCAGCTGACCGGGAACCTCCACCTCCAGCAAACCATGTTTCATGTTCGCCTTAAGCTCCAGCCCCAGTACGGCTTCTACCGCATTGACGGTACCCACGGTGACGGCGGAAACACCAGCACAAACGATATCTTTGCCTGGATCGCCATACAGAGCGTGGCCCTTCACCCGAAACGACTCAATCCGGCCGTCCGGCCTCCGTTTGATCGTTGCACGAATCATTGCCTTATCCCTTAGGCTTGGATTTTTTCAATCACAACTTTAGTGTAAGGTTGACGGTGACCTTGCTTGCGACGGTAGTTCTTTTTGGATTTGTATTTGTAAACGATGATTTTCTCACCTTTACCGTGCTTTTCCACTTTCGCGGATACAGAAGCACCGGAAACTACTGGAGCTCCCAATACCAAACCGCTTTCTTTGGAAACAGCCAATACTTTGTCAAAAGTAACGGCATCGCCTTCGCCAGCGTTCAGTTTCTCGATGTAAAGAACATCGCCTTCCTGAACTTTGTATTGCTTACCACCTGTTTCGATAATTGCGTACATTTCGTTGCACCTCCCTCATGTCTCAGACTCGCCTAAAGCCAGGTGACCCGTTCCGCAAGGAACTTGTACTTAAACCCGCTTCGTGCGGTTACAGCATGTTTTGCAACATACCCGAATATCATATCATAGCGGGCCTATGAATGCAATGCCTAAGTCGCTGGGAATCGCTTATTTATTCCAAACCCATCCGCTTCCTTCACATACTTCACAGCGGGTCATCGTAATTTTATCTTTGCCGTCCCTAACTTTTTTACGTGTCATTTCCACAAGTCCGAGCCGGGTCCAGCCTTCGATCACCGTCTTCGTGCGATCCCGCTTCGCTTCCGACTCCAGCGTATCGAGGACCTGCTGCCGGTGAACCGCTGCATTCATATCAATAAAATCGATAATTATGAGTCCTCCGATGTCACGCAGCCTCAGCAGCCGGGATATTTCCTTGGCGGCCAGCAGATTCGTATCCTTCGCCGTCTGTTCCATATCGATGCTTCCCGTGTACCGTCCCGTGTTGACGTCAAAAACGGTCAATGCCTCGGTATGGTCGACGACGACATAGCCGCCGTTATCGAGCCATATTTTCCTCTTAAAGCCGTTCTCCAGCTGGGTGTTCGCTTGAAACCGGTCGAACAGCGTGCCCGTCTGAATAGGAATATGCCGGACCCGTCCGCAAAGCTCCGGAGAAACCTGACGGATCAGCGAGACGATAGTATCGTGAGCATCCTTGTCATTGACCAGCAGCTCGCCAACATCGTCCCGGAACACATCGCGTATCCAGCGCGGCAGCAGTCCGAAGTCGGTATATACTTTCCGCGGCACAACGCCCTGCTGGCTGGATTGCACCTCGACAATCTGCCACCGTCTTCGCAGCTCATCGAGATCCGCGGTGATCATGGATTCCGATATGCCCTCTGCGGCCGTTCGGGCTATGAACCCTTCACCGGGCTGCAGCTGCCGTTCGGCTGCTTGCTTCAGCCGCTCCCGCTCCGCCTCGTTTTCAATTTTGCGGGAAACTCCCACATAATCGGCGCGCGGCATATAAACGCCCCACCGTCCGGGTATCGAGTAATGAGTCGTTACCCGCGCTCCCTTGGAGCCTACAGGCTCCTTGACCACCTGCACAAGCAGCGCTTGTCCTACGGTAACAAGCTCCGTAATTAACGGCTTCTGCTTGGGATGCTTCTCCAGATGAGCAGGCAGAATGTCATCAATATATAAAAATGCGTTTTTTTCCAGTCCAATATCCAAAAAAGCAGCCTGCATTCCTTGCAGCACATTCACTACGCGGCCTATGTACATATTGCCGGCCAGATGCTCAGCCCCGCGGAATTCACTGTCGTACTCTACCAATCTATCGTTTTCCATTACAGCCACTTCGATCTGGTCCTGTCCGCACTGAACGAGAATACGCTTCATGTTTTTTCCACCTCGGACTTCATTTTACATGAAAAGCTCGGAAATCGCACTTCCCCGCTTCGTTTCATTGAAATAGGATTGCAATAGCGGTTGTTCCGGAAGAACGAAACGTATCGTGCCGCGCTCATCCATGACATATACGAGATGGTACTTCTCCCGCATAAACAAGCGTACGATGTCGGTTACCTTTCTTTTGCCGTGAACCACTATAGGCTGGGCCAATGTTCCATTATGCATCAATCGGTTCAAGGTCATTTCCCTGTTAATCAAAAAGCGCATGAAATGATAGGATAACCCTTTATATAAATACCAATTTGAATACAGTAAAAACAGGCCTATAATTAGAATATTTAACTTCAAGCCTCCGCTAAAAACATTCACGATCGACGCCCCGGTCAAAAGGATGCTGAACAAGAGGCTAATGATGCAGCTGACTGCTATAACCCTATGATACGGCAGCCAGAAGCTTAATACCGATTGCATGAATTTCCCGCCGTCCAACGGCAAAATCGGAAGCAGATTGAACAAGCCGATCAGCATGTTCGCCTGGATAAAGTACACACTCCATTCTGCCGGGATCAGCCCCGCCGATTGCAGACCTAAAGCCGCTACTATCATAATACCATTTTGCAATGGTCCTGACATCGTAACAATAATTTCCTGCCAAACCGGTACATTTGCAACCTCTTCGACAACGACCTCGCCGCCAAACGGCAGCAGCTGCACCTCTTTGACACGCCAGCCGAAATTTTTGGCCGCCAATACGTGTCCCAGCTCATGAATGAATACGATACAGAACAACGTTGCCGTTTCAATAAAATAGCCGGCCAAAACCGAGAGAAGAATGACAATGGAAAACAGGGGATGAAACCGCAGCAGGATCCCGAATGGACGGAACGGTCTAATCAAAATTCACCACATCCGCCGGGTTGACAAACTTGCTGTCCTTGGAGACGGCAAAATACAAGTATCCCGATGGCTTGCTGCTGTTTTTGGATACTGTACCTATCGTCTCACCGCCCTTGATCCAATCGTTCAGCTCCACCCGTCCCTGCTCCACCCAGCCGTAAACCGATTGCAGACCGTTCGTATGACGAATGATAATCGTATAACCGGTATCTTCTTTATTGCCTACATACACGACCAAGCCTGTGTCCATTGCGGCAACCGGCGTATCGGAGCTTGTCTCCACAGTGACCCCGAGACGGCTCGCCTCATAAGGCGCGATAATCTTTCCTTTCACCGGAGCAAAATAATGCTTCGACACCACATCCACCTTTTGCGCTTCCTCCTGGTACAGCGTATTCAAAGCAGGAAGCAAGGACGGAGAGCCGCCGAACCGCTGCTCGTACCACAGAGCGACCGATTGGAATTGGAACGAATCGTTCAGCGCAGAGCTAATATAGGCTTTCCCCTTATTAGCCAAAGGATGGTCCCATTGAAACAGCCCCCATACGGCGGCAAAAAGAAAGCAGCTGACAATGAGCTTCGTCCGCAGCCGGTTCATCCCGGGTCTTTGACCGCTCCCTCCATAGCGAAGGTCACCGTAACGATCGTCATGCAGCGTCATTTCGCGATTCCACTTCTGCTTCCAGACATATTCCGGATCCTCCCAGCGTACCGATTCATCGGCATCGGCTCTGCGGCGCTCGTCCAGCGGATAGCCGTGCGGAGGACGGGAATGCTCCGGCAGCGGAAAAGGCGGCCGTTCCGCCGATTCTTTAAGCGCCCGAAGCCGCTCCAGCCTTCTTTGGCGAATATTATCTTTGGTACTCATTTCCATTATACCCCCCAGGCGCCTTCCTCCAGGAAAGCTGTGATCATAGGCGTGCGGAAGCCTTTTATTACCGTTCGCTTCAGGGCTGCGTAGCCCTAAAAAATCGATCTGTCCTAACGCTTCACTTCTATTTCATCTTATGAGCCTGTACACCCCTTTATGAAACTATATTCCTCACGGCAACCCGCAGCCCGCAGCCGAAGACAAGACAACGCAAAAAAGCACACTGCCGGGGCAGCGTGCTCTTTACTTGGTTTCAACAGAGCTGTCAATAGCTCGGTTCTTTTTCCTGATGGACGCGAATACTCATCACCAGGCCAATGCTCATCATATTGATCAGTAGTGAAGTGCCTCCGTAGCTGATAAACGGCAAAGTAATACCGGTGAGCGGCATAATGCCGATGAGCATTCCCACGTTCTCGAAGATTTGAAACACGAACATGGAAACGACGCCGACAATGACAAAGACGCCCCCCTTATCCCTGCATTGGATAGAGATAAGGATCATTCGGTAAATAAGCACGAAATACAGCAGCAGAAGCACGGACGAGCCTACGAAGCCGAATTCCTCCGCCAGAACGACAAAGATGGAATCCGAGTAAGCATAAGGGATAAAGTGGCGATGAACCGACGACCCTTGCAGGTATTTCTCCCCGGTCAATCCACCTGAGCCGATAGCCTTAATGGAGTTGTCGACCTGGAATTTCTGGTCCTTGGTCGCACTCTCCGGATCCAGGAACGTATCGATTCTCGCAACCCAGTGGCCTTTGCCCTTCTCCGTAAAATACGTTTTGATCGGATCATGATAGTGCGTGAACAAATACGTAAATAATATCAGACCCGCTATCACGATCAAGACGCCGATAAGAAAGTGCACGTACTTCACGTTTCCGATCCACAGCATGCCGACGAAAATGACAAGAAATATAATGGCGTTCCCCAAGTCCGGCTGAATCAGCACCAGGACGAAAGGAACGAATACAATAAGACCTACCGGGAACACATCCGTAAGAAACAACAGCGGCTCCCCTTGCCTCCTGGCAATAAAGGCAGCCACTGCGATGATCAGCATGAGCTTCATCAATTCCGCCGGCTGGAACAACAATCCGCCTGGAAGCTGGAACCAGCTTTTGGCGCCGTTGATTTCCATCCCGAACTTGTAAACCGCACCCAGCATCCCCAAACCGACAATATATAAATAAGGCGCGATTTTGAGCAATGCGCGAAAATCCATAAACGTAATGCCTATAAAAGCCAAGATGGTGATGACGTAAATGACGATCATTTTCTTCAAGTCGAATTCGATGTTGTGATCATCGATTGTCGCACTGTATACTAGCAGCGTGCTTATGACCATGAATGTTAACAGGATGACAACGATGGGGATATCGATTTTTTTCAATTTATGCAGCAAACCGAATCATCATCCTATCCCGATAAACTTCTTGAATTTGTGCAGCACGCCCTGCTTCTCGTCCATCGGCATCAAAGGCACGGTATCGCCCAGAATGCGCCGGGCAATGTTGCGGTAGGCGATGGCTGCCCGGGAATTCGGATTCATCACGGTCGGCTCGCCCATATTGGCCGCTTTGATGACATATTCGTCATCCGGTACGATGCCCAGCAGATCGATGGCCAACACGGAGCAGATCTCATCGATATCGAGCATTTCACCCTTCTTGACCATGTTGGCGCGAATCCGGTTGATGACGAGCTTCGGCGATTCAATCCGTTCGTTCTCGAGCAAGCCGATGATCCGGTCCGCGTCCCGCACCGCCGCATTTTCAGGCGTCGTAACGACAATCGCTTTGTCCGCTCCCGCCACCGCATTTTTGAAGCCCTGCTCGATGCCGGCAGGACAATCGATAATAACAAATTCGAAATCGCGTTTTAGCTCCAGTACGATATCCCGCACGGCTTCCGGGGAAACCGCATGCTTGTCCTTGGTCTGCGCCGCCGGCAGCATATACAGCTCGTCGAACCGCTTGTCCTTCACCAAAGCTTGCTGCAGCCGGCATCGTCCTTCCGCCACATCCACCAGATCATAAATGATACGGTTCTCGAGACCCATGACGACGTCCAGATTACGCAGGCCGATATCGGTATCGACCATACATACCTTCTTCCCCTGAAGCGCCAGCGCCGTACCAATATTAGCGGATGTGGTCGTCTTGCCGACGCCGCCTTTCCCCGAAGTAATGACGATTGCCTCTCCCATACGGTCCACTCCTTCTAGTTACTGCTTTGAAACCAATTTATGCATATGGTGTATTTTATCTATTTCCATCTTGCCTTCCTTCACATAGGCAAACTCCATGAACGCTTCATTAATTCCCCACTCGTCCGGCGGTCTGCTGATAATGGAGGCAATCCGGAGCTGCGTCGGCCTCAGATGGGAAGCGGCAATAATCGCTGTCTCGTCTCCATCGAAGCCGGCATGGGCCATTCCTCTTAAGGAGCCCATAATATAAATGCTGCCCGAGCTGATTATCGTCCCGCCCGGATTCACATCTCCGAGGAACAAAATATTGCCGTCCTCCGACAGCGTCTGACCGGAACGTACCATTCCTTTAAGCAGCTTGATATCCGGTATATTAAAAACGGACGCCGCAGGGTCCATGACTTGCGACTCAATGGATTGGATCAGCAAATTCCCCTTCTGGCCGATGATCGAGCGGATCTGCTCCTTCTCTTCATCCGAGGCGATTCGGGACCCTAGCTTTACGTGTACATGAATAATCGGGCCTGTCAATATTTGCTGATGGGTTTTCTCCAGCTTGTGCTGAAGCTCTCCGATCACTTCGCCGAACTCGCAAGTATCGTCCAGCAAAAATACGAGGCCGTCCTTAACGCCTTTAATGGTCACATGGTGCTTTGCTGCGGTCATACTGTCCTCCAACCTCCTAGCCTATACAATTCGGCTTTTTTCAGCGTTTTTCCTGCTTTCGCGCTGAAAATTATTCCTCTGAGGCGGAAACTCCGCTGTTCATGCTTTCGAACAGCTTCCTTACAGGTACATACACAGCCAGAGCAAACAATAGATTGATCAGCATGCTCGGAAGCATTTGATGGAAGAAAGCCCATTGCAGATCAAGATGCGTAGTTTGGAACAGACGGTACAGCCCATACAGCAGCCATTCGAAGAACAAATTGCCGACTGCAATGACCATCATGCTGACGATAATATTGGAATACAGCCGGCGATGCGTCAGTCCAGCCAAATACCCCGCCAATCCCATGGAAAAGGACAGAGGACCGAGCATCGGCGAGGAGTATAGAATATCCTGCAGCAATCCGAAAATAAGGCCGTACACCAACGCCGTATGCCGGTTAATATATAACCCGATATAAAGGACGATGACGAGAATAAAATGAGGGGCGACATATACCTTGGAGCGCCAGGCTTCGGGAATCAGCCATTGCAGAAGGGTCCCTTCCAATATGAACAATGCGGCTAAAATGATCCACAGCCATTTCCGAGTCATTGGCTCACCCCTGCTCCGGAACGATAACAACGAACACTTCGCGGAGATGATCGAACGAAGCGAACGGCTGAACTACCGCTTCATGGGATATGCCGAAGTTGCCCGGCTCTCTGGATATGACTTTCCCGATCTCAATGCCTCTCGGGAAAATTTGTCCCAGCCCGGAGGTGATGACGACATCGCCGACCTCCAGCTTGTCGTTCGGATCGATCTTCGTCATGATCAGCTTCTGCTTATCCCTGTCATAGCTCTCGATAATGCCGAACGATTCGTTCTCCTTGTTCTTGACTGTGACGGCAATCGCCTTGGAATCGTTCGCTGTGTCGTCAATCCCTTTCAAGAGCTGGACATTGGAATAAAAGGACGATACCTGAACAACGCGCCCTACAAGACCCTCGACGGACATTACCGCCATGTTCGGCTTGACGCCGTCCTGCTCTCCCAGGTTGATGCGAACCGTATTGTTAAGCGAGTCCGGACTAATCGCGACTACCTCCGCTATGCGGAACGTGTAATTGTTCGCCTGCTTCTGACGCTCGGTAAAGCCGAGCGCGTCCTGCAGCCGTTTATTTTGCTGCTCCAAGTCATTCAGACGCGTCGTATCCCGCGCATACTTCGTCAAAGTCTGTTTCAGCACCTTGTTCTCGATAAAAATCGTACGCATTTGCTTCATATCCTCAAAGAAACCCGCTATATAGCCAGCGGGCTTATAAAACAGTCCTTGAGTCCAGGAAACCGTATCGGTAATAAACTTCTCGGGCCAGCTCATACGCTCGCGCTTCCCGAGCGTCAGTCCCATTAAAGCGATAAAAAAGATGAGGCCGAGCATCAATATCAACAGCCTCTTATTCCCCAACAATTTCAAAGCATACACACCTTCTAACTTTTACCGCATTTATGTTAGCGTCTGGATTTGCTTGTCGGACCCGACTTCATCTTGAACAGATGAATGTTCTCCAATGCTCTTCCCGTACCTATAGCTACGCAGTCCAACGGATTCTCCGCAACCAGCACCGGCATCCCTGTCTCGCGCGACAGCAGCTTGTCCAGGTTGCGAAGCAAACCGCCTCCGCCTGTAAGCACAATGCCGCGATCCATAATGTCCGCAGACAGCTCTGGAGGACATTTCTCCAGGGTAACCTTCACCGCATCGACGATGCTGTTCACCGTATCGGCCAGCGCTTCGGTAATTTCGGTTGAAGTTACCGTCATCGTCTTCGGAAGACCGCTCACGAGGTCCCGGCCGCGGATTTCGAATGTGACAGGGGATTCCATCGGCAGCGCCGAGCCGATCTCCATCTTGATCGATTCCGCCGTACGTTCTCCGATCATCAAATTGTACGTGCGTTTAATGTACTGCGTTATGGCGTCGTCCATCTCGTCTCCGGCCACCCGGATCGAACGGCTCGTTACGATACCGCCAAGTGAAATGACGGCAACCTCCGTCGTCCCGCCTCCGATATCGACGACCATGCTGCCTGTCGGCTCCCATACCGGCAGGTCCGCTCCGATCGCCGCTGCGAACGGCTCCTCGATGGTAAACGCGTCGCGCGCGCCCGCTTGACGGGTCGCATCCTCCACCGCGCGTTTCTCTACGGCCGTAATGCCGGACGGCACGCATACCATAACGCTCGGATGACGCTGAAACAGCCAGCGGTCCTTTTGCGCCTGGCGGATAAAATATTTGATCATCGTCGAGGTCGTGTCGAAATCGGCGATAACTCCGTCCTTCATCGGACGTACAGCCCGGATGTTGCCGGGAGTGCGGCCGATCATTTTTTTGGCATCGTTCCCGACGGCCTCTATCGATTTGGTGTCGGTGCGGAGCGCTACAACCGAAGGCTCGCGAACGACGATCCCTTTTCCTTTGACATAAACCAATGTATTTGCTGTACCCAGATCGATTCCCAGGTCCTTTGTAAAACCACCGAACATGCTTGGTACTCCCTTCCTTTGGACGCTTGAATCTCCAGTTTCTTTCGTAAAGAGGCTGTTCAAAAAGTCGTCTTTTGATCACGAAGCAGGTCATGAAGCTATTTCGACATCGAATCTTTCGTTCACCCTCGAAGAAATAATGCTTCCGAAGCTAGTTTTCTACGAAAACTTGTACTTCTCGGTGCTGAAAACCCTACTTTTTGAACTCTCACTTAAATGTTACTTTTGCCCACAACGGATTGTTCACATTCTTTTAAGTCCTATATATCACCGGAAAAAGCATGCTCTATAAAGAATCAACTGCTATATTCCGATTATATTACATCAAGCCTTGCTCCTTCAAACTTATGTACGTCCGGTCTCCGATCACGATATGATCAAGCACATCGATACCTATAATATCGCCTGCTTCGACGAGACGCTGCGTCATTTGAATATCCTCGGAGCTTGGGGTCGGATCGCCGCTCGGGTGGTTGTGAACGCAAATAATGGAGGCGCTGCTCCGTTTGATCGCCGCAAGAAATACTTCCCTCGGGTGAACGATCGACGCGTTCAAGCTTCCCATTGACAGCGTTTCCTGACCTATGACGTGATTTTTAGTATTTAAAAACAAGCATACAAAATGCTCTTTTTGCAAATAACGCATGTCCTCCATCAGCAAACTGGATACATCCTCGGGAGAACGAACCGTTACCGTCTCCTTCGTCCCGCTTCGCGCCAGCCTTCGGCCAAGCTCGATTCCAGCCTGGATCTGCAGCGCTTTGGCCGCACCGATCCCTTTGATTTCGGTTAGCTGCTGCAGGCTCATATCGACAAGACTCCGCAGCCCGCCGGATTGACTCAGCAGACGCTCGGCCAAACGTACAGCCGATTCCTGAACCGTTCCAGTGCGGAGTAGAATAGCTAACAATTCCGCGTTATTTAATGCTTGAGCCCCATACTGCATCATGCGTTCTCTAGGTCGTTCTTCGTTTGGGACATCGCGCAATGTCAAATTGGGCGATTCCATTCATTCCCCTCTTTCTTATAAAAGTTGTTGAACCCTAATTATATCATGACAGGAACTCAAATAACAGCAATGCCAAACTGCTGCAGCAGGTCGCTCAGCAGCGACACGGGAAGCCCCACGACATTGAAATAATCGCCTTCGATCCGCTCGACAATCGTCGCTCCCAGTCCCTGGATCCCATAAGAGCCGGCCTTGTCCATCGGTTCGCCCGTATCAATATAACGCTCAATCTGGGTCTTCGTCAACGGCTTCATGTAAACTAATGTAACCTGATGAGATACGATCTGCTTCCCCGTACTTAAATCGATGCACGCAACGCCTGAATATACGTAATGCTCCCTGCCCTGAAGTCCGTTCAGCATCCGGAACGCATCCGCTTTATCCTTCGGTTTGCCGAGAATTTCCCCGTTCAGCACAACAATCGTATCCGATCCGATGACGATTCCGTCATTTCGCTGCTGCTCCTTATACATTTCGCACACAGCCGCCGCTTTGCGACTGGATAATTGTTCCACGACCTCCGCAGGACTAAGACCCGGCTCGGTATCTTCGCTTACATCGCTAACCTTGATTTCGAAAGGCAGCCGAAGCGAGGCTATCAGCTCTTGCCTTCTTGGCGATGAAGAAGCCAAAATCAGTTTTTTTTGCATAGTGATCGTCATATACAATCTCCTTATTCCGAATAGTATGGATGCATTGTTTGCAAATTTCGACAAGCTTCGCGCTACAGCTTCCGATAAAGCCAGAACGATGCCGCAAGCCCGAGCAAGCTGATCAAGCTCAGCTTCAATTCGATGTGAAGATCATATTTCAGCACAAGCAGGTCGGCTTTCGGCTGCCAGACCAGCTGGACGGTTTTCGTCAAAAACGACAGCGCAGGCACCGGAGCTAACAGCTGACCTACCAGCGCTCCCGCTACTAGTCCTAGGATAAGCAATAAAATAAAAGTAAATGTATTTTTTTTCATGATAGTCCCATTCCTCTGCCCAAAGTATTGATCCGTAGATAACACAACTCGTATTATAGCACACATTTGGAGAATGTTACCTGCTTACAACACACATCGGAGGCTTGTACAATAACCTGAGGAGGGATTTGTTTCGATGCGCCGGCTTTATACCATCATGATGTTCATCCTAGCAATGCTGATAGCTTTTCCATCCTCATCCATGGCGGCCAAAATAGTCGTGGATGCCGGCCATGGCGGCTCGGACCCTGGAGCTATCGGAGTCAATGGACTCCAAGAAAAAACCGTAAACCTGGATATCGCACGCAAACTAAAAGATATGCTTGTTCAAAGCGGCTACGAGGTCGCTATGTCCCGAACCGACGACACTTATGTGTCGCTCAGCGATCGGGTAGCGTTCACGAACGCCCAAAATGCCGAACTGTTCGTCTCGGTCCATGCGAACTCTTACTCGAATCCGAATTCAAGAGGAGCTATGGTGCTTTATTACGACAACGCTTTTCCCCAAGCGGATTATCCCGCCAGCCCGGAGATGGCGGCATTGACGCCGCAAAGCCGCTTGCTGGCGCAAACCGTACTGGACAAGTTCGTTCAGTCTACCGGCTCCACTAATCTCGGACTTATGGAAAGCTCGGTCTACGTCGTGCGAATGGGCACGATTCCGAGCATCCTCGTGGAAACGGCCTTCTTGTCCAATGCGAAGGATGCCGAGCTGCTTGCGAACGACAGTGTCAGAACGCAAATGGCGAAGGCGATCCAGCAGGGCATTGAGGCTTACCTGCCGCCGGACTCGCAGGCGGAGGTATTCACCGACATTCGCGGACACTGGGCGCGCGAGGCGATCTTGAGGCTGAAGACGCAGGGGATTATCGACGGCGTCGGCAAGCTGTTTCAGCCGGACCGCGAGCTGACGCGAGCGGAGTGGGTTACGCTGCTGGACCGTGTCTTCGACTTGTCGAAGGACCAGTCTGCTGCAGCCGCCGGCAAGTGCGAGAGCGCTTCGGTTGCCGGAGGGGTATACGGCGGCGGGGCGGTTTGCGCCCCTAAGACCGCCGCTGCCTTCAAGGACGTGCCGGCCGGCCATTGGGCTGGCGCGACCTTGGCCGAAGCCGTCGCCGCAGGCGTGCTGAACGGGTACGAGGACGGGACGCTTCGTCCCGACCGGCCCGTAACGCGCGCCGAGGTGGCGGCGATGTTCCAGCGGCTGGCGCTGCCGCTGGCAAGCAATTCGGCTGCGCCAGCGCAGCAGCCGTTCAAGGATGTGCCGACCGACGCCTGGTCGGCACGGGCCATCGCCAGCCTGAAGCAATCAGGCTGGATTGACGGCATGACGGCGGACCGGTTTATGCCGGACCGCCGCATGGCGAGAGGTGATGCGGCGGCGCTGCTCGACCGCTATGTACAAAGCAAACCGGCGAATCGCCAGCCTTAGAGCTGCCGGCGATTCGCCGGTTTTTTTGCAAAAGAAAAAGCCTGGTGGAGGACCACCAGGCTTTCTTGTATATTGCGCGCAATGCGCGCGCGATATTGCTATTGCACCGAAATCGCTTTGCGCAGCTCTTTTTCCGCCACCACAAACTGCATCAGCGAGCTTTGAGCCTGCCACATCAGCGACGGTGCGGCATTTTTCTTAAATTCGTCCAAGGAGACGACAGCCGTATTCATGGCCTGATTCATCTTCTGAATCGCCGCCTTTGCGTCTTCCGCGAGCCCTTCGGACGCTGCCGAGGAGAGACCGGTCCATGTCTGATGGGCCGTCTTGACCGACTGCAACGCCGCTGCATCCAGCGCAGCAGGCTTTGAGACCGACAATTGCTGAACGGTCAAGGGTGTCATCGACTGCAGCAGCTTGTCGCCCTGAGCAATATAGTTAGGGAGTGCATCGGACGCCTTCCCGTTCCATTTCATTTTGGTAACGGCTGGCAGCTCCACATTTTTTACGAGTACCTCGACATTGCTTTGCTTGAACTTCTCCGTTAACCCGAGCGCTTCGTCGCGAGTCATGGTCATCCCTACATACACAGGGAATTTGTCGGTGCTGTCACGCACACCGGTGAAGCCTTTTTTCTTCAAATCGGCAATCGCCGCGTCTGCGCTTTGGACCGTGCTGAATACGCCGCCTTGCAAGAAGCTGTACGTTTTGGCCGGAATATTCACCGCACTGGCTGCCGCTGTTCCCGACTGGGCCGTCACCGGAGCTGCAACACCTGCATTGGCGCCTTGCTGTCCGGACACCGCACCCTGCGTCTGCGCCGTTCCCGCCGTGCTGTTCTGGCCCGGAGGCACGACGTTGCTGCCTTTGTCCGTAGAATCCGAAGAGAACATCGAGAGCACGAAGAAACCGAATGCGATGCCCGTTACGATAGCTCCCGCTACCGACGTTGCAATTTTGATCCACGAGGTGGCAGGCTTTCTCGGATGCGTTATGTAGACAGGCTCCTCCGGAACGTACCACCGGTGATCCCTTAACGGCTCCGTCGGCTCGTCGCGGTGCGGATCGCGGGAATCTTGCTCGTCCGGCTGACGCATGTAGCCGGTTTCCATATCCGTATTCCGTCCGCCCGATTCACGAATGATTCGTTCCACCCGGTTCGTTTCCGTATCAAAAGAGCTCTGCCAGCCGCCGTAATCCGTCGTATACAGATTTAACGGCTGGGCGTCGACGAGCACCGGTTTTGCCGGCTGCTTGGAACCATTCGTATCGTCCGCCGCCGGCGCCGGCGTCTCCTGCATGCTTGGCGTAGCCCATTCTTTAATCAGTATCGCATCGTCGTCCTTGGCCGGCGGCTCGACCACCTTGTATTCGTCGACGTGAAGCGGGATCACCTTGGATTCTTCCTTCACGGACCGTTCCGATCCGCGTTTGCGTCCCTGGCTATGATCAAATCGAAAGGTCATTTTGTTGTTCATTCTACTTCTCTCCCTTTGTCCAATTATCGTATTACTAGACTATGAGAGAGAGTAGACGATTAGAACAAGCTGTATCAGCTGCATGGCTGTAAAACCGGAATTTTAGTTAGCCGGAGGTGTAAATACGCGCTGGGAGAATTCGGTATCCAGCATGAAGAAGGCGTTGCTGTCCTTATCGATCCGTTTCAGCTTCTGCACGATGCTGTCGAACATCGCTTCTTCCTCCACCTGCTCATCGATAAACCATTTCAAGAAATGGATCGTCGCATGTTCGCGGTCGTTCAACGCAATATCGGACAAATCGTAAATCCGTTTGGTAACGATTTGCTCATGATGTTAGGCATGCTCGAATACATCGAGCACCGATTTATACTCATTGTTCGGGTGTTCCATGCCGCTAAGCGTGGCTCTTCTTCCCCGGTCGTTCAGATATTTGTAAATTTTCATCGCGTGAAACCGTTCTTCTTCCGCCTGAACGATAAAGAAATTTGCGAATCCGTCCAGGCTTTCACCGGAGCAGTACGCTGCCATAGCCAAATAGACGTGGGAGGAATAGAATTCGAAGTTCATTTGTTCGTTGAGAGCTTGGCTTAATGCATCGTTTAACACAAAAACACAACCTTTCCCGTATGTAGGTACGATCTGTAGATGCCCTGAAGATTTACCCGATCAAATCCAAGAGCTCGTCATACAGCTTATCGGCTGAAGACGCACAGACGACTTTCGACTTCCCTATCATGACCATACAGGTCTTCGAGCACAGCTTGCATTCTCCCAAGCAGTCCTTCTTCTTTTGCTTAATATCGGGAAACATCTTTTTCATCGTCTTGTATACGCTCTTGGAGCCATGCTTAAAATTGCGGCAGCAGTATTTGATCTTCTTCATAAGCCTTCCCTTCTCTCCCTATATTCCATTCAAATGATAATAGTTATCATTATCATTGTCAATACAGAGATGCGGAACACTGAGGTAGCGAGAAGGTACGGCTAGTCCAGGTTTCTACTGCTACTGCAAGCGAATCTTATGTATCTGAAAAAGAACCGCGCCAGAACGGATAGCTCCTTATCTGCACACAGTTCTTTTATCATTCTTTGCTATTAAAGTCCCGCACGGGCTTTGAGAGCTTTGGCCAATCCGTCCGCTGCCTTCCAAATATCCCCTGCTCCCATCGTGATGATCAGATCGCCTTTTTTCACACGAGCGAGCAAATCCGCCTGCACTTCTTCCTTGGTCGGAATGTAGCGGACATTCGCATTGCTGTTCTGACGAATCAGCTCTACGAGCTTATCCGAGGATATCCCCTCGATCCGCTTCTCTCCCGCCGGAGAATAAATGTCCGTAATGATGACCTCGTCGGCTTCGGAGAATGCCCTGCTGAATTGCTCGAACAGGAAGTACGTGCGCGTGTAGCGCTGCGGCTGAAATACGGCGATAATCTTCTTACCTGTCGATTTGGCTGCGCTGATCGTGGCTTCAATCTCGGTCGGGTGATGAGCATAATCGTCAATGACGAGAATATCGTCCACTTCGCCGAGCACTTGAAACCGCCGTTTCGCACCGCGAAAATCGATGATCGCGTCCGCTACCTGCTGGAACGTCAGCCCCGCTTCCATGCAAGTAATCAGCGTTGCAAGCGCATTGTAGACGTTATGCCTTCCAGGTACGGACAAGCCGATGGTACCCAGCAGAACACCCTTACTCACGACCTCGAAGTGCACCTTCCGGTCACCCAAATCGATGTTGCGGGCTATATAATCGGCATCGTTCTCAATGCCGTAAGTAATGACTTCGCTTTGAATCGTAGGAATAAGCTCACGCAAATAAGAGTCATCCTTGCATACTACCGCTTTGCCGTCGGCTTTGACTTGGCTTAAAAATTGGGCGTAAGCCTTTTTCAAGTTTTCAAAATCGCCGTTGTAGTTTTCCAAATGATCCGCTTCAATGTTATTGACAAGGGCGATATACGGATGATACTGCAGGAAAGAGCCGTCGCTCTCGTCCGCTTCCGCTACTACCCAGTCCCCTTGTCCCGCCTTGGCGTTGCTGCCCACATTCATAATCTCTCCGCCGATAATATACGTCGGATCCTTCTCGCACTGCTCCAGCACCAGAGCAATCATCGACGACGTCGTCGTTTTGCCGTGAGCACCCGCTACCGCGATGCCCTTCTTGGCGTTCATGAGCCTGCCGAGCATTTGGGAGCGGTGAAGAATAGGAATGTTCAATTGCTCCGCTGCGGCCATTTCCACGTTATCCTTGGACAAAGCCGTCGAATAGACGACGACGTCAGCCCCTTTGACATGCTCGGCTTCATGGCCGATAAATACTTGAGCTCCTTTAGCCGCCAGCTTCTCCGTCAGCTCCTGCCGGGCCAAATCGGATCCCGAAACTTGGTAACCCATTTCCAGCATCACCTTGGCAATGGCACTCATGCCATACCCGCCGATACCGATAAAATGGATACGCTCAGATGTATTCACGCTGCTCTCACCAGCCTTTTTCAGAATCGGATTGATGTAAGATCCAGGAACGCACATCGCCTATCAAATATAACGTGCCGGAAACTACGGCCAAATCGTCTTGTGCCGTTCTGCTTTTGACCAGCTCCAGCGCCGCCTTCCAATCCGGTTCCACGATCACGTCCACGTTCTTACGATCGATCTCCTGACAAAGCGTTCTGGCCAGCTCGGCTAGCTTGGCAGCATCCTCTTTTTTATGCCAATCCGGCTCGGTAAGGATGAGGGTATCCACCAGTGGTAGTATATGCCGCAAATATTCGGAATGATTCTTTGTCGATAGCATACCCATTACAAAATGTAGTTTATTGTATGTGTAAGTTTCGCGGAGTGCCTGTGCTAGTACAGCCCCTCCTTCAGGATTATGCGCCCCGTCGATCAAAATGCGCGGAGAGCTCGAGATCATCTCCAGCCGTCCTGCCCATTTCGTATCCCGCATCGCCTGCAGCAGCACGTCATCCTCTACGATCAAAGCGTAATATTGGCGCAGCAGCTCAATCGCCATCAAGGCTACGGCTGCGTTTTGCAGCTGGTGGCTGCCGTTCAAGCTGATGCCTACCTTCGGGATGTTGCGGAACGGACTGTAAAAGTTGAACGTCTGCTCGTCTTCCGCCGATGCTACCAGCTCATAGCGGAACTGGCGGTCGTTGCTATACAGCGTGCTGTTCTTGCCCTTGGCCGTTTGCTCGATCACTTCCAGCGCTTCCGGCTGATTAACCGCTGTGACTACCGGGACGCCGGCTTTGATAATGCCCGCCTTCTCCGCAGCTACTTTTTCTATCGTATCTCCCAATATTTCCATATGATCGTGACCGATATTCGTAATGACCGATACTAGAGGCGTAACGACATTGGTAGAATCGAGTCTGCCCCCCATTCCCGTCTCCCATACGACAAAATCCGGATAGGCTACATGGGCAAAATATTCTATGGCAACCGCAGTGGACACTTCGAACATGGTAGGCTGCCCCAGATCGGAAGCAGCCACCTCATCAACCAGCGGTTTGATTTTGTTAACAACTCGAAGCAAATCTTCATCAGCGATATTTTCGCCGTTCAGCCGAATCCGATCCGTGTATTTCTGTATATAAGGTGAAGTGAACGTTCCTACATCGTATCCGCTCTGCTTCAGCACCTCGGTCAGGTACGCGCATACCGAGCCTTTGCCGTTCGTCCCTGCCACATGAATGAACTTCAGGCGGCGTTCCGGATGATCGAGCAGCTCCATGAGCTGCTCCATCCGTTTGAGACCCGGCTTAATGCCGAAAGGAATTAAATGAACGATCCAATCGATCGCCTCCGCTGCGGTTTGGAATGCGCCTGCTGCGGCTTCGTTTAGTTGCGCTCTCGTATCGCTCATCGTGCTCACCCTTTCAGCTCTGCCAAACGGGCGTTGACTTTATCCCGCTTGTCAGCGTAATCGGCCAGCTTCGCTTTTTCCTCGTCGATGACTTTGGCCGGAGCTTTCGCAATGAAGCCTTCGTTGCCAAGCTTCTTCTCGATCCGTTCCACCTCTCCGTGAAGGGTTTGAAGCTCCTTCTCCAAGCGTGCCACCTCTTGGGAAATATCGATCAATCCCGCCAGCGGCAAATACAGGTCCGCTCCGGTTACGATACCGGTCATCGCTTTGTCCGGAGTAGCCACGCTCAGGCTGATTTCAAGCAGCGCCGTGTTACAGAAACGTTGAACGTACTCTTCGTTCCGTTTCAAAATCGCGTGCGCATCGTCTCCGGCCGGCTTGACCAGCAGCTCGATCTTTTTGCTCATCGGCACGTTCACTTCCGCTCGGATATTGCGAACGGTGCGGATAATATCCATCAGCATTCCCATTTCGCCAACAGCGTCCGCCGCTTCAAAACGGGCTTCATATTTCGGCCACTCGGCCAATGTAATCGTGTCGCCTTCATGCGGCAAGTGCTGCCAGATTTCTTCGGAAATAAACGGCATGAACGGGTGAATCAAACGCTGAGTGCGGTCCAGTACGTAGGCCAGGACGGACTTCGTCGTTTTCTTCGCTTCTTCGTCGGTTCCATACAAGGACAGCTTGCTGAACTCGATATACCAGTCGCACAGGTCATCCCAAATAAAGTCGTACAGGACACGTCCGGTTTCCCCGAACTCATAGGAATCGATAAGACGCGTTACTTCGCGAACCGTTTCGTTCAGGCGGTGCAGTATCCAGCGATCCGCCGTTCCGAGAGGTCCGCTAAGATCGATATCCTTCGCTTGGAAATCGCCCAAGTTCATAAGCACGAAGCGGGATGCGTTCCAGATCTTATTGGCAAAATTGCGTGCCTGTTCGACCTTCTCCCAGCGGAAACGCAGGTCTTGACCAGGTGTGGAGCCGGTGGACAGCATGAAGCGCATCGCATCCGCGCCATATTTCTCGATGACTTCCAGAGGGTCGACCCCGTTGCCTAGCGACTTGGACATTTTTTGTCCATCAGCTGCGCGAACCAGACCGTGGATGAGAACGTCCTTGAACGGCATTTGGCCGGTAAACTCCAGTCCGGTGAAGATCATTCTCGATACCCAGAATGGGATAATATCATATCCGGTTACAAGCAGGCTTGTAGGGTAGAACCGTTTCATATCCTCGGTTTCTTCCGGCCAGCCCAGCGTGGAAAACGGCCACAGTGCGGAGCTGAACCAGGTATCCAGCACATCGTTGTCCTGACGAAGGTTCGTGCTGCCGCAGGAGCATGTTGACAAGTCCGTCATGGATACGTGCATAGCATTGCAATCGTCGCAGTACCATGCCGGAATGCGGTGTCCCCACCAAAGCTGACGGGAAATACACCAGTCGCGAATGTTCTCGATCCAGTGCAGGTATGTTTTCTCGAAGCGGTCCGGAATAAAGTTGGCGCGACCCTCGGATTTCTGAGCAGCAATCGCCTGATCGGCCAACGGCTTCATTTTAACGAACCATTGTGTGGACAAATACGGCTCAACGACAGCACCGCTGCGCTCGCTATGGCCTACCTGATGCACGTGATCCTCGATTTTCACGAGAACGCCGAGCTCTTTCATGTCAGCCACAATTTGCTTGCGGCAGTCAAAACGGTCCATGCCGTTGTATTTGCCTGCATTTTCATTCATTTTGCCCGTTTCATCCATGACCAGTACTTGCGGCAGATCATGGCGTTTGCCTACCTCAAAGTCGTTCGGATCGTGCGCAGGAGTAATCTTTACGGCGCCGCTTCCGAAATCCTTCTCAACGTACTCGTCGGCAACGATAGGGATTTCACGGCCGATGATCGGCAATACGAGCATTGTGCCAATCAGGTGCTTATATCGTTCGTCCTCCGGATGTACCGCAACGGCTGTATCGCCCAGCATCGTTTCCGGTCTGGTTGTCGCCACTACGATAGATTCGCTGCTGTCTTTGACCGGATAGCGCAAATGATACAAGTGCCCCTGAACTTCTTTATATTCCACCTCGATATCCGAAAGCGCCGTGCGGGCTGCCGGATCCCAGTTAATAATATAGTTTCCGCGGTAGATCAAGCCTTTTTCATAGAGCGTCACGAACACGTGGCGAACCGCTTTGGACAATCCTTCGTCGAGTGTAAACCGTTCGCGGGAATAGTCGAGCGAGAAACCCATTTTTGCCCATTGCTGGTGAATCGATTCCGCGTAATGCTCCTTCCACTCCCATACTTTTTCGAGAAATTTCTCGCGGCCCAGATCATAGCGCGTTACGCCTTCCTCGCGCAGCTTCTGCTCGACTCTGGTTTGCGTAGCGATCCCGGCATGGTCGGAGCCAGGCAACCACAGCGCGTCGTACCCTTGCATCCGTTTGGTGCGGATTACGATATCCTGCAGCGTGCAATCCAGAGCATGACCGATATGAAGCATTCCCGTAACGTTCGGCGGCGGGATAACGATTGTATAAGTTTCAGCGTCCTGGCGCTGACCTGCTTTGAAAAATTCGCCTTTCAGCCAATAATCGTACCATTTGCGCTCCGCTTCTTTCGGATCGTAAGTGGTTGGCATCGAAGTCGTCGCTTGCGTTTGCGTTGTTTTTGTTTCTTCCATGGCTATGGACCTCCCAATTGATTAAGAATGGAAACGTCGCCGTTACTCTCCAATAAGTTCGACAAGAATGAGGAGATTGCTTCGGGGCGTCTCCGGCTACATGCAGGAACAGAACATGCTTGCTCCAAATAAAAAAATCCTTCCGTCGCAAAGGACGAAAGGATTATCTTCCGTGGTACCACCTTTATTCCGCAAAAGTGCGTTGTTATCCCTGCTCCCCTCCGGTCCAAACCGGAAGGTGTGCGTTATAATGCAACGGCGCTATGCGGCACTCAACAGATAACGGCTGCAGCCGGCAATGTCTACGTGTATCCGCGTCATCGATACCTTGAACATTGCAACTCCGGGGCGACTTCGGTCAGTTACATCCTGCGGAATCTTTCAGCGAAACAATTCCGCTCTCTGAAGGGTTGGCTGCCTACTATTCCCTTTCCAAGTTGTTAACATGTGTAATCATTCCTATGATAAACAACATTGCACGCAGAGTCAATACGATTGATGCCTAATAACAAGCTGATGTCCTCATTATAACCAAAAAACACCCCGATCAAACCCGGAAAACGGGCAGCTCGAGGTGTAGACGGCGTTTATTTTGCCGCTGAATAAACGCAGCAGCTTTATTTCGGTATATAGACGATCTGCCCTTCCGACAGGTCGCTTTCACCGAGACGGTTGAACAGCGCGATCTCACGCGGGTTCAAATCATAACGCTTCGCAATGGATTCGAGAGTCTCTTCCTTCTGTACGATGCACAGGCGCAGACGCTTGAATTCCTTCTGCTCATGCTTAGGTCCGCTCAGAAGCCTCTTCCACTCCAGCTTCTCGGACTTGTCGCTCTCCGGCGCCGGCTCAGCATCCTCCGGACGCGTCTCTACTTTGGAAGAGACTGCGCTTTGGAGCAAGGTGGTCAGTCCGATAGGCTTCGGAGACGTATCTTCGTTCTTTTTGCCAAACGCGATTTTCATCTCTTTCTTATCTTCGGCAGTCACGGTTTCAGACGCTTCAGCCTGGAAAGCCGATGTCTCGGCGGTACCGCTCGTCTCTGCTGCTTCTTCGGATTCATTCTCTGCTTCATCCGAAGCTGACTCCGAGGCGTTCACAGCAGCAAGCGAGCCGCTTTCCGCCGCTGTCCATGATTCGTGACGCTCCTCCGAAACATTCGGTTCAGCCGCTTCTGAATCCGGGAGAGGATTGGCTGCGGCATAGGCCAAGGCTGGAGATGCCCATGGGTCTTTCGGTTGAAAGTTTGGCTCCGCCGCCGCAAACGTCACTTCTTCCGGAAGCTGCTGCTCTCTGTTTTCATGGACGAAAACAACCTCATCCTCCGCCTGCTGCCAGCTATCTCCGGCAAAAGAGGAAATGGCTTCCAGTCCGTTTAGTGATAAAACGCCGGTAATATTCAAACTTCTTGTGGAGAGCAGCTCCACATCGAAATTTTCAATCTCGACTGCAATATCCTCCATCCGGTGAACGCGATTCATGGGAAGCGTTATTTCCACTGGAATGAGATGCTCCAACGTTCGGTTCGCTGCGTCCTGTTCGTCCACATACGTCCCGGATAAGAGCAAATTACCTCGTAACAATGCTTGTTCTCCGTAAGGGAGCACCTGGATGTGAGGTACGAGCTCCACGCCCTCCAATTCCTTGATCCCTGCCACGCCCTCCGACAAATGCACCCGCTCATAGATATCAAATCGTAATCCGCTTTGCTGTTCAGCCAATGTATTGCCCTCCCTTTCGTAAAACTAGTCTCGCAAACCGCATCGTGCAGATGGTCAGTTTCACTTGTCTATAGAATTATATGGTTTGCGTGGGAGGAGCATGACTATATTTTTTTCACAGCTTCATATAGGCTGGTCATATCGGCTGGCCAAGGACAGCCAATGTCCAGCTTCTCGCCTGTAAGCGGGTGATCCCAGAGCAGCCGTTCCCCGTGTAATGCCTGCCGGCCGATAAGCTCCCGCTTTCCGCCGTACAGCGCATCGCCCCAAATCGGAGCACCGAGATGGCTCAGGTGGACCCGGATCTGGTGCGTCCGCCCCGTTTCCAGCCGAAGTGCGACGAGAGCTGCATCCCGCCATTGCTCCAAGACCTCATAATGCGTAACCGCCCTCTCCCCGGTCGGCGACACCCGCCTTCTTGATGCATGATGCCGATCCCGGCCGATAGGAGCGTCGATGGTACCGGCTTTCGACGGAAGACGCCCTTGTACGATAGCCGCATAGCGCCGATCGATCCTCTTCTCTCTCATCGCTTCGTCCAGTACAAGCTGCGGCCATTCATACTTCGCGTACAGCACGGGGCCGGTCGTATCCTCATCCAGACGATGAATGTGCCGGACCTTGCACTGCTGCCCGCTGGCTTCGTAATATGCAGCCACCGCATCCGACAGCGTGGGCTCTTTACTAGGGCCTCCCCCTTCGCCGTGCACCTTCATCCCTGCCGGCTTGTGGACAACGAGACAAAAATCATCCTCATACAGCACTTCTACAGGCATCCAATTCGACATATAGTGTAGCGGTTCATTAGGAAATAAGCGCAGCCGCACCCGGACGCTTTTCATGGAAAATCCGCCGGTTTTGATCAAAGCTCCGATATATTTGTCCGAAAGGCGAAGGTACCGCTTAATCTCGTACTCCGATTCGAGCGGTTGCGGAAGTCTCAATTCCAGCCATTCCCCTTTTCTCTGCCAAGGAATCATTGCGTATATGCCCCTTCTCCAACTTGCGTTTTTACATTGCTCTCAATTGTAGCAAAATGTCCGTGCAAGCTCAAAGTTTATAAGACTTTCAGCCCGTTCTGTTGCTATCCAATCGATAGAGAGTATGGTAGAATAATAGAGTTATGTCCAGGTTCTAATTGCCCGACAAATCGAGATGGCATGGGAACGTGCACTGTTGCAAACGTGAATGCTTTTTATTTTTATAACAGGAGTGAACCAAGTGAGCACTGCCGTACAATGGTTCGAGTCGACCGCACAGCAGCTCCGCAATTGGAGCTTGCTTAAGAAGTTATTAATGATGATCGCACTTCTTACTTTTCTAACATCGAGCTTTTTGTTTCTGACCGGCCCCGGAACGGAAATTCGCATTTGGATGGCCCAAACGGTTATCATTACGCAGCATCGGGATTGGGCATGGATGTTCGTCGGTCCGGAAAAAAGGGACGATCTGGTAAGGCAGCTCCATGCAAACGTGGAAGAGAATGCTCTCGAGAAACAAAATATGAATCTTATCAAGCCTGTCGCCACCCGCAAGAACAGATCGATCGATGAGCTGATCAAAGTCGAGGACATCTCCAGCAAGCTGTGGAAAGGCAAACGGATGTATGTATTCGATCCGAAGTCGATTCGCATTATGACTCCCGAAAAGTCCGGCGAAGGAGAGCGCATCAGCTCCATGGTCAAAAGAACCGGCGCTGTTGCCGGTGTCAATGCGGGAGGATTCACCGATCCGGAGGGGCTCGGCAACGGCTTTGCCGCCATCGGCGCCATTATTTCCGGCGGGGACATCATCTTCACGGACCAAGACGGCAGCGTTAAGCAGCATATCGTCGGCTTTACCAAAGACGGAACTCTCGTAATCGGTAAATATGATATGTTTGAATTGGAAGAAATGGGGATTTCCGAGGCTGCATCCTTCTATCCGCGCGTTATCGCCAACGGAAAGCCGCTTCCTATCAACGACAATAGCCGCGCTCCACGGACGGCGGTTGGCCAAAAGGCCGACGGTACGGTCATTTTTATCGTCGTAGACGGAAGACAGGTGCACAGCGTAGGCGCAACGTTAAAAGAAATTCAGGATATGTTCCTGGAAGATGATGTAGTCAATGCCGGCTTCCTGGATGGCGGCGCCTCCTCGGAGCTGGTTGTGAACGGCGAAGTCGTCACCAAGCCGTCCAGCCGATACGGCGAACGCCGATTGCCGTCCGCTTTTCTCGTGTATGACGATCCCGATAGCGCGGTCGCCAACCGGGTATGGGACGGCGTAGACAAGATTGATGCCGGCGGCTCTTACGACCACCCTGATTTCCTGAGAGAGCAGGCTGAGCTAAAGGCGAAGCAGAAAAACAATCCGACGCCTACGTCGACACCTACACCAACGCCGCCACCGAAAAAGACGGATACCGGAACGAACGGTTCCAAGGGAACAACCGGCAGCAATGATTCCGATACGAAAGAGTCATCGGATAAGGGATCGACACCGAAGCCGACACCGACACCATCACCTACGCCGGGGCACAACAATGGTTCGGGCAACAGTACGCCGGATCCGAATAAGCCTTCGACGGGCGGTAACACAACCGGCAATGAAGGTGCAGCAACGCCGACGCCGAAACCGACACCTTCGCCTACACCGACATCAACGCCGATAACGACTCCTTCTGCGACCCCGACCCCTAAGCCGGGTAACGAACCGCAGAACGGGAACAACGGTACCTCCCAGCCGCCGAAAGCCAACAACGGAGGCTCAGCCGGAGCGCCTGGTGCATCAGGAAACACTCCTGATGCACTAGGAACTCCGACTCCAAAGCCGACGCCGACCCCTGCAGCAGGAAGCGGTACCGGCGGCCAGCAGCAATAGATTCTCTTGAATACCGTCGTCTAACAAACCAAGTCGACCAGGTGTTACATAGGTAAGCGTCGCCCCTCTCACCGAGGGGCGTTTTCTTTTGCCAGAGCAGCCTTTAAACAAAGAGAGGCAGATGCCCGCATGCAGCGAACATCCGCCTCTCTATTTTATAGCCTACAGCCTTTTCAACGCTTCGTAGTGCGCAGCAATGGTAGCTTCAATATCCTCGTCGGTATGTGCCGTTGATACGAACATACCCTCGAATTGGGATGGGGCGATGCTTACGCCCAAATCGAGCAAGGAGCCGAAGTAACGGTTGAAGCGTCCCAGATCGGACGTCTTGGCCGTTTCATAATTGATAACTTGTTGATCCGTAAAGAACGGACAAATCATCGAACCGACCCGGTTGATCGTGCTGGCGATGCCTAATTCACGGGCATTCGCCGTGAAGCCTTCTTCCAGACGAGCCGCTTTCCGTTCCAGCTCTTCATATACGCCCGGCTGTCCCAAAAGCTGAAGCGTCGTGTATCCCGCAGCCATAGCCAGCGGGTTGCCCGACAAGGTGCCGGCTTGGTAAATCGGGCCGCTCGGAGCCATGTGCTCCATGATAACCCGCTTACCGCCGTAGGCGCCTACCGGCAATCCTCCGCCAATGATTTTGCCTAAACAGGTAAGGTCCGGATCAATGCCGTACAGCCCCTGCGCGCTGTGCAATCCGACCCGGAAGCCGGTCATAACCTCGTCAAATATGAGCAAGCTGCCGTAACGGGTCGTTACATCACGCAAGCCCTGCAAGAAACCGGGAAGCGGCGGCACGACACCCATGTTGCCGCCTATAGGCTCCACGATGATTGCGGCGATTTCTTCGCCGAATTTTTCAAATGCCAGCTTAACCGATTCAAGATCGTTGTAAGGCACAGTGATCGTGTTAACCGCTACGCTCTCGGGTACTCCCGGACTGTCGGGAAGCCCCAACGTCGCAACGCCGGAACCGGCCTTGATCAGCAGCGAATCCGCGTGCCCATGATAGCAGCCTTCGAACTTCAATATTTTTTGTCTCTTCGTATAGCCCCTTGCCAGCCGCAGAGCACTCATGGTCGCTTCCGTACCGGAATTCACCATACGTACCATTTCAATGGATGGAACACGCTCGATGACGAGCTTCGCCATCTTCGTTTCCAGCAACGTCGGAGCCCCATAGCTGGATCCGCTCTCCGCCGTCTTCTTAATGGCCTCCACGACGTCAGGATGGGAATGTCCGACGATCAAGGGACCCCAGGAGCCGATATAATCAATGAACTCATTCCCGTCGATATCGTAGACCCGGGAGCCTGATCCCCGTTCCATAAACAGCGGTGTCAGTCCCACGGATTTAAAAGCGCGTACCGGACTGTTCACCCCTCCAGGTATGACTTCTTTCGCCTCGGCAAAAGCTTCGGCAGACCGTTCGTCCGCACGTTTGCGCAAGCTCATTTCGCAACCATCCTTTACCATAATATGGCTTGTAAAACCTCTACTCAGCAAGATATAATATTCGGGACCACGGACCTATCATCCTTCAAAGCGAGGAAACTTTATGATCGAACTCTTACATACGGTACCGCTATTCTCTAGATTGAACATGAATCAGCTAGAGTCGATATCCGGCATTTGCACCAAAAAGTCGTTTAAAACAGGAACCGTTCTATTTCACGAAAAAGAGCTCGGCTCGGTATTCTATATTGTACATAGCGGGTCCGTCAAAATTTATACCGCAGGCTCAACCGGAGAAGAAAAGATCCTTTCCTTAATGAAGCCCAGAGACAGCTTCGGAGAATTGTCCCTTATCGACGGCAAGCCTCGTTCCGCAACCGCCAGGACGCTGGAAGACAACGTGCTGATATCGATATCGGGGCAGGACTTCATTACGCTGTTAAAGACTCATTTTGACATTTCGCTAGGTATCATGCAGGAGCTGAGCACCCGGCTGAGAGAATCGAACCAGCATGTTCACGATCTTACCTTTTTGGATGCAAGAAGCAGAGTCATTCGAAGCCTGATAACGCTGGCCAATAAAAACGGCATCCGCACCGGCAGCACCATCACGATCAAAATGACCTTGAACTATGATGAAGTGTCTCAAATGGCCGGTGTTCAGAAGCCGATACTTATCCAAGTGATTCGCGAGCTCCAGGAAAAACAAATCATTACGATGCCGGGTCATGAAATGAAGCTGGATTTAGCCAAATTAAGAGCCTAATCCCTCCATTACCGGCTTCATGAAATGAAAGTCAAGCTGCCCTGCCGGTCCTTCTCATCGAACGGATTGGCAAGGCAGCTTCCTCTATTACTGCTTATTCCCGCAAAGCTCATAGACTACATCGCTTAACGTTTCCATATACAGCGGATCGGTATTAAGAGACGGTGTCCGCTCCAAATGCATTCCCAGCTCCGCCGCTACCTTCTTCGCCTCGATATCCAGATCGTAGAGCACTTCCAAATGATCGGAAACGAACCCGATCGGACAAACCAGCACATGCTTTACCTGTTCCTCCGTGCTTAACGACTGAAGCACATCCAAAATGTCAGGTCCGAGCCACGGCATCGCCGTCTGACCTGCGCTCTGCCATCCGAACTGCCAGTTGACGATCCCGGTTTTTTCCGCAACCGCCTTGGAGGTAGCCATGAGCTGATCCGGATAAGGATCTCTCATTTCCAATATTTTTTCCGGCAGGCTGTGGGCCGTGAACAGTACGCGAACATCGTCCTTCGGTGTATCGCCGAACCGCTTCAACGTTTCCGTAACCCGGCTGGATAATGCTTCGATCAGCTGAGGATGGAGATGATAGCTCTTCACAAAGCGGATATCGATGCCTCCGAGCTCCTCGGCTTTGTCCTGTGCGCGCTTGATATATCCGCCAACGCTCATAATCGAATAGTGAGGCGCCAGCACGACGCCGACAGCCTGTTGAATGCCGTCCTTGACCATTTGCTCCACTCCGTCCTCGATGAACGGAGAAGCGTGCTTCAATCCCTGATAGCATACGAACGTATAGTCCGGATGGCTCTCATTCAGCTTGTCTTCCAATGCCTGGACTTGCTTGTTCGTATTTTCTCTCAGCGGGAAGAAGCCGCCCACAATAGCGTCATAACGGTCCGTCAGCTCCTTCAGCTGTTCGGGGCTTGGCGGATTTCCGCGGCGGATATGCGTATAATAGGCCTCAACCTGATCCAGACTTTCCGGTGTTCCATAGGACATGACGAGGACGCCGATTCGCTGTTTTGTCATTTTAGACACCACTTCCTAGTCTTTGTTGGGCTATGGCTTCTTTCGAGTATGCATGGATGAACTCGGTCAATTCACGCAGCTTATCGATGGACGCTTCCGGGAACACGCCGTGTCCCAGATTGAATATATAGCCCGGCTGTTGAATTCCTTGATCGATGATGGCTTTAGCCTGCTCCTGAATAAGCGACATCGGCCCGGTCAGCACGGTAGGATCCAAATTCCCTTGAATCGCAAAGCGCGACCCGACTCTTTTGCGCCCTTCCGTTATAGGCACGCGCCAGTCCAAACCGATAACATCCGCTTCGATACCGGACAAATGAGGCAGCAGCTCTCCTGAGCTAACGCCAGGGAAGTAAATTTTCGGCTGATCCAGATGGTTCAGCTCGGCAAAAATTCTTGTAATCGTAGGCAGCACATACGTTTGAAAATCTCTTGGGGACAACGCTCCCACCCAGCTGTCGAACAGCTGAACCGCCTTCGCGCCCGCTGCGATCTGCGCCTTCAAATACGTGATGATCATATCGCCAAGCTTATCCATCAGCTGGAACCATACATCAGGGTTTCCGTACATTAGAGCTTTCGTATGTAAATAATCTTTCGATTTGGACGGTCTTCCTTCAACCAGATAGCTGGCAATGGTAAAAGGCGCTCCGGCAAAGGTGATCAGCGGAACTTTCAGCTCGGCGACCAAAATTTCAATCGTTTTAATAATATGGGATAAATCCTGCTCGACCTGAATCGGGCGAAGTCTGGCTACATCAGCAGCCGTTCGGATCGGATTGTGGATAACCGGACCTACGTCCTTGACGATATCAAAATCGACCCCGATGGAAGCAACCGGATTCATAATGTCGGAATACAAAATCGCTGCATCCACGCCCAGCTTCTTCACCGGCATCATCGTAACTTCCGCTGCGAGCTCAGGCTGCTTGCAAATTTCGAGCAAGCTGTATTTCTCTTTGATTTTGCGATAATCCGGATCGGAACGACCCGCCTGGCGCATATACCAGACCGGCAGCGTATCCACATCTTGTTTTTTACACGCTCTAAGGAATGCATCGTTATAGCTCATTGAATTAACCTCATTTCCGTAAGTCCTATGATCTACTAACATTATGCCCTATTTGGCATTGTCTAACAACTGATTGCCCGTCGCAGAATCCGACAAAAGTATGACAAGAGCGGTCTCCACCCGAAAAAAAGGAGCTCTTCATCCAACCGCAGTCAGCAAGAAAAGCTCCATTATTTGGATCGAAGTCAGGAAACCTGCTCTCTTATTTAAGCCATCCGGCGATATCTTTAGCAAAATACGTGATGATCAGATCGGCGCCTGCACGCTTGAAGCCTATCATCGTTTCCATAACGATAGACTTTTCGTCCACCCAGCCCTGCAAGGAGGCAGCCTTGATCATCGAGTATTCCCCGCTCACGTTATACGCAACCAGTGGAAGATCGAACTGATCTCTCAACGTACGGATGATATCCATGTAAGCCATAGCCGGCTTCACCATCAGGAAGTCCGCGCCTTCAACGACGTCGGATTCCGCTTCACGCAGCGCCTCGCGGGCATTGCCCGGATCCATTTGATACGTTTTGCGGTCTCCGAATTTCGGAGTCGAATGAGCCGCTTCACGGAAAGGACCGTAGTAGGACGAAGCAAATTTCACGGAGTACGACATGATAGGCACTTGATCGTACCCTGCCTCGTCAAGTCCTTGACGGATAGCATAAACGAAGCCGTCCATCATGTTGGAAGGTGCGATAATGTCGGCTCCCGCTTCCGCTTGGGACACCGCCGTTTTGACCAGCAGCTCCAGGGAAGGATCGTTCAAAATTTCCGCACGCTGTTTTTTCTCGTCGAAATGAACGACGCCGCAATGCCCATGATCGGTAAATTGGCACAGGCACGTATCGGCGATGACAAGCAGCTCAGGGAACCACTGTTTGATGAGGCGAGTCGCCTGCTGAACGATGCCATTCGCATCGTGGGCGGATGTCGCATGAGCGTCTTTATGTTCAGGCACTCCAAACAGCATAATAGCCTGGATGCCGAGCTCCGTCACTTCTTTTAATTCTTGCTCAAGCAAATCCAGCGAAAAATGATACACGCCCGGCATGGAGCCGATCTCTTCTTTGACTTGAGAGCCATGCGTTACAAAAATAGGATAGATCAGATCATGAACCGACAGGCTTGTCTCTCTTACCAAGTTGCGTAAAGCGTTGGAGCTGCGCAATCTGCGATTGCGAACGATTGGAAAACTCATCTTAGTTTCCTCCTCATCCTGTATATAGTCTCGGTATGGAATGTTATTTTTGCGTATACAAGCTGTGAACGAGCGACTCGACCGTCGCTTCCTTCGCTACATAATCTATGGTTAGGCCGGCTTCCTCTGCCGTTTGAGCGGTCATCGGACCGATACAGGCGATCTGGCATGGCTGAAGCAGCTCTAGCGGATTCTCTACGCCAAGCTCCTTCAAAGCGACTAGCAAGTTCGACACCGTCGATGAGCTGGTGAACGTGACTACCGATATCGCTTGCTGCTGAAGCAGCTCAATGACCTCCGCACCGCCGGTTGTATCCGGCACCGTTTCGTACACGTCCACTTCGGTAACGTTCAGTCCCATTTCTTTAAGCCGCTGAGGAATATACGCCTTGGCAATATCGGCGGTCGGGAGCAGCACGTTCTGACCGGCTTTCATTTCGCCTTCGATGGAAGCGAGCAAGTCGTCCCCCTGAAACTTAGGCGGCAGCAAGTCAACCATGAGCCCCCGCTGCTCCAAGGCGTCCGCCGTCTTCGGCCCGACCGCTGCGATGCGTGCACCGCCAAGCTTGCGGATATCGATGCGATGTTTCCGGATGCGTTCAAAGAAGTAGTCGACTCCGTTGACGCTGGTGAAAATAACCCATGCAAACTCGTCCAGCCGTCCGAGCGCATGGTCCAAAGCCTGCTGCGCTTCCGGCTTCGTTGGAGACTGAGTGCGGATGACCGGAAACTCAACCGCCTCTCCGCCCAGCTCTTCAATTTGCTGTACCAGACTGCTGGACTGACTGCGGGCTCTTGTTACAAGAATGCGCCGCCCGAATAGCGGCTTCTTCTCGAACCAAGCCAGCTTGTCGCGAAGCTTGACCACATCCCCGACGATAATGACAGCCGGAGATTGAAAATTGGCGGTCTTAACCTTGTCGACGATATCGTCCAACGTGCCCGTTAACGTAGCCTGCTCCATCCAGGTTCCCCAACGGATCAGGGCAACCGGGGTACCCGGAGATTTGCCTCCATCTATCAAGTGACGGCAAATAGACTCCAGATTAGCGACCCCCATCAGAAAGATCAGCGTGCCTGATGCTTGGGACAAATTGTCCCAGTTGACGCTGCTGTATGTTTTGTTCGGGTACTCGTGTCCCGTTACTATGGAAAAGGATGAAGTAAAGTCTCGATGGGTGACGGGAATACCGGCATAGGCCGGAACCGCAATCGCGGAGGTAATCCCCGGAACGATCTCGAACGGGATATCATGATCGGCCAGCAGCTCGGCTTCTTCGCCTACTCGTCCGAATACGCTCGGATCGCCGCCTTTCAAGCGGGTAACCACTTTACCCTGCAGCGCCAAATCGACCAGCAGCTGATTGATTTCCCCTTGCTTCATCATATGCTTGTCAGGAAGCTTTCCTACGAAAATCTTCTCCGCTTCCGGTTTCATATGTTTAAGCAAACGCGGACTCGCCAGACGGTCGTACACGACGACGTCTGCACGCTGGATGGCCTCCAGTCCCCGTACCGTAATGAGCTTGGGATCCCCTGGCCCAGCTCCTACGAGATATACAACGCCTTTACTCAACTCGATTCAACCCCTCACCATGGCCAATATGTCTACAGCACCCTTGCCGATCAAAGCATCGGCAACCATCGTGCCAAGCTGATCGGGATCCGTGCCGGTCATCGTTTCCTTTAGCATGGTCTTGCCGTCAGGTGAGCCTACCATACCGGTCAGCGTAACGACCGGATTGCCGGCTTCGTCCCCAAGGACGGCATAGGCTCCAATAGGCACCTGGCAGCCGCCGTTCAGCCTGCCAAGAAAGCTGCGCTCAGCAGCAACCGCCAATGCGGTCGGCTCATGGTTGTAGCGCTTTAGCAGGCCGAGTACGAACTCATCGTCGCCACGGCACTCGATGCACAGAGCTCCCTGGCCGACGGCGGGAAGACATACATCCGCTGATAAATACGCGGTGATGCGGTCCTGCCAGCCAATCCGGTGTAAACCGGCGGCTGCCAGCATGATCGCGTCGAAGCCTTCGGTTTCCAGCTTGCGCAGACGCGAATCGATATTGCCTCGAACCGACTCGATGTTCAAGTCGGGGCGGTGGTTTTGCAGCTGGCAAGCTCTGCGCAGGCTGCTTGTGCCGACCTTGGCACCTTGCGGAAGCTCGTCAAGCGAAAGCCCCCCGTTGGAGATTAAGCAATCCCGGGGATCCTCCCGTCTCGGAACCGCTCCGACAACGAGCCCTTCAGGAAGCTCTGCCGGCATATCCTTCATACTGTGAACCGCCATGTCGATTTCACCGTCGAACAGCGCCTGCTCGATCTCTTTGACGAACAGGCCTTTGCCCCCGACCTTCGACAAGGTGACATCCAAGATCCGGTCCCCTTTGGTTACGATCTTTTTCAATTCAAATTCGCACTCGATCCCCAGCTGCTTGCACAGCTCGCGCAATTGCTCCACGACTTGTCCTGTTTGCGTTAGCGCCAGCGCGCTCTGTCTCGTGCCTACGACGATTTTTCGCATGCAGTCCGCCTCCTCTGTTAGTCAATGCAATACAGTTCCTATATAACCTTTATGGCTTATGTATGATGTTGGATCCAAGTACGGATCCGTTCCATGGTCTCGGGTGTCGGCTCCAGCTCGATCCGGCGGATCAGCTCATCCTTCTCGGCCGCCTGGAGCTCTCCTGAACGTATCCAGGGCAGCAGCTCCCAGTCCAGCATTCGCCGGAACATCTCTTGGCGCAACTTGGTGTCGGAGACCATGCGCTGAACTATCAAGCGCAGCTCCTGCAACAATTCGAGGTACTCCCCGTACTCTTCGCCGAACGACCGCTCCAGCTCCTGCTTTACTTTTCTCGCAACGGCAGGACTCGCACCCGCTGTAGATACGGCAAGCAGCAGCCTGCCTCTTCTTACCGCTGCCGGGACGATGAATCCGCTGCGTTCCGCATCATCGGCCACATTCACCAGCTTGCCCAACGCTTCCGCTTCCAAACGCACAGCCTCATTAATATCCGGCCGGTCGGTCGCTGCAAAAACAAGCACCGCCTGCTGCACCTGCGGCATTTGCGTTCGATACGTTTCATACACCGCTTCCAGCACGCCGGACTCGGCCCACTGGACCAGCTTGTGCGTACATACCGGACTGATCACGGTTACCGATGCTCCCGCTTCGATCAGCGACTCCGCCTTCCGTTCCGCCACGGCACCTCCGCCAATGATGACGCAGGGCTTGTCCTGCAAATCCAGCATTAACGGATAGTAATTCTTTGATTTCATCGCGAACCTCACCGCCTCTTCGTCCTCTGCGATTAAGACCATTGATGGAACGAGGAGTAAAAATTAGCAAATACGAAATTGAGAGCCATGATAAAAAATGCAGCCAAATTCCAAAGCGCCAGCTTGTAGCCCGGTGTTTTCAGCAGCACCCTCTGAAACAAATAAAACACGTAAGCCAGCAGCACGAACCAGGAATTGATCACCTTCGGATCGAAAAACAGCGACAGGTCATGCTCCAAGGAGATCCATACGACCCCGAGCGACATGCCGAACATCAAAAGCGGCGTTCCTATGACAACGGAAACAAAGGAATAATGATCCGTCTTGTCCAGGCTCGGCAATCGCTGCATCAGCTTAGACCATTTCTTCTCCTTCAGCTGCCGGTGCAAAAACAAATACATGCCGGAGAATACGGCAGCAACGACGAATGCAGCGTAGCTTGCGATAGAAAAGCTGATGTGAATGAACAGTACCTCATCGTTGATTTCCCAGGAATCCAATGTCGGAGAAACCTTCGGGTTGCTGAAAAAGTTAAGCGCCAATACGGTGAACCCCAATATATTGACCAGAAATACAAACAGCTCGATACGAAAAAAACGGTTCACTACGAGCGAGACCGTTACGAGAAGCCAGGATAGCATAAACAGCGTTTCGAACATCGAAAACGCTGCAGAACGGTCATGAAACACGATACTAAGAACCAAATAGACCGTTTGCAATAACCATACAAAAGAAAGCAACCCTGTCCCCATCCGTTTCGCACTTCGGTTCGGACCGACAAAGTCCGAGAAGTAAAACAGCAGGCTCAGGGCATATATATAAATAATGGCATCGTATAACCAGCTTTTCGCGACCATGGCACCTCTCCCGAACTACGTTTTAGCCAAGGCATCGACAGCCTGCATCGATACTTTCGTTAACAGGTCTTCCCTCCAGCGCTCATGAGCATCGGTAGCTTCTTGCTGACGGACAGCCGCTTGCTCCGCTCGCTCTTGTTCAGCCAATTGCTCTTCCAAGGCAAAAATTTTGGTGAAATAGTCCAACGCTTCTTCCCCGTCGCGCTCGGCTGCCATTTCTTTAATCCGGATTACCGGATCCCGCAGCATTTGATTGACAATGCTTTTGGTTAATTTACGGATTACCTTCAGCTCGCGTTCATCAAGATCCGGCAGCTTCTTCATCAAGCTGTCCATCGTCTCGTCATGAATCGCACTGGCTTTGGTTTGCAGCGCTTGAATTAGAGGACTTACGCCCAACGTACGGGTCCATTGTTCGAATGCATCCATCTCTTCATCAATCATCCTCTCAATGACGACCGCAGCTTTACGGCGCTCCTCCAAGTGATTGTTAACAATCGAATGCAGATTGTCTATATCGTACAGAAACACATTCGGCAATTCGCCGATAGCCGAATCGAGATCCCGCGGCACGGCGATATCGATCATGAACAACGGACGGGAACGCCGTTTTTGCAGCACCGCGGCAACCTGCTCACGGGTCAGCACGATATCCGCCGATCCGGTAGAGCTGATCACAATATCGACTTCTTCGAGATACTTCAGCAGATTGTCCATCGAGCTCGCGACGCCTTGGAACTTCCCTGCCAGCTCTTGCGCGCGGCTTAACGTCCGGTTCACCACGATGACCTTATCCGCTCCGTTGGCGTACAAATGCTTGACGGTAAGCTCGCTCATCTTCCCTGCGCCGATAATCATAACTTTCTTATGATCATAGCTGCCAAATATCCGTTTGCCTAGTTCTACCGCAGCATAGCTGACCGATACCGGATTATCGCCGATGCCCGTCTCGGTATGAGCCCGCTTCGCCAGAGTGACCGCTTGTTTAAAGAGCGTATTGAACATAATCCCAGTTACTTTCGATTGCTGGGCCAGTAAAAAGGAATCGCGAATTTGACCCAAAATTTGCGTTTCGCCGATAACCATAGAATCAAGTCCGCATGTAACCCGGAATAGATGATCGATTGCTTTCTCATTTTCATAAATGTACAAGTGCTTGTTGAATTGTTCGCGCGGAACGCCGAACCACTTCTCTATGAATCCGCGCAAATAATGACCGCACAAATGCTCCCGATCCACTACGACATAAAGCTCCGTCCGGTTACAGGTGCCCACAATGACACATTCCATTACACTTTTCGTTTCTTTGAGCTCTTTCAACGCCAGTTCAAGGTCGCTTTCGGCGAATGTGAATTTCTCACGAATCGCCACCGGTGCTGTCCGATAATTCAAGCCCGCCACTACGATATGCATTGGGTGTCCACCTGCCTTCCTCAATAATCTAGAAATCATTATAGCATACAATGACGAGCTTCTCCGACAAATTTTTTGTATAATATGTGAAAGAGATGTTTATCAATCAACACTATTTCCCTTATTTTCAGCATTTTTCAGCTTGTTTATACGGCTGCCATTCCAGTTTATTGAAGCAGCTTCTTGCGGAGCAGCTCTACCATCTCTTTATCCGCCTTGACCAGCCGGTTATTTTGCGAAGATACCATACTCCCGCCGGATGACATCAGCTTGCCGTAGGCGTCATAAATCTCTTCAAACAACCTTCGGCTCTCGGTCAACGTCTGCACTTCCTCGCCCTTCAAGGCGCGCTGTCCGCCTATCTGCAGCCGCAGCAAATACTGCATCAGCTGAGATAAGCCTTCGAGCGGCCTCAATTTCTTCGCGCCATAAGCCTGAACCAAATGCTCGTGAGTGAAGCTCGCGGTGTAAACGGCTTGCCTTAGCGGATTCAGCGAATTCGTATCCTTGGCTTTATCTACATCGTGCAGTGAGCTGCTTAACAGCTCCATCTGAAACAACGATACCTGATACAGGAGCTTGCCGGCGTCCTCCGTCTCCGAGTGCCCCCGCACCATTCCGATAATTTGATATAGCGGCCAAATGATTAAAAAAGCAACGATCACGTATATTATTATATTCGGCTTCCGCTTCATAAGCTTTCCTCCCATGCCCATGCTGGTGCAAGCAGCTCCGTCCTGACGGATGCATGCAAGCTTGTCATGAACATTGTATGGGGAAGCATATAAACAAATAACCACGGATTATATCCGCGGTTATCATTCTCATTACGAGTTTATTTTGTTAGTTGAGCTTGCTTGATTACCGGCGTTTCGACTGTCAATTCGCCCATACCCCGAACCAGCTTCTTGGCATGAGCAGTTTCCGGCTTGAGCACGGAAATCATGTAGTCGATAGCCAATTGAGGATCTACCGTTTCGCCGCAAGTATAACAGTCCAGAGCAGCAAAACCCTTCTCAGGATAAGTATGAATGGAGAGATGACTTTCCGACAATAATACTAGCACTGTTGCACCTTGTGGTTCAAACTGCTTGGATTGAACCGACATCACCGTCGCTCCACATGCCTCCGCAGCCTCTACCATTTGAGCTTGTAACCATTCTGCATTGTTGAGAAGATCAAAATCGACTCCCCAAGTATCAACAGCAACGTGTCTTCCGAAAGTTGAGTATTCCATCTTTCGGTCCCCCTTCCTAGGAATAAAATGTTTGAAAATTTCATCCGCTAGGACCTACGTCATTCACTTCTCGAGGGAATAATCTCTCGCAACATTCAATGTCCTGAGTGAATCCTGGTTCCTATTTTGTTTTCAACGAAAATAAAAATAACATCTATTCGGTAGAAATGCAATACTTTTTTTTACCATTCACCTATATTTCTTTTTTGCGAGAGCTCACACAATGACTAACATATGTACGACACTTGTCCCAGGTGAATGCACAGCGCTTATATGGGCCGAAATAACAAAAAACTTTTCCGGACAATACGGCCCGAAAAAGTTTCTTCATCGTGTATAATTATGCTTCGAGTACGAATAAACGATGCGTCATTTTGTATAATCGGCTATCGATTTGTTCGCGTACGGCAGTATCTTGCATGTCATTTCGCAAGTCTAGCAGGCTGTTAATCTGCGCTTTGATGAACTGGATTTCATGCTCCACATCATCCCGGCGGTACAGCTGCTCCAGCATTCCGATCGTATCCTTGTACTCGTAGATCACCCGATCGGTCTGATCCTTGCGCTCAACGATTTTTACCACGGAACCCCGTTCATATTCGTATATCATGATATACCCTTCATAAATACGATGAACGATTGCGCTCCCCTTGAAAGTGGATACCGCTTTGCGCATCAGGTTAACCAAATTCTTGTCCGTGATGCGGCAGGTGCCCCGGCAAACATAGGTGTTGAACTTTCTTTCGAACGAAAGAACGATTTCTTCTCCCGATTCGTTGTCTTGAAACACGACTTCCTGATTTCCATTCTCAAGTACTTTAACCTGCAGAGAGGCTTGATGATCGACAAACATCTGAATAAACATGGCCATCTCGGCTTCCGTTAACTGTAGGCAGGTTTTGACGTATTGGGTCGCTAACCTCATTGCCATAAAAATCCCTCAATTCTTTGTTTTCGAACCATGAAGCCAAACCGTTATTCTTTTTTTGTTACTATATACATTATACTACATAAATATTTAATATTCCTCCCGCCATTTCATTGAATTTCGTTGAAATTCTGAAAAAACTGCTTTTTTTACGGAATGATTCAACGTATCATCTAAATCCCTCTGTTTCCCGCAGCAAGTTATGCAGTTCCCTCCTGCATCCGACGTTAAACAAAATCTTCATCTTTCAAGGACAGCGGCCTAAATCGGACTCTCTCGATAGTATTCCTCTTTCTCGCTGCTCATCACTACGTAAGCCGATTTTATGAAAAAGAAAAAACGCCTTGCGGCGTTAGGATGGATGTACAAAATACATATGTGCGTGGAGAGGGAATCGTGTGTGGGATTCCGGCCGCTGTTGAAAAGCCGGCTATCCGGCCGTCTCTTCCTCAGCTTCTTGCCCTGCAGACGCTTCTGGCGTTTCATCTGCCTCGTCATGCTTATGCTTGATCGTCTCCATGATAACCTGCCACAGCTCGTCTTTGCCTACTCCAAGCTCGGAGGAGAACAGCACCAGCCGTTCGCTTTTCTCCATTTGCAGCGTTTCCCTGACGATTTTGACATGCTTCTGCCATTGTCCTTTAGAAATCTTATCCGCTTTCGTCGTAACGACGCAATACGGAACCTCATTATGCTTCAGCCAGTCGTACATGGCTTGGTCATCCTTCGAAGGAGGGTGACGCAGGTCGATTATGAGCAGTACGAGGTTCAAATATTCCCGGTGCAGCAAATATTCCTCGATAAACTTGCCCCATATCTCGCGCTTGGACTTGGATACCTGAGCATATCCGTATCCCGGTAAATCTACAAAAAATAAGTCCTGATTGATTTTATAATAATTCAATTGCTGCGTTTTTCCCGGCTTCGAGCTTGTCCTCGCCAAATTTTTGCGCTGGATCATCCGATTGATCAGTGACGATTTGCCGACATTCGAACGCCCTGCCAGAGCAATCTCCGGCAAGGCGTCGGCAGGGTACTGATTCGGACCAACCGCGCTGATAATAAACTCAGCCTGATTGACCTTCATTGTTTTCACTCTTCCTTGTTGTCGGGCTCGCTTCAGCCCTATTTTTCCGTAGCCTTATTAAACCTGTACGGGCTTCACTAATGCATGCTCGAGTACCTCATCCATATGAGCTACAGGAATGAAAGTAAGCTCCTTGCGTACGCTCTCCGGGATTTCCTCGATATCCTTGACGTTATCCTTCGGGATGATGACCTTCCGTATGCCCGCACGGTGAGCGGCAAGACTCTTCTCCTTCAAGCCGCCGATCGGCAGAACACGGCCTCGCAGCGTAATCTCACCGGTCATCGCCACTTCTCTGGACACCGGAATGTTGGTCAGCGCGGAGATCAATGCGGTTCCCATCGTAATCCCCGCGGAAGGACCGTCCTTCGGGATAGCTCCCTCCGGAATGTGAATATGGATATCCACTTTTTCATGGAAATCCTTTGCGATGTTCAACGCTTCTACGCGGGAACGGGTGTAGCTGAATGCCGCTTGAGCGGACTCTTTCATGACGTCCCCGAGCTGCCCTGTAAGCGTCAGCTTCCCGTTGCCCGGCATAACCGTAACCTCAATGACGAGAGTGTCGCCGCCGACTTCGGTCCAAGCAAGACCGGTCACGGCACCGATCTGATCGAATTCTTCCGCTACGCCGAAACGGAACTTCGGAGGTCCGAGGAATTCCTTGACCGTGTCGGAAGTAACGTGAACGGAGCTCTTTTGCCCGGAAACAACCTGCTTCGCCGCCTTGCGGCAGACCGCGGAAATTTGCTGCTCGAGATTACGAACGCCCGCTTCGCGAGTGTACTCACGGACGATGCGCATGAGCGCCTGTTCATCCATATTCAGCTGCTCTTCCTGCAGCCCGTGCTCCTTCAGCTGCTTCGGAAGCAAGTAGTTGCGTCCGATGTTCAGCTTCTCCAGCTCCGTATAGCCAGGAATGTGCAGCACTTCCATCCGGTCCAGCAGCGGCCGCGGAATATTGTGCACCACGTTGGCGGTCGTTACGAACATGACGTTGGATAGATCGAACGGTACCTCGATATAGTGATCGCTGAAGGTGTTGTTCTGCTCCGGATCGAGCACTTCCAGCAATGCCGCGGACGGATCTCCGCGGAAGTCCATCGCCATCTTGTCGATCTCGTCGAGCAGAAACACCGGATTGGACGAGCCTGCATTTTTCATGCCTTGTATAATGCGTCCCGGCATCGCGCCTACATACGTGCGGCGATGACCGCGAATCTCCGCTTCGTCACGAACGCCGCCGAGTGAGATACGGATGAATTGGCGGCCCAACGACCTCGCGATAGAACGAGCAATCGACGTCTTACCGACGCCGGGAGGCCCCACGAGGCAAAGAATCGGTCCTTTCATTTTCTTAACAAGCTGCTGAACGGCCAAATACTCGAGGACGCGCTCCTTCGGCTTCTCCAGGCCGTAATGGTCCTCATTCAATATTTCCTCAGCCTTGTTAATGTCCAGATCGTCTTCGGTGAAAATGCTCCACGGCAAGCCGAGAAGCCAGTCGATATAATTGCGGATGACGCCGCCTTCCGCAGAAGTGGCGGGCATTTTCTCCAGCCGGTCGATTTCCTTCTCGATCTTTTCCTTCACTTTCTCGGGAACTTCCGTTTCGGCTAGCTGCGAACGCAGCTCCTCCACTTCGCCTGCGCGGCCTTCCTTGTCACCCAGCTCCTTCTGAATCGCCTTCATTTGCTCACGAAGGTAATATTCCTTCTGGGTTTTCTCCATTTGCTTTTTGACTCGCTGGCTGATCTTGCGCTCAAGCTCCAATACTTCACGTTCGTTGTTAAGAATGCCCAGGAGCTTTTCCAGCCGTTCTTTGACTTCAATCGTTTCGAGAATATCCTGTTTGTCTTTGATTTTGAGGGATAAATGACTGCAGATGACATCGGCAAGCCGGCCCGGTTCATCAATATCGGATACCGCCGCCAAGGTTTCCGGTGTGACCTTTTTGGACAAATTGATATAATGCTCGAATTGATTCAGCACGGTCCGCATCAGCGCATCGACTTCCGGATCCGTCACTTCCTGTTCAGGCAGCTCCTTGACCTGTACTTCGTAATATTCTTCGTTGGATAAAAATTCGGTGATTTCGGCTCGGACGACCCCTTCGACCAATACCCTAATCGTTCCATTAGGCAGCTTCAGCATTTGCCTTACTTTGGCAATCGTTCCTATGCGATATATATCTTCCGTGGTAGGCTCTTCAATGTTAACTTCCGATTGCGAGCAAAGAAGAATCATGCTGTCATCCACCATGGACTTATCCAGTGCTCTGACTGATTTCTCTCTGCCGACATCCAAGTGCAGCACCATGCTCGGATAAACGAGCAATCCCCGCAGCGGAAGCAGAGGCAAGCGCCGCACCTTTGTTTTGTTCGGTCCCATCCTGGAGCACCTCCTAGAGAACTTCGCTTCAGCATAGTAGACTTGGGGCAAGCATACAAGGCATGTAAATTTCCTCACCCGGTCCCTATTACCAATTGCTGTAGTTAACATTTTAGCAAAATTAAAATCAAAACACCAATCGGCATGTCAGCTTAACTTGCACCGGGTAAAAAAAGAGACGCCAATGAGCTAGAATTACTCCAGCCCATCAGCGTGCAGGACGGTAACCGAGGCGGACGGCAGCACATCCGGCTGTACTCCGGTGATCTCGGCCTGCCTGGAAATTTCAATCCCAAGCGCATGATGCAGCACCTCTTCCACCGACTCGACCGGGATAACCTCCAGCCCGTTCAGCCCGGCGAAAATCTCCTGCCAGTTTTCCTTAGGAATGATCACCTTGGTAGCTCCCGCCTGGAAAGCGGCCTCCACCTTGGCGACTACGCCCCCTACCGGTTTGACTTTGCCGTGAATCCCGACTTCGCCCGTCATGGCGATATGATTGTCTACAGGGATTTGATTGATAGCGGAAGCTATTGCCGTCGCCATCGATACTCCCGCGGAAGGGCCGTCAATTGGCGTTCCCCCCGGGAAATTAATATGCAAATCATAGTTGTAAGGATTGATCCCGAATCTGCGCAATACCGTCAGAACGTTCTCTACAGAGCCGCGGGCCATGCTCTTCCTGCGGATGGTGCGGGAGCCTCCCCCCATCTCCTCTTCGTCGACAACGCCGGTAATCGTAAATTTGCCGCTTCCTGCCTGTACTACCGGGATAGCCGTCACTTCAATTTCCAACAGCGTTCCGAGGTTAGGACCATATACGGCAAGGCCGTTGACGAAGCCGATCTCCGGCTGCGAACCGATTTTCCGTTCCGGTCTCGGAGGAATCTGAGAGCTGTTTACGACCCACTCCACATCGGCTGCGGACACCTCTTTACGACCGTCCGTCAACGCCATCCCCGCTGCCAGCTGAACGATGTTGACCGCTTCGCGACCGTTGGTCGCATGCCTTTTGACTACGTCCATCGCTGCTTGATTTTCCGGAAAGCCGATTTTTTTCAAAGCGTTGCTCGCAATCGTTCCGATCTCGTTAGGCAGCAGAGGGCGAAAATAAATTTCCATACACCTCGAGCGAATAGCTGGCGGAAGCTCCTGCGGATTGCGTGTTGTCGCTCCAACCAGTCGAAAGTCGGCCGGCAGTCCGTTCTGAAAAATATCATGAATATAGCTCGGAATGTTCATATCCTCCGAGTTGTAATACGCGCTCTCCAAAAAAACTTTACGATCCTCAAGCACCTTTAATAATTTATTCATTTGATGCGGATGTAATTCGCCGATCTCGTCAATAAACAAAATTCCGCCATGAGCCTTGGTTACGGCTCCCGCTTTGGGCTGAGGAATTCCTGCAACCCCCATCGCGCCGGCTCCTTGATAAATAGGATCGTGAACCGATCCGATCAACGGGTCGGCAATGCCGCGTTCGTCGAACCGAGCGGTAGTAGCATCGACTTCCGTAAACTTGGCGTCTTGGCGGAAAGGCGAATCCGCGTTTTTCTTCGCTTCCTCCAGCACGACCCGGGCCGCTGCCGTCTTGCCCACTCCTGGAGGACCATAAATGATGACATGCTGCGGATTGGCGCCGCACAAGGCCGCTTTTAACGCCCGCAGCCCTTCCTTCTGCCCTACAATGTCCGTCATGGCGGTAGGACGCGTTTTCTCGGCCAGCGGCTTATTTAACGAGATCGAACGAAGCTTTCTAAGCTTCTCAAGCTCTTTCTTCGACTCTTTATCTACGGCCGAACGGTTCGATTGCTGATTGCGGAGCAAATTCCAAAAGTACATACCGATAACGACGGCAAAAAACAGCTGAATAATCATCAAAATCACACTGATATTCATTTTACTTAATCCCTCCTAAATGTTGAGAGTGAGTAGCAAGCGCTCAACCATTGCATAATTGGTAGTATTGCCCTCTTCAGGATGGGTTAATCCGATTTGAGAAAGTTTTCTGGCACGTATTGAGAAAGTCGTCTCTGAGAACGCTAGGACAGTGAACCTGGAGCAAAGGAGCGTACATATGAAAAAAGTTGTTGTTTTTGTGCTCTTATTTCTAACCGTATCGCTGCTCATTCCACGCGAAACCATTGTCGCTGAGCAGACCGGTCCTTATCCGATCATTAAAAATCCAATCGTCACCGATGTTGATGTGCTTATAGATGTAGGCCATGGCGGGATTGACAGCGGAACGCTGTATGGAGAGCTGTACGAGAAAGATATTAACCTCGAGATGGCAAAGCTGACATACAACGTACTGAAGAAAAAAGGCTACAACGTGATGATGAACCGCGTAGAGGATTACGCGTTGAGCGGCGAAAACCGCTGGTTTCGCTCCAGCTCCCGCCATCTGAAAGACTTAGCGCAGCGCAGCCATCTGGCTAATGAAATCCACCCCAAAACCGTGATCAGCCTTCACGTAAACTGGGCCGCCAAAACGGGAAAACGAGGCCCTATCGTGCTTCATCAGAAGTCGGAGGAAAGCAAGCAGCTGGCAACCTGTCTGCAATCATCGCTGAATCAGCTGTACGGCACGAACAGGGAGGTAGTGTACGGAAAAACGTTCTACCTGCTGAAACATGTTCAAGTGCCTGCAGTAATTCTGGAAATGGGCTTTATATCGAATTCGCTGGACCGGGAGCAAATGACCCATCCGAAAAAACAACAGAAGCTGGCGGAATCCATTGCCGACGGAGTAATCGCTTTTCTGCAAACAACGCAGCAGCCGGCAAAATGAGGAAAAAGCCGGCACCTCAAGGTACCAGCTTGGAAATCGTAACGAACTGAGCCTTCTGCTGCAGCGCAGGAACGGATTGCTTCAATACGGCAGCGGTATGCTTGCCCGGAGGCCCGACATGGCCGATTAGGATCGTTGTATCATGCTCGTCCACATGCTTGTGTACTTTTAGCGCTTGTTTCACAATGTGCTCCCGGGTATAGACATCATCCATGAACACATTATTCTCTAGCGTTCTCATCCCGATCTCCGAGGCGGTGGACTGCACTATGCTCTTATGTGTCGTTTTGCTGTCTAAGTAGAGCAGATTTTTTTCCTTGCATACTTCCAGAACGATTCGCATCACTCTTTTGTCGGCTGTCACTTTGGACCCCATATGATTATTGATGCCAACTGCATAAGGGACTTCTTCAATAGCCGCTATGACTCGGGAACGAATTTCTTCATCGGACAGATCCGTTGTAATTGCACCGGGTCCTAACCAGCTTTTCTTACCTTTTACCGGCTCCATAGGCATATGAACCAACACGTCATGTCCGAGCTTATGCGCCCATTCGGCATCCCGCTTGGTTGTCGGCAGGAACGGCATGATCGCTACTGTAAAAGGAACCGGAAGCTCCATCATTTCCTTCGTGCCCGCCATGTCGTTACCCAGATCGTCGATGACGATCGCAATTTTCTTCTGAACGGCTTGTTCTTCCTGACTGCGGGCGCCTGCCGCCAACATGCCGGACGGTCCAAAAGCCAAACAAACGATGATAAAATACATGACAATCCATTTCACGGTTTGATTCATAGTTCCAACCTCCTGAAGTCTTGTGGCACTTATATGGTATTTACCTCAGGTGGAAAAACTATGCATCGCAAAAAAAGAACAGTGCTGCTCCACAGGAGTGACACTGTTCTTTGTATGATTTCCGTTAGTTGGCGTGTACCTGATGATGCTTTCTTCCCGGGATTTCGCCGGTACGGTTAAAATGCTCGACAATGATGTCGATTTCTTTTTTCAGCTCAGCCAATAGCTCCGCTTCCGGCACTTTCCGGATCATCTCTCCGTAACGGAACAGCATACCCTCGCCGCGGGCGCCGGCAATGCCGATATCGGCTTCTCTGGCTTCCCCAGGGCCGTTTACAGCGCAGCCGAGGACCGATACTTTAATTGGCACTTTGATCTTGGAAATGTATTCTTCCACCTCGTTGGCGATGGAGAACAAATCGATGTCCAGACGGCCGCAAGTAGGGCATGATACCAAAGTCGCCGCATTCGTAATCAGACCGAATGTTTTCAAGAGCTCCCGTGCAACCTTAATTTCCTCAACAGGATCCGCACTAAGAGAAATACGCAGCGTCGAGCCAAGGCCCATGCTGAGCAGTGCTCCGATGCCGGCAGAGCTCTTGACGGTGCCGCTAAACAAGGTGCCGGCTTCCGTAATCCCTAAGTGAAGCGGATAGCGGAACGCTTGTGCAGCCTTCGTATAAGCAGCGATAGCCATAGGCACATCGGACGCCTTCAACGACACGATAATATCACGGAAGTCAAGCTCCTCCAAAATCCCGATGTGAAACAAGGCGCTCTCTACCATAGCCTCCGGGGTAGGGTAGCCGTACTTTTCAAGAAGGTGGTTTTCCAGCGATCCGGCATTAACCCCGATACGAATAGGGATACCGCGCTCCTTGCATGCTTTTACAACGGCTTCGACCTTCTCGCGGCGGCCGATATTGCCGGGATTTATCCGAACCTTATCGATGCCGTTCTCAATCGCCATCAGCGCAAGCCGATGATCGAAGTGAATGTCCGCCACCAACGGAATTTTGATTTGCTTTTTTATGTCTTTGATCGCTTCAGCTGCTTCCTTGTTATTAACAGTAACTCGAACCATTTGGCAGCCGGCCTCTTCCAATCGGTGAATTTCGGCAACGGTCGCTTTTACATCGGCGGTTTTCGTGGTGCACATACTTTGCATAATGACCTCGTTGCTTCCGCCGATCGTCAAATCCCCCACTCTGACAGGGATGGTTTCCGTTCTGTGGAACATTGTTATCGATCTCTCCCATGATACCAAACATCCTCCGCTCCAGTTCAGAGCCGTAATCGGCTCCAAACCGGATTGGAGGCTGCTATGGTTTATTTATGTTATGCGCTCTCTTCTTTTTTCTTTACGGATTTGTCGTCGCCCTTGCTTGTAATCTCCGGAGTAATTTTCGCTTGAATGGCTTCTTTCGTTACCGTGCAAGTCGAAAGCTCCGTAGCGGAAGGCGCTTCGTACATCACGTCGAGCATGATGCTCTCGATGATCGCTCTCAAGCCGCGTGCACCGGTATTGCGTTTGATGGCTTCACGCGCAATTTCCTCAAGAGCCTCGCGATTGAAATCGAGAGTTACGTTATCCATCTCCAGCATCTTTTGGTACTGCTTGACAAGAGCATTCTTCGGTTCGGTCAAGATGCGAACCAATGCTGCTTCATCCAGCGGCTCCAAAGTAGAGATGACCGGCAGACGGCCTACGAACTCAGGAATCAAACCGAACTTGAGCAAGTCTTCCGGCAATACCATCGACAAGTATTCGCCCGGTTTCAGATCCGCTTTGTTGCCGTCTGTACCGAAGCCGATAACCTTTTTACCGATTCTGCGCTTGATGATTTGCTCCAAACCGTCGAACGCTCCGCCGCAAATGAACAGAATGTTCGTCGTATCGATTTGAATAAACTCTTGATGAGGATGCTTGCGTCCGCCTTGTGGAGGTACGGATGCTACAGTGCCTTCAAGAATTTTCAACAGAGCCTGCTGAACGCCTTCGCCCGATACATCACGTGTAATGGAAGGATTCTCGGATTTGCGCGCCACTTTATCGATCTCATCGATATAGATGATTCCGCGTTCCGCTTTTTCCACGTCGTAATCCGCGGCTTGGATCAGCTTCAGCAAAATGTTCTCAACGTCTTCACCAACATAACCTGCTTCCGTCAAAGAAGTGGCGTCGGCGATCGCGAAAGGTACGTTCAAAATTTTGGCCAGCGTTTGAGCGAGCAATGTTTTCCCGCTTCCCGTAGGTCCCAGCAGGACGATGTTACTCTTTTGAAGCTCGACATCCTCCAGCTTGCCTTGCTGCGAATTAATCCGTTTGTAGTGATTGTACACCGCTACAGACAGCGATTTTTTCGCTTGGTCTTGACCGATGACGTATTGATCCAAAATACCGCGGATTTCCTTCGGCTTCGGTACGTCCTTCAGATCAAGCTCTTCCTCATGACCCAACTCTTCCTCAACGATTTCCGTACAGAGCTCAATACACTCATCACATATATAGACACCAGGGCCGGCTACCAGCTTGCGGACCTGCTCCTGGGATTTTCCGCAAAACGAGCATTTAAGCTGACCTTTTTCATCGTTAAATTTAAACATGGGATCACTCCTTATCCATTCAATTCGTTACGAGTGATAACCGCATCGATAAGCCCGTATTCTTTGGCTTCTTCAGCGCTCATGAAATTATCACGGTCCGTATCCCGCTCGATCTTCTCCAGCGGCTGTCCCGTACGTTCCACATAAATTTGATTCAATTTCTGCTTCGTCTTGATAATCCAATCGGCATGAATTTTAATATCCGACGCTTGACCTCTGACGCCGCCTAGCGGCTGGTGAATCATCACTTCGCTGTTAGGCAAGGCAAAACGCTTGCCCTTGGCTCCAGCAGTTAACAGCAGGGAGCCCATACTCGCCGCCATGCCTACGCAAATCGTAGAAACATCCGGCTTAATGAACTGCATCGTATCATATATACCCATACCGGCCGTTACGGAACCGCCCGGTGAGTTGATGTACAGGGAAATATCCTTCTCGGAATCCTGCGCGGACAAGAACAGCAGCTGCGCAATAACGAGGTTGGCAACATCATCGTCAATGGCACTGCCGATAAAGATAATGCGATCCTTCAAAAGGCGGGAATAAATGTCATATGAGCGCTCCCCGCGTCCTTCTTGCTCAACTACCATAGGTATCAGACCCATTGTTCCAACCCCTTTACTCCAAAATGACTTGCGATTTCCATTGTATCATGTTTGAAATCATTTCGCGAATTTCCACTCCTTATGTATCGAAAAGCGCTACACGAAACGATTCCGGAAGCCACTGCCTTCCGAAACACGACCGTACATCCAAAGCAATATGTAATTCGGGCACTGCGATATGTATTACTCGTTAACGCTCCCGTTCCCGCCTAACCTGGATCCGCCAGGCTGAGGAATAAACCCTTTACGCAGCTGTCTATCGCTGCCGTAAAGCGTGTCCGAATCCGGTACCTCGTAAGGAGTTCCAGTTCGAACCTCCGTGAGAGTCAACTTATTACTGCCATCCTTATGCTATCCGGGGATCGAATCCCGAATCGACGCCTATAGAGAAAGGCACGCATAAGAACACGTGCCTTCACTCTTATAGGATACAGTAACGGAATTATTTGCTGTTTGCAAGCAAAAATTCAACTGTTTTCTTAACTGCGATATCATGCTTCAGGTCGTTCAGGTTGCCGTTAGCTGCCAAGATCGAACGAAGCTCGTCAGCGGAACGTTGGTACATTTTCGACATGTTTTCGAGCTCTGCATTGACTTCTTCTTCGGAAGCATCAAGGTTTTCCGCTTTAGCGACGGCTTCAAGAACAAGGTTGTTCAATACGCGCTTCTCAGCGTCGCCGCGCATTTGCTCTTTCAACACGTCATCGTTTTGACCTGTGAATTGGTAATACATTTCAAGGTTCATGCCTTGTGTACGAAGACGGTTTTCGAATTCCTTCAGCATTTGCTCGGACTCGTTGTCGATCATTACAGAAGGAATGTCAACCTTTGCAGCTGCTGCAACTTTCTCAACGATATCCGCTTCTTTCTTGCGCTGAATCTCGGAGTCCTTGCGCTCTTTCAGCTTGTTCCCCAAATCTTGCTTGAACTCTTCCAGCGTTTCGAACTCGCTTACGTCTTTAGCGAACTCGTCGTCAAGAGCAGGCAAGTTTTTGCGCTTGATGTCATGCAGATGAATTTTGAATACCGCTTCTTTGCCTTTCAGCTCTTCGGAGTGGTAGTTCTCAGGGAAGTTGACAGTGATGTCTTTGTCATCGCCTTTGTTCAAGCCAACCACTTGCTCTTCGAAGCCAGGGATGAAGCTGCCGGATCCAAGTTCAAGGGAGTACTTCTCCGCTTGGCCGCCTTCGAATGCAACGCCGTCAACAAAACCTTCGAAGTCGATCGATACGACGTCGCCGTTTTCCGCTGCGCCTTCTTCAACCGGTACCAGTTCAGCATGGCGCTGTTGCAGTTTTACAAGCTCTTCGTTAATTTCTTCAGCCGTAACTTCGGCGTCTTGCTTCTCAAGCTCGATGCCTTTGTACTCGCCAAGCTCAACTTCAGGCTTAACAACGACTTTTGCTTTGAATTTCAAAACTTGGCCTTTGCCGAATTGCTCAACGTCAACTTCAGGACGGTCAACAGGGGAAATGCCTGTTTCCACAACCGCTTCAACGTAAGCTTCAGGAACGACAATGTCAAGAGCTTCTTGATACAAGCTCTCTACGCCGAATTTGGATTCAAAGATCTGGCGAGGCACTTTTCCTTTACGGAAGCCCGGTACGTTCACTTTCGCTACAACTTTCTTAAACGCTTTGTCCAACGCGTCGGAAACTTTATCCGCTTCCACTTCAATATCAAGAACTCCAACGTTCTTCTCTATTTTTTCCCAGCTTGCTTTCATTTTATGCTTTCCCCTCCAAAAATTATCCATCACAATTTTTCACGTTCTGACGAATAAGGGGCATGCTTGTCCCCGGTCCGCCAATATAACCACTCTATTATAACATAACCCATAGGGTTTTCAAGTTCAGTTGGTTTAAAAATTAAAATCAGCGTTGAAATCCCCCGCTAAATGTCGAAGAAGCAAATTGCTGCATAATGCGATACGCCTGCTCCCACTGAAACAGCAGCTCGCTCGTAATCCCGTACAGCTCAAGAATTTCTTCCTTATCGCCGCTGTCGAAAACGCGCTCGAGCAAGACCAGATGAAGCGCCGCGGCCCATGCGTCTATGGCGTCGCGGTCCATTCTAAGCATTTGCCGGTACTGATAGGTCCCATAAATGAAGGCGAGAAACTCGTTCCACGTCTCCTGGGCAAAATACGCCAAGGCGGGATGGTTCGTCTCGCTCACCTGCTGGATTCTTTCGATAATTTCGTTAATGATCGAGGGAAATTGGTCGAAATCCGCCGGCGTATCCTCAATTTCGACAAGAACGGACTCGCCGTTTCGATGAAGCTCGATGAGCCCCTGCACGCCGCGCAGCTTTAAGGTCTGGAGCGTTTTGTACTGAATGAGCGGATGCTGCTCCCCGGATTTGATCCAGTCGATCAGCTGGCCGTTTAATTCGGGATGCTCCATTAATGCCAATTGATCAAGCGCAAGCAGCTGCTTCTCAAGCGAGGAGGCATCCTTTAACGATTCCATCAGCTTAGCGGCGTAGCTGCCGTCCTCCCGTTCCCTTAAGATCAGCTTTTCGCGCAGCATATCGCGCTCGGACAGCTCGTCCTCCGGATCTGATCCGGCTCCGAAATCAGCGAACGTCTCGTCGGGAAACATCGTTTGCAGCCACTGAAGCAGCGCATTCCACTCTTCCTCGACCCGCTCATCCTGGCTGCGGCAGGTGAGCAAAAAGCGGAGCAGCGAAATGGCTTCGCCATATCGTTCGTTCTCCAGCATCCGCGTTAATTCAAATTGGTAATAATCGATAGTCTTAGGAAATAAAATGACGTTATCATGCGATTTTCCGGTCAAAAGCACACCACCTTACCGACTTCTGGCAATCCAATATGTATGAAAGTCAGTGTACCTGATTCGGCGCAGGAAAGCAAAATCAGCGCTCGTCTTTGTTGTACTGTTTGTAAGTGTACTTACCCGCTGTCGTCAATTGCACCTCGACTTTCACATCGCGAAGAGAGTCCGGCTTCAGGACAAACAGCTTCTCATCGGCAAACTGCCGGTATTTGTCCGCCCCTTTATCGTACAGCCGGTTGCCCAGTCCCAGCAGATCCGCCTGATACTTCAGTCCGGTGGCATACGTTTCTCTTATCTCCTTCTCGATCGCATCCTGCAGCTGTTTGATCAGCTCCTTGGAAGGAACCCCCTCGTCAAGCTCGGTAATGGCCCCTTCCACGATGACGTGGACATCAAAACGAGGCTTTCCTCCCGCTTCCGCAACTTTGACAGCAATTCTCGGCTTTCGCATCCGCGCGCCGGCCACATTTTTGCCGTCCTTCACAATGGAAACCGGGGCGCGATTGGTCTGCGGCACCATCCAGCGGATGCCTTTAATCTTCTCTATTGGAATAAATCCCGTTTGTTTCTGCTGCCAAAAAGAATAGATCCCGTTGTAACGCAGCGACTCGATGGGCTCTTCATTCTTATGCCAAATATCGGTTCCGATCGTTATTGAAGGCAGCGCCAGAGTATGCACAGGCTCGTAATACTCCGCCATGAAGTCGTTGAGTCTGAGCGGGGCAATATAGGAGCGCTGCTTGAAATTTTCCTTCGGGGTATGCAGCAGCATCCGAAGCCTGGAGCGTTCAAAATTCGGCGTTGCCGTAAAAATGTCCGTCAGCTTGTCTTTGGTGCCGAACACCCACATGGTGTAGCGAAGCTCATAGAAGCGAAAAAATGTCTGCAGCGTTTCGCTGATCTCCCCTTTGTTCAAGAATCCGTCACCCAACACAAGCGCGGTAACATGACCCCAGAACAGTCTTCGCTGCGACTCGACCGTAATTTTCCCAATTGCTTCATTGTAGCTCTTGCCTTTGCCGATTCCTAACCATGCAGGCGTCGGATCCGGTTTGATTCCTTGCTCCGATTTGGCAGCCTTTTCGAAGCTGAGCAGCTGCAGGCATACTACGAACTGCTTTTCATCCTCCAAATAGTCGATTCCTATCGCATTGACGTAATCCAGATTATCGATAGCGTTCACGTTCCAGCAGCCGCTTAATAGCATCATAGCAGCCAGAAGGACGCAGAGGCACGCCCGGTTACGCTTCATCCCCATCCCCTCCGCGCTGTCCGTAATTGTCTTTTTGCGTGTGCAGCAGACGCGGTGTCAGCTGATGTTTGCCGCGCGGAAAATGAAACATCACATACCGAAGATCCCTCCAATTAAACGGCGAATAGGGAGCCAAATAAGGAACCCCGAACGATTTCAGGTTCGACAAATAAATCAAAACGGAGAAGGCGCCGGTAAAAAAGCCGAATAACCCGAAAAACGAAGAAAGGATGTAAATATAGATTCGGAGAATGCCGACGGACAGGCCGAACATGCCGGTGACAAGGGTAAATTGGGCGGTTGCGGAAACGGCCGCCACGACCAGCGTCGCCGGCGAGGTCAGTCCCGCTTTGATAATGGCGTCTCCGATGATCAACCCTCCGACTACGGAAACGGATGGACCTAGCGCGGATGGAAGCCGGCTCCCCGCCTCCAGGAAAAACTGGAACAACAGGATCATGAGCAGCACTTCCAGCGGTCCGGACAGCGGCGTTCCTGCAGTGGCCATCGCTACGGTAGCCAATAAAGGATAAGGGATCTGGTCTTGATGATACGAGGTTAGAGCGACCCAAAAGCCCGGAAGAAGTATTGTGATAAACAGTGCGGCACTTCTCATCGCCCGCACAATGTAAACAAGAAGAAGAGGCGTATGGGCGTCTTCGGCGGCAGACATCATGTACGATATGTTGACGGGAGCTAACATGGCCGTCGGCATGCCGTCCATCAGGATGACAAAACGGCCCCTCATCAAGCTGTTGACCACCATATCCGCCCGCGTCGTTATATTGACCAAAGGAAAAAAACCGAGGCCAGGCTTGAGTATGATGTTCTTCAGTTCCTCCATGTTCAGAATGGAATCGACGTCGATAGCTTGAAGCTTCCCGCGGATATTATCCGCTATGTCCTCATTGAGCACATCGTTTAAATAGAGCAGCGCCACGCTTGTTCTGCTTCTGCTGCCGAGCGTGTACATTTCGCAGCTTAATGTGTTCGAGCTGATCCGTTTGCGTATAAGGGCAATGTTGATCGTCAGCTGCTCAATAAAGCTGTCCCTCGGCCCGTATACCGTCAATTCGGTCTGCGATTCCTCCGGATTCCGCTCAGGACGGTTTGCCATATTCGACTGGTACAACGACCCGTCCTTGGTATCGAGCATAACCAAATTGCCCTTGAACACCTCATCGATTATCACTTGATCCGACACGTCGTCCGGAAGGCGGCTGTACAGAAAGCTGTTGTGATCCATCGGTCCCGATTCATCTTTTTGATGGTGAGCGCTTTGCTTCGAGTCCGATTTATTCATCGCAAGCTCTTTGAGCATGACATTGCTGCACAAGCCTTCGCAATAAACGAGAACCAGCTCCCTGTCTCCATTCGATCGAATTTTGACGTCGTCGCAGCGGTAAAACAGCTGGTGAAGCTTTTGTTCATTCCAGGTTGTCACGGAAAGTCCCCCTTTTCTTTGCGAGCATAGCCACAATGCACAAACCCAGAGTTAAAGCCAAATATCCGGCAAGCGAATACGGCAAATATATATTTTTCAGCCAGTCATAAAAGGTGATATCGCTGACAGGCAGTACGGTAATGAAAATGAGGACAACCGACAGCAGCATCAAAAACAGCGACTTGTTCGTTTTTCCTTTGAACGGGCTTAGCTCCGCCAATAGGTACATCGCAAGGGATACGCGGGTAAACGCACCGGCAAACCATTGATATATGGAGAAAAAATCGACGCGCTCGATATATTTTTGCACAACGACCAGCTTCCATTGTTCAAAAGCCGGGTAACGGTGCTTCGTTCCTTCCACAGGTCCGAATTCGGCCAAGGATCCGGTCGTCGGTCCAAGCGTCAAGCCTGTAATGATAACGCCGATTACCAGCAGCTGCCACCACTTGACCTTAGGTCCGATGTGATGCTGAAACAGGAGGATGACGATAAGCTCAATAAAGCCGGAACCCGCATAAAGTATCCCTTTCTGCAGCGGGATCGTCCCGTATTCCATAATGGGGAACAAACGGCTGTAGTCTTTGTTCACCATGTTGGCGCTCATCACGAAAAAGCCGAGCAGCACAATAAAGGGAAGCAGGACGCCGCTTGTAACCGCAATGGACAAGATGCCCGAACGTGCGGAAAAATAACACAGGCAGACGAGCAGCATAGTCAGCGCTATCATCGGCGTTTCCGGCAAATAGGAGGATGTGGCCCATGTGACCGTGTCCTTGACGGTGATTAAAGCAACCAGAAAAAAGGCGATGAAAAACAAAATCCGGAATAGTATCGAAACCGTGCCTCCCGCCGTGTCCCGAATCCATTCGAGCAGGGGTTGCTGACCGCTTCGCTTCATGATCCAGTGAATGACGAAAATCCAGACTGCGAACGGAAAAAAAGCCAGAATGGCGGATACCCAGGCATCTCTTCCGGCAATATCCAGCAGGATCGGAATGATGATGACATGATCGAACAATCCCACGGTTGCCATAATGATCATAGTCGCCTGCAGCACGTTAATGGATCTGGACATGCTCCTTCCTCCTCCCCTGTGGTTAATACGGTGTTTTATTCCTGCGGATAGCTTTCCCATGAAACGACAAAAAAAACAGCGCAAGGGGCGATTTGTCCCTCACGCTGTTCATTTCGTTCTATATATTGGAAGCTTTATCACGAATTAGTAAATTTTCATTGCCGCTTGAATCAATTTGGCTTTAATGCCCGGATCCTGATCGATAAAAGCGTACATTTTATCAACGGCTTCCTTATTTTGCAAATAGTCCTTCTCGCTCTGAATCGCTTCGTGTGACCATTCGAGCAGAGCCTTCTCCGCTGCGCCCAATCGGTTAAGAGCCGTATGAAGGCCGGTTTGCTCGATGAGCTCCTCCACTTTCTCCTGATTCACAACGCCAAGCAATTGAACGGTAGCGAGCTTATTTTGAAAAGCCTCGTTCACTTTCTCAAAGTGCTCTTTGGCCTCTTTGTATTGGGTTTGTGCCTTGGATAATTTCGTTTTTTTCATACGTATGACCACCTCTTCTTCTTGATCGGTTCGGTCGGCTTTACAGCTTTCCCGGCATCATTCATGATTAATCGTCCTTAGCCCGATATCCGTAGCACCGCATCGGCCATGTTTGGCCAAGAAGATAAACAGAAGCGTCGCTTTGAAACTTCTTCTTCCCTTCCCAACCGCCATAAGGTTAGAGTGGGACAATCGCTCTTGTTCTATTCATCCTGCATCACTCTTGTATTGGACCGCTAACGAGTAGTGTATACGGTAATTTGGAATTTGTCTATCTTTTCCTCCTTGGAGGACAGACATTTTATGCCTCTGCTAAGCATAACCTTTATCATCATACTGTCGCTGTCGAAATGCTTGTCATCTTGACGAACGGTTATACAACAGGAGAGGATGAAGGCCATGTGCGGAATAACGGGATGGATTGATTGGCAAAAAGATTTAACCCAGTATCCGTCCGTTTTGGAATGCTTGACGGATACGTTGACGAACAGAGGCCCGGACGCTTCCGGTACGTGGATCACGCAGCATTGTGCACTTGGGCACAGACGCTTGAGCGTTATGGACCCTGCAAACGGAGCTCAGCCAATGGTTCGCAAATACGGAGAAAACACGTACACCATCGTCTATAACGGGGAGTTATATAACGCGCCCGAATTGAAAAAAGAGCTGGAGCATCGCGGCCACAAATTTCATACGACTTGCGATACGGAAGTATTGCTCGTTTCGTATATTGAATGGGGACGCGCGTGCGTGGACCGGCTAAACGGTATCTTTGCCTTCGGCGTATGGAATTCTCTCGAGCAAACGTTGTACCTTGTTCGCGACAGGCTCGGCGTCAAACCCCTCTTCTATTCTTATTCGGATGGACGGCTGCTGTTTGGGTCCGAACCAAAAGCAATTTTAGCACATCCGGATTTCCCAGCACAAATAAGCGGCGAAGGACTGGCCGAAATATTCGCTGTCGGACCGGCCCGTACACCGGGTCACGGCGTATACCGCAACATGTCGGAGCTGAAGCCGGGCCACTGCATGACCGTGGACCGCAACGGCATCCAGATCCGGACCTATTGGAGGCTCGAAAGCAAGCCTCATGAGGATGACGTCGATACGACGGCTCAGACGATCCATGAACTTCTGAAGGATACAGTGGAGCGTCAGCTGGCCTCCGACGTACCGATATGCACGCTGCTGTCTGGCGGACTGGATTCCAGCGCTTTGACTACCTTCGCCGCGAATCATTACAAGGAGAATCAGCTTGGCACAATTCATACTTATTCCATCGATTATGTAGACAACGCCAAGCATTTTAAAGCCAATGCGTTTCAGCCGAACTCCGATGCCCCATGGATCAAGCGGATGACGGAGTTTCTCGGCTCCGAGCACCACTTTCTGGAATTTGACACCCCAGAGCTGGTAGATTCGTTGAAAACCGTCGTATACGCCCGCGACTTGCCGGGAATGGCCGATGTCGACGGCTCCCTGTACTTGTTCTGCCGCGAGATAAAGAAGGATGCTACCGTAGCGATATCCGGCGAAGCGGCCGATGAAATCTTCGGAGGCTATCCGTGGTTTCACCGCGTGGAGGCGCTGAATGCCAATACGTTCCCATGGTCGCTCGCGACCAAGGAGCGGGTCGATCTGCTGTCTGCCGACTTCGTCAACTGGGTGAAGCCGGAGCAGTATGTACAGGAACGGTACCGTCAGGCGCTGTCCGAGGTCCCTCGCCTTGCTGGAGAGGATCAGCAGCAGAACCGGATGCGGGAAATGTCCTACCTGAACATTACCCGCTTCATGCCGACGCTGCTCGACCGCAAGGACCGGATGAGTATGGCGGTTGGCCTCGAAGTGCGTGTTCCATTCTGCGACCATCGGCTCGTCGAATACGTGTGGAACATTCCATGGGAGATCAAAACGGCCGGCGACCGGGAAAAAGGCATTTTGCGCCGGGCGCTGCGCGGCGTGCTTCCTGACGACGTGCTGACACGCAAGAAAAGCCCGTATCCGAAAACGCACAACCCAAGCTATCTGGCTGCCGTAAAAACTTGGGTGCTCGACATATTGAACGACTCCAGCTCTCCGCTGCTGCCATTCATCGATGTAGCGAAAATACGCGCTCTGGCGGAAGCCGACGCCAATCAGTTCAACCTTCCCTGGTTCGGTCAGCTGATGACCGGCCCGCAGCTGTTCGCCTATTTAGCCCAGGTGGACACATGGCTGCGGCATTACAAGGTATCGGTACGATAAGCCGGCAAGCTCTCGTAATCAAGGTAATTTTTATCGCCGATTGGAACTGTCTTTCAGTGAGAAAAACCTCTACCGCGGCCTTTCAATGATGAGCGACCGCGTTCAGAGGTAGGTTTTATCGCCAAATAGAATTTTTACATCCGATGACCTCGGAATGTTATAATTTCTATTGTGGTAAAACAAGGATCGACCGTTCGCATGCTCGCGCATGCCGCAACGAATCGATCCTTTTGTATTGCCGTCGGCGGTTACTTCTGCGCAAGCTCCTTCCATAGAGCCCGGATAGCCTTGCCGCGATGGCTGATTTCATTTTTCTCTTCAACCGTAAGCTCAGCTAGCGTGCGGCCGAGTGAAGGAATATAAAATAATGGATCGTATCCGAAGCCGTTAATCCCTCTCGCCTCCGAGAGAATATGCCCCTCGCACGTTCCTTCGACTTCGCTCACAATCCGTCCATTCGGATCCACCAGGCAAAGGGCGGATACGAACCGGGCTGTGCTCAATGACTGGTACTTATGCTCGGCCGTACCCTCTTCGGGTGCGGGCAGCTTGCCTAGCTCCTGCAGCAGCTTGCGGTTGTTCGCCTCATCGTCGCCGTGATCCCCGGCGTACCGGGCCGAGTAGACGCCCGGTTCCCCGTTCAGCCGGTCGACGCATAAGCCCGAGTCGTCCGCCACGACGGCCACTCCCAGCTTCAGCGCAATAGTACGCGCCTTAATAAGCGCGTTGGCAGCGAACGTCTCTCCATCCTCGACGACGTCGGGAATGCCGTCGTAGTCGAGCAAGCTTTTGACAGCGATGCCCTGCTGCCGGAACATCGGTTCAAATTCTTTCACCTTACCGGCATTGCGTGTAGCTATGACGATCTCAGACCCCAAATTCAGCATGCGACGCTCTCCTGATTCGTTCTGTGATGTCCGGTCCGAGAACGGCGATTTGCTCGTTGATCATCGAACGGATACCCGATTCGGCCAATGCCAGCAGCTCATCCAGCTCGCTTCGGGAGAACGGCGCTTCCTCTCCGGTTCCTTGAACCTCGACGAACTTGCCTTCCCCGGTCATCACAACGTTCATGTCGACCTTCGCTTTGGAATCTTCCTCGTAATTCAGGTCGAGGCAAGCCTCTCCGTTCACGATCCCTACGCTGACCGAGCCGAGAAAATCCGCAATCGGATATTTCGGCAGATTTCTGTCCTTCGCTATTTTATCGATGGCAAAGGCCATTGCAACAAAAGCTCCGGTAATGGATGTGGTGCGCGTCCCTCCGTCCGCTTGGATGACGTCGCAGTCCAAAGTGATGGACCGTTCGCCCAAAGCCTCCAAATGGACGACCGATCGGAGCGCCCGCCCGATGAGCCGCTGGATTTCCATCGTACGGCCGCCGAGCTTCCCTTTGGCCGACTCCCTTTGGTTACGGACCTGCGTCGCCCGCGGAAGCATGGAATATTCGGCGGTGACCCATCCTTTGCCTTGGCCCTTCATAAACGGCGGGACACGTTCCTCTACGGTTGCCGTACATATGACCTTCGTATCTCCTACCTCTATTAACACCGAGCCCTCGGCATGCTTATTATAGTGGGTTGTAATGCGGACAGGACGTGTCTGTGCCGTCTGTCTCCCGTCGCTTCTCATATATTGCTGCCTCCTTCGCACTGACTGAATCATGATTTCCGGTTTCATTGGCTGTTTCTTCCGGTATTTCTGACCATTCCCATTGTACCAGAGTGGCTCTCCGACTTCCAATAAAACAAGGGAGCTTATCAGCTCCCTTGGATGAGTTGCTACATTTTTTGCGGATTTACCGTTGAAGGACGGCTGACCGGCTTGCTGTAATTCGTCTGGCTGTCGCTGGAAGCCACTTTCGTATCGCCATTCACCGTAATTTGCACCTTCGTGGCAGCACCGGCATTTTCCGTCAGCGACAGGACAACGGCTCTCAATGCATCGGCCGGTGCTTTCTTGTCCGGGCCGAGCACCTTGTCGGAGAAGTCCACCGTGATGAGATCATCCGCTTTCTTCACCTGCTTCAGCTCGGAGCCTGGAGTCATGACGGCGGCAAGGCCTTTCTTCTGATCCGGACCGGCTATGAGCTGCTCGATTACAGCTTGAGCAACGTTATCGGTCCGTTTGACCAGGCGCGTCACAGGGACGTAATATTTATAATTATCCTGATTTTGACCAAGGAAGTAGAGCGTTACCGGAGTCGATTGGCCGTATTCGACGCCATCGGGCTTCTCCAGATTAATTCCCATCATGCGGGACAGCGGCTCATCCATAGGAGTTCCGCCCTGCGGCATCTCTTTGAGCTCTTTACCCTCCACCCGGATTTGCACCTTGTCCACCGAAGGAAATCCTGTTAAGGTCCAGGTGATCGCTTCCAATATCTTCCTTTCGTCCTGCACGTTGTAATCGGTGAAGGATGAGGAGAAATCGACAATGGCCAGCTTCTGGTCTTTCATAATATTGATTCCTTTGACGGTGGTGCCTTTGGAAATCAAAGCGGTAAATCCGGCAGGCATTTGCTGAGCGGCCGGGTTGCCGTCGACCATGGCCTCCAGCGCCTTTTTGGCTACCTCAACCGACTTCTCGACATTCAATGAAATAGGGGCAACAAATCCGTTCGCGTCCTTCGCATACACCGTGACCGACGACGGGTTCTGGACAACGGGTGCCGTTACGGGCTTGGCCGTATTGGAGCTAGCATCGGCTCCTGTCGGCGGAGGATCGATCGATTGCGACTGTTCCTTCGTTCCCAAAACCGAGCAGCCCGAGGTCAGCAGAACAACGATGCCTGTCACTGCCGCCCACCGCGTCCATCTGTACTGTTTCATGGATGATTCCTCCTTGAAATGGGGGTTGTTTGTCCTGTCTCTTTAATCCAACTATACGAGGTGCAGACAAGTTTTATGACAACAATTTGTCCCATATTCGCAAGCGGTCCGGCTTTATTTTTTTTGGAAAATGATTGCATTTCTGTGATAGAATAAATTCACTGCGCGCTTAACCCATTGATACATCGTTAGAAGCCAGGTGAAGCTCTGCAGCAGCAAGCCGGGCACGAAGCTATGTATCAGGCCAGGCGGCACAGTAAACACTAGTTTCAGCACTTATGCCAGCACGATTTCGAACAAGCCTACATATCAAGGCTTTCTTCCAACCATGAGGAGGTTTATCAGATGCCGTACAATTTGGATTCCAAAAAAGTCGCCTCGGCCGCTAGGGATTGGCTCTCGCAAAGAGGAGTCAAGCTGGAGGATATTGCAGAGCTGACTTATTTTCTGCAAAAGGATTATTTCAGCTGCCTGACGATGGAGCAATGTATAGAAAGCGTGGAAAGCGTTATTGCCAAAAGGGAAGTGCAAAATGCGATGCTGACAGGCATTCAGCTCGACATCCTTGCTGAGCAGGGCAAGCTGCTTCCGCCGCTTCAGGAAATGATCGAAAACGACGAAGGGCTGTACGGCTGCGATGAAGTGCTGGCCCTCTCTATAGTGAATGTATACGGCAGCATCGGTTTTACCAACTTCGGCTATATCGACAAATTGAAGCCGGGCATTCTGAAAATGCTCAACGATAAAAACGGGGAGCGCAAGCACACCTTCCTGGACGATATCGTAGGAGCCATCGCAGCCGCGGCCAGCAGCCGCATCGCACATCGCAAGCAAGCCGAGAAGGAAGCGAACCTGCAGGCGGAATGACTGCGCTGTGTTCGCCCCCTCAAGCTGCAAAAAAGGACCTGCCGCAAGAGCAGCTGCAAGCTGCCTGCGGAGAGGTCCTTTTTTCATAACATCCTATGCAATCGTGTCTGCATCAAGCTGCAAATTATCCCAACCGAACGTCAATCGCAATCTCCGCTCTCTGAAAAGCTTCTCTCCATCTCTCCACGGTCCAAACCCCGCGATACCGGTTGCGAATTTCCCGACCGATATCGAGCGGATCCACTCTTTGCTCCTGAAGACGCTGCAGCAGGGCGACCATCCCCCGTTCCAGCTCCTCCGCCGCCGAGACGCCACGAACCGTCCCGTCACCGCCATAAAATTCCATACGGTAACCTGCGCTTTAAGCAGCGGCTTGTTCAATTCTCCATTGCCGCTCCACCGTGTACGGCAGCTCATAGCTCTTGATCCGGCTGGAGCTTGCCCTCCTGAATCGCTGCCAAGACGCTGTCCTGTCCGATCGGAAGGATAGGAGCCGGCTCCATACCCGCCGAGGCATGCCAGCAGCCTAAGCTCCTCCTCCGTCAAAGCAGCCGCCGGCTCCCTGCCTCTCATCACAACGGAGCTTATGCGCATGCTCGCGCCCTTCCCATCCGGCGGAATCACAAGCGGGATTATGCTGTCTCTCCAACGTCCCGTCCCGCCCTTATGAAACGGCTTCAGCAAGCCGTCCAGCCTGTGTAATTCCGGGATCCATTGTCCCATGGCCCCTGTATCGCGAAGCATCGCCCCCGCTTCCCCTTGAACAAGAGCTACGACAGGCCGTTCTTCAGCCGGGATCACTCCAGCGCCCCGCCTGCTCCAGGCAGGCAGCCCGTTGCGGGAGACGAAAGCCTCGCCTAGCAAGACGACCTGTGTCCCTTCCGTACCCGAAAGGGCGCGGATCGAATGTCCGCCTTCGGCAATTTTCATTTGACCGTCAACGGAAGCGTCCACTGCAACAACCGGTGCTTTTCCGTATTCTTGCTTCACCAGGCTTTCTTCTTCCAGCTTAGCTTCCGCACAGCCGCCGAGCTGGAGTCCGATGCAAACAAGCAGTGCCGTAACCTTGACTTTCTCCATTGCCATCACCCGGGCACCCTTTCCGCTTCAATACTTACTACCACTTATGGCCGGTCGTCGAACCGATTCTGCAGACTACCATCCCCACTTAAAGAGAAACCATTTCCCGATGAAAAGCAGGGCCCCGAGAACAAGGTTCAGCCAGCCGACCATACGAGCCACCTTCATTTCTTTGGGCATAGAGGACATCCGGTATCCTTTGACATCAATCAGCAGCACGTAGGCCCCAGTCAATAGCAGCAAGGGGACCGAATAAGTAAAATAACTGGAAAAAGCGCCGACCATCCTTGCAGCTCCTTTCGGGAATGATCCTCCGCGTTGCATTATCTCGCTTTCATTCCGACCCTTCTTACTTCAGTATTGACAACAAATTCAACTTCGATATGCGGATACATTGCTTGCCATTTTTCCTTCGTCTTTACTTGATCGTTCCAAAACCGCGGCTGTAATGCCCTGACATATTCTCCGAATCCAAAAATATCGGAGCCTGATTTCTGTGTCTTTTTGAACAGCCCCGTGCAGGTTTTGACAAGAGACTTCTTGTTCTCTTCTTCGATCTTGTTCAAGACCTTCGAGCTGTTGGTGAGCACACTCTCACTCAATTTTTCCTCGAGGTTCGTTTCGGTGAAGATATGAACGGTAAAATGGGGAAGGTCATTCACTATTTTGACCTCAAATCGGGACATCCGGTGTGTCGCAAAGATCGTAACCGTCTTGGAGGGGTCTTCATCCAGGCTGATAAAACCTCGATATCCCGCAGGGTTCAAGCCCTTAATCCCCATGTAGGCAGCAATTTCAAACGGCTCCGTCGAATCTACCATTTTGGAATTTTTAAAATAGGCGATTCCCTTCAGCTCCACATTCTGCTCCTTCATCAGCTCGATGTAAGGCAGGAATGCATCCTGCCCCTTCTTGGACTCGTTACTCCAATAAATGCCAAGAAAGTCGTTAGGAAGCTTGCCTTGCTTAACCGCATCGTCCAACGTGGAAAGCAAATATAACGTCGGCACCCGCTCCAGCTTGGGGGCGGCTCTGAGAAACGGCTCCGCCTTTCCTTTGGAAACGACCATCCATGCGGTTCTGCGTACTTCCGGATTACGGCGAAAATAATCGTTCAAGTTCTGTAATCCTCTCCGCGCTATTTTCTCGGATACGACAATAACGCGCAAATGCCCGAAAAACAGTCTGGACGATATTTGCTGCTGCAGATTCATCACCGCATCGTCAATCGTATGCCCCACGACCTCGATAACCCAAACCGTTTCTGCCGAGCTTTTTCCGGCCGCTCCGCTCTCGCCGGGTCCGAGAGGTATTTTGCCGGGCAGCGCAATCTGTACCGCTACCCTAATCATTCCCTTGTTAGGGGCGGGAAACTTTTCGTGAAGATGGGAAATCTCATCCTCCTTCTTCTCGGCTTCCGGTCCTGCTTCATCAATCGATACCCCCAGCACAATGGCACGGTCCTCAATCTCCAGCCGATCCCAGCACCCGGTCAACAGGGGTACGAAAAGCGATAGGACAATCAGCCATTTAAGACTTCGGATCCATCGTCTTGTCCCCACCCCGATCCCCCCTCTTCTTCCGGATCATGGCAATCACCAGAAGCAAGGCCGGATAAAAAATAGTAATGACGAGACCGATTCGACCTACATCCTGGATGATTTCGTACATATGCAATATGCTTTCCGGCAGCATCGCCAAAATGAAAACAAATGGCAGTACCGAGAAAGAAAACATTTTGTGGTCGCGTAAATGGAACAAATTGCTCAGGGCGCGAATGGTAAAATAATAAGTGGAAAACAGCGTAGTGAAAACCGCCGTAACCCAAACACCGAGAAACGCCGCGTCCAGCCGTTCCAAAATATTGGCGGGCAGCGAGGTCGTTTTAGCGAGCTCCAGCGTCGGCCATAGCAGCAGCTTCGTCTCCTCCGCTCCAAATACCCCGATCGTCGCAGTAACGATCGTAATGTACAGCATCCCGGAAATGATCATTGACCAAATGCTGGCTTTCATTGCGAGACGGCTTTGCCGCATAGCCGGTATGACGATAGTCATTACGAAAGAAGCCTGAAAGAGAGCGGCGACGGTAAATACGCTGCGGAACATTTTACCGGACGGGGTTCCCCATACCGGCAGCAGATTGATGACGTCGGCGTTCTTCAAAGACAAGGCTACAATCAGCAACGCAGGGATGAGCAGCAGGGGAACGTAAAAGTTATGAATATAGGCGAACGTTCTCATATCATGGCGGGTCGAGATAGCCGAGAGAAGCAGCATGACGAACACCGTCACTTCGAGCGGAGTCCGTTTCAATACGGATGTAATGACCACTTCTCCGAATTCCCGGGCCGTCAGGGAGCTGAGCACTGCAAAGAAGATGATAATGCAAACACTCCCTATGGCTGCAGGCCATTTGCCTATGATTTCGGCACTATATTCAACGATCGATTTGTTGGGAAATCGCATCCCGAGGACCGTAATGAGCCACAAGCCGATAAAAGCCAGCAGGGTGCCGGCTAAAGTAACCATGGGAGCACCGGACCCCACGTCGCGAACAGCAAAGAGAGGCAAGGGCAAAATCCCGACTCCGATGATCGTGCTGACCAGTATCGTGGTTGCTTGAATCATGGTGATTTGACGAGAATACACGGTTACCGCCCCTTTTCTTTATAGTTCAAAGGATCCAGCACATTTTCAGTCGTACTTTTCAGTTCATCCATAGTATTCGGATTTAGGCGGGTATCGTCGATCGTTTGCAGTATGGAAGGTCTTTTCTTAAAAAACCACATCGGGCTTCGGAACAAAAGATCCTTCATTCCTTCAAAGTTGCCTGGAACTAGCGGGCTTAAGTAAGGTACACCGAACGATTTCAAAGAAAGCAGATGGTTGGCGATAAGGATCAATCCGATCATAATGCCGTAAAGACCGAAGATGCCTCCCAGCACTATAAGCGGAAACCTCAGCAGCCTTAATGCCAGCGCGGCATTGTAGGCCGGAGTGGCGAACGAGCCGATTGTCGTCAAGGCGATGATAACAATCGTAATGGGGCTGGCAAAGCCAGCCGAAACCGCCGCTTGCCCGATGACAAGAACGCCGACGATGGACAAGGCGCCTCCGACCTGCTGCGGCAGCCGAATGGTCGCTTCCCGCAGCACTTCCATCGAGATTTCGATGATCAGAACCTCGATGATGGCCGGGAACGGCACGCCCGCTCTTCCGCCGGCAACCGCAACCGCAAACTCCGTCGGAATCAGCTCCGGGTTGAAGGAGATGATCGCTACGTACAGTGACGGGAAGATTAACGAAAAAATGAGAGCGACGAGCCGTGCCATCCGAATGGAGCTCATCAGCAGAAACCGTTCGTTGTAATCCTCCACCGTTTGATACAGCTGGCTAAAGATGGTAGGCACGACCAGCGCCATCGGCGAGCCGTCGACCAGGATGGCGACCCGTCCCTCGAGCAGATTGGACACGACTTTATCCGGCCGCTCCGTATATTGGACCTGCGGGAATGGAGACAGATGGTTATCCTCTATGTATTGCTCCAATATTCCAGAATCAAGCACCGAGCTAATGTCAATTTTGGACAACCGGTTCTTCACTTCCTGAACGAGCTCCGGCTTCGTAATCCCTTCCACGAAACAAATCGCGACCTTGGATCTCGTTCTCCTCCCGATCTCCATCGTGTGCATACGAAAATCCGGGGTCTGCAGCCGATAACGCAGCAGGGCGATATTCGTTCCGAGCAGCTCGATAAATCCTTCGCGCGGTCCTCGGATCACCATCTCCGTAGCAGGCTGGTCGACCGTCCGTTTGTCGATATTGCGGGTGCCGATCATAAACGCTTCGTCCAACCCGTCCACAATGACTACCGTATGGCCGCGCACAAGCCCTTCGATCAAATGGTTCAGCTTGCTTTCCCGCTTGGCTTCGGTATGGTATAAAGCATCATTTATCAGTACTTCTTTCAGGTCGTGCAATTCTATTATTTTGCTGTCTAAATGAGCAGGCACGTACATGAGAGCCTTTAAAATGTCCGTGTTCACAGCCGATTGGTCGACCATATTGCAGTAATAGCATAGAACGGCTTTATGCCGTCCGAATGCATTAAACCGGCGAATGACGAAATCGTCGTTCTCACCAAGAATTTTTTCGATATAAGTAAGCGAATCCTCCATATTGGTGTTAACCGTTATATCCGTATTATTTTTCATAATCTGGTCGGGTACCGTAATGGGGAGCCGGTTGGACTTGGGCTTGGTTGACTTGAACCATTTCAGAATCGACTTCATCTGTTCACTTCCTCACGCATCTTGTTGTATACCTTTTATGCAGCGGACGGACATACAAAGTAATTATTCCCATTTCATCCAGGGAACAAACATTTTTGATATGCGTTGAAAGTGGAAGGAGCGATGATCATGTCGTCAAGTCCTTTTTCACTCATCCTGCAGCCTCGGAAGTTATCAATGAGAAAAACGTCTATCGACGTCCTTTCACAGAGGAGCGACCGCGTTAAGAGGTTGTTTTTATCGCCAAATAGAATTTTTACATCCGATGACCTCGGAATCTTATAAATTCTATTGTGGTAAAAAAAACCACTCACGCCTTGCACAAGGCGGAATGGTCTTTCATCGGGAGGGTGCTGATTATAGTGCTTGGAAGAGCACAATCCCTTCGTGTTCCAACGAACGAATACGCTCTGTTTTTTCCAGATAGATTAAATGTGCCAGCGTTTCGGACAAGGCAAACCGCATTTGATGCAGCGTCAGCCTGTCACCGAAGGTTGCGCGGCAAACTTGATAGGCTGTCAACGATTCGCCTGCCAGCTGCGCTCTCATTGCTTCAAGACGGATTTCATGATGGTCCAGCAGCTCCCGAACCCGTTTGCCAAACGTCGAGAACGGCTCTCTGTGGCCGGGATATGCCCAGCTCACCTCATATTCACCGATATGCTCCAAGCTGCGAAGGAAGCTGTCCAGCGGATTGTCGTCTACACCAAAGGGTAAGTAACTGATGTTAGGAGAAATTTGCGGAAGCACATGATCCCCGCAAATCATCGCCTGGCGCTCCGGAAGGTAGAAGCATACATGCCCCGCCGCATGACCGGGCGTATGAATCGTCTCGTATACGCTGTTGCCGAGACGAATCGGCTCTCCGATCGTTATTAGGGAAACGTCCGGTTGGGGCGAAACCATGGGGACGAAATCGTCCATATGGGACTTCATAGGCCCCGCAAGCTCATCAGGCAGCCCATGGCTTGCGAACAGGCTTAGCAAGGCCGCTGTCATAGGCTGACCTTCTCCCCAGAGCAGCTTCGCTTGCTCCCAGCCCTTCGCCGACATGCGAACCGGTGCCCCCGACTTCTCCTGAAGCAGACCGGCCAGACCGTAATGATCGGGATGATGATGGGTCAGAACAATTTGTTCCATATCCTTCCAGCTTAACCGTAACTCCTTCAGCACCGCTTCCCAGCATTCGACGGATGCTACCGTATGCAGACCGGGATCGATCAGCGTATAACCGTCGTCTCCGCGAATCAAATATCCGTTCACCCAACGCAGCGGAAACGGCAGCGGCACTTTTACCTGAATGTACTCTTCATTATGTAGGGTGTACAAGCTCATGATGGTGTTATCCTTTCCTGTGCCCGACAAATATCATACGTTTGGATAGTTCCCGGTCGTATTCCGATGCGTTATAGTCCCCGTACACATGATCGATCTCCAGATTCGAGGCACGCAGCATCTCCTGGAACCGCTCCAGGTCGAACAGCTTGACCTGCTCCATATAGGTGCGCTCCTCCGCCCCTTCCTTGACGACAATCGATTTGCGGACAAAACCGTCCTCGATTCTTCTCGACTCCTCAATCGTAATCCCGTCTTCGTCCCGGGTAGAGAACGGAACCAGATGGCTTATGACGTACTCGGGATTGAGGAAATCGATAATAAATTTGCCCTGTGCCTTCAGCAGCCGGTGGATTTCCTTCAGCACCTTCACATTTTGTTCATCGTCTTCAAAATAACCGAACGAAGTAAATAAGTTCACTACCGCATCATAAGGACCTTCAAGCGGAACCTCCCGCATATCGCCCTGCAGAAAACGCACCAGGTTCTGTCCATCCAGCTTACGCGCTTCCGAGAGCAGTACTTCCGACAGATCGATACCGGTGACGTTGTAACCGAAATCGTTCAAAGCCATAGAATGGCGGCCCATCCCGCAGCAGAGATCCAGAACGTCGGCACCCGGAGAAAGCTGCAGCCACTCAATCATCCGTTTGACCTCATCATAGGCCCCCTGCATATCCCGGTGCTTATATACTAATAAATAATCATCGCCAAAGCTTTTGCGATACCAATCCGACATGGTCTTCTATCTCCTTTACGCGTTCGTGCTGCCGAAGCAGCCGGGGCGACACCCCGCATGTAATCATGGTTACTATCTTACCAGACATGACCGCCATGCCACAATCAATAGATGCAAACGAAACGTCTCCCGGCATGTCCGGAGAATGGACCCGTATCGAGCTTTCCGCTATGGTTAAGCCCTCGGAACTCGTGTATAATTGGTCGTTATAGAGCTTGTTTCTTCATATCAGCAATACCGAAAAAATAATCGATGCCGCATTAAAGCTTGGTTGGAGGTTTCAATGAGCTTGTTACCGATAAACGAAAGAATGGGCAGCCGCAAGCACAAGGAAATATACGAACGTATCCGGCGGCAAGGAACCGTTTCCAAAATCGATTTGCTTGAGCAAAGCCAAATGACAGGAAGCACGCTGACGAGGACATTGGAGGAGCTGACAGCGCAAGGCTGGCTGGTCGAAGCAGGCCTGGGTGAATCGACCGGGGGCCGCCGTCCGATTCTGTATGAAACGAATCCGGCAGCCGGATACGTATTCGGCCTGGACATTTCACGGATGAGCTCCAAGCTTATTCTATGCGATCTGCATTTGAACAAGCTGGACGGTCATAGCTGGATCATGGACGAAACGATGACCCCGTCCAGGCTGTTTCATGCCATCGCCGAAACCGTGGACGTCATGCTGAAGACGCACGGGATTTCCACAGAATCGGTGCTGGGCATGGGGATCGGCGCAGTAGGTCCGCTGGACCGCAGCTCAGGCATCATTGTGGAACCGCTGTATTTTCAAGCACCCGGATGGCGGCATGTCGAGATTGTCCGCTATTTGCAGGAACGTTTCGCTTTCCCCGTGCTGCTTGATAACGGCGCCAATACCGCCATCATGGGAGAATCGTGGTCCGACCGTAACCGGGACTACCGTCACCTGCTATACGTTCATGTCGGCGTCGGAATCCGGTCCGCGATGATGTCTAACGGCAAAGTCGTATATGGAGCAGTCGATATGGAAGGATCCATCGGACAAATGATCATCCAAACGGACGGCCCGAGAATTGGAGAGCAGGGCAATTTCGGCAGCCTGCAGACCTATGCATCCATTTATGCGCTGGAGCAGCAGGCACAGTCCCGGTTAAAGCAAGGACGGGAAAGCTCCTTGCGCTTCAAGGAGCCGGATCCCGAGAAAATTACTTTCGCGCACTTGCTTCAGGCGCTGAAGGAGCACGATCCGCTAACCGTCGAAATCTTCTCCCAAGCCGCCACCTATTTCGGTATCGGCCTATCGAATTTGCTGAACATTTTGCATCCGGAAAAAGTCATTCTCGGCGGCTCGCTCATGAACAGCGACCCGAGCTTTTTCCAAATCGCGACTCGCGTCGCCATTCGCAATACCTACTACTACCCTGCTTACCAAGTCGTATTCAGCCAGGGGCATCTTGGGGAAGAGGCGCTGGTCATCGGTGCTGCCACGATGGTCATTAATCAGCTTACAGAAGTATAGGCACATCGCAACCGCTACAGATGAACAAGGGGGAACTTTACAATGACAGAACCGACAAAGCCTTCCTGCTGCTCAACAAGCCGATCGGAAGCCGATAGCAATACAGTCCAGCACATCTCTATGGATAGCTTGCTTCGCAAGCCTCAGCAGAGCCATAACGGCAGCAGTACCATTACCGATCCGCGCGAAGGTATGATCTATTTGCCGGGAGGGCAATTTCTGATGGGAACAGACGATCAGGAAGGATTTCCGCAGGATGGAGAAGGTCCTGTGCGGCCCGTTACCGTGAATCCTTTCTATGTGGATCCTTGTACCGTAACCAATGCCGAATTCGCCAGGTTTGTCCAAGAGACCGGATATAAAACGGAATCGGAGCAGTTCGGATGGTCCTTCGTATTCCATCTGTTCGTCTCCGAGGAAACCGCTGCAAAAGTAAAGCATGTCGTACAGAGGACGCCCTGGTGGTGGAATGTCGAAGGCGCGGACTGGGCGCATCCGGAAGGACCGGACTCGTCGATCGAGGATCGAATGGATCATCCGGTAATCCATATATCGTGGAACGATGCGCAAGCCTACTGCCGATGGGCCGGCAAACGGCTTCTTACCGAAGCGGAATGGGAATATGCAGCCCGGGGCGGCTTGGAGCAAAAGCGTTACCCTTGGGGCGATCTGCTGAAGCCGGGTACTGAGCATATGTGCAACATTTGGCAGGGTAAGTTCCCTGACAAAAACAACAAGAGCGACGGCTACGCCGGGACCGCTCCGGTCCGTTCGTTCCAGCCTAACGGCTTCGGCTTATACAATGTCGCCGGTAACGTGTGGGAATGGTGCCAGGACTGGTTCAACCCGACATGGCACATTACCGGGCCAAGAGACAACCCGAAGGGACCGGACAAAGGCACCTCGCGAGTTATGAGAGGCGGCTCCTACCTGTGCCACAAATCATACTGCAACCGCTACCGGGTCGCCGCACGCAGCTCCAATACACCGGATAGTGCCTCCGGCAATATGGGCTTCCGCTGCGCAGCCGATGCATAAGCCGGAAGCCTGCCAAGCCTGCCTGTAACATAACAAAACCCTCCTATTCCATTTCTTGTTGGGAATAGGAGGGTTTTTAGTTTATAGCGTAGAAAGCGGTTAAGCGGTCGACGCTTCGTCATCCGCTGCTTCGCCATGCAGCTCGCGGAACAGCGCAACGAGCTTGCCGTGCTTGCGGAGCGATTTCTCATGGATCAGGTTCAGCTTGCCGTTATCCAGCGTTCCGAACCGCTCGACCAGCTGCTCATTTTCATGGGTCCAATCGAAGCCTTCGAAAATACTAAGACAGGTGGTCCAGTTTTTCACATATTTGCCATCCTGATACAGATGAGCATGTGCATACAGGGCGATACTCTCCTGCATAGCCCGGCTCGCCGAGCTGAACTGAGGCAATCCCGGCTGCTCCGGCATCAGCGGCAGCAGCGTGCTGTAAAACTGGTGAAGGATTTCGATATGAGCCGAAGGATCCTGCCTGATTTTGCGCGCCATCTCGTAGGAAGGCTGCATTTTTCCCGTAAACAGCATCGTTGCCGTCGAATACAGCCAGCTGAACGAGGTGAAGTTTTTATTGTAAGAAGTCAGGTTGGCGCGGCGTTCCACACCGGCTCCCTTCAGGAATACGTTATGATCAACTACCTGCTGAATGACCAAATTGAGCGGATCGATGCTGTCGAACGAATGGCCGAGCTCTTTACTAACGAGTTGAACCTTGGAGTTGATATCGCCGAACAGCTGCTTTTCTTCCTCTTCGCTCAAGCCGATATAAATTTGCACAGCAAGCTCGCTCTCCATCAATTCCAGACGGCGGCGCTCGATTTGCTCAACAAGCCCTTCCATTTGCTCAAGCTCCGTCTTCACTTCTTCGCTGTCCGGCATCCGGCGCTGCTTAATTTTCAGAGCGGATACCTTCTTCTCGTGGCTGCGAACTTCCTTAAGCAATTGCTCGTTCACATAGCCCAAGGCAAGAATCCGGTGCTGTCCGTCCAAAATGCTAAGCTTCGAACCCGGACGCAAATACAGTCCTTTATCCGTTTTGGCAAGCGAGCTGACATCGCGCAAGCTTAAAGTTACGGGTCCGAAGAAGACGCGGTCAAGCTCGCGCTCCTGCAGGTAATTCGAAATTTTCCGGCGTTGGCCTGCGCTCAGCTTGCGCTGTACCATCGGATCGATCGTCGTATAGTTAAGCAAATCCTGCACTTGTACAGGAACGGTAGCCAAACCGAATTTTTCGCAAAACGGGTGAATCGTCATATTGAGGCAAAGTCCATCCATTAGCCGGCATCCTCCTTATCACGGATCAAGAACAAATGATGCTCCTGATAAAAATCTTTAATATACTGGTAAGCCTTCATAATACGCGAGCGTCTAGGCAAACGGTCCTTCTCATCGCCGGTATAAATCGCATTCCAATCGATGTGAGGCAAAATTTTCATCGCATAGTCCAGCGCATAGCGGTTGAAGCTTCCCGTCTTGGTCGCTTCCTCGTGGAAAAACATCGCCATAGCGATTTGCATATTTTCGGTCCAGCAAAGCTCGCCTTTCTCCGGCTCAGGCAAATGACGAAGCATAACGTCGAAATAATGGGACGCGAGTCTTGCATGCTCGTCGATGTCCGTATCCTCAAAGTAATATCCGTTGTTGCGCGCAGCCGATTTCAAGCGGCCTTCGAACAGTCCGCAAAGAATTTCGACCAGCAGGTGATACGAGAACAAAAATTCCGGCCCTTTCCCCCGCTCGGTAAACATATCTACCGAAATTTGCTTCATAGCCGGGGATTTCATCGCCAAATGAGTGGCCAGCACATGATAAAATCTGCGCTGCTCGCGAAGAACCGCCAGGTTGCCGCCGATTTTGCGCGGAAGCTTATTAATATCCGAGAACAGCTGGCGCTCCTGACGGGCGTTAATATCGAGATAAATCATCGTCGACATCGGGAACGTGTACAGCTTGCTCAGCTTATCCGTAATTTCTTCCATACGGTCATACTCTCTGCGGTCTTTGGCACGGGCCATGTTGCTTTGCAGCGTTTCCATAATTCTCCGGAATGCGGCAAGCCGGTGCTGTCCGTCTACAACGTATAGCTTCTCGATGGCCTGAAGGCGGTATACCTGCTGATCGGCGTCATACTCGCCCGCTCCTCTGGCGGAAAGAATGATGCCCGGGAAATAAATCCCCTGCTGGTGATCGAGATACAGCATAATATAATCCATCAGTTTCGATAAGTTCTGCGGCACAATCGCCCGCTGAACTTCCAAATCTACTTCATAGATGGAAAACAGCTTGCTCATAGGCAAGGTGGTGGACAAGGTTGTTTGTCCGAACGTCCGTGAAACCGCTCCGGGGATCTCGATGTAGGATGAAGCTTTTTGCTCCGCCAGAAGTTCCGACAGAGAAGAAATTTGGTCCATTCGTTCTTTCCTCCTTAAGTGGCTGTTGCTATAGATATATATTACTATAATAGGTTCATATAGTTCCATTATACACCGAATTATCACGAAACATTCAGGAAATAGCCAGAATATTACTTGATTTCTAAAAGTTATTCCCGATTCATGTAGGTTATTCTTGCCACTTCCCCTTGACATTCTGGAAAATGCAAAAAAACTTATCCGCCTCGCAGCAAGCGGCCAGCCTGCCGTGCAGATAAGTTTCGCTTGCTCAGAATATTCAGAGCTGTTTGGCGCAATCCTTGTCCTAGCTCTTGCGGACTAGTCCTTCAGCCATAAAATCAACCAGATGCACCGCTTTCATGCGCCCTCCGAGTCCTGCTCGCTCAATTCCCCATTTCATCTGCAGCAGGCAGCCGGGATTGGTCGTCACGACATATTCCGCCTCTGTTTGCTCCACATGCTCCATCTTGTGGTCGAGCACATCCGCCGACATTTGCGGCTGCGTCAAGTTATAGATGCCTGCGGAGCCGCAGCAGCGGTCGGCTCCCTGCAGCTCGTTCAGCCGCACACCCGGCCTCGACTGCAGGAGGGTGCGGGGCTGCTGCTGGACCCGCATCACGTTGCGCAGATGGCACGAGTCCTGGTACGTGACGACCAGGGGGGCCCCCGTCGTCTCCGGCGCCGGAAGGAGCGGGCGGCCGTGCTCCACGAGCAGCTCCGCGACGTCCCGCACCTTGCGCGCAAAATCGCGCGCAGCGTCCGCCGCCGACTCATCGCCATGCAGCAGATGGTCGTACTCTTTCAGGCTCGCGCCGCACCCGCCGGCGTTGCTCGCCACGAAGTCGACGCCGGCTGCGCCGAAGGCGTCGAGGTTCTCGCGAGCGAGGCGGCGGGCCGACGCCGTCTCGCCCGCGTGGGCGTGCAGCGCTCCGCAGCACGTCTGCGAGGTCGGGATGACGACCTCGTAGCCAGCCTCGCGGAGCAGCCGGACCGTGTTCACGTTCGTCGACGTGAACAGTACATCCATGATGCACCCGCGGAACAGCCCGACGCGGGCTCGTGTGGCGCCGCCGGCAGGGGGAATGACGAGCATGCGGCGGCTGCCGCCGCTGCCGTTCGTCGTTTCCCACGCCGCCGGGAGGCCGAGCTTCGCCCAGGCGCGGATGACGCCGTCGGCGGATGCCTCCGGCAAGATGGCTTCCATTTGCCGCATATGCTCGGGCAAGAGCCGCATGACGCCGCTCATGCGCGCCAGCTTCTGCATCCCGGAGCGCTGGTACAGCTTCAGCATGCCGCCGAGCAGCCGCATGCGCCCGTGATGCGGGAACAGCCGCTCCATGAACAGGGTGCGGATTGCTTTCACGTGCGGAGCGTAGTCCGTCTCCGCTGCGATAGACTCCCTCGCCTGCTCAATGAGCTGCCCGTACTTCACGTCCGACGGGCAAGCCGGCTCGCAGGCGCGACAGCCGAGGCACAGATCCATCTGCTCCTTGAATCTGGTATCAGGCTCCATGAAACCGTCGGCAACCGCTTTCATCAATGCGATGCGCCCGCGTGGCGACGCCGCCTCCAGTCCGGTCTCGTTGAACGTCGGACAGGCGGTCTGGCAAAACCCGCAGCGCATGCAGTTCGTCAGCTGATCCGAATCCAGCGTCAGCTTCAATCTCGCCGCAAGCTTCTGCGTCTGAACCGCTTGCGGTAGATGCTGGGCTGCCGATGGCGCTGCGCTCTCCTGTGCCGCCGATCGTGCACCTGCTCCTGTACCAAGATTCGTCATGACAAGCCCTCCTCGCTTCCTGTTCCCGCTCTCCTCACACGCTGCTGTGTCTCCTCGGCTGACTGCAATGAATGCTCTTGCTGGTCTTGCTGGTCTTGCTGCCCTTGCCGGTCTTGCTTCGATTCCAATTCCGATTCCGTTTGCCGTTCTTGCTCGTTCGCCCGCAATTGCCCTGCTTCCCGGGCTTCTGAACGTCCCTCGCCCTCTCTGCCGCCCGGCCCATCGGTCAGCACGATACGCTTGCGCGTTTCGGCGAACAGCTTGCCCGGATTCAGCAGCTGATCCGGGTCGAACGCCAGCTTCAGCCGCTTCATAATATCTATGCCGGAAGCGCCTACCTTCCATTCCAGATACGGCGCCTTCACCATGCCGACCCCGTGCTCTCCGGTTATCGTCCCGCCCATGCTTATAGCCGCTTCGAATATTTCCTCGAACGCCTTTTCCACGCGGTGAATTTCCTCCGCGTTGCGCGCGTCGGTCATTGCCGTAGGATGCAAATTTCCGTCGCCGGCATGGCCGAATGTACAAATTTGCACATCGTATTTGGCAGCAATCCGCTGCACCTCCATGACCATATCCGCAATCCGGGAACGGGGAACGGTCGCATCCTCCAATATCGTCGTCGGCCGCAGACGCGACAGCGCAGCCAGCGCGCTCCGCCGAGCTTCCATCACTTTGGCGCCCTCCTCCGGGGTGGCCGCCACCTTGACCTGGATCGCGCCTTCCTTGCGGCACAACTCCTCGATCCGCTGCAAATCCCGCTCGACCATGCTCTCGTCGCCGTCCTGCTCTATCGCCAGAATCGCCTCCGCGTCGACTGGCAGACCGATTCGTGCGAAATCCTCTACGACCCGAATCGTTGCCCGGTCCATAAATTCGAGCGTGCACGGAGTAATCCGGTTCGCAACAATTTGCGACACCGAGCGTGCCGCCGATTGCAAATCGCTGTAGATCGCTACCATGGAGCGCCGGAAATCAGGCTTCGGCACGAGCTTCACCGTCGCTTCCGTAATGATGGCCAGCGTACCTCCCGATCCTACGAGCAGACGCGTCAAGTCGTAGCCGGCCACATCCTTGACCAGCTTCCCGCCCGTCCGCAATATGTCTCCGTTAGCCATTACCGCTTCCAAGCCGATCACATAGTCTTTGGTCGTCCCGTACTTTAAACCGCGCAAGCCGCCCGCCCCCAAAGCGATGTTGCCCCCCATCGTGCAGATGATCATGCTGCTCGGATCCGGCGGATAAAACAAGCCGGTCGCTTCCACCGCCGTATGAAATTGCTTCGTATTCAACCCCGTTTGGAAGGTGGCCGTCAAGTTATCCTGATCGATCTCAATCAGCCGGTTCATGCGAGTCATGACCATGACGATGCCCCCTTGAACAGGAACGACGCCTGCGCACAGGTTACTCCCGGCTCCCCTCGCAATAACCGGTATTTTATGGCCGGCACAAACCTTCATAACCTCGGACACTTCCTCCGTAGACGCAGGAAATACGACTCCGTCCGGCATCGCTTGATATAACGGCGTCGCGTCGTAGCTGTAAGATACAAGCGTTTCCGTATCGTCTTTGAACCATTTCGGCCCTACAATGCTCTGTAATTGCTCGCGAACAGACTGCGCTATCACTGAATTCAAACCCTCCCATGGCATTGGATAACGTTGAATAAGCAGAAACAATCGATTATAATTTTAATCAGGTCATCTGATGACTTTATTATAGAAGTACATTTTCCCAAGTGTCAATATAGAGGATTAAGGACGTGTAGTCATGATTATTCGTAAAGCTTATGAAGTAGTCGCCGAAACGATTCGCGAGCAAATCATCCAGGGAGAATGGGCCGTCGGAACCCGCCTTCCCTCGGTAGAAAAGCTTGCTGTCCGTTACAACGTCGGCCGCTCCACGATCCGGGAGGCGCTCATGTCATTGAAAGCGCATGGCTGGGTGGACGTCCGCCACGGCGGCGGCACCTTCGTGCTTAAGCTTACCGATGACGCTCCGCTATGGCAGCCCCCCGAAATTAACGACAGGAAGCAGCTGGCGGCGTGGCTGGAGCTTCGATACATCCTAGAGACGGAGAGCGCAGGACTTGCCGCTCTAAGAAGATCGGAAGGGCAGCTTGCGCAGCTTCATGCCATTTTACACGAAATGGCCTTGCTTCGGGACGAAGAGGCTCTGGAGCAGGCCGACATCCGGTTCCATACCTCACTTGCCGAGGCAGCGGGAAATCCGCTCCTTCAAGGCACTCTGGAATCTTTATTCTCCAATATGGGCAAGGTGATGCAGGAAAGCCGCCGCCTGTGGCTGTTCGCCGAGCAAAGCGAAACCGACAGGCTGGTTGAGGAGCACCGGCTTATTATCGATGCAGTTGAACAGAGCGACGCTCCGCTTGCCAAGCAGCGGATGGCCGCGCATCTTCGCAAAGTAGAGCAGGTGCTGGAGAAGCTGAACAAGCTCCCGGAGCCGGAACCGCGTTGAAACGCAGACAACTTGAACGCCGCTCCTTCCTTAGTCAACTTTACATATTTTTTAAACTTATATATTGACTAAATATCATTAATAAACCATAATAAAATGATGGTTTGTTTTTCTACATAATCCAACCTAGAATTTGGAGGTAATGATGATGAAAGTCGCAGCTATTGTAGGGAGTATTCGTAAGGAATCTTATAACTTGAAGCTTGCCAAATTCATTCAGAAACGTTATCAGGACCGTTTTGAGCTTGAAATTTTGACCTTGCGGGATCTTCCCTTCTATGATCAAGATATTGAAAATGACCCACCGGCTGCCGTAAAGGAATTCAAGGGCAAAGTGGCTGCCGCCGACGCCGTATTGTGGGTTGTTCCCGAGTATAATGCAACCGTTCCGGGTGTGATGGTTAACGCCATCGATTGGATGTCCCGTGTAGACCGGGTATTGAACGGCAAACCGTCCTGGATCGTAGGAGCATCGATGGGCTTGCTCGGTACGGTTAAAGCCCAAGGCCATTTGCGCGACATCTTGTTCGCCCAAGGCGTCGGATCTCCGCTTCTTCCGGGTAACGAAGTGTATGTAGGCGTCGTTCATGAAAAAATCGATGCGGAAGGCAACCTGACTCATGAGCCGACCGTGAAATTTTTGGACTCCGTTGTCGACAACTTCATCAACTGGTACAACCAGCAAGCTAAAATCGCCGTGAACAAATAATTGCATGCTGGCAACAAAAGAGGGTGCCCCAAGAGCCGAAATTTCGGTTTGGGACACCCTCTTGGCATATAAGTGGGCTGTTTAAATCGAGTGACTGGTGCTTCAAGTGCTTATTGAGCCGTATAGCCGCCATCAACCAGCAGACTTGTTCCTGTAATAAACGATGCGTCTTCACTAGCGAGAAACAGAACGGCTTTGGCCACTTCCTCCGGCTTGCCTAGGCGACCCATCGGATGAAGGCTGATCAAATGTTCATTAATCGCTTCATTGCGCCCTGCAATAAGAGGCGTATCGATATAGCCCGGGCAAACCGCATTCACTCGAATCCCTTGTTTCGCATAGTCGATGCCTAGCGATTGCGTCAGCAGCTTCACCCCGCCTTTAGCGGCCGCGTAGGCTGTTACCCCCGCTTTCCCGACATGGCTGTGGATGGAGCCGCAGTTGACGATAACCCCTCCACCGTCCTGCTTCAGCATCTGCTCGATGGCATATTTATCCGACAAAAAGACGCCGGACAAGTTGATATCGATCGTTCTCTCCCACGCATCCGCCGTAAGCATATGAGCAGGCCCGTCCTTGGCAATACCGGCATTGGCGAACATAATATCGAGCCTTCCGAATTGCTTTACCGTTTCGGCAACCATCGCTTGAACCTGATCTTCCTTGGTTACATCCGTTTTGATGAACAGCGCTTCTTTGCCGCCGTTACGAAGCTCGTCCGCCAAGGTCTGGCCCCTGTCGGAAAAATCGGCAATGACGACCTTCGCTCCTTCCTCTGCAAACAACCGGATCGTCATCTCTCCGATTCCGCTGGCTCCTCCGGTAACAACCGCGACTTTGTTAGCAAATCTCATCCTGACAGCCTCCATGTGCTTGAATAGTTGTAAAACCGTAGTATGCCGAGTGAGCTTCGTTTTTAAACAACGATCCGTTTCAGGGAACAGCGTATAGCCGTTCTTTTTACTGCTTCGAGCCTGCTCTGCTCTTCTTGTTCATAGAAACAGGCATCCGACAGCAGCGTTTCAACGGCTGCAAGCGCCGCTTCCATGGCTAGCGGTTCGCTGCGCAGCAAATAGTAGCACATTTGGTAGCACGCCTGCTCATAGCGCCGTATAAGCTGAGCCCGTCTTTCCAGCGTCATCTCCCGGGAATCGGCAGCTCCCGCCATTACGCCGCTCCCCCAGCCGATGCAGCCAGACCATTGCCCGCTTTGAGTTCGATAATGGACATGAGACTGGCCGATTTTAGCAATGTACTCATCCCTTTGATGCTCCTCACTGTCAACTTGATTTGCACTGTGCTTCGTGCTTTTTATTGTAGGGAGTACTTCTTAAATAAGATAAAAGGAAAGTTTAAAAATTGCTTAAGTTTTACCGATCATTCATCCTGCAATTCGTCATAAAAATGTGCGACCAGGCAGCAGAGGTTCGGGAATCATGTGGTAAAATAATGAAGAAATGAGGTAAAATCAACGACACCTCCTAATCCACTACACATCGACGAATTCATGGAGGGACATCATGGAACCGGCTTTGGCATTTTATTTGAAACTGGCGGACGGCGTCATCATTACCGATCAAGAGCACCGGATCGTGGAAGTGAACGCGAAGTACGAGGAAGTAACCGGGTATGCCCGCGACTATATGGTCGGACTGCGAGCCAACTTTCTGCGTTCACGGCTGACCCCTTCCAAGACATATGACAGCATGAAGCAGTCGCTTAGTATGAATTTGGCATGGACCGGGGTATTCATTAACCGGAAGAAAAACAAAGACATTTGGCACACCAACATCACCATAACCCCCATGAGCTTGAACGGGCGAACGTATTATGTCGGCGTCGTCCGCGACCTGGACCGAATCCCCGAGGGCAGCTATTTGTCCGAATCACGCAAAATAAAGCTGCAAAGCGAAATATTAAAGGTTCTTGCCATCTCCTGTGAAATAAGAGACCCTCACATTGAGGAGCATTTGACCCGTGTACAGCAAGGCACCGAGAAGCTGCTGACAGCCCATAACCGGAGGCTGAACCTCGGACTGTCGGAGGAGTACATTCATCAGGTCGTCAACGCCAGCATCATGCACGATATCGGCAAATCGGGAATTCCCGAGGGCATTCTGTACAAGCCCGGGCAGCTTAATTACTACGAGCGTCATATTATAGAAACGCATCCGCTCATCGGGGTCGAAATCGTGAACAAAATTTCCCGTGAAATGGAGGACGAGATTCTTCAGGAGGAGCTGCGGATCGCCGAGCATATTATTCACTATCATCATGAAAAATGGGACGGCAGCGGTTATCCCGCCATGCTGAAGGGCGACGAAATCCCGTTCGAAGCGCAGGTCGTCTCGATCGTCGACGTGTTCGATGCGTTGACGAGCCGCAGAGCTTACAAGGATGCCTGGAGCCGGGAGAAGGCCATACAGTTTTTAAATGAGCAAAAAGGATCCGCCTTCAATCCCGACCTCGTCGATACCTTCGTTATGACGCTGGAATGTTCCTGATTCAGGCTTTACCAAAACAAATCGACCGGTCGCATCCTCCCCTTACCGGGGTACGCCGGTCTTTTTTCGTTGAATGGGCTCTTATTCCGAGGCATCCATCTTTTTATCCAATTTGTACATTTCGTTAAGCTCTTTCAATACCGCATCGATCCCCATCCGCTTCGTTTCAGTTACAAACGCGTCATACTTGTCGACCGGATACTGGCCGGTAATGATTTTGGATATGTACTCCAGCGCCAGCTTTTCAAAAGCGGGTGCTTTGCCGGATGCTTTTTCACTGCGCGGGATGTACAAGCTGTTCATGCTCGTTTCCGTCTTAAAGCCGTTCACGGCAAGCCGGTTTTGCTCCAGCACCGGGATCGGGACAGGCAGCATCAATGGATGCACACTGAACAGGACGGCTCCGGGATTGTAGTACTTTTCCTCTCCCTCTGCCATCCAGCATATTTTCCCGTCCACAATCTTGTACGTCAGACCTTCGAACCCGATCGCCGTGAGCTTCGTCCCTTCCGGCCCCAGCAAGTAATCGAGCACCATTTTCGCTTCTTTGGGATACCGGGTTGTGGACGGAATGACATAGGAGCTTGAATAGCCTGCGCGGACCGTGTAATTCGATCCATAGGGTCCTGTCATCGTCGGGACAGTGGTGATGGCGGCATCGGGAAAGCGCGCCTTCAGCTTATCATAGCGTTCCGTTATCATCTCGGCTCCCCGGATCCAGGCACCCGTTTTGCCGGAGGTAAATTTGTCTTCAGCCGTTACGCGTTTTTCCAGCACCCACTCCTTGTCAAGCACCCCGTTCTCATACGCTCTTCTGAACCACGCCAATGCCTCCTTCATTTCCTTGGAGGACAAATAGGCCGACTTGATCGTGTCGTCCACCGGATCCAGATACAATGCAAGCTTACGGGGGTGGGCTGGAACAAACAGTTTCCACAACGGTCCTGAACGGCTTAAGTCTCCTCCCATTGTAAACCCGGTCGTATTGGCTTTACCGTCTCCATCAGGATCCTCCTTCGTAAAGCGGTACAGCATCGTATACAGCTCATCGGCATTGACAGGCGTCTTGATTTGAAGCTTCTCCGCCCAGTCCGCCCGGTAATAAATCGATTCCGGAGCTTGAAAAAACTGCGGAAGCGAATACATTTTCCCATTGTAGGTGGAGTCCGCAAAATATTCCTTGGGCATGCCGCTCCAAATCGGAGACGCTTTAATCAATTCGTCCAAAGGCATTAGCGCTCCGACGGCCGACGCCCCCCGAATTCTCTCGCTGCTCATCCAAACAATATCCGGAACCTTCCCGCTGTTCATTAAAGCATTTACATATTTCTCATACTCGTATTTCTCGTAAATCTCGATATGCAATGAGACATTAAATTTCTCTTTTAGTTTTCTTTGCAGCAGCTGCCTTTTCATTGGAGATAAGGTTTCGCTGCCTCGCCACAGCATGGTTAATGGAACGGACGCTTCAGGATCAACCGCTTCAATGGATTCATTCGCAGTACCGCAGCCGGGCGTTGACACGGTAATGATGATTAAACATAGAATCCAGACTGCAATCGCTTTCTTTGACATGATTCCATATTCCTCTCTCTATAGTGCGACAGTCTTATCACCCTTGAAGGCAATGGGAATACAGTATGAGTTCTTGTCGAACAATGACATCTCACTCCTATTTTAAATGTAAATGCTGGAAGCGTCATTTTCAACATTTTTATAGACAATAACCATAAATTAACCCCGGCAAGCATCCGCTAACGGAGCTGCCGGGGTAGCATTACGACCAATATTCATCGATGATGTTCGTGCCTTGCATTGACCTGACGATCTTTCCTTGCGGTTGAAGCGGCGATAAAGGGTAAAATGTGTTTCCCTCGCAGTCATCACAGGTGTTTTTGTAGCAATCGGCTTGCTCTTCCAATTCGATCCCACAGCGGCAACAGCGTTTAACGGCAAACAATTCTAAAGGATTCATCGGTTCTACTCCCATAGTCGACACTCCTTTAATCGCTTTTAAACAAGTATACACGAAAAAGGGGACTAATGTTACCGCTTTCATCCATCTGAAAAAAATATTTTTTTAAAAATAAGTAAGCCGGAAGCAGCGCCTCCGGCCAGCCGGGAGCTTTATTCGCCTAGTGGGCTCCCGAAGATTGAAATTCATTTCCGCAAGGACCTGCGTCCTCGTTCTCATCGACCGTCAAATCCGTACCGTCGTACCGGTACAGCGGCTTGTAATATTTCCCGATCTTCGAGGTCAGCCCGTCGGAATAATGGCAGATGAATGCTCTGCGGAATCGTTCGCCGGACGTGTTCGGGAAGGAACCGTGAATGACGCTGCCGTTAAAGAACAGCACGTCGCCGGCTTCCATTCGGGCGGGTACGACTTCATACCCTTCGGGTACTTCTACTTCCTCTTTCGTGAAGGACACTTCCGGATCGGCCATATGCGGGCACTGGATCGGGAAGCGGTTCGTTCTTGGCACGAGGAACAAGCCGCCGTTCTCTTCGTCCGCCGGATCAACGGCCGTCCAAGCCGCAATACATGTACCCGGCTCCACCTTCAAATAAAACTGATCCTGATGCAGCGCCTGCCCTTTCGCACCCGGTGGCTTGAAATAAAACATGCTTTGCGCGGCAAGCGGCTCGGCACCGAACAGATCGGCCAATATGTTCATCACCTTGGGATGGAGCATATACTCGAATGCTATCTCATTGACCTTGTGCGGATGCATCATCCGCGGGTACAGCTTCAGAATGTCCCCATTGGCCTCTTCTTCGGACAACGGGTTGAAGCAGCCTGGAATCGGCCCAGCGGCATGAAGCCTCATGAATTCGTCCTTGATGCGCTCGACGTCCTCCGCGAGCAACCCTTTTACGATCAAGTATCCTTCTTCATCAAACTGCTTTTTCTGCTGCTCGCTCAGCACGCCGCCAAGTGTTTGGTTTGACATGGAATCCTTCCCCCATCCATAATATTGATTATGATTCATTGATATCATTATAAAAGGTTAAGGACATCCGGAGGAATGGAACAAATGGCTGAAAACCATAACAATCCTGCTGCCTCATCCGTTTCGGCAGAAACCGCCGCGCCTCCCCCGGGGATCCTGGTCTCGGGGCATTTCAACCAAGCCTACGGCTATCAAACAAATCGATCCCGAGGGACGAAGGACTGGCTAATAATGTTTACTTTATCCGGCTGTGGTTATTATTGGCATCAAGATACGATGCGGCACTGTTCCGCTGGAGATATCGTCCTGCTGCCGCCGGGTACGCCTCACAATTACGGGACGCCGGAGGGGCACGTGTGGGAATTCGTATGGGCGCATTTTTTGCCGCTTCCTTCATGGTCGGAATGGCTATCGCCTCCGCAGGACAAAGATGCGCTGTTCCTCATTCATGTTGAATCGGAAGCACAGCGGGAGAGGATCAAAGGGGCTTTCGAGCGGATGATTAGGGACAGTCTGGAGTCGGACTTTTACCGGACGCGGCTCGCTCTCAACGCAATGGAGGAAATATTGCTGCTCATCGGGCAGCAAACCAATAGGAAAAGCGTGCCCTTGGACCCGCGCGTTGAGCAAGTCCTCGGGTTTATGGAGCAGCATATGAAGATGCGGCATACGGTGGAGGAGCTGGCAGCACTAGTCGCCCTTTCTCCATCACGTTTGGCCCATTTATTCAAGCAGGAGGTCGGTGAGTCGGTGATGGAGACGCTGCTGCGGCTCAGGCTCCGGCATTCGTCGAGGCTGCTCGAGCATACGACGATGCAGGTCGGTGAAATCGCCGAGGAGGTGGGCTTTCACAGCCCGTTTTACTTCACGAAGCAGTTTACCGCCTACTATGGCAAAAGCCCCTCTCATTACCGTAAGACGGTAAGGAAAGCGGCTGATGAGGAAGAGCCGTGATCTATTGGGCCATGGCTTGATCTATAGCTAATGAAGCAGCTCTGCGTGGCGGGATTTGAGCGACCTCCGCACGGAGCCGCAAACGCGCGCCTGGGAATAACGCGCTTCTGAGTAATTTCTTTGTCCCTCATGCTATTGAGGGCCGGTACTCCTCCGCCTATGAATGGTGATCGATTCCGTGTGCGGCCTGCTTCGTGATGCAAATTTCGTTGGTGATGGAGATACGCTCCAGCTTCAAATGCCATATGTGCCGGTGCAGCTTCTCCGTTGCCTCTTCGTCGCCGCTCTCATGAAGCAGTTGCCGGTATGCTTCCAGCAGCTTCAAATTCACCGCGTCGAATTGCCTGTACAGCATCTCCCTCTTCCGTCTGTACTCTTCCTTGCGAAGGGTCTCTTTGCGGTTTTTCAATTTATGCAGCAGCTCATCCGCCCACACTTGATCCCCTAATTGAAGGGCGTACAAATACAGGTCCAGATGGTCGTCAATATATATGGATTCCAGGCTTGAGTTCATAATTGAAGCTCCTTTCTCCCGTTTCTCCGTCTTTTGCATGGTGAACCGGCTTATTTAACATATATATCGGATAGTTTTACTTGGTTTTTAATATTTTTACCACGATCGGCTGCAAATGTAAAGCGGTTTTTCTCTCTCCTTACCGCCAAAAAAGGCGAACCTTGAAGGCTCGCCTGGCTGTCGGAAAGTATTGATTTATAATTTGCCATAAGAGGAGGTGCGGAATACCTTGGAGAAGCGTCAGCGTCCGCCTTTGAATTCCGTGAATACACCATAAGATATAATTATAAAATTCACGGGATTCAACAGCGGCTGGAAAGGTATCCGTACCGGAGCTTCCTGTGCAAATAATGATCTGAGCTTTCGGCAGTCCATAGAATCATCGGGTTCGCCTTCCCCTACCCTCTGATTTCATTTTCCTCCAGCAAAAGGTCCGTTACGATCGCCAGAGTCTCCTTCTGCTGCTCCAGCAAAGCGTCCTGGTCCAGCTTCCCTGCCTTCAAGTCCTTGTCTATCAGCGTCATAATCCATAAGGAATGGATGAGGGCATAGCGGTAATAATTTTTCTGAAACGTATGGAAGCGGCTGCTCCAGCCAAGCTGTAACCGGCGTGCGTAATACACCTGCAGCACTTCGTTCCGGACCGAGGCGTTTACTTCCGGCCTGCGGTAATTCGGACTTGTAATGTCCAGCAAATTATATAAATCCCAATACATCGAGTTCAAATGAACATATTCCCAATCGAGAATTATAATTTCATCATTGCGAACCGACAGATTGAGCGGGTGGTAATCTCCGTGCGATACCGTCCATTCGGACTGCAGCTCGTCATCGACCTGCTGTAGGATCCGCGCAGCCCGGTCAATCAAGTACGCCGGAACCGACCGCTTCTCCAGAATCGATTGCCAGAGCTCGCTCTTCTCTCTTACCTCGTTCAGCACCACATCAACCTTTGGCGTATGCCCTGTAAAATCAGCCGGCAAACAGTCCATCGGAAGCTGGTGCCAAGATGGAATCGCTGCAGCCGCTTTCACCAGCGTGTCCCGGTCGAACCGGTGCTGAAGCGGCCCCAAATCCTCATATATAGCCCAAAATCGGTCGGCATCCCGATGCTTGGCCTGCGCCAGCAAATTCGGGTATCTCACCGGGATGTGCGGGAGCAAATGTTCATAGACCCACATTTCCCTCCCGATGGTTTCCAGATTGGTGAGCGGCTTGAAGATGAAGCTCGAATGGTCGTCGTTCTCCACGACAAACCGTTCTACCGCTTTTCCGTTGCGTCCGACATACAAAGTTTCCCGGCTCACCAGCTTACTGGAATCAAGTGTTCCGTCTTGTCGTACCATTTGATCAAAAAGTATGCTATCCATGTACCGGTCAAATCCTTTCATGCGGCGCTCTCCATCTCCACATTTTCTTTATCTATCGTTCAATATATGCGATAGAGGACATAACATCAATAGGTTTTTTTACAATATATTCACAATGCAGCAGTCCTAAAGATTACCATCAAAATCGGCCAGGCAAGAAGAGCTTAGCGGCGACCAGCAGCTCCGTATCGGACAAACTCGTCGTACGCCCGTCCTTGTACTGTTCGGCAACCCATGCGGTCATGGCCTGAATCGCCTCGTCCCTTTTATCGATCCGCTCCGTTCCAGCCAGACCAAGCTGCTTGTTCACCCAAAAAGCAACTCCCGCAGCCCCCGCTTTATCCGTCACCTGCACACCGAGAGGACGGTTCAACAGCTTACCCGTATCGAAAATATTGTAAATCTCCTCGTTCTTGATCACTCCGTCCGCGTGGATCCCTGCCGCAGTAACATTAAACTGCTTGCCGACAAACGGCGTCATCGGCGGGATGCTGTATCCAAGCTCATGCTCAAAATAGTCCGCAATTTCCGTAATGACCGTCGTATCTATCGAATGATCGCCGGTAAGTCCGATATACTCGAACAGCAGCCCCTCAATCGGTGTGTTGCCCGTTCTTTCTCCAAAGCCGAGCAGCGTTCCGTTCACTCCTCCGACTCCATATAACCACGCAGTAGCAGCGTTGGTCAGCACCTTATAAAAATCGTTGTGCCCGTGCCACTCCAGCTGCGCGCTTCGGATTCCCGTCTCTTGCCGCAGCGCGTGGACAAGTCTCGGTACGCTTCTCGGCAGCACCGCACCGGGATACGAAACGCCGTATCCCATCGTGTCGCACAGGCGAACCTTAACGGGGATACCGCTGTCCTCGGACAGTTGAACAAGCCGTTGTACGAATGGAATGACGAAGCCGTGTACGTCCGCCCTGGTCACATCCTCCAGATGGCAGCGAGGACGAATCCCTGCCGCAAGAGCGGCCTCAACGATGTCAAGATACTGCTTCATCGCCTGCTCCCGATCCAGACCGAGCTTCGTAAAAATGTGGTAATCCGAAATGGAAGTCAGGATGCCCGTCTCCTTAATGCCCATATCCTTTACCAGCGCAAAATCTTTCTTAACCGCACGAATCCAGGCAGTCACCTCGGGAAACCGGTAGCCTTTTTCCATACAGCGATATGCGGCCTCCCGATCCTTTTCACTATACAGGAAAAACTCGGATTGACGGATCACGCCACGCACTCCGGACAAGCGGTGCAAATAATCGTACAGCGTTACAATCTGATCGACCGTATATGGAGGTCTTGCTTGCTGCCCGTCCCGAAACGTCGTGTCGGTAATAAAAATGTCGCTTGGCATGGCGGTAGGGACGTCCACCCCATCGAATAAGATTTTGGGCGGGGCGGAATAAGGAAACTGATCGCGAAAAAATTCCGGCTGTTGGCTCATGGGATTGCACAACCTTTCTGAGTAGTCTTGTTAATAGCATATACAGTTTCTTGCTATAAGTATAATTGTTCATTTTTATTATCGTGATAACCTTATGTTATGTAACATTCGAAATAAAAAGCCCCATACCCATTCCTTACCGGAATTTGTGGGTGGAGGCTTGTACTTTTCACTCTTAGCTCTTACATGCGCACTATCAACTCTGCTTCGCTTGTGCCTCTGCCAGCTGCTTGATATGCTCGTTCCGTTTGCGCAGCAGCTCGGACATATACTTTTCAAGAAACAGCTTGTCGGCCAATCTCCCTAAGAAGCCTAACGGCGACGTATAGTCGAACCGGTCGAGCATTAACGTCCCTCCGCCTTGCTGCGGAATGAATTCATGCACATGGTAAAACCGGCTGAATGCTCCGCTTACCATTTCATCCACAAACCGATGAGGTGCATCCATCTCCGTAATTCGTGCGGTCAATCGCTGCTTAATGCCAAAATGCACCGCTTCCCACGTTACCGTTTCGTTCAGCTCGATCAGCCCGCTTAAGCGCCCTCCTACTGCTTTCTCCTGCGTTTGAGCGGTAGATTCCATATGGACATCAATGCTTCTGGCCAAATCAAAGCACACTGGCGCCGGCGCTTGTATGTAAAAAGACATTTCAATGATTGGCATGCTCATCGCCCCTAACTGCCGTTGTTGTGTCATTGTATATGAAAATGGGTATAATGCACAGGCATAGGAGAGCCTGCTCACTGCTTAGTCTAAATGTTTTCGTTAACAACATAAAGAAATCTTTAAAGAAACCGTGTTGAATTCACGAAGCTGTTGATATAAAATCAATTCGTTCGTTATAAAGAACAAAAAGGAGCGTCGTTTCTTTTGTTACATTCTTTGACTTCTTTCCGGTTTGTCGCCGCTATGATGGTCTTTCTGTATCATGTGAATCTATTCAAGCAATTTGAGCTTGGGACAGCGGGAGTTCAGTTCTTTTTTGTATTATCCGGGTTTATACTTGCCTACAACTATCGCTCCAAGTTTTCACAGCTAACCTTAAACCAAACAAAGAAATTTTATTTGGCGCGGTTTGCCAAAATCTATCCAGTCCATGTGTTAACCTTTGTAATTTCTATTCCTCTTGTCGTAATGTATTTTCATCCGAATGGTCTATATGCCGTTAAATTCGCTGTTATGTCGGCCATCAATCTGATGTTAATTCACAGCTTCATTCCAAGCCAGGCCACCTATTTCAATTTTAACGGCGTATCCTGGACATTATCGGTTGAATCCGTGTTCTATTTAACTTTCCCGTTCATCATCTGGTTATTTACCAAATTTAGAGTGACTAGAAACGTTCTCAAATCGTTAATTGTACTATTTGCCGCTTGGCTCATTATGTTTTTATTGAACATGAATTTGGATGCGGATAACAATCTTTGGGTCTGGATGCTGCATATTTTTCCTATTACAAGATTGTTTGAATTTATGACCGGCGTGTTATTAGGGATCATTTTTATCGAGCAATCCACAAACAAATTGAAATTCGTAAATAATACGAAGCTTTTTCACTGGCTTGAGCTGTTGAGCTTGTTGTCGTTTGTCATTTCTCTCGTTCTTTCCAAGCAAATGAGCCCGGCGATCGTCCGTGGAGTTTATTTTGTTCCAGTCTGGTGCTTCCTCATTTATGTATTTGCTTTCCAAAAAGGTGTCTTGTCAAAAGCTCTTTCCAACAAGTGGTTAGTTTACTTAGGAGAGATCAGTTTCTCTTTTTACATGATCCACCAGCTAGTAATCCGTTATTCAGAATTTACTGGAATTGCGCCCGTGTCTCGATATGTGCTGTGCTTCATCGTTTCTTTAGTGCTTAGTGCGCTTATGTTTCAATACTATGAAGAGCCTTTGCGGAAAAAAATTCGCTTTGGGCTTTTCAAAACAAGCAAACCATCCGTACAGTTATCAAATAGTGCCATGATCAAATAGATTTTAGGCGTTTGAACATGCTAACGCATTTTCCAACAAGCAAATCAGCTCAGCTTCAATCTTAACAATCATTTATTTGACTATTACTTATTCCTCACGATGACATGGTTATCCAGCAGAGTCCACTGGACTCTGCCCCATTCGGTATACGGGTAGCTGTTCTGCAGAAGCACATACATTTCATCCGACTTCCCTTTAGACAAAATGACAGCTCCTTCGCCTAAAATCAAAAATACATGCAATGAGTTCTTTATCACTCATATACATCCCGCACACAAACCAAAGAGCCCTCCAGCCACTTTCCCTAAGGAAAGCGCATAAGAGAGCTAAACTAGGTGGACTGCGCAAAGCGGGATTGACTAGCCGATCAGATGGTTAATTCCCCAAGCTTGATCAGCTCGACAACTGCTTGTGAACGACCTTTCACATTCAGTTTTTGCATGACGTTGGAAATATGGTTACGCACCGTTTTCTCGCTGATAAACAGCTGTTGTGCTATATCCTTGGTAGTTTTGTCCTGCACCAACAGTTCGAAAACTTCGCGTTCACGATTGGTTAGCAAAAATTTACTTTTGTGGTCGCTGCCCTTCAAAGTGTCACCCCTCCTTGCCCGGGTTTTTGTATCATTACAAGGTGTAGGGATACAGTCAAAGTTAGTTTATGAAGGGCACTATATAATGGTGCAGTAGCTGGAAAAAATGGGCGTTGATCAGGGAAACGGCTCTTTAGCCTATGCAAAAAGGCACCCGGCGTACAAGCCGGATGCCTTTTATCATTTTCATAAGGTGAGGATCATCATGTCCTCATCCAAATAAGTGCCATTCACTTTTACCGCACGAGCTTCGGTGCCATAGACGGTAAAGCCTAACGATGCATAGAGCCGCTTGGCAGCACCATTATTGGAGACGACCGTCAGCTTTATCAATTCCAATCCATCGAACGACTTGGCCCGCTGCAGCAGCTCGTTGAGCAAAGATCGGCCCACTTGTTGGCCGCGCGCCTCGGGGGCGACGTACATCGCGTAAATATTGGCTTTATGCTCGATCTTCGGTTTCGTTTCACGAACCAAGGTAACAATCCCGACTAATTGCTTCGAATCCGAGAAGCAGCCTAGAGTGAACTTCCCTTCAGCCGGGGCGAGATTTTGCCTAAACACCTCTATCGGCTTCTGCAGCTCGGTTTCGTAATCGGCCAGAAACGCTTCCGAATGCTCCTTTAATGCCCGAAGCCTAACCTCCCGGTACACCTCGGCGTCTGCCGATCCCAACACTCGAATGTGCATCTGCATTGCCCCCTTTCCGTCTAGCCATTATACCAGATTCGAAGGCCTCTCACACAAACAAAATCGGCTGACGAATCCCGATATTACGGCGAACCTCCATATCGGTCGGATCCGGATCAAGTCGCTTCCACAGCTCAATGTACGCATTCTCACCATAGGCCAATCCCGCGAACAGCAAGGAAGGCACCTTTGCAGGCCAGCCATCGAAGTGCTCCACATCCGGCGGGTAAGGCCAGCTGCTTTTGTCGTTCATATACGGGTACAGGTAGGATAACCCCTTGCGAATGCCGCGGCCGTCCGCCAGCTCGAATTGCCACAGGTTATCTTCGGGTGTCGATAAAATATGGCACAGCGCAGCCATGTTATCGAGCACGAAGATCGCGTATCCATAAGGCTTGGTGCGTGCCAGCTCCCGCGGGAAGCTGCCGTCTGCAGCCATCTGCTCAGGAAGCAGCACTTCTTTATACCGCTGCCTGCAAAATCGCAGCATATCCTCATTGCCTGTAAACCAGGCGAAGGCAGCCGCTTGAACGAACCAGCACACCGAATGGTTGTTGTCGGCGTTCATTTCCTCGATCCCATTTTTGTGCGTGCTCATCCAGCTCAAGTATTCTGCGAACCAGCGCTTCAGCCCGTCGTAAATTTCCTCTGTCATCGATGGGGAAGCTTTTAAGGCTTCTGCAGCAAATGGAACGTCCACCAAATGCAGCGTGTCGATAATGCCGATGCCACGTCCTGGGGTAATTCCCGGTATCGCTTGAGCATAGAGCAGATGCGGATTCATAAGGGTTTCCTCATCCAGGAAAAACTCTTTCAAGAAACGCACCGCTTTGGCCGCATAAGCCTCGCTGCCTGTATACTGGTATGCTGCCGCCAAATTAGCTATATGAGTTCTCATGCTTCTTAAGGTAAGACGGTGGCTGTCAAAATTGTTCGGGTTGCTCTCTCCGTCGCGTCGAATATACGGCAGGCCGTCCGGTGTTTCAGGATTAGGCCACCAATAGTCGCCGTTGGAATAAAAATCGTGAATGCCGCCCTCGCTCATGCGGGCGACTGCATCGGTGATATGGACCGGCTCCGCCTTCAAGGATGCATCCGCATGGCGGACAATCCACTCCTTATCGAACAGCTCGAATTTGTCCTTCGCTGCAAATCTGATCATGTAGCTATACTCACTCCTTTGTCCTATACGCTCAGCATTCGAGCTTGAGGTCCTTGCCCTTGCTTACGCTTCGCAATCGATCATCACGTGAATCGTATCGCCTTTATGCTCGTTGCGGAGCTTGAAAGCTTCGGCAATATCCTTCAGCTTGACCACGTGCGTAATCATCTCGGCGGTGTTCACCAGCCCGTCCAGAACCAATTGCAGCCCTTGATCGAAATAGCGCCGGTTGTCGATATCCCGCTTCGGTTCCGTAGAATAAATGTCCAAACGTTTTTTATGGACTTTGAAGAAATCCACCGGCTTGTGGCATGTGCCGATACAACCGTACATCACAATCCGGCCGTTCTGCCCAGCCGCGTTAATCGCGTCCACCATGCCGTCGCCTTCCAGCAGGCACGGGATCACGACGTCGAACCCTTCGGGAAAGTCGCGTCCGACGATATCCATCGTATTCGCATCCGGTGACGGCATTTTATACGTATGGGTTGCTCCGTATTTGCGCGCAAGCTCCAGCTTCTCGTCGAACAGATCCGTCACGATCAGGTTACGCGGACTGTACAGGCTGACGATTTGCGTCATGATCAAGCCGCTGACCCCTTGTCCTGTTATGAGCACGTTTTTGTGAGGGGAAATTTCCGCAAGCTCCGCTGCATGAATGATGCCCGGAAGCACCTCGATCAGCGATCCTTCGATTAACGGCAGCTCTTTGGGAAGCACCTTCACGGAGAACGGAGTGCAGCATACATACTCGGCGAAAGCTCCCCATATATAGCGAAGGGCGACATGATCACCCACCTGCAAACCGATGACGTTCGGTCCCACTTTATCTATAACGCCGGCCACTTCATGGCCAAGTCTCGTCGGATAACTAATAAATTCCGGCTCTCGGGCGCCGCGAAACACTTCCACATCGCTCCCGCATATGCCCACCCATTTGACTTTAACCCTGACTTCCCCTTCTGCCGGCTCGGGTATAAGTGCTCTTTGCAGTGAGATGCTTCCCACCTCTTCAACAACGGCGCACAGCTGCGTCCCTTCTCCATCGGAATCAACCAGCTGCATCGGCGGCACGGACATTTTTCTAACCATACGATAGCTCCTCCTTATGTGTTCGACCCTTAAAAAAATTATATAGGATGAGCTCTGGCATCGGTATGGAAAAACTTCATTTGTTTATTGTCATTATTCAGTTTCTGTCATAAGTCACGATACGCCATACGTTGGAAAAGTCCTGCTCCAGATTAATGTCCTTCCCGATGGCATTAAGCAGCGATTCCCTGTACTGGGAGGGAGATTGCCCGATTCGTTTCTTCAATATTTTAGAGAAATAAGCCTGCGTCCAGCCCACTTTCTCTGCAATTTCCGATATCGGCAGCGCGGTGAATTCAAGGTATTCCTTGGCCTTCTCCAAGCGGATTTCCTGCAAATACTGGATCGGCGTCATCCCGGTCTTATCGTGAAACCGTTTGATCAGATAGTTCGGATTAAAGCCAAAGTGACGCGCCAGCAGATCCAGCGTGATTTTATCGGCAAAATGGCTCTTCATGTAATGGACAATCGGGTCATTGTCGTCGTGCGGCGGCATCGTTTGGAATGTATCCTGTTGTTCGGCTCCCGCTCTGGTCATCATGGACACCAACGTTCCTTTAAAGCCCGATTCGATGGTGAGCGGGTGCAGCGTACCGGGCTTTCTTGCATGCAGCAGCGACATTTTGTAGTACTGCTTCAGCTCCGGCAAATAGCTTCCTGCACAAGCGCAATGCGACGGAACAGCGGACAGGCAATCGACGATCTTCGGATCCTCAATTCGGAATTTGAAATCCAGCGTTACAGAAGGGCTTGAAAATTGAAAACAATGTGAAACCCCTTTCAAGAACAAGTAAGCGGCTCCTTCTTTCATTTCGCAGCACTGCTGTCCTATAGTTACTTTGCCTTTTCCGGAAAGAACGACCAGCAGCTGATCATAGTCGGTATGTAAATGAGACTCTACCTTGCTGCCCTTGGCATAATCGATACGCGCTGTCCAAAGCAACGATAATTGGGAATCTCTTAAAAGGTTCATATGTATTGACCCTGCCTCGCTTCATGAAGTTAGCTGCTTAAAAAGATAGCAGAGCAGACCTTGACAGGTCTTCCTCCTCATATTTTAATATATTACCTGGAAGGAAGCCAGACAAAGCCTGCAATCTATTCCTTGACTCCATCTGCTAGGGCTAAAGTTAAATAACGAAATAATATCCGTTGAAAAAACCGATAGTAATGATGACGTTAACAATCATAAAAAACAGCTGGAACAGCCTGAAGCCGTTCTCGCTTTTAGACGTAAGGCTTACCAAATAAATGTAAAAAGGAATGCAGACCATCATATACCGGACCACGCTGACCAAAAAATATGGCTGGCTGGAGAACGGAATCACAATCAGCATCGCGCCGTACAAGTACAGCAAAAGCTGCTTCCAGTCGCGGCATATCGTTTTGAAATGAACCACAAAGTAAGCAATATATACAAGAAACACGAGAGTCGATACCGCAAATGCGATAAATCCGTTATCCCACCCGTCCGGCGTGGCAAAGTAAGGATTCGACAAGTACCCTATGTAATTTTTAAAGGGAGCGGTCGTATGCCGGAACCAGTTCAGGCTTTGCTCATGGAACGGCGCCAGAAAATCTCCCGTGATTTGATACATATGCAGCAAATACAAGCCCATCGGCACTAAAGAAAGGACACCGTAAGCCGCGCATTTGACATAGGTTCGGGTAAACCGAAAGCCTTGGTCGAGACAGACGGCACCCGCTACGAATGCCAGATTCATCACGCCGGGAACCCGGGTCACGGTAGACAATCCCGCCGCAAGGAAGGCCAAAGCATACTGCCTGCTCGTCGCACAATAAATCGATATCGCGGACAGCATCAGAAACAAGCTCTCCGTATAAGCAACCGATAAGTAGACGGATGAAGGGTATAAGAGCACCAGAAATACAACCGCCCCGGCCTGCTGCTCTGTCAGCCCTCTCTGTCTGCCGATGAGATATATAAATAACAGCGCTGCATACAAGAATAAGTTGGACAGCAGCATACCGACGGCAATCGGTTCCAGGAACGGCAGCAGCTTGCCGGTAATAAATATCAGCAAAGGATACAGCGGGAAAAACACCCAATTCGCAGCGGTATGCGGTTCGTCGATTCGCACCTTGTCATAGCCTTGAGTAGCGATTCTCAGATAAGAATACGTATCGAATTTCAGAAAATCCGTGAGGGTCGGCAGCTGCGTTTCCTCCAATGCTTCGGGCTGCTGGAGCTTCCAGGCCGGCAAAAAATCGAATTCGCTTCTCTCATAGGTCGGCATGTTGTTATAATGGTTAAATAAATTCATTCCTATGTAGCCTGTAAATAAAGTGAGTGCGCGGCTTATGATCAGCAGGATTGCTATCGTAAGCATGATTTTTTTCGTCAATCGAACTTCTAAACCCAATCTCTCCACCCCATCCTCTCTTTATATGTACTATGATAGACGGATTACATAGCCGAATGGGTGTTAATTTTTTGTAAATATATAAATAAATAACGAATTATATGTTTAAATACTATAAACAACATTCCTATGCTTAGAAACATTTGGACTCGACTCGATGGAAATTCAGGAACGGAGGTTATTCCTATTTTGGAGAATCCGGTATTGACGATTGTTGTCCCATGCTATAATGAAGAAGAAGTGCTGCCGGAGACGGAGACCAGGTTAAGCCGCGTATTAAGCGAACTCATTCAAGACCGGCTAGTTTCTTCCGCAAGCACTATTTTGTTCGTCGATGACGGGAGCCGCGACCGCACCTGGGCGTTGATTGAGCAATTTCATACCTCCAATCCGTATGTAACCGGGCTCAAGCTGGCTGCCAATGCCGGGCATCAGAACGCTCTGCTCGCCGGTTTAATGACCGCTGAAGCATATTCGGACTGCGTTATTTCGATTGATGCGGACCTGCAGGACGATACCGGGGTGATGCGCGAATTTGTCGTCCGATTTCGTGAAGGCTATGATGTCGTATACGGAGTGAGAAAAAGCAGAGCGACGGATACATGGTCCAAACGGGCGACCGCACAAGGCTTCTACAAGCTGATGACCAAAATGGGCGTCAATATCCGCTATAATCACGCTGACTATCGCTTATTGAGCAAGAGAGCGCTGCAGTCTTTGGAGCAATTCAAGGAAGTAAACTTGTTTTTGCGGGGCATCGTTCCGTTGATCGGATTCCCCTCCACGGAAGTGTATTACGATCGTCTGGAACGATTTGCGGGAGAGTCGAAGTATCCGCTCAAAAAAATGCTCGCCTTCGCCCTCGAAGGCATCACGTCATTCAGCGTCAAGCCGATCCGGTTTGTTACGCTTACGGGATTCGGCTTTGCTGTGTTAAGTGCGCTTGCGTTTATCTATGCGCTTGTCGGCAAGTTCTGGGGGACTACGGTATCCGGGTGGACCTCCCTCATCTTATCGATCTGGTTCATCGGCGGCGTGCAGCTGCTGGCGCTTGGTCTGATCGGCGAATACATCGGTAAAATATATAAAGAAGTCAAGCGGCGTCCGCTCTATGTCATTGAGAAACAGATGCTGACCGATGTCGGAAAAAGAGAGTATCAGCAATCCGCGGCGGAGGCCGCCATTTCCATTGGGGGGCGTTATGATTAAGCTGCTTCAACACAGCTTTGTAAGATTCCTGATGGTCGGCGTATTCAACACGCTGGTCGGTTTGGGAACCAGCTTCTTGTTATTTAACCTGCTCGATCTCGGTTATTGGCCGGCGACCTTCTTGGGCAACACGATAGGGGCCATCGTAAGCTATGTGTTGAACAAGAAATTCACCTTCCGTTCGGAGGTAAGCGTCAAAAACAGCTGGTGGAAGTTTATGCTCGTTATTTTATGCTGTTACGGCGTGTCGTACGGGGTAAGTAATTGGTTGGGACAGGTTGTTTTGCGGATGCTTCCGCATGTGAAACCCGTTTGGGTTCACAATGCCGCTATTTTGGTCGGCAGCGGGCTGTATACGATCAGCAATTATTTCGGTCATAAATATTTTACGTTCCGCTCCCGTACTGCCGGTTCACCTATGACGAACTAAGTATTGGCCAAGCTTCTGTCATCGATTTCGTACGGATACGAAAAGATGGCATGGCAGCAGCCTGGCATCCTTTATATGAAAAAAAACCGCTGACTCAGCGGTTTTTCATCTTTTTATTCGGTAAGTCCTTAGTTCATTGTGCGTGGAGATTCCAGATTTGCTGCCGGTTCAACGTAAGCTGTGCAAAATTTGCAGCGAACGGCCTGCTTTGGAATATCCGATAGACATTCCGGGCATTCCTTCGTTTCCTTCTTCGGATCAGGCTTGTCCTCCTGCTTTTTGCGCAGGCGGTTGATCTGCTTGACGGTAATAAAAATAACGAATGATAAGATAAGGAAATCGATCATCGTACTGAAAAACAATCCAAAATTAAGTGTCGGTGCCCCAGCAGCCTTAGCTGCCGCCAAGGAATCGTAGCTTTTTCCATCTAAGCTGAAGAACAAATCCGAGAAATTGACCCGGTTAAGCAAAAGGCCTATCGGAGGCATAACAAGGTCACTCACAATAGAGGTAACGACTTTACTGAACGCTCCGCCGATGATAACACCGATCGCCAGATCGATCATGTTCCCTTTCATTGCGAATTCTTTAAACTCTTTGATCATTTTGGAAGCCATACTTCAACGTTTCTCCTTTGCTGCGCTTGTTTGTTACTATCATACCCGATTTTTCCCTCGGGGTCGATAAGGTAACGGGCTGGAGGCATAAAAGCATTCCCTTCCAAATCAAAATAAACCTCCAGAGCCCCTAGATGATGGAGGCAGCCTGGAGGTTATGCTGCGAGTGTCGGGATGGACCTAAGGTCCAATGGACACTCGACTTTGTTTAAACAGCGTGGTTGGTTACTTCCCGATAAACTGCTGGGTAACCATCTTGCCGCAAGCTCCCCCATCCACAATGCCGATGCCGATATGGGTAAAGTCTTCGCTCAGAATGTTGGAGCGGTGCCCCGGAGATTCCATCAGCGCACTATGCGCTGTGTCCGTCGCCTGATTGCAGGCGATGTTCTCCCCTGCCGTCGAATAGCTGATACCGAGCCGCTTCATCATGTCGAACGGCGATCCGTACGTTGGAGAATCGTGCGAGAAATAGTTTTTGTCCACCATGTCCTGACTTTTGAGCTTCGCCGACTTGGACAGCTCGAGGTCAACTGTTAATGGGGGAACACCCTCCTGCTGACGGGCTTCATTCACGAGATCGATCATTTGCTTCTCTTCAGGGGAGAGAAAATCCGCTGTCGGAGGCGGAGTCGGTTTCGGCGCCGGACCAGGTGAGGGAGCTGGGGCCGGTTTCCGATCAGGAGCAGGTGCAGGAGCCGGCTTCTTCGGAAGCTTCCGATTGCTATACGCCCATATAATTGATTGAAGCGTCCGGTCGTCAACGGCACCGGTCACCGGCAAGCCATAAGATTTCTGGAACGTTCTTACACTCTGCTCCGTTTCCGCTCCGTAATACCCCGTTATCGTACCCGGAAAATACCCTAGCGTCTTCAGCATCCCTTGTACGACGAATACGTCAGGTCCTTGGGAATTCTTTCCGAAGCCTAATACGTTGGTGCTGAAGGATAATAACAACAGCAAACAAATACAGAGAGTAACGAGCAGTTTCCCCTTCCTGAGCTTGCCGCGCATATACTCATACCTCCATGGGTTGGATTGATGTTTCGTTTATACCAAGCTTCCCCATTTGCCTTCATTTTTATGAGAACAGACACGCCGTTTTACTTAGTTTAATGGGAAGCGGATATCCTTCGTCCATTGTACGCCAAAAAATCGGAACCCTTATCTCCGGGTTCCGACTTTTGAAATCAGGCGCTGCCTTTTTAACGGCTGGATTTTCTTTTGGACAGCGAGATGACAAAAGAGATCAATCCCAGTACTAGTGCCGCGATAGACAAGTACAATGGTGCTTGCGATGCGGCAGGAGCTGCAGCAGGCTGGCTGTCGTGCCCGGCACCCGCAGCACCTTGTGCAGGCGTTGACGTCGTGTTGCCATGGCTGTCTTGGCCCGCGCCTGCTGGCTTCGCTTTGACTTTGGTTACGGAAGCCGGTTTATCCGAGCCTTCTGCCCCTACCCATTCAACGACCGAGCCGTCTTTGTACGTTTGATAAGCTTTCCAATTGATGCTGGTAGCGTTGTCCGCTACTTTCCCTTGCATATAAAATTCCATAAATTCCGTTGCACTAATCCCATCACCGGTTGCCGTCCAGGTTACGCCTGTAATTTTGCCGCTGGCATCCTTCGCAATCTCATACTTCCAGCCCGGCTTCGGTTCGAATCGGCTGATCGATACGGAGTCGACAGCAAATTTCACTTCCACTTTGACCGTCGGCACCTCTTTTTCCGATGGTACGCGGACGGCGAATTTTTCATACGAGCCTTGTACAGCTTCTGCAGGCTGCACGGTAACGTGAGCGCTTGCCAATCCTCCTCCGAGCATGGATAGCAGCAACCCAATCATAAGGAACATGTTGATTTTCTTCATTTGTTCATTCATCCCCTCAACTTCATGCTTGAAAAACTTCTTTCTTAATGTACAACATGGAGGATGGGATGAATATGACTCTATCGGGCTATTTGCGCCCTTGTTTTTGACTATACTGTGTCAAGCCGTGACGGATTGCATAAGCTGTTAGCTGCACCCGGTTATCCAGCGACAGCTTGGATAATATGTTCTTGATATGATTTTTGACCGTGTTCTCGGTTATCATCAGCTGCTCCGCGATTTGCCGGTTGCTCTGCCCGCTCGCGACACATGTCAGAATTTCTCCTTCCCGAGCAGATAAGACGTGAGGTTTCGCCTCCTCGACCGCCTGCGCAGGTACGGAACGGAACTGATGAAAGAGCCTGTCCGCCATTTGGCGCGCAATGTCGCTGTTATCGTCCAGAAGCCCACGCAGGTAGACGATCCAGTCGTCAGGGTCCATATTTTTAAGAAGATACCCTTGTGCTCCGTTCTGAATGGCCGTGAACAAGTCGGCTACGTCGTCCGACACGGTCAACATGACAATTTTGATATGAGGATGCAGCTGTTTGATTTTCCTCGTCGCCTCCAGTCCCGTCATTCCAGGCATTTGAATATCCATAAGCACCAGGTCCGGGGACATCTCGCGGCATTTGGCGAATGCTTGCTCTCCGTTATCCGCTTCGCCAATGATCTCAAAGCCTTCTTCGCCCTCGAGAAGCGTACGGACCGCTCTTCGGGCCAGCGGATGATCATCGGCTATCAACACTCTGTAATTCATTGCGGCTCGCTCCTTTTTACCGGACCAGATACAAACAGCTCCGTTCCTCCTTGGCTCAACTTCTGAATGGTTAAGGCTGCCCCCATCTCGGCGGCGTGCTTGCGCATAAAGGTCATTCCGTAACGATTAGTGCCCCCTATTAAGCTCGGATCAAAGCCTATCCCGTTATCGGAAATCCGCAGAATCCAGTCATTTCCATTTTTCTCGTTAATAAGCTGGAGCTCGATCGATGCATGGTCCGCTTGGGAATGTTTGCGAATGTTCGTGAACGCCTCGCGGATTATGGCAAACAGCTTCACTTCCTCCGCGGGGGCGACGGACTGCTGAAATTCGTCCACCTTTTGTTCGACTGCAATGCCAGTGATCCCGCTCCATTCATCAAGCCAAGTGGACAATCGGGTTCCAAAAGTAGCCCCCTCCTCCGGCGCCGTTCTCAAGTTGAAAATCGCCTGCCGGAGATGATGATCGATCTCGGAAACGGCGGAGCGGGCTTCCTGAATTTGGCCTTTTTTCAGCTGAACGTTCAGGAAAAACAAGATTTGCGCAATATTATCGTGCAGCTCCTGCGCCATTCGCTCCCGCTCTTCGTATACGGCTCGTTTCGATTGCTCTGCGGCCAGCCGCTCGTTCGTGCGGCGTATGCTGCGGAACATCCAAGAGGCGAACAAATAAGAAAGAAACAAGGTAAGCACGGTAATATAGACGTTGCCCGCCTCCATCGAGAGCTCATCCAGCAAAAACTCATGACGGATATATTCAAAACCGCCGATAATAAGCGTTGGCAAAATGATGGCCAGCAGCTTCAATGTGCGTAAAGACATGGATATCCTCTCTTCTAGTAGTCTAAGGCCGCAAGATAGACGGCTCGCACTAATAGAGCTTGTACGCTTCTTGCTGATGATCGCCTACCTGAATGATACCATCATTCCTGCGCAACGGGAATCGCAGCTTCCAGTGTGTAGCGACAAAATCTCCCATCTGGGTTACGCACGACGCATGCTATTCTTTTCTAACGCTCGTTGCAAAATCAGTCCATGGATCCCGAACCGTAATGACCGGAATAACCGACTCTATATGTCCATTGGGCCAAGTGACATGAAAACGGAATGAATACGATTGGTCCGGCAGCGTTTCGAATTCATCCCGATGCATCTGCCCGCTCCAAATCGTGTGCGTCGTGTTGGAAGTTAGCTCAGAATCCAGCTCGGTGTAAGACATATGAACCTGGACTGCCGCGGCAGGCTCGTTAGTCAATGCTTCCAATACAAAAGCTTCTCCCGACCAGAACATATCGTACGGACGCGGCCGTTCCGGATCGCCGGATTTTCGCATATTGTAGCTTTTCCGGTTATCATCCCATTGACCGGTATGCTTGACGAATCCTCTTAGCTGCAGGTCTCCGACACGTACGATCTTTTCCACTTGACTTGTAGCTCCGTGGATATCGGTCACTTTCAACGAAACAATATAATTGCCGGGATGGTTATCCGTCACCGTAGACGGGATGGAAGTATCCCATGTATGTTGAACCACGTCGTAAGCCGGACCCTTGATTTGCCATTCATAAGTTAACGGATCCCCGTCCGGATCTGTCGACTGATTATGCAAATATACGGTGTCCCCTTCAAATGCCGGCTTCGGCGTCCAGTCAAAATCAGCAACCGGCGGGCGGTTTATCATCATCCAAGCATCGGGCGACCAGCTGGATTCAGCACCGTATTGGTCCCATACCTTGACGCGTACCCGCATTTTCTGACCTGTAGGAAGATCCCACGGGACCGTTATGCTGCCGTTGGTTGATTGCGTATGCTGCCACACCTTGCCGCTGTCGTAAATCGTATTATTATTGGCCTCATTGATAATAAGGATTTGGAAGTAATCGAGCCAGCCGCCGGCATCCGGATCACTTTGCGTCCAGGTAAGCGTTGGTTGTCTCGTATTCACTATCGTTGGATTGTCTTGTGTACCCCAAGGATAGCTCATATACGCCACAGGAGGGCTGTTCGTCATCATCCATCCGATATTACTCCATCCCGACCATGCTTCTCCATCGTTAATCCGTACTTGAGCGCTATACTTCCGTCCTTCGGTAAGTTGAACATCCATGGTCCATGCCCAGCTGCCCGCCGTTGTTCCCATGAATTTATTCGTTACGCATTCGACGCAAGCGCCCCATTCTTCTTTAATGTTCAAATCAAACGTTTCGTACACGGTTCCCGGATCGGGGTCCCATTGATTCCAGTAAATCGTCGGCTGCAGACTAACCGGACTCGGGTTGTTATAGTCGCCGCCAGGAAATGTCAGCCAAACCCCCGGCGGGTTGTTTGGTGCTGCTTGACATCCGTTACAAATATCGATCGTTTGCTCGTACCAATCGCTCCAAGCATTATATTCGTCGGCCACGGCCATAGCTACAACATACGTTCCGGACTCGGTTGGCCGGATCAGCTTGCCGTCTACGCGGCTGCCGCTAGGCGTGATGTAGTAAAACTTTTTCTTGTATATCCCGTGACTTGTGGGGTAGTCCGATTGATTTTGGCAGTTTCCAGAGTTGTAGCAACGATCCGGATCATAACTGGAGTCGGACCATAATACCATTCGGCTCCCATCCTGCCAGATGTTAAATAGCGAAATCGGTCTACGGTGAACGATCAAGTATTGCGAATACCAATCCGAATATTTGGAATATCCTTCAAACATCAAGTCGCCGTTCGCGATACGGCGATCCTGGTGCGGATCGTCCGGCACGCGGTAATCGATCTTGTACACGCCGACTTTATCGAAAGTGAGTGCTGGCGATGTAATGATTTGGCCGTGAAGCGAAGACAAACCGGATTTTCCATCCCCATAGTCCAAAAACTTCGTCGTATCGACGTGCTGATAGCTCCACTGCGTTCGAATATCTAAGCGCGGGTCATTTTCCGGTTGGTCGTTATACGTTGGATCGTATTTCACACTCTTATCAACGATGGCCGTTCCTGGCGTTGCATAGCTGTTGTCTGCATTGCTCCATTGGAAAGACATGCCTTTAAATTGGCTGCTGTCGGCCGTGGAGAATGGACCCATCGTTCCCCAGGAGAAAGTATCATCCCATTCGTCCATAATCAAACTGTTATTCTCATATACTTTCATATTGGAACCAGTTATCTTGATCCGGTATGGAACCCATGTGTCTACAGCTGCCGATCGGTTGACCGTTGTTAGAATGGTTTTGCGGCCATTCACGATTTTCACCAAATTGAGCTTCCGCTTGTTCGATTCCAGTCGGTACATGTTTTGGTAGTTCTGGATTCTAAAGGCCATCCCTGCCGTCATATTCACCTGATCCAAACGGGTTTTCATGCTCCAAAGAATCGTCCCGTTCGTAATTTGCTGCGAAGACGTATTAATGAGCTGGCCGAACGTGAACGGCTCGTTGGAAGCTGCTGGCTGATCCTCGCTCGGGTTGTATCGATACAAATACTCGCCATCAAAGTACTGGTTCTCAGAAACAACCGTTACGTTCGATTTATTTCGGTCAAAACTGCTATCCCATACACGATTATTGTAGGATAGCTCATGCAGTCTCATGACATTTTGAGTTGTAGGCAAGGTACAACCACAATCTTCATCATAATAGGTAGTGGGTTCGCTAACCATTTTATAGCCGTAACCGTTTTGGTAGGAATCTGAATCGTATCCAGCCAAATGCTTTGATCCAGCTCCGGTTTCATTTCCTGTCCGTAAGTCGATATAAATCGTTTCACTACCTAAATCAAACCCTGCAATATGACCGTCTTCCGATATGGACACGAATTTTGCATACGTTACTCTCGAATTAAGAGTACCTGCAAATGTAGGGATACCCGTAAACGAATCCAATTTCAACAGAGTCGGATTCCCGTTCAACCTCGTATAAAAGTAATAGTTCCCTTTCGCATCCATGTAGTAGTTATTGTTATAAGAAGGGTAAGTATCACCATCGTCGGTAGGTGCAAAAAGAACATCGGATACCAATTCAGGATACCATTCCAAGTTATATACATTGCTTCGTTCTCTGTTCTGTTGCGGAAGAGCTGGAATCGTTTCATAAGATATGACACTATAAGGGTTTATTTTATCTTCTGCCGTGTATGATTTAATCGTTCTTGTTGTAAAATTGATTTCCTTAAAATCATCTCTAAACGGAATTCGTGAAAAACCTCCCGGAAGGGTTCCGTCCGACCAAGCTCCTCTCGTGCCCGAGGCAACATAATATTTTCCTCCTGCCCGATATTCAACAGATCGTGTACCACTTCCTGTCTTAACAACGACGGCTTCTTTCAGTTTTGTCAGATCGTACTTCTCCCAAATTTCACTATAACGGTCAGAGTAACTGTTAGATCGTTTGACAACCATTAGTTCTTGTGTCGCCTTATTGATATATACACTCCCGTTATTAGTTGTAATAAGCTTGGGAGCAAAGCTTGGACTTGCCAAGTACAAAGTGTCACCAACATCAGCTACAATAAAAATCTCATTTCCGAGTGAAGCAATAAATTGGCCGTCAACACCATCTTGCGGAGTTATATAGCCGAATGGCCCCCTTGGAAGCCACAACATTTTTTTACCTTGAAGCTTCATATTGGCATCGCCTAAAGGTACGGAGTAGAAGTTGGGTAACGCACTCCCTGGATAGTTTTTCACAGGTGCCCTCTTACTGCTTACCAACGTATTGTTCGGCCCTACACTCCATGAATTAAACATCCAGGATTTATCCAAGCTTGTATTCGTCCATCCATTCGCTAAATCGCTCGGATTGAATCCCGTAACATTGACCGGACTCGGTTCGGATGCTTCCCCTGTTACGGTAAACGTAACTTCCGGACTATCGTTAATTACCTCGACTGTGTAATCTTTATACGCGTCTTTGCCATAATCTTGCGGTTCTTTTGCATACACCCTAAAATGATATTTTCCTACGCGAGTCGGATTAAATATAAATCCGTTGTTGTTGGTAGAAACCTCGGACTCATAAATATTAAACACTCCGTTATTGCTCCATTCATAACCTACGGTTACGCGGTACATTTCAATTCCGTCGCCATCTGGACTGTAAGAAGCGTTACGGAACGTCTGCGCCGAACGTGTCATAACACTTAAATATTCAAACTCAATCACTGGCGGATCATCCGGTATTACCGTAATAACGTGCGTATCCGGAGCGACGGATTTAAGTCCCGTATTATCAAAAACATGAAGGGAAACGGTCACTTGGCCATCTTTGGGAAAGGAATTGCTAAATCCTCCCCATGAAGAAGTGGTCCCATCGCTCCATAGGGCCGTGCTGCTCCATTCGTCACGGACATGATCGATCGTTCTACCTGGAACAGGTGAGAAACTTTTCAATGCATCCAATGTCGGATTTAACGGTCGATTCACTTTTACCGATGTTGCCCCGCTGATTACAGGGATCGGATTCGGTCCAATGACATCGAGGAAGGCACAAGCCTTATTGGAAGCGCTTCCTTTTTCATCTTGAGTGATAGCGCAAACTTTATGTGTACCTTGAACGTTTGCAATCATATTGCTATAGCTTTTTTTATCGTAAGGCGTTTTAAACCCATAAGTGGATGGCAAATTCCGAACCCAATCCGTACTTTGATCAAAATACCATAACCGTGTTACTCGCTCGTTATCCGGGTCTTCTTCTTTCTTGACTCTTAGCTCTACAACGGCCCCTTCCGTTACTGTATCGGTTTCTATCCCGTTGTAATACCATGCAATTTCTAGGTACGGCGGCTTGTTATTGGGATCGTCAATGATCTGAAACGTCTTGGGCCCAACCTCCTCAGAAACTCCGCAGGAAGTGTTGATTTTCATTTTCACGGAAACGGTTCCCTTGCCTATCCCTCCGCCATACGTTTTAAAGCCTGAATCATAATCTAAAAAATACACTTCTGCTGGACTTAAAGCATCTTTCGGATAAAAACGGTTGCTTCCCTGTGCAAAGTTAAAGGAGTGAGAAACATAAGTACAGCCGTTCCCTCCTGTTACGTCAATTCCCTCCGGTACCATAGTATTGGATTCTGTAAAATAAATGGTTGATTTCGCAATGCGAAAATCTCCCTTGATCTTGAGATCGGGCGGCCGTGGGGGTGGTTCGTCCGGATCGCAAGGCTTTAACGTCTGGAGCAGCGCATTCGAAGAGTTAGCTTCGTCCGATTCCAGAACATCATTGTTGCTATCTACGAATACGGAGAATGTCTTCTCCCCAGCGGAAGGGAACGTATACCGTACCGTGCCGGTTTTCTTGGTATTTGCTCCTATCCCTCCTGCGAAGGTATGAGTTGTTATTTCTGTACCGTCAACGCGAATCTGTACTTTGAAGTCTTTTGTCGTTGCTGCGTCTTTATTCCAGATGGTATAAGTGAACATGGCTTCTGTTCCGACTTCGGGGCAGCCGTTCATAACAATTGATTCAACGGTAAGATCGGGTTGATCGGGTGGCGGGCCTTCTTCGGCTTCGATGTACAGCTCGGGAACGAAGTACACTTCACCACGAATCGTGAATTTCCATCCGTCGTACCATCGTATCACTCGCCCACCTGTGGGAGTATCTGAAATTACTTCGTAACGGCTGTTATCAAATTTAGCTCTTACATGGAATTTGAATAGATTATTAGCTACATCCACGTAGTCTGCTTTTGCACTTACGTCGTCTTCATCTTCTCTAATTGCGTGCTTGAGAATTTCATTATCTCTTATGTGTTCAGTACTAAATATAATTTCATTATCATTTACATGAACATTTGAAGCTTTATCTATTGGAACTACCACCCTAGAATCTTCGTCTAACGTAAGTTGAGATACGTCAAGCGAGGTTTCATGATGAATCTCTGCATACTGACTAACGGGATCTACAGGGCCATTTGTGACAAAAGGATTGGGAACCCTCATCATGCCTGATACAGGAATATCCGTTATTTGGCTTGAACGATAGTGTATACGTTCTTGCCCAGGGATATCATACATCCAAACATACTTGTTTGGGTCACGAAACCATTCGAAATATCCGCTATATGGGTTAGCACTTTTCGTTACTGGTTTACTAATACCAATAATAGTATCAATTTTCCACTGATTGCTACCTATATTAATAAGTTTGCCGTACTCGGTATCTCCAGTTTTTCGTAAAAGTCTTACGCTCTTAATTATATTTCCGGGCGTTTTAGGCGTAACTGTAATTGCCGGGTAGTCATATTTATAATAATTTGTTAAGTAACCTTCTACTTGTGAGGCTTTATCTTTATAAGGTGTAACAATGCTAGAACTTGGGTATTCAAGATCGCCCACTTTAAAAGTTGAGGCTTCTGCGCTTATTGTGTAAATGAAGATAAATACGCTCATGAAAAAAAATGTTTTCAGCCAGAGTGTTTTCATTGGTTCACCTAATCTTTTTGAATCTCATTACTTATAAGGCCCTCATACACGGTTTTAGGACTACTAGCATCAATTCCGTAAAAACCAATTCTGAATACATCAGGAAAATGGTTTGTCGATTTCAGAGGGCCTTTAGGTAAGATTTCGTAAGAAAAAGTTGTTCTATGTATTACGTTTCCTTCTTCTCCTTTTAATCTTTTTGAATACTTCTCTGTTTTTGTAGTTTCATCTTCAGCTCCAAGTCCCGCAGATTGATAAACATCCCCATTGGATTTTAATCTCCCAGTATCATCATAAAGACGATCTATCGTGGCTGTATAGCATCCTGTTATAAATCTAGTGTTTGCAGGATAGCTTTTAATACTGGATGTCTGCTGAGAAATAATAATATAATTACTTCCGCTAATCTCCCGATAACCATCCACATAGTAAACTTGAAGATCGTTAGGAACGAGTGATTTGTTAGGGTCATTCGGATCGTCCATATCGACGACAACATACTGGTCTATCGAGCAAGTAATATTTCCGTCCCAAGTTGAGTCGGTTAAAATTTCCTCCCGAAATCGCTCATCTTTCCTAACTTTCGTAAAATACCTCGGCAGCATTGTTATTACATTCGTCTTATGCCAATACACCTCCGCCGACGACACCGCATACTTATCCGTCGGTAAGCTGGCCCCTTCGCGAATTTTCATAATTCGCCGAATGACCGTAACCGCCTGCGCACGGGTTGTAGGCTGCTCCGGCCCTAACGTTCCGCTGGAGTCCATCCCCGTAATAATCCCTTTTGATGTGGCCAGGTACATCCATTTCTTAGCATCGTAATTGGCCTGCCCTGTAGCCCGTACGGCAATACGCGCCATCTCCTCGCGGGTCATCGGATCATTCAGTCTATCCGAAGGGAACTCGTCAGCGACATGCAAGCCGTTAGCCACAGCGGCATCCACATAAGGCTGGTACCACTCCTTGGCTTGTCCATTCTTAGCAAACTTCAACGCATCCACCACCAGCTTCAAGAATTCCGCCCGGCTCACCTGCTGGTCCGGACGGAACGTGCCGTCGGGATATCCGTCGACATACCCTTCCTTGACCGCAGCTTCAATCTGCGTTCTTCCCCAATGATCGGTTATATCCTGGAGCCCGGAGGCATTCGCATTGTGCTGAGAAGCAATCGGCACCACTACAGCCGATACGATCAAACTTAAAGCCAACTTCTTGATTCTGTTCATTCCATCCACTCTCCCGTGTTATTTCTATATACCTGATGGCTTGTTAGCCATACTGTACAGCTGGATATTTCCAGCAAAAAAGCACCCCAAACTCAGGGTTGTTCCCTCTGATTGGCGGTGCTTCCGACCTATTTCCATATGAAATTATGCCACATTCATTCCAGAAGTTTCCTTTACAGTACGATTATACTAGATACATTATATTTTTGGCAACCACTATTGCATCATTAGCACTAATCCGGTCGAATGGTCCGTGCTAACGGTCCATCCGTAGAAGAATAAATCCCGGACCCGCGGGCTCGGGGTCAGCAAATAAGTATCGCGGAAGTGCCGGGCGGCTTCGCGCTCCAGTTGAACGGCGCGCAGCAAGCCATCGGCATATGTGGGGGAATCGAACGATTCGGGCCTGGCTTGCGGCTCCACACCCTTCAACTCCATGTACATGGCACTCAATAACGAGAAGATCGCTTTCTCTTCAAGCATCATCCGGTCCAATTCTATAACGGCATCTTCATCGGGAGCCGATTTGATCAAAGCGGCATAAGCGCGTACTAAGGTGGCTGTATGGTCGACGCTCCACTGAAGCTGCTCCATAAATCGCCGCACATCCCGATATTGCAGCTTCACGGACAGATTGCAGCTTTCGTCGGCAGAGGGGGATTGGTTAATCATCCTGCATCCTCCATTCCAAAACAAGAATAGGCATTAGCCCTACTATAGCCTATTCATTACAGCTCGCCTACGTCACTACTTTTTAACAGTGTTCCGGCCTCCCGACCCAGCCCTTTACCTCCACCCAATTCCGGATGAATTGCTACAGTACAAGCCTTTCCGCAAGAATACTGAGCAAAGCTCTGACCCGCTGATCGAACGTGTGATCACGCACCGTTTTCTTCAAGCCATTCAACGCGATTTGGTTCCGCTCCTCCTCATGCTCTAAATAATAATTGAGCTTATTTACTAAATCCTCTGCCGACGTGTAGGTGATTAAATCATGACCCGGTGTGTAATGAGACGGCAGATCCAGTCGGGCGTCCGTCAATTGAAACGCGCCCGTGCCGCAAATTTCGAATGTGCGGGGATTGGTGGACAGCGCGGCTACACGCGAGCTGTTTTTGTTAAAGGTTTCATCATCAGGGGAACGATGCAGATTGATAACGATTTTGGCTCCGTTGTAATAACGTGCCGTTTCCTCTGGAGACAGCCACTCGGTACGAATGCTTCGGGCCAGACGCGAATACAGGCTTAGTCTCTGCCACCACCAGCCAAAGATTTTGACATCTTGCTTGATCAGGTACGGAGCGATTTTATTAAAAAATTCCACCCGGTACCAATACGCGCTTCCAATAAAGCATATATCGCTATAATAGCCCCGCTTCGGCTTCATGGGACGAAAAGCATTCAAATCGACGGCCAGCGGCATATGGTACACGTGCCTACACCCGACCTGCCGGTAAAACTCAACGCAGCTAAGCTCATTCGTGAACACGAAATCGTAATAGATGGCCGTGTTCCTTGTAGTATCGGTATAGTAAGGATCGTCCGAATACCATATCGCCGTTTTGATCCCGAGCAATTTCAAGCTGGCCACCGTCGTTACAGGCATATGTGTCCCAAGCAAGACGATGACCAGCGTCGGCCGAAATTGAGCCGCAACGGCAACAATATCGTCTTTCGGCGAGCAAACCTGAAGCTTGCGAACCTGCTTCTTCATGGCATTCGTAACCGCATGATCTATCGGCGAAAACGGATAGCCCATACCCGACGTGACGAGCAGCACGGAAAAATCGCGAACGGGGAGGTGCTGCGGCGGCTGGGAGCGGATTACCGCTTCACTCTTTCCGTAACGGAGCCCATGGCTCCAGCCCAGCCGGTAGCCCGCCAAACTGCCTCTTTTCGACGCATGGCTGAGTAATGAACCTTTGACACGTTTTACCGCCATCATCCATTCTCTCCTTTCCTGATTTCATCACGTGCTACCCAAAAATGATGCTAAGCAGCCTCGACAACCGCTTGGTGTACGTATGCTCGCTCATGGTTCTTTGCAGCCCCCTGAGGGCGATTTCCCTGCGTTCATCCTCATGCTTCAAATAATACTCGCATTTGGAAACCAGCTCCTCCGGAGACGAATACGTGACGATTTCCTGACCGGGGGTATAGAAGGTCGTCAAATCATCGCGCGAATCGGTCAGCTGCAGCGCGCCGCATGCGCAAATATCGAAGGTTCTAGGATTGATGGACAGGGCTCTGATTCCGTTCCGGTTGTGGTTATGCTGACTATCCTCATGGGAACGGTGCAGATTAATGACGATGCTGGAAGCATTATAATAAGCTGAGGTCTGCTCCGGGCTCATGCAGCGTTCCAGACTGACTTTGGAGCCCAGTTTTTTGTAATGGGACATGCGATTCCAGAGCAGACCGGAGATGAAGGTTTTTTTCTTGGAAAGGTATGGTGATATGGCGTCGAAGAAACGGACCCGATTCCAAAACGCCGTCCCGATAAAGCAAATATCCCGGTTATACTTTGGGCTGACCTGTCTCGGACGAAACATGGCGTCATTGACGGCAAGAGGCAAATAGTGCACCTGTTGACAGCCCGCCTTCTGATAGTAGGGAAGCGCGCCGAGTTCATGGGTGAATACATAGTCGTAATGCGGAGCTTTGAGCAAGGTGATATCAATGAAATACGGGTCTTCGGTGATCCAGACGCAAGTCTTGATCCCGCTCATTCTAATTTCGTTCACCTGCTCGATCTGCAGATGGAATATGCCATTCAAGACCATAACCAAATCCGGCTGCAGAGCTTTGGCCTGTTTGGCCACATTGTCCACTGGACTCGCGACGGATACTTTGCGCACTTGCGCCTGCAGTCCCTTGATGATCCCCTGGTTGATCGGATCATGGAATTGCCCGCCTTCATAAGCCTCCACCACAAACAGCACATGAAGATCGCGTATCGATTGAAGTCCTGCGGAGGCAGCCAGCTTCTTCACAATCGCCTGGCTTCGCCCAAGGTGATACCCTCGGCTCCATCCCGATGCATAGCCAAGTTTGCTTCCTCTTTTCGACCAATACGCTTGAAAAGCGCTTTTCTTATGCGCCGAGGCGGGACGAACTTGTTTTTTTTCCATCACCTACCCCACCTATTCCCCAAAAATAATCCGCAGCATTTCCTCCAGACGGTGTCCGTACGTGTGATCGCTAAGCGCCCTCGACAAGCCGCGGAGCGCCATTTGTTCACGTTCCTCCTCATGCTGCAAGTAATAATGAATCCGCTCAACCAGCTCCGCCGGAGTGGAAAAAGTCGCTAACTCCTCTCCTGGCGTAAACATGCGGGGGAGCTCGCTACGTACGTCCGTCAGCTGCATGGCGCCGCTTCCGGCGATTTCAAACGTCCGCGGATTGAGCGACATCGGCTGAATGAATTTGCTGCTAGCCGGATTGGTAATCCGGTGCAAATTAATCACGATTTTGGCGCCGGCATAGTGCATGATATTTTGGTCGTACAGCACGCCTCTTAGGTTGACATATCTCTTTATATCCGCGTAGTTTTTGAGAAAATTCCAGCCGTATCCCGCCATAAAGAGCCGAACCCCTTTCAGCGCCGGAACGACTTTGTTAAAAAAAGCAATCCGGTTAGGAAACCCTTGCCCGATAAAGCAAACGTCCGAACGGTACTCCTTCTCTACATAGCGCGGAGATATAACGGCTCTGCTGACGGCTGAAGGCAAATAATGGACTTGAGGGCAGCCGAGGCTCTTGTAGTAGGGTACAGTATTGACTTCATACGTAAACACATAGTCATAGAGCGGTGTCATTCGGGTTGTCACGTCCATAAAGTACGGATCGTCCATAATCCACACCGCGGTGCGGAACCCAAGTGCTCTAAGCTGTTCAAGCTGTTCATTGCTAACCTGGAAAATACCGTTCAGCACAAGGATGAGATCCGGCTTGAACTGCTGGGCCGCCTCGATCAAATCCGAGGAATAAACGACGCGGAGCTCCTGCACCATGTCGCCCAGCGTATGAATAATGCCCAAATCCAGCGTACGGAACCCAGGCGTTCCTTCCTGCACATACATCACTTTGACTGCGCGTCTCTTCTCGATTCTCTCGGGAATACGGTTCATTACAGCCTGGCACCGGCCCGTATGAAAACCGTGGCTGAAACCAAACCGATAGCCCTTCACCCGTCCGCTGCGTGCGCCACCTAGCGCTCTTTTTCTTGCCTCCGACCTGCCTTGCTTTGCTTTGATAGCCACGTACTTCAGCCTCCTCCGTACTCCGGGTCACTCCGGTCTTTAGCGATTCCGGGTTTTCCAATCGAATCCGATCGTTTCATCGTCCCAATCGATCCGGTATTCGTCGGGTTGTTGCGGGTCGTAAGCAAGATTCGTGAAATAGACGATGGTCGCCGGCTGATTGCCCAGCACGCGGTATCCATGCGCCACGCCGCGGGGAATGAACAGCAGATAGCGGTTATTATCCCCCATATAATAAACATCCGTTTGCCGATAGGTCGGGGAATCCGGCCTCATATCGTGAAGAACGACCTGGGCGCTTCCGGCTGGAAAGAACCAGATGTCATCCTGCTTTTTGTGGTAATGAAACGCTTTGATAACGCCGGGATACGACATCGAGATCGAAGCCTGCCCGAAACGTCCGTAGATCGCGTCGTCCTCACGCAGTAGTTCCATGAAATAGCCCCGATCGTCGCTATGCAGCACGAGATTTTTTTTCTGAACCCCTTCGATCATGACTTCGACTCCTCTTTGTTATAATCGTTAAGCAAAAAATCGACCAACGCTTCTTTCCAAGGGCGGAGCCTCGGCAGCCGATTTCTCCGGATGGCCTCATCGTCGAAAACGGAATAGGCGGGCCGCTCCGCCGGTGTGACGAATGCGTCCGAGCTTACAGGCACAAGACGGACATGCTCCAATTGCAGTGTGCGGAGAATCTCCTGAGCAAATTCGAAGCGGGAGCAATACCCGCGGTTGGAGGCATGGTACAATCCGTAATGATCCGTTTGCATCAACTGCTCGATAAAGCGGGCCAGATCCAGCGTATACGTAGGGGAGCCGAACTGGTCGTGAACTACGGATATTTCTTCCTTTTGCCTGGCGAGAGACGCCACTTTCGTCACAAAGTTGCTGCCGGTTCTCCCATAGAGCCAGGAGGTGCGCAGGATGAAATAACGCTCGCAGGCAAGCTCCACGAATTTCTCCGCATGCAGCTTGGAATTGCCGTAGATGTTGATCGGGTTAGGCCGATCCGATTCCGTATAAGGGGTCCGCTTGGAGCCGTCGAATACGTAATCGGTACTAATATGGACCAGCTTCGCGCCGGCTTCCGCTGCCGCCCTGGCCACATGGTTCGTTCCGATGGAGTTGATCAAATAGGCGTCATTGGCCTGCCGCTCCGCCAAATCGACATTCGTATGAGCAGCCGCGTTGATAATGATGTCCGGCTGCGCCTTCCGGATGGCGGCATAGACCGCCTGTTCATCGGCTATATTAAGGTCGGCTCTCGTATGAGCGAAAAGCTGATGGCTGCCGGACAGTACCCGAATCAAATCGTGCCCGAGCTGTCCTCCTGCCCCCGTAATCAAAACTTTCATCGACTCACGCTCCTTCCGCGTCACCGCTTTCTTCCGCAGCTTCGTTACGCTTTACTGTGGCATTGCTCGGCCGAAGCCAATAGTCCTTGTGATTCGCATACCATTCCACCGTCTGAGCTAACCCTCGTTCGAACGTATAGGCGGGCTTCCATCCGAGCTCGGATTGAATTTTGGAGGAGTCGATCGCGTACCTCCGGTCGTGTCCTAGCCGGTCGGAGACATACCGGATCAAGCTGTCCGGCTTCCCCAGCGTTCGCAAAATCTGCGAAACCACCTCCACATTCGTACGCTCATTGCTTCCGCCGATATTATAAACTTGGCCCGGCACCCCGCATTCGATTACCTTCTCAATAGCGGAGCAATGGTCGTCGACATGCAGCCAATCCCTGATGTTGCGGCCGTCTCCGTACAGAGGAATCGGCTGATCCATCAGCGCTTTCGTAATGACGGCAGGAATAAGCTTCTCCGGGAGCTGGCGGGGCCCGTAGTTATTCGAGCAGCGGGTAATGAGGACGGGAAAGCCATACGTCTCGTAGTAAGCTCTCGCCAACAAGTCCGAGCCGGCTTTGCTTGCGGAATACGGGCTGTTCGGCGCGAGCGGGGTTGTTTCGCTGAAGTACCCTTCCGCTCCCAAGCTTCCGTATACCTCGTCGGTAGAGACGTGGATGAAACGGCCGACTCCGCATTGCTTGGCAGCTTCCAGCAGGCATTGGGTGCCAAGCACATTGGTCGTGACAAAGCAGGACGGCTCCAGAATGCTTCGGTCAACGTGCGATTCGGCGGCAAAGTGGACAACCCGCTCGACCGCTTCCTCCTTCATCACCTTCTCGAGCAAAGCGAGATCCGTGATGTCTCCTTTTACAAACCGGTAATTGGGCAGGTGGCTGATCTCCTCGACGTTGGCGGGGTTTCCCGCATACGTAAGCAAATCGTAGTTGATCACCCGATCCTTGGGATGCCGCTTCATCCAGTACTGCAAAAAGCTGCTGCCGATAAAGCCCATTCCCCCGGTTACAAGCACCGTCGTCACTCCTGATCACGCCCCGTCAGCAGGACGGCTGCTTGCTGCAATGAAGCGTGCGTCCCCGCATCAAGCCACCATCCCGATAATATGCTGTATGTCAGCTGTCCCGTTGCCGCATACACGTTGTTCACATCCGTGATTTCCAGCTCTCCCCTTACCGAAGGCTCTATGGTACGTATAATTTCGAATACTTTGGAATCGTACATATAAATGCCCGTCACACAGTAATCGGATTGCGGCTGTTCCGGCTTTTCCTCAATAATCGCAATGCGCCCTTTATTCAATACAGGAACACCATACCGTTTGGGATCCGGCACTTGCTTTAGAAACACATGCGCCCCGTTCGCAATCCTCTCGAACTCGTTTACTGCATCGGTTAAATCATCCATAAACAGGTTATCCCCCAAGATGACGAGCATTTTCTCACCGGGAGACACAAAATCCTCCGCCAACGCCAACGCTTCAGCAATGCCGCCAGCCTGTTCCTGGATTTTGTACGAAATGTTGACTCCCCATTGCTGTCCGCTTCCGACATATTCCGTATATAAGCCCGCCGATTGTTTGCCAATGACGAGCAGAATATGCTCAATTCCGAGCGATGCCATCTTTTCGATAGCATAATGAATCATGGGATAATTTCCGACAGGCAGGAGATGCTTATTCACTATGTTCGTCAATGGACGAAGCCTTGTTCCTGTCCCCCCGGCCAAAATGACTCCTCTCAATGAACTTCGACTCCTTTCCCACCTACTTATCTCTGGTTCTCGTTTCTGCACTCTAGTAACAAGATATTCTCCTACAGACAAGAGCATATGGACGTATACCGTCGTATTGTAAAAATTGGCTTATGTCCGATAAAGTGTGGTAAAAAATGTCCCATACTCCTTGGAGCATGGGATCGGTGTTTGTTATTTTTCTTTTTTATGAACAAAAGATGCATTCACTTTTTGCGGGTCAATAATGAGCTGCAAGCCTGGACTCGTTCTTTGCACGGCATTATGCAGCTTCAGGATCGTATCCTCCGACTCCGAAGACACGATGTTCAACGTATAGGAAATACTAGAAAGGTAGGCGGGAACATAGGACGCTCCGTACCAGCCTGAGTACCTATCAAGCTGTCCGTTCACTTCGACCTCGACGGATTGTACCGATATACCTCTGTCGGCGGCGATGGCAACCGTAGCTTCCGCAATGCTGCTCCCCAATGCGCCGAGCATCATTTCGACCGAATTGGGAATTAAATGAATTTTATCCAAATCGGATATGCTGTCGTGCATAATCTGAACATTTCGGATATGAATGTCCCTTGTCAGCTCGTTTTCCGTTTCGACGATTCTTACCTTCACATTTCCGGATTGAGAGAAGGATTCTCTCTTTGCCGAAGTGTTCATGATAGGAATCGCTTGCTTCTTGACTGAGACGTGGCTGGGAGCAGGGGACTCCTGTTTCACGGCAGCTTGTTCTTTGCCCGCTGCTTCCTGTTGGAGGACAGGCTTCTCGACAGCCGTTGGCGGTTCGCTCTTCTTTTCCTCTTCCGCATAGGAATAATCAATCACATAGGGACCCGAATCTTGTGCCCCGTTGTACTGCTGGCGGTCACGAAACCATAGTGTGGCAATCCATTTTTCGCCGGTTTTCAGCTCTCTTGAGCCGTGCATGGATAGAGGGTGCGGTGTGGCGCTATTTGGGTAGCAGTTATGGAAGAGGAGCAGCGTCCCCTCCGTCGGAGCCACTTCGAAATTGAGGTTGGGAAAATAGGTCTCGCCTCCGTTGCCTTGTTCGACGTCATTCAAATACATGAGCGCCGTATATAGCCGCTGCCCTCCTTCCTCGTAAAACCTTTTGCCGGCAACGGACGACAAATCGTAAGTATCCAGATGCGCACCGAATCTGCCTCCAACCCCATACCTCGCAACCTGCAAATTTTCGGCGTAGTGAAGCGGATGTCCCATAATGGAAGCGACCCGCTCCGTTACTTGCTTCACAACGTCATTAGCCTGATGCGTAAACCAGGCGAATTCAGATTTGCGGAATTCCGAAGTAATGACTTCCTTTTCACCGATAACCTGAGCCGGCTGCAGCTGGTTTCTGGCCATTTCGATCAATTGGCGGCACTCCCAGCCGGATAAGACATTCTCGTATTTCGCTACACGCGGTTCTTCATTAAAGATGACGGAAGGTTCCTTCATCAGTCGGCCTCCTTTTGAGCATACTTCTACATCGACTATCATATTGCCAAGTACGGCGGCCTGTGTGGACGAAGAGAATGGAGCTGACGCCCTTTTATCCGCAAGTCCCTTAGACCATGCTTCCGGCGTTTTCCAAAGTTAATACAAGCGTCTATTTCAATCAATCCTATCGTTACATATGTTAGTAAGAAGAATTTAGAAAAAAAGGATAGCTACCGTCTTCTTGTCAACAGGAGGGAAAGGAAACCCGATGGATATTTTTCAATTAAGAATACGTAACAACTATTATCAAACATTGCTGTTTCAGGGAGGTTTCAAAAGAATCATCGAAATTTTATATCCCATTTTTCATCTAGGGAATGAGGATTTCATTTGGGAAGTCTATCGGCAACTACTGAAACGGGAACCGGATGCTGCGGGTTATTATACTCATCTTAGTAGTCTGGCTGCAAGCATGTCTAAGGCTGAGGTAGTTGCTTCCATTATCCAAAGCGAAGAAGCCGAGCATTTATATCAGCAGCCGGTTCCTCCCGAGCAAGCCGGATCGCCTGACCGTATTCTCATCGCCGATCACATGCAAAGATTGTACGGCTACAATGAATTTCATTTCATCTATGCTCTTTACTACGAACTGTTAGGCCGCAAACCGGATTTGCCTGGTCTCGATAGTCATATCTATCATTTGAACCGGGGCTTGTCGAGAGGCAAATTATTCAAAAGCTTCTTGATTTCGGCTGAATGCATCGGCGCTTTATCTTCTCCCTATCCGCCGATGACTCACGAGCCCCCTCCAGCGTCGTTGGCTCCAATTACACATTTGATGAACCGACGTAATAAATCGGCCGGCAAAGGCTTCATCTTTCGTCATGGAACGACCCGTGTCGGGTTCTATCTTGGATATCCGATGCGAATTTCTCTCGATGGCGAAGGAATCGGGCGGTTCATTGCAAGATTGCTGGAAGGGCTGCTGCTTCATAGTGAGGATGTCGTCATAGACGTTGTTTGTTTCGAAATGAACTATTCGCATCTTGTAGAGACCCTCGGCAAATTTGCCGCTCAATTCCCGAACCGGCTGTTTATTCATGCATTTCAGGATATCGAATGGGTCAATAACCATGTCCATGTCGATGCATGGATCATTCCTTACGTGGGATTGGAGTCGGCGCTGCAATTGCAGAAGCCTATCATTCTGTGCTTGCATGACATGGTTCATCTTCATTTCAAAGAAATGTATTATGACAAAAATCCTCAGTGGTGCATGGAGATCGAACGGGTTGCTTCCGCCATGGCGGGCAAAGCCGAAGCCGTCCTCTTCCAATCCGAATTTACACGTAATAATGAAGGATTGCGGTTTCTGCAAATTCCATCTCATAAAACCCACGTCGTCCGCTTCGCGCCGCCGATTGAAGAGTACCACGCGATCGGCACCTACGACGAAAGCTTGTTCAGGCAAAAATACAATCTGTATGACGAGTACATCGTATTTCCGTCGGTGATTCGTCTGCACAAAAACCATGAACGGCTTATCGAAGCGTTCCTGTACTTTAAAGCGTCCAACCGTGAGAATAGAACCCGCCTGTTCTTGACCGACGATTATGTTCATCGACCTAACAGCGCCGAAATAGCAGCCATTTTACGCCGATACCCCGATTTGCAGGGCAGTATCATCTTCTCACAAAACCGGATGCCGATTTATGACGTCCCTTCGCTGTACAAATATGCCAAGGGCACCATCGTGCCGACGCTGTTCGAAGGAGCCATCCCGTTTCCGATTCTGGAATCGCTCCTGATGGGAACGCAGGTATCCGTAAGCAAAATCGGAGTTACACAGGAAGTCGTACCGGATATGGAGCCGTTTATCCCGTTTGATCCATACAACGTCTATGAGATGTCCATAGCCATTTACAGGCTGATTTATTCCCACAGCTCCTTGGCGGCTATTCAAGCTTCCGCATTGAGCAGCTCCCTTCAGAGAACGTGGAGCGATGTAGCCCGTGATTATTATAAGGTTATTAAAAGCATTCGAAGGAGATAGCCATGGAAAACCAATTGCTTCGCATCATTAATAAAATATTGAGCAAAAAGGAAAACCCGAGAGGGCGTTATGAGGCTCTCGATCCAGCGGCTTCGTTAAGAAGCGATCTGCAGTTCGATTCGCTTGATTTAGCTGAGTTTACGGTTCGGATTGAGGACGAATTCGGCGTAGATGTTTTTGAGGACGGGAACGTAGATACGATACAAGACGTTTTACAAAAAATAGGACGGAGCGAAAGCTTATGAGTCTGTTTTGGATAGATGAAGCGCAGGGAATAAAAAAAAGCTATGCGGATTTAATAGCGGACATGAACGCGAAGAGCGGCTGCAGGCGCTGCATTTTCTACGATAATCCCTACCATATCTTTTTGGAGTTAGTTCACAGCATGGCGTACGGGATCGGCGTTGAAATGCTCGACTCCAATTTCTCGGAAAGCGAAAGGAGCCGTCTCGGCGTCAGCCCAAGCATGCTGGTATCAGAGACTGAAACCGGCGGCCGTCCCATCGCGGACTTCGAAGAGCTATGCACTCGAATCGATGCAGCCAAAGAGCGATGGAGCGTAACGATCTACACGTCAGGAACTACGGGCAGGCCGAAGAAAGTGACCCATTCTTTATCCACCATAGCAAGAAGCGTAAAACAAGGGCCCAGATATAAGGACAATGTCTGGGCATTTTCTTTTAACCCGACCCATTTTGCCGGACTCCAAGTCTTTTTCCAGGCATTCTTCAACCGCAATCCGATGCTGTACATTTTCGATACCGATAAGAATGAAGTTCATTCTCTCCTGCTGAAATATGGAGTAACCAATATTTCCGCTACGCCGACATTTTACAGAACGCTGCTGCCCTTAATGGAGCATCCTTTGCCGGACGTACGGATTGTTACAGTCGGGGGAGAGAAGTTCGATTCGAACGTCCTAAAAGACCTTGGCAGAGTGATGCCCCATGCGAAAATAAGAAATGTTTATGCCTCGACCGAGGCGGGAAGCTTGTTCGGCTCCGTAGGGGAAATATTCGAAATCAACGAGTCCCTCCGGCCCTTTGTTAAAATCTCGGACGACCGGGAGCTGCTTATTCACAAAAGCCTCCTGGGTGCCGCCGAGGAGGTGTCCCTGGCAGACGGGGACTGGTATCACACCGGGGATACCGTCACGCTTCTTGACGAGCATAGATTCGTATTTGCTGCAAGAAAAACCGAGATGATCAATATCGGCGGTTATAAAGTAAACCCGCATGAGGTGGAAGAACAAATCAAGACCGTAGACGGGGTCCTGGATGTGCTCGTGAAATCGAGGCATAACCGCATTACCGGCAATATATTGGTTGCAGACATTGTGAAGGCATCCGGATACGACGAGCAGCAGCTGGAGGATTCAATTAGAAACATATTGGTGTCCACTCTGCAAGCTTGGAAAATCCCCCGGCTGTTTCATTTTGTGAACGAATTACCGAAATCCCGAACAGGCAAAAAGGTGAGGACATGAAAACCATCATAGTTACCGGAGATACAGGCGGCTTGGGGCGGCAAATCGTCCAGACGCTATTGAAGGAAGGCAATTATCGCGTTGTTGGAATCAGCAGGAAGGAAAACGAGGCTACCGCATCGTTTCGGGAGCAATACCCCGAGAGGTACCACCATTTGAGCTATGATCTAAGCGAGCTCCAATCGATCCGCAAGCTTTATTTGCAGCATCTGAAGCCGCTTGGGCCAATCTATGGCCTGGTCAACAACTCCGCAATGGCCTATGACGATATCGTGACGAACATCAATACGGATGCGCTGCAGCAGATGTTTCAGGTCAATGTGTTCGCCCCGATGCTGCTGACCAAGTATGCTATCCGGGATATGCTGTTCCACGGAACAAAGGGGTCTATCGTTCATATTTCTTCGGTAAGCGCTCATACCGGTTATAAAGGCTTAAGTATGTATGCTTCGACCAAAGGCGCACTGGAGGCCTTTTCCAAAGGGACGGCCAGAGAATGGGGAAGCCTGGGCATCCGCTCCAATTGCGTCTCCCCCGGCTTCATGGAAACTGCGATGAGCGAATCGCTGTCCCAGGAGCAAAAAAACAAAATCTACGGCAGAACCTCGTTAAAGGAGGAAACCGATCCGGAAAGCGTTGCGAACACGGTGGCGTTTCTCCTCTCGGAGGATGCACGCTCCATAACCGGAACGGTAATCCACGTCGATAATGGAACGATCTAAAAAGAAATGGGATTCCGGATATGAAAGGAGTGTGTCGTCGTATGCTGGATATTATTATCGTTGGCGCCGGCGGGTTCGGGCGGGAAGTTTATCTGTGGGCGAAGGATGCATTTCCGGAGAACGAATACAGAATCAAAGGATTTCTTTCGCCTAACCCTCATGATCTGGATTACTTCCGTACTGAGGCAAAGATTATTGGAGATGAGAACACCTACGACATTCAGGAGAATGACCGGTTCTTGTTTGCCATCGGCAATATTGATATTAAGAAGCGGGTGGTCACGCAGCTGAAGCAGCGGGGGGCGCAATTCCTTACTCTTATCCATCCGACGGCCATCGTTACACCGACAGCAACTATTGGGGAAGGCGTCATCCTCTGTCCCTTCGTTACCGTAAGCGATCATGTGGAAATAGGGAATTTTGTCATGATGAATTTCTATTCCTCCTGCGGTCATGATGCCAAGGTGGGGGATTATTCCATCCTATGCCCATACGCCACCGTGAACGGATTCTCCATTCTTCAGGATGAAGTATTCCTAGCCAGCCACTCGACGGTCACCCCCCGCAAAAAAGTGGGATACAGGGCGCAGGTAAGCGCCAATTCCGTTGTTATGTATGACGTTCCCGATTACAACTTTGTCTTTGGTGTCCCCGGCAGAAATAAACGGATCTTTTAACCCATAGAGGGCTATCCCTTTGTCAAAACAATAAGGGATAGCCCTGTTCATTTTATCTGTGTTGTTGTTCGATCTCATTTCAATCTCATTCCACTGAATATTTTATCCCAAAGCTGCACATTCACAAATATATTGGGAGCTTGATGAGCCTGAAGCGCGCAGACCCCTTTCATTCCCCAATCCAGCTCCACATAGCCCTCCATACTTTCCGATGGCTGAACAACAAGAATATGGAACCGGCCTTTCGTCATGCGGGATAGAATGCTTTGCAGATGGACGATTTCTTCTCTCGAATCGTTAGACCACCTTACAAACAACAGGGATCGGCTGTTTGCGATTTTATCCAGAAATCGAGTGGCAAGATAATTGTATTTTCCTTTAATGGTAGGGTACATGTTCATCCAGTCCGCGGTATTAGGAAAATCGTGAACCGTAATAATATTATAGTACGCATCCGTAACATAGAGGGAATTCGACGTTTGATACTCCCCGTCATCAAATACATAATCGACACCACCAGGTAAAAATAGATTATTCAGTTCCATGAAATGTTGAAAGCGGTTGGACAGCAGCCTGTTCACATCCGAGAGTGAAGGAGATAAATTCCAATCCAACGGTCCCGCATACTTTCTTAAATTAAGCCGTTTCATATGCCATGCAGGCTCGCAATTGCCTCCCAGACTAAAGATCACATCATAAGAGGTTTGAATATCTTTCAATCGCACTTCTATCACCTCCCGCTATGGATTAGTCATCTGATAGAGTATTTCTTTGAAATATAAGCTTTTAAATGAAAAAAGCCCGTCTAGCATAAATGTTCAACTAGACGGACCCTCCTTACATTAAGGCGTTGTTCCAAGCACGACGTTCAAGGATCTGAAGTTTACTGTAGCGGTGTCACCTACTGCGACCAGAGCAGTAACCCTAAGTGTTAGCGTATAGCTATGTGGTCCTAAGTCTGCAGAGAGGTCGTCAAAGGCGGTAATTGCTCCAGATATGTCAGCGTTTAAGAAAGTTACCAACAAATTAGAGTCAATGACTGCCCTCCCTATCAATTCTGAATCTACAGTACCGAAATCTCTGTACAACCTTGCATCAATTTCAACATTGACAGCGGCAAGAATTGCGATATTAAGCCAAAAAGACGTGTCGACTTTAAATTGATTTACCGCAGCTGTAGCAGTAACACCAGCTAGTGTAAACACAGGAACTTCCGTATTGAACGCGATAACTAGTGGTGTAAAGTTTGTATCTCCTACTACAGCAGATCCGGTGCCGGTCGGGCCTGTTGGACCTGTTGGACCTGTTGGACCTGTTGGACCCGTCGGGCCTGTCGGGCCTGTCGGACCTGTTGCACCTGTTATTCCTGTAGGACCTGTCGGGCCTGTCGGACCTGTCGGACCTGTTGCACCTGTTGCACCTGTTAATCCTGTTGCACCTGTTAATCCTGTTGCACCCGTTAGTCCGGTCGCACCGGTCAAGCCTGTTGGTCCCGTTGGGCCTGTTGGTCCCGGTGGTCCCGGCGGTCCGGGTGGTCCTATAAATGCCATATGAACACTCCTTTTCTATGAGATACTATATTAATATGAAAATGCTTGTTTATCGCCACGGTACATGCTGATGGATCAATGCATATTTTAATAATAATGTGGTATAAGCCATTTTTAGGTAATAGTATTTAATCCTCAGACACCCACAACCTTCCCCCTTTTAAGGTTGGGCCGGAAAAGCCGCTGCATTCGAGTCCCTTATCTCCCTCCACGCATATAGTAGTAAAGAATGCTTCATTATCAGTTACGATGTGGAGGAGATTCGTAGTGGACATTTTATATCCCGTTGCACTTCCCGCCTTAAACGGGAACGAAAAAGACTATGTATTGGATTGTCTTGATTCGACCTGGATATCCTCAAACGGTTCCTATATTCATAAGTTCGAGCAAGGATTCGCCGAGTTTTGCCAAACGAAGCACGCTATGGCTTGCAGCAACGGAACGACCGCCTTGCATCTTGCCTTATTGGCTCATGGCGTGGAAGAAGGCGACGAGGTTATAATACCGACCTTTACCTTCGTAGCTACCGCTAACGCGGTAACTTATTGCAAGGCAACGCCTGTATTTGTCGACTCGGAACCTGACACCTGGAATCTATGTCCTCAGCACATAGAGGCCAAAATAACACCTCGCACGAAAGGAATTATTGCCGTCCATCTGTACGGCCATCCCGCCGATATGGACCCGATTATGGATATCGCCCGGCGTCACGGCCTGTTCGTAATTGAAGATGCGGCCGAAGCCGTAGGAGCGCAATACAAAAATAGAATGGTAGGCTCACTGGGGCATACCGCTATTTTCAGCTTGTTCGGCAACAAAATTATAACTACAGGTGAAGGCGGAATGATCACGACGAATGATGATTCCGTTGCCAACAAGATCAGGCTTTTGAAAGGCCAAGGGATGGATCCAAACCGGCGCTACTGGTATCCCGTGATCGGATACAATTACCGGATGACCAACATTCAAGCGGCCATCGGCTGTGCACAGCTGGAAATGGCGGAATGGCATATCGGTCAACGGATTCAAAGCGCCCGTCATTATATTGAAAATTTGCAAGATTGCACCGCTATCACCCTTCCTGTAGAGAAGATTTGGGCTAAGAATGTGTACTGGATGTTCAGCGCCGTATTCCACGAGTTCACAGAGGAGCAGCGTGATGAGGTTATGCACGGGCTTCGCCGGATGGGAATCGAAACCCGGCCTTTCTTCTATCCGATGCATACGCTGCCGCCTTATAAGCACCTGCAAGCAGCCGACGAATTTCCAGTCGCCAACCGAATTTGCGCCCAAGGAATTAACCTCCCGAGCTATGCTGGCCTAACCGCCAACGATATAGAACATATTAGCTCTTGTTTGAAAAAGGTGCTTCATGAAGTAAGCTCTGAAGAGAGGCGCTGAATGAAGCATGAAGCCATTACGTAAAGCGGCAACAAGGAGAGCGTCACGCCATAGACGCAAAGAGCAAAAGCTGCGAAAGGGGTCTGTCAGCCGGCGTGCAAAGAAGGGGAATAATAAAAACGCGGCTTCGCGTTCAAAAGCAGTAAGAAAAAAAACAGCCTTCCCCCTTTTACAAGAATCTCCGTTTTACCGGATCGGATGGTCCGCAGGCAGAGAAGATGCCGCTCTGCATACTATCGAGAGCGGTCCTTTGCAGAAAATAACATTGAACCGGTATTGGGTGAAACGGGTTGAGGCGCTTAATCTGGCCGGAGAGCCTTGGAGTCGCTATATCAATGCGGCAAGAGGATATGTGCAAGGCTTTATGTCTGCCCGGAAAAAGCCGTCTCGTAAATGGCTCCTTTTACCGACTTACCGCTCCGTAGCTGTCATTGTTAACTTAGGGAGCGAAAGGAAGCATATCGGCGGCATCCTAAAGCTGCTGAACCGGCTTCCGATTGATGAGGTTTTTATTATTGTCAACGGCTCCTCGAATCCCAACATTCGAGCCCTTCGTTCTTTATCCCGCTCCGTTATTATATGTTACCCTCAAACCGTCGGACAGGAAATCAGCCGGGCAGCCGTTTCAAAAATGGCCAAATCGGAGCTATTGCTGGTTCTGGACGGAGACCATCCGCTTGAAGAGGAGCAGCTGATACGAATGATTCATGAAATGGATAACGGATTGGATCCCGATAAGGGAGAAAATCGTTTAGCAGATAGAGACGTGACTACGGTTTACCATTAGCGAAACAGAGCACAGGCAAGGGGGGGCATAGCATGCGGTTGACCAGCATTATCATACCTAATTACAACGGAATTAAGTACTTGAAGCCTTGTGTAGAATCTATTCTAATCCATACATCATCCCCTTACGAAATCATAGTTGTCGATAACGGATCGGACGACGGCTCCATCGAATACTGCGAGCAGCAGAAGCTCAAGCTAATTTCATTGCCGACGAACTGCGGATTTCCGGCTGCTTGCAACTACGGTCTTAAGATGGCTGTCGGAGACTCGCTGTTGCTGCTGAACAACGATACGCTGCTTACGCGCAATTGGCTCGACAATATGCTGAGATGCTTGTACAGCTCGGCGGATATCGGCATTGTCGGCCCTGTAACCAACTATGCGACCGGTAAACAGAAGATCAAGGAGCCTTTCACATCCCTAAATGAGATGGCGGCAAGGTACAATGACCCCGATGCTTCCAAATGGCATCAGGTGGATCGCATCGTCGGGCTATGCTTCTTGTTCAAACGGGAGCTGATGGACCGTGTCGGGCTGATGGACGAACGATTCTCGCCAGGGTATGTAGAGGATGACGATTACTGCTATCGTGCGCGGCTTGAAGGTTTTCGCCTGATGGTAGCCGGGGATGCGTTTATTTATCACAAAGGAGGCGGAAGCTTTAGAAAAAAAGGGAGGAAAGCCGTAAGACAATTGCTTCATCGAAATTACGCGCAGTTCATTGCAAAGTGGGGAGTACACCCGCGCTCCTTTATTTGAGCTTCGATTAAAGAGGATGCCTCCCCCTTCCTTCCCCCGCCTCCTGGGCAAATGCCGTGATTCATAGAGGGCGAATGGCATATGTTATGGTGAAAAATCAATACGGAAAGGAGGATTGAGAAATGCAAAAGCAGCTCACCCAAATTATTGAGCATATGGCGAACTCGCAGACGGAAATGGCAAAAATATTGGAATCGCAGCGTCATATCATCCTTCATGCTGCAGGAATCATCCACGATATCCCGCATGATAATCCTTCTTTTGGAGATATTGAAACGTTAACGGACAACGCGCTCAATGTAACGAAGAGTATGGCCGCATATTTGAACAGTCTGGCTGATTTGGAAGACACATTGGCCGATAATCTCATGCTCGTGCTTAAAGAGGTAGAAAAGCCGGACGGTGAAGAATAGATTGAAACTATTGATGGAGGCGAGGGGCTAGCTTTGAGCAGAACGAGTTCTTACCATAAGCTGCTGGTGTCCGCAGTCAGCTTTCAGAAAAACGTCTATTTAATTTTGGAGGCCAAATCGTTCGAAACGACCCGTGCCTGCCGATGGATCTGTAATCACTTGGCCGCAGAGCACTTGGGTGACCATAACGATCAGGTGAAGAAGTGCTTGGAAATTCACGAGCAGCTGATTGAAGTTATCGACGGTTTGACAAAGATGGAGCAAGCACTCACCAAAAACCTGCAAGCTATTCTTGACGATGGCGAAGCCGATAACGGGGGCATCTCCGGATAATACAACGATCTCATGGGAGGAAGCTCCAGATGAAGTGGCACGAGCAGGAAGTGAGGATGAAGCTGCATATATTGAACTCCTTGGCCCGAAGCCAACGCGCTTTGGCCGTTATCCTGGAGAGCATGGCGGATGTGGCGGGAAGCTCGCAGATGGTGGCCAAAGGGCTCGCTGAACAAATCGAAGCCTTCAGCAAGTATCAGAGGCAAATCGCGGTCAAAATGATCGGGGTGAAGCTTCGGAGAAGACGGTACGGCAAGCCGGCAAAGCCATGGCTCAACCGGAAGCTTCATGTGCGGAAGAACCGGCCTGTGAAACGCCGCAATTCCTCTGCATAACGTTAAGCACAAAAAAACTCGGCCAGCCTGCTGGTCGAGTTTTTTCTCTTTTAGAACATGTTATTTGAATCCCAGAAGCCTTAATCGCTGCTTTATCAGCTGCCCGACATGATAAGGCGAATAGTAGGAATGAATGGTTTTCTGGCCGGCTAAAGCAATTCTTCTTGCCCAATCGGGCTGAATAATCAGCTTGCGCATAAACTCCGATGCATGGTCAATATCCGGCTCAGCCCATTTTTGATGTGCATCATACGGCCCCCAATACTCCCCTACTTCTACTAGCTCGTAATTAACGGCACAGGAATTGCCCGGATGCATGAAATCCGTATTCCCTGACCAGTTCGTTCCGACCACCGGCTTGCCCAAATACATCGCTTCCGCCAGGGGCAGGCCAAAGCCTTCCGCACGATGAAGCGAGACGAAACAATCAATGCTGCTGATTAACGCATTGACCTCCTCGCGCGTCAGCGTCTGGTCGATACTATAAATGTTCGCGTGCCCTGCCGCTGCCTGCTGCAGCGCTGCCGTCTCCTCCGGATTTGACTGCGCATTGTTCAATTTGATGACCAGTCCGACTCGTGGGTCTTCGCCTGCAAATGCCCGTTTAAAGGCCTCGATGGCTCCCAGAGGATTTTTACGCTTTTGGTAGCTTTGTGAGTCCGCCATCGCACAAAACAGGTAACGGTCATTCGGCAGCCCGAAGCTGTCCCTGTTCAATCCAAGCGGTACAGGGACTTGAATCCCATGCGGTATACGCACCACAGGTACTTTGGACTTCGTGGAAATGCTGTTTAGTACAAAGTTGGAAGGAACCCAGACCTCTTGTACTACATCGAAGCCGGCACAGTGAGACTGCGGATAATCAGGCAGCTCCCAATGCCAGTAGCCTATATTGTATCTGCCCCTGGTGATGCGAGGACCGAAATACGCCGCAGCCGGCTTGATCCTGTCTCCGTTGATGTGGAATAGATTCACCTTGTATACCGCGCTCTCCATTTCCATATGCGCCCAGGTCGTGTCATCTTCACGGAAATCGTGCTGCTCCGGATAATTGATAGTGCCGAAAGGAATGTCCGTATTGATCAATGATCTTGCAGCGAGCCGGACAGACTCTCCAATCCCCGTTTCAGCCCGAATGAAGCCGATCAGATTAACTCCCCTAGGATAAGCTGATTTTCTCCTTCTAAGCTTGACAACCCTCCGTGCGGCTTTCTTTATTACGGATTTGGTCTGTTTTTTTCCAGGTTGTTTTTTCTTAACAGAACGATCACTTTTTTTGTTATCCGTATTTTTTTTAGTTACTTTCGTTTGCTCGGGATTAGCTTTCTTTTTAACGTCCTTAACTACCGCACGCTTTGCCTTGGTAGTGCCGCGCTTTAGCTTCCTTTTCCTCGTTGGCTTCGGGGCGGCAGCTTGCATTTCCGGTTCATCTTCGAATGAAAACTGCTCATTCATAGTTTCATTTTCAATACCCTCTGCCATTCCTTGCTGATCGCTCACTGTACGATATCCCTCCTTCTCCAAACAAGCAGAGGTCCCCCTGAGGGAACCCTCGCTCCGATAACGTTATTTGGCTCTATTATGGCTGAGCTCTCCAATAGTTCAAAAGATCCTTTAACGTTTGGTCAAACGGAATTTCCGGCTTCCAGCCGGTCTGCTTATGAAACTTGGAGTAATCCCCGAGCAATATTTCGACATCGGAAGGCCGCAGCCGTTGAGGGTCCTCCTTGACTTCGATATCCACCGAGCTTAAGGCCAGCAGCTTGTTCAGCACTTCCTCTATCCTCCAACAGGTGCCGGATGCAATATTATAGGTCTCCCCGGGAACTCCATGGTGAACAGCAAGCCAGTAAGCCCTCACGATATCCCGCACGTCGGTAAAGTCCCGTTTGGCCTGCAGGTTGCCCACGTACAGCACAGGAGGCTGTTTGCCTTTCTCAATCTCTGCGATTTGCTTGGAAAAATTGGACGTAACGAAGTTCTCACCGCGTCGAGGTCCCGTATGATTGAATGTCCGTGTCAGCACGACATGCAGCCCGTAGCTTTTATTGTACTGATAGCCAAGAACCTCTTGGGTCACCTTGCTAACTGCATAAGGACTCAAGGGACGCAGCGGATTCGTTTCCTTGATAGGAACCTCGTGCGGCTCGACATGACCGTATTCTTCGCTGGAGCAGGCGATTTGGATTTTGCAGCCCGGGTGGATGCGCCGAACCGCTTCAAAAATATTGACTTGACTGGAGACATTGTTATAGATCGTGTCCATCGGCGAATTCCAGGAAGTCGGAACAAAGCTTTGTGCGGCCAAATGGAATATTAGATCCGGTTTTACTTCTTCAATCAAGCTTTCCACAGAGAACGGGTCCCTAAGCTCGCACTCGACCAGCCGGATATCCTTTAAATGCTTGATATGGTCCAATCGGCTTCTTTGACGGATCGTACCGGTAACTTCCACTTGCTGATCCAGCAGAAATTCAGCCATATGGCTGCCGACAAATCCGGTTATTCCGGTTACTAGCACTTTCATAGAAGTAGGATCCTCCTTTAGTCTTCCAGTTGTTTCAGCATCGTTTTGATATGCTGCTCCTGGGATTTATGGCAAACCAGCAGACCATCGGCCGTAGAAACAATAATGACATCCTGAATACCGATAACAATCGCTTTTTGATGTTCCGTGTAGATAATGCTGTTGTTCGTCAACATGGAGTTGACGTCCCCCATCATGATGTTTCCTTCCGAATCGGTTCCAAAAACTCTTTCCAGCGATGTCCAGATTCCTACGTCGTCCCATTCGAACGTAACCGGAATCGTATAAATCATCGAAGCCTTCTCCAATATGGCGTAATCGATGGAAATTTTGGGCAGCTGATGATATACTTGCTCCCATTGTCCGCCGCAGCCTTCCAGCCGGGTCCACATTTCTCGTTGATACAGCATCATATAATGCTTAATCGTCGATGGCTTCCATATAAAAATACCGCTGTTCCAGTACATGTTTTTTTGCTGAATCAGCTGCTTCGCCTTCTCAAGGTGCGGTTTCTCGATAAATGCTTTAGCTACAACGACGCCGCCTTCTCCATCGGGTTCCTCCGTTTCGATATAACCATACCCTGTTTCTGGCCGGGTAGGCACGATGCCCAGCGTCACGATCGAGCGGCCTTTTTGCGCGATTTGCTCCGCTTGAAGTAGCGCCTCCCATAGGGCCTGGGCATCAGGAATATATTGATCCGAGGGCGTCGTTACCAATACCTCGTCATTTCCGCCAGAGAGAAAGTGCAGGGCAGCCAGTGCGATGCATGGCCCCGTATCTCTCGGTTCGGGCTCCAGCAAAATCTGCTCCTGCTTCAATTCAGGAAGCTGCTCGAAGACCATCGGGCTGTATTGTCGAGTCGTCAGCACATAGATGGATGTCAAGGGCAGGAACTGCGCAAACCTGCGAAACGACTGCTGCAGCATCGTCTCCGTAGAAGTCAGGGACAGAAATTGCTTCGGCTTCTGCTTGACGCTTCTGGGCCAAAACCGCGTTCCTTGGCCTCCTGCCATAATAATGATTTTCATTGGCCTATCCTCCTTTACCACGCAATCCGCATAAACTCGAGCAGCTCCGACAGCATAGAGGCATAGGACGGAACCTCGTAACCGATATCCTGCCGGGTGCACTTCAGCGTTCGATCCAGCTCAATGCCGTCATAAGGATGGATTCGGATCTCGTTTCGGTGGAATAATTGCTGCAGCATGAGAAGCAAATCATACTTGCTAATGATCTCAGGCGAGGTGAGATGGACGATTCCGCTTAAATGCTTGCCCTGCTCCAGTGTAAAATGAATGAATTTGGCAAGCTCCAGCGACGTCACACCGTTCCACATGACATTAACGAAGCCTCTGATATCGCCCTTCTGCCGTAAAAACCAGTCGAGCAGCCCGATTCCTGCAGCATCGGGTTCAGGACCAATCAAAGAGGTGCGGATCGTTACATGCCGCGATTGGTTTATCTCTCCAAGCGCTTTGGTTTTGGCGTAGACCGATGTTCCTTCCGGGATGTGACGTTCCTCGTAAAGGCCCCGTTGTCCTGAAAACACACCGTCGGTGCTCATATGAATCAATCGAATATTATGTCGATTGGCCAGCCTCACCAGCTGGTGAGGCAGCAGTCCGTTGATCCGGTAAGCCTCCACTTCACGCTGACGCGCCATGTCGTTAACAATACTTGTACCGTTCACAATAACGTCGGGAGCCACGATGTCGATCAGCTTTTCGACCATCACATCATCATTGGCATCAAGGTACAAGCCTTTGGGCAGCAGGCTTTTTTGACGCGTCGTACAAAAAACTTCATAGGGGGTTCGTTCAAGCAGGTAAGGAATAAGGAGATGACCGACTATTTCATCGCCGCCTATGACTAGTACTCTCAAAGCAAAGAGCTACTTTCATTAGGGGATGGCCCTCCGCAAGGACTAATAGGTTCGGACATAGTTTTGCCTCTCTCTTAAGGAATCCCGCGACTTAGATGCTCGTCGGGTAAGTAATACAATATATTAGATAGGCAAGTACATCGGAACGTCACTTGTACCTGTGTATACGTACAAATGTAGAAGAAAAGACGTCTTTCGACGTCTTAGGGGGAGTAAACCTGGGGGAGCTGCTCGCCCGGTTCATATTCATTTTGTTATTGAGCTTGCCCTTCCTGCAATCCTTTGGCATAGCCCGCCCGAAAGCCTTCATCATAGCTTGCGTCAAAAGCTTTATTGTAGGCAAGCCTGTGAGTTTTTCCCGGACGTGTTTTTGTAGTGCTTTTTTTAGTCTTTTTCGCCTTGCTGCTGCGAGGCTTCGTTTGCTCGCTTTTCACCGTTTTGGCTGCCTTTACCTTCTTTTTGCTTTTTGCCGTCTTTTTAGTTCGGACTGCTTTTTTTTTATTTTTATCCACTGCTTTATGGATCCATACTTTCATTGATTCAGCACCGCCCTGCGATATTGTTTGTCCTTATCCCCTTTGCAATAACCTCTTGTGTAACATATGCGCAAGACGGGATACAGGTCAGAAGTTTACGAAAAATAGGCTTGGCATCGCTTGCCGGGACATACGATCCAGTCTATTTATATATGAGGCAAATGCCGTTTTTGCTATAGACTACCTTTTATCAATGCGATCACACGTTCCTATTTATACAAAAAAAAGACCAATTCATTCCACAGGGAACGAATGGTCATTTGTTCAGCAAGTCGGATCAAGGAACTGCTATATGAACAAACAATATGGCTTCATCTCGGTCGGCAGCCTACTACCCGTTTTTTACAAAAATATCATCTACGACAATACGCTCGACAAGTGAGTAATTTCGAGACAATAAGTATTCTCTCAAGACGGAATCATGATAGTTATTCTCAACTACGAAGCAACGCACGTCCACTTTATCCAAATCGATAGACTGTATCACCTTCAACTCGGAGCCTTCGGTATCGATACTGCAAAAATCAATATGCTTGATTTGATTGTTATCAAGGATGGACTGCAGCTTGAACGTGTTAACACGGATGATTTCCTTCTCGCCCTTATAGCTGTCTATTAAATTCAGGTGGCGTATGTCATAGCTATCAACCAGGCCGCTCAGCATTTCTACGCCTTTCGCTACGAGAAAATCCTGCTCTCTCTCCTCCCCTGCTATGGCTCCTTCAATACATACGCACTTGCGGTTACGAATGAGCTGGTTATATATATGAGGCATTGGTTCTACACAAATTCCGTTCCATCCCATTTGCTTCTCAAAAAAATAGCTGTTGCTGAAAGTCACCCCATCATATGCTCCGATATCTACAAAATATCCTCCGCACTTCCCCTCGAATACGAGCTCGTTCAAATATTTATCTTGGCCGAATTGGCTGTAATAGCTCAACGATTCATCCCTCCATGATCAATTAAAGCTCCGCTGATAAACAAGGTCGACAAAGCACTTTATCGTATCTTATGCTCAGAAAGACCGCGATGCATGGAGAGTTGTCTATAGCAGAAACAATAACTATTCCAACTGACGAATCGAAGCAAGCAGCTGCTTCAAGATATGCTCCAGCTCATCCAGAGCCCGCTCCAGGGCCGGTAGGTCCGCCCCTTCCGCATCTTTAATCATGGATTCCACCTGCCCTGCCGCCACATACAGCTCGGCCGCCGATAAGTTGCCGGCTGCACCTTTAAGCGTATGTGCGAGCCGGTGCGCCTCGATAGGATTGTCCTTCTCCAGTGCCTGCCGCAGCTGTATGGAGAAATCATGATAGTCCCGCTCGAAGGTTTTGACCATTTGCAGCAATATAGGCGTTCTTCCATTAAGCCGTGCCAGCGCTTTGCGCACATCGATCCCCTCTAGCTGCAGGATCGGCTCACCGCCATCCGGCTTGTCTTCACTGGCGGCGTGCCCGCTGCCCGATACGCCAAGCCACTTGCGGATCGTGGCGAACATCGGCTCCGCCTCGAGCGGCTTCGTGATAATATCGTCCATCCCGATACTCAAATACATTTCATGATCGTCGCGGATAACATTCGCCGTCATCGCGATGATAGGAAGCCCGTCGTAACGGGAGTCGCTGCGAATCCGCTTCGTCGCTTCGATTCCGTCCATTTCCGGCATGTGGATGTCCATCAGCACCAAATCCCACTCTCCGTCCTCCAGCTTCCGGAGCGCCTCCCTTCCGTCCTCAGCCACCTCAACATAATATCCGCGATAGCGAAGCATTTCGAATGCAACCTGCTGGTTGATCGCATTATCCTCCGCCAGCAAAATCCGCTTCTCCACCGGAATCGGCATCCCTGTCCTTATGCTCACCTCTGACGCAGTCGCTCCCTGCTCCGCCATGAAGCGCCGCTCCAATACCGCTTCAATCGCACGGAACAGCTCCGGCCGGCTGAATGGCTTAACGATCATACCGTCGGGCCGGTAGTCGATCGGCATTCCCATCATCTCATCCCGCCCGAAGGCGGTTGTCATGACGAGGGTCATCATTCCGGCTTCCGCAGCCGCTTTCTGAAAGGTAACCCAGGTTTCCGAGCCGTACATATCCGGCATCTCCATATCCAGCAAGGCCAGGACGCAGCCACTGCCGGTACGCTGTGTCTGCTCGATTTTGGCATAGGCCTCCTTCCACGAAGCGACAGGAACCCCTTCCAAACCGTAGGAGCTCAATAAAGAGCACAGATGATCTCTCATCACCTCGCTGTCCTCTACGACCCATACCTGCATTCCAGCGTAGGCATCCCTCACCTTGTACTCCCTTATCGCGGACTGCCGCGAGCGTGCGAACGAAACGGTAAACCAGAACGCAGTTCCTGCTCCCGGCTTGCTCTCTACCTCGAGATGGCCGCCCATCATATCGATCAAATAGCTCGAGATGACAAGTCCCAGTCCGCTTCCGCCGTATTTCCGGCTCGTCGAGCCATCCGCTTGCGTGAACGGCACGAACAGCTTATCCATTTGCTCCTTCGCTATGCCAATGCCTGTATCCTGCACCTTAAACTGCAGCTTGACCGATTCCAAGTTTCCCTCGATCAGCCGAATGCCGACGATAACCTGCCCTCGGCGGGTAAATTTGATGGCATTGTTGCACAAATTCAGAAGCACCTGCTCCAACCGCAGCGGATCGCCCAAGAGCCCATCCGGAATATTGTCCGGGATGTCCATGATCAGCTCGAACTGTTCTTTGCCTCCGAGAAAGACGCTCACGGTTTCGCTCAGCCGTTGGATGATGTCTTCGGGATGAAAGACGACCCGCTCCAGCTCGAACTTGCCGGCCTCCATTTTGGAAAAATCCAAGATATCGTTAATAATCCGCAGCAGCGTCTGGGAGGAGGATAAAATGTTACGCAAGTAATCGCTCTGCACGTCATTCAGCTTAGTACGCTGCATCAGCTGCGACAAGCCGATAATGCCGTTAAGCGGCGTTCGTATTTCGTGGCTCATTCTCGCCAGGAATACCCCTTTGGCCCGGTTCGCCTCCTCCGCCTCCTGCTTGGCCAGCACAAGCTCCTGCTGTACCCGCTTCTGCTCGGTAATGTCCCTGGCGATAGCCACTACCCCGATAAACTGCCCGTTACGGTCCCGCAATCCGTTGGAGTTGTGGGATACGGCTACGCGAGTCCCGTCTTTACGTATGAAATCCCAATCGCGATCGTAGGAAAATTCGATGTTCCTTAGTTCTTTGAACACCGTCACGTCGGGCGGCACCCGCCTTCCCAGCTGTCTGGTCAGCTGCTCCGCCAGCTCCCGAAGCTGATCGGGATCGTGGAACAGTAGAGGCGTCGCCTTGTACAAGACTTCCTCCGCCCGGTAGCCCAACAGCTTTTCCGCCGCTTTGCTGAAGTAATTGACCGTATAGTTCGAGTCTAGTGAGATGATAGCAAAATCGTTCTGGTTAATGATCGCCTCCATCCGCTCGAACATTTCCTTCAGCTGCGCCATCATGCCGTTGACCGATTGGGCCAATGTGCTGATCTCATCGTCATTTTGGATCGGAATCGGACTCAAGTCGAAATGCCCTTCCGCCACGATCGACGTCACCGATGTAATTTCCCTAATCCGTTTAATCTCCCGGTTGAACAGAATCGTAATCAGCAGCAGCATTACGGCTTCCGTCACAAGAATCGTTACGATCGTCTTCCATTGCAGCAGCTGCAGCGGCTGCTCGAACTCCTGCAGCGAAACCTGATGCACCATAATCCAAGGCGTTCCTTTGACGGCCGCGTAAAAAACAAGCTGTTTGGAGTCCCCATGGGTCGTTTCTCCATACCCATTCCTTTGATTGATGATTCGATCGACCATTTCTTGGATCGACGTGTCCCTGATATTGGCTCGCCCGATCATCGACTTATCCGGATGGTAGATGATCGTTCCGTCAGTCGTGAACAGCAAGGTCGTATCCCCGCTGCCCACCTTGAAGTCGGTATGCTGGCTGAACGCCGTCTCGACCAGAATCGATACGTTCACAAGACCCGCCACGTCCTTTTCTCCATACACAGGAACCTGTAGTGTGAACAAGATGTTATTGGAATTCTTTCCTTGAAACGCATCGGAGACGACGCTTCGGCCCTTCAAAACGCCGTAAAATCCCGGCTCATCGCTAATATTAATCGTGCCCCCGGAAGTAAACGTAAGATTGCCGTCCGTATCGGAAAAGCCGATATAGTTAAACTTGCCGACAGACCGCTCCGCTTCCTTGCTCAAATAAGCGAGCCGCTCTTCCATCGTTCCGAAGCGCACCTGCTCCGTCCGGCTCATGACCTCCACTTCCGCAAGCCGGTTCTCAATCCACGCCGACAGATTATAGGCCCGGGTCATCACCTTGGCATTCGCGTTGTCCTGCAGCGAAGCGACAATTTGATCTTTGGCGGCACGGTAATTGATGAATCCGACAAATAACAGCGAGATACTAGTAATTAATGATACAAGAATCATCATTTTCGACCGAATGGATAAGCTGTTCATCCAGAGACTCCCCTTATACTCCATAAGTATCCAAAACAAAAACTCCTAAGGCTTGAACCTTAAGAGTTGCCGATATATTTGTACCCGATTCCCCAGACGGTTTTGATCAGCTTGGGCTCCTTCGGGTCCAATTCGATTTTCTTGCGCAGATTGGCGATATGGACATCAATGGACCGGTCATTGACGAAGGAATCGATTCCCCGCAATGCATTGATAAGCTCGTCGCGGCTGAATACCTTCTCCTTATTGGCAACGAATAGCTTCATAATCTCGAATTCGGAGTACGTCGTATCCACGTAGGCATGGTTCACATAGATCGCCCGCCGCTCATAATCCAACGCTATCGGCTCGTCGTCATCGGACATGCCTGATGCATGAACGTTATGTACCGCCTGTTCCAGTCTTTGCGGCTGCATGTGAGCGCGCCGGATCAATGCCGCTACTCTCGCCGTAAGCTCTCTCATACTGAAGGGCTTACACAGGTAATCGTCTGCGCCTGCGACCAGAGCATCGACCCGGTCCAGCACTTCTGTCTTCATGGAGACGGCCAATATCGGCACGCAGGATGTTTTGCGGATTTCCAGGCACAGCTCGATACCGCTAATGTCAGGCAGCATGATATCCAATATGACGAGGTCGGGATCGAACTCCTGCAGCAACTCCAGTCCTTCCTTGCCGCCGGCGGCTCGCTTCACGGAGTACCCTTCTTCCGATAAATACATGGTCGACATTTCCCCTACCATGTTATCGTCCTCAACTACCAATACTTTATAGTACATCCATGAATCACCTATTCCGCTTGATTGTTAAAAAAGAGTTAGAAAAGATAGGAGTTTTTTAACATATTTTTTGTATTTATGACATTCTTTTTAAGTAATCTATAATAATGATCTAAAAGTACTAGTTTTTCTAATACTTTAAATATACTATATTAAGGAAAACTTCGTCTATCATTCGAACTAAAAAAAATATGAAATTGTTATCGCTTACAGTGTGGCGGCGATACGATTGCAGGTCGGATTTGATATCGAGGCTATACATGCCCTTCGATACGTCCCTGCACAAAAAAACCGCAGCTTAAGCTGCGGCTCCAAAAGTATGAAATTAGTCCTTTCCTTGCTGGCTGCGTGTGCCTGCAGCCATCGCGCTTCCAATAATCCCCGCGTCGTCGATCCATTGCGCCTGCGAGATGGTCAATCGGTCCCAATACCCGGAATAGACCGACTGCTTCAATTGCTCCCGCATCGGAGCAAACAACCGTTCTCCGGCCATTGCGCCGCCGCCCCCGATAACAATAATATCCGGGCTGTACAGCGTCACGGCGCAGGCCAAGCCTTTGCCCAGCAGCCTGCCGGTATGATGCATCACTTCGATAGCCAGCGCATCGCCGGCATCGTAGGCTTTGGAGACGTCCGCTGCCGTAATGCGGTCGATCGGACCGCCGTTCAGCCATTCGGTAAGAATGCTGCTGCGTCCTGCTGCGATCTGCTCCCGCACCTGTCTGGCGATACCTGTCGCCGAGGCAACCGTCTCCAGGCAGCCCTTTAAGCCGCAGCCGCACGTATACGGGATTTCGTCCAGAGGAATATGCCCGAGCTCCCCGGCCATATAACCACCGCCGTAGTAAAGCTTACCTTCGTTCACGACCGCTGCGGCGAGACCTGTACCGATCGTGATGCCCAGCACGTGCTCATAGCCTTGCGCCGCTCCGCAAACCGCTTCGCCATAGACGTACATCCTGACGTCGTTATCGATGAAGGTCGGAATGCCGGTCCGTTTGCGGATCTCTTCAGCCGTAGGGACGTTTGTCCATTGAAGATTGCTAGCAAACAGCGTTATTCCATTGGCCGGATCGATAAAGCCCGGGGTACCGACTCCGATCGCCGCCACTTGATCGCGGCCCAATTGAGCGGATTGAAGGAGCTCCCCCACCATCCGGTCGATCTTATCGAATACGTGCGCGCTTCCAAGATGCGCTTCCGTCGATTGCTTAATTTTATTCAACAGCTTCCCGCTGGCATCGACCAATCCGCATACGATATTGGTTCCGCCGATATCCATACCGATTAAATAACTCATATTCAATCCAATCCTTCCCGGCTCCTTAGTAATGTTGATCCGCAACGAATAACTCCACATTGGCTAGGGCCAGCGCGTCAGCCAGCTCCTTACCCGGGGCTTCGTTCGTCACGCATCCGTATAACGACGAGAGAGGCGCGATGCTGAACAAGGAAGCTCTCCCGATTTTGGAATGGTCGACGACCGCATACGTCCGGATCGAACGTTTGATCAGCATGCGCCCGATCTGCGCCTCCAGCTCGGAATACGTCGTAACCCCCTGCTCCAAGGCAAAACCGTCCGCTCCCATAAACATCTTCCCGATATTCAGGCTCTCGACAATCGATTCCGCCAAAGGGCCGCACAGCTCAAAGCTGTTCTTGCGCATGACGCCTCCGGTAAGCACGACCTGGACTCCGTCACTGTCGGCAAGCTCCATGGCGATATTGACCGCATTGGTGACGACGGTGATGTTCTTCCTGCCCTTAATCTCCTTGGCAATGAGATACGTGGTCGTACCGCCTGTCAGCCCTATGACATCGCCTTCCTCGATCAGCGAAGCGGCCTTCGTTGCAATCGCTTCCTTCTCTACCCAGAGAAGCTGTCTTTTCTCATGAAAGGAAGCTTCCCGGATGCCGGGAATCCCTTCGAACTGAGCGCCGCCGATCGTTCGGATGACAGCCTCGGTTTTCACCAAAACATCGAGATCCCGGCGCGCCGTCGCCTCAGAGCAATGAAATTTGTCCATAATATCCTGGATTGTTATTTTCCCTTGCGTCTTGAGCACATTCAAAATTTTGCTGCGCCGTTCTTCCCCTTTGGACAATTCCTGGTCGCCCATGTCTGCTTCACTCCAACTACCGTTTGTAATAGCCAATAAGCCGAACTTGATGGTTATGTCGATAATTATATGAGTTTATAATGACAATTTCAATCATTTATTTGATTCCTTCTTGCAAAACGCGCATAATATTACCCCAAAATGTGGATCTTTGGCACCGAGAACAACAATCCGTATGGTTAGCAGGGAGACCCAATTAGAGCTTTATATGTATATTAAAAAACGCGGAGATCTTATTAAAAGACCTCCGCGTCCTATGATGGTTATGGATTAGTTCGCAGTACCGTATCCTTCGTAAACCCACGTTCTGATTTGCTCAGCAGCATCTGCTTTTGCTTTTGCTTGAGCATCGGCATCGTTTGTCAAACTGTTAATGTATGGATCGATGACAGCAGTCAATGCAGACACCAGATAATCTCCGGACAACCCGGTTGCGCCTGCCAGGCTTGCACCTGAATTAACCAGATCCTGTACGTCGGCCAATTCTTGGTCAGCGATGGTTGCCGCATCCGAAACGACCAGTTTCAAACGATCTTGCACTTGCGCGCTGATATCAGCAGCTTCTGCCGGCTTGCTTGCGCTGTAGCCCCCAGTCGATAGTGCAGCTTCGATTTGCTTTGCAGCGTCCGCTTTAGCCTGTTCTATAGCTGCGGAATCCGAAGATCCGGCGGAATCGATTGCTTGGTTCATCAGCAAGATCAGGTCTGCTGCCAGCTCGCTTTGGGACATGCCGACGGCTTGAGGAATCGTTGCTCCGTCTTTTACTTGCAGCAATACTTCACTATAATCTTTATCTGCAATATTGGAGGCATCGCTGATCAAGGAAGCCAAGTGCAGCTTGATTACACCAGAGAAGCTCGATGTGGAAGCCTGCTCGCTTACCGGACCTCCGCCAATCGTAATAGCTTCGGAGATTTTCTCAGCTGCTTCTTGTTTAGCTTGTTGAACTTTCTCAGGGTCTACCGTTAATTGGCCTACCGCATTGTCGATGCTTTGGCTCATCAGGCTGTTCAGAGCGTCAAACAGTACCATCTGAGGCATTCCCGATGCTCTTACCAGGCTTGCACCGGCTTGAAGCTGCGATTCGATATTCTCGAAATCTTCATCGGACACGGCTGCTACGTCGGAGACGATCGATTTAAGACGTTGTTGAATAACGGCGTTGAAATCTACAGTCGCTACATCCTCAACAGGATGATATCCGTTTTGAAGCGCTTCGCTGATCTGCTGTGCGCCTTCGTTCTTCAGCTTCTGGATTTCTTCTGCAGAAGCGCCGCTTTGCGTATAGTCGATGTAGGCGTTAAAGTTGTTAACCAGCTTCTCTGTCAGCTCGGAGGAGCTCAGGCCGGTTGCTTCCTCCAAATTTTGTCCTACGGACAGCTCGTATCTCACATGCTCTTCGTCTTTGGCGGATACACCGGCAGCGTAAGGAATCAGGTTGTTCAAGTATTTCGCTACGACAGGCGATACCGGTGCTGCTTCTGCTGCGAATGCGTTCGTTCCAGGAGCACAGGCAAAGCCTCCAAGAAGCAGTGCAGCTGCCACGCTTCCGCTAATGGCTTTTTTGGATAACAGTTTGGTTTTTTTCATTTTTGTCTCTCTCCATTCCTTTTGTCTCTATATATTTCGTATAAGAAATATTTCTATACGAAATATATCATAGTTAAACTTGTCTGTGAATCCATTTTGTGATACATTTCGTGAACTATTTATGAACTTCGTTAAAAATTCCTTAACAATTGTTATGTAAAAAATCACTACCTTCATAAATAGCGGATTCACAATGGCTTTACAAAACAAAGTATACCATAATGTTTACTAAATAAAAAGTAGTGACTTATATAAATTATACACCTTATTTTTCCTTTGAGAAAAAACCCATTAACAACAGTCAACAGCCACTAACGGTTCTCGCTAGTATCCTTACCGGATGAAGCGGCTTTCACATTGCTCCGGATCCGATGTAATACTTGGTTGAATTGACTTAACTCCTCAATGGATATTCCCTGCAGCCAACGGCTGACGATCGCCGTTTCTTTGGCCAGCAGCTGCTCCAGCATGGCTCTGCCCTCGTCCGTAATGACAAGACAAACGACACGCCGGTCACCCTTGGTCCGTTCTCTTTGCAAATATCCGAATTCGATCAGCTTATCGCTCAGCAAAGTCACCGCGCTTGCCGATAAAGACAAATATTCCGCCAATTGGGATACCTTCACCGCTCCCTGAGCCTCCACCATTTCGAGAGCGCTAACTTGCGAACCGGAGAAGCGATGGTCCACATACTTGCAGTAAGATATTAATTTTCTCATAACGAGCCTTGCCGTTTCTTGCACTTGTGCGAGCTTTGCTGCGTCATCCTGTTCTTGGACCATTCGTATGACACCTCATGTCTATAATGGGACAGTTCCCGCATTCCTGAGCCGGATATGCGGGAACTGTTATCATTTATTTGAACACAGCTACAAGACGTTTGGCTTCGCCGAATTCCGTTTGAATCGATTCGTACACCTGGATGGTGCAGGAAGGATCTTGATAATCGGCGCGAACCTTGTTGAAGTCCACTATAACTTCTCCAGAAACAAGCTGGTTGATTCCGCCGGTTTCGGTGAACGACAAGTTTTGCTCGGCAAGGGTGCGGCCGGCCGAATCCACAAGAGCGACCTTCATCTTGGAGAAATCCTGATCGACAACGACGTCGTCGGTCTGCTTCACATCCAGGAACATTTTGAGCTTATAGCCGTACGTTAAGGTCGGATTGGCTGCGCTCAACAGGTTGGTGTAAGCCTGGATGCTCCAGTTTTCCACTTTCACCTGGAATGGATAGAACGACAGGACATCTCCTGCCTCAGCCAGCGGCTGCATCGCTACATTCAATGCGGCGACTGCCGACCGGTAAGGAGCGGCGGTTTGCATATCGGACAGCTTGAGTACCAGGTTCTCTCCGCTTTCGGTATTAGGAACGACGAAAGAATACGTTACAATATGGCTCAGCTTCGGCATCAGCTGTTTAGGCGGGTTCACCTGACGGCTGCCCGTATAAACAACGCCTTGCGGCGAATCGAGCTCCGTGCCGAAAGCAGGCAGCGGAAGCGGAGAATCGCTGCGGTTCGTCAGCTTGAACTTGGCAACGGCCGTTTTGTAGCCGATTCCTTGATTCTCATGCATGCTCAGCTCTACCAGCGATACGTCCACATCGGCAGGAATCGCTTTGTTGATGGAATCAAACACAATCTTGTCATTGTAGTTATACGTTACCGGCTGCAGATTAGAGGACAACCGGCCTTCAGGCAGAACGATTTGAACGCGTCCTACGTTGTAATTGACAGCTACAGCCTGCCCTTTGGCGTCCGTTTGCACGAAGCTCTCCGGCGTCAACACGTTGATGCTCTTCAAGACGGTATCCTGATTTGTTTCTACTGCATAATGCACATATTTTTTCTCGCCCGGCTCAACCGTTACTTTAGCTTGTTCCACTTGCTTGCCTTGGAAGGAAGAGATGCCGTCCTTGCCTTCGAGAATGAGATCCGGCACCGTTATCGTGCTTGTTCCCGTATTCTCCACGAGCATTTTTACGACATAAACCGTCTTTTGTGCATTGGTTTGCTTATCCATATCGACAGGTGTATAGGTCAAAGGAAGATTGCTGGACGAGATGGCGAACGGCTCACCCCAGTTTTTGATAGCCGCCGGATCGGTAATGACCGCGTCGCTGCCTGCCCAGCCAAGTCCTGAAGCCGGAACCGTCAGCACGGCGGTTTCCGTCTTCGGATATACGTTCCAGTCGACATCGACCCATTGAAGCTCGGACAAGGTAACTGCCTCTTTATTCGTCAGCTTCACCATGTAGCTCAGCTCGGTATCCGACATAGGCAGCGCGGAGCGTGCGTTTGAGGAGCTGCCGACCAGCGTGTACACGGCTCCGTCCGCAGTTTTGGCGCGAAGCTCATAATCGGGAATCCGCTTCGGGTCTGCGCTGTTGTTTCTTAGATTGACCACAAGGCCGATGCGAACACCGTCCGACGTTTTTTCATTCAGTACGCTTTTGACCTGTACTTGAAGCACATCGGTCAACTGCTGATAGGCGGGAGCGTTCGCTGCGGCAACAGGTGCCGGCTGATCCGCCCAGACCGAGGCCAAAGGCAATGATGCGCTGGACATTACTAAGGTGAAGGCCAATGCTGTTTTTCCCCATACGTTGTTCATCGTTTGTTTCCTCCAGAATGGTTTGCAGTATCGTGATAAGTGTTGTTAATGCTGCTGTAAGTGACTTAAGCTTTGACGGGTTCCGTTACATTGATGCCCGTTCCTGCAGCTGCCGGAGCCGGGGCCGGGGAAGCTTGCGCTTCCTTCGATTCTTGCGGAGGTGCCGCTGCAGGAGCGTCCGCCGGTTTCTTCTTGTCTCTTAATAAGAAAATTAACGGGATACAAATAAATGCCGGTATAGCCGAAACATAGAACGTATCCGCAATGGAGCGGACCATAGCTTCCTTCTGCATCAGACCGGCCAAATAGGATGCCCCCGTGGCTGCCGCCGTAGCCGAATCGATGCCGCCCTGAATCAGGGAAGCCGATATGCCGGAAATAAACTGATTGGCTGTATCCGAATAGCTCGGTACGTTCTCGGTAATGCGATAGAAGTGAGAGTATTGCCGCGAGCTCATGATCGTGGTCAATATGGCGATCCCCATCGAGCTCATAACTTGCCGGAATACGTTGGACAACGGCGAAGCGTCTTTAATTTGTTCCTTCGGTATATCAGCCATACCGACAGTAGAAATCGGCATCATACACAGTCCGATCCCGAATCCCCTGATCGTCAGTACTACATTGATCCAAAGATGCGAAGTGTCCGCCGTTAATGAATGCAATTCATACGTGGTCACGCCAAGAATAAGCAAGCCGATAATACCAAGCGGCATAATCCCCATTTTCGTCAGCAGCTTCCCGCTGATCGGCATCATCAATGCCATCGCTACCGATTGCGGCAGCAGCAAAATCCCCGAATCGAGCGCGGTCATTGACTGGACGTTTTGCAGGTAAATCGGCATGAGGAAGGTTCCCCCCATCATCGCCATCATGACCAGGCCCGCCGTCAAAGTACTTGCCGAGAACTTAATATTTTTGAACACCCGCAGGTTGAGCAGCGGCTCCTTTACCGTGAACTCCGCCCAGATCAAGAGCGCCAGGCTGACTGCGGAAAGATAGAACAGACTAACGATATACAAGGAAGTCCATCCTTCGGTTTGCCCTTTACTAAGAGCAAGGAGCAGAGAACCGAAGAAGACGACGGAGCATATCGCACCCAAAATATCGAACTTGAGCGTCGTATTTTTGGGACTTTCTTTCAATAGAACATAACATGCGATAGCAGCGACAACTCCGACCGGCACATTCAAAAAGAACAGCGTCCTCCAGCTGTAATACTGGATCAAGTAACCGCCTAGTGTCGGCCCCAGCGCCGGAGCAACCATCGCCGCAACGCCCCAGATCCCCATGGCTAAGCCGATCTGATTGCGCGGGACGATTGTATACATGACCGTCATGCCCACCGGCATGATAAAGCCGCCCGTTAAGCCTTGAAAAATCCGGAACGCAATCAGGCTCGAATCGTTCCAGGCGATCCCGCAAAGCAGCGATCCGATAGTAAATCCGATAACGGATAGCAGCAGGACCGACTTGGTGCCGAACCGTGAAGCGAGAAATCCGCTGGCGGGAATAACGACGGCGGAAGCCAGCATAAAGCCGGTAACGACCCATTGGATTGTCGAAGTCGGAACTCCGAATACCGAAGATAATTTCGGCAGGGCAACGTTCACCAGACTGCTGCTGAGCACCGAAACGAAAGTAGCCAGGATGATCGCAATGAGAGGAAGCCAGAAGCTGGTTTCGCCCTTATCGGCCGGTGGAGCTTGTGTGTTCATAGCTGTTTCAGCCACAATAACGCCCCCTATTCCACTTTCACCTTACTGCCGTCCGCCAACTGCTCCGATGGATTAATTACGATTTGAACGTTATCTTTCAAGTTCGCATTGTCTTTGACATAAACCCAATCCGCATTTTTGTCCGTTGCCGAGACTTCTACAGCTTTGACGGCATCTCCCTGAATGACATAGACGAAGGTTTTATTATCCTTCTTGACCAGCGCCGATTTCGGCACCTCCAGCCCCGCCTGCTGCGGACTATCCTTCAGATGAACCTCAGCCAGCATCCCCGCAAGCAAAGCTCCGTCCGGATTGCTGACGCTGACTTTTACAGGGAAGGTCGTGCTGTTGGCATTGGAAACCGGGCTGACAAACTCGATTTTCCCTTGGAATGTCTTGTCGGGAAGATTGCTCACTTTGACATCCACCGGGGAGCCGGCTTTCATTTTGCCGATTTGCGTTTCCGGCACGCTTAATTCAACCTGAACAGGATCCATTTTGACAACCGTCAGCAGCACTACGCCCGGCTGTGCCATTTCCCCCGGCTGAACGCTGCGTTTGGACACAATGCCGTCGATCGGAGAAACGATAGACGCGTTGGCCAATGCATTGTTGGCCAGCTCCAGTCCGGCTGTCAGCCGGTCCACATCGGCCTGCAGAGCTTCGATCGTATTTCCCGTCGCTCCAATTTTAGCCAGCTCCAGCTTCGATTTCGCTGCAGTCACTTGCGCCGCCGCTCCTTGCTGCTGCGCCTGCACCTGATCGTAAGCCGCTTTGGCTTTCTCGTATTCGTACGTCCCTTTATCCATATCTTCTTTAGTAACGGTAGAAGTGCTGTCATACATATTTCTCAAACGGTTATACGATTTTTGCGCCAGATCGAAGCCGGATTTCGCCTGCTCCACACCCGCGTTCACTTGGTTCAACGCCGCTTCCGCACTTTGTACGGCGCTCTCCAAGCCTTGAATCTCCTGGCTGCGCGCTCCCGCCTGCGTATCGGCAAGCTTCGCTTTGGAGGCTATCAAGCCCGCTTCCGCCTGCTTCACCTGCGAGGTCAAGTCGTCGGTTTCCAGCTGCACGAGCACATCGCCTTTTTTGACTACGGCTCCTTCAACCACCTTGACATCCGCTACTTTACCGCCGGCCTTGGCTACGATTTTATTCTCCTGATCGGGAATAATTTTGCCGCTGAAGCCCGCATCGCTGCTTTGACCGAGCTTGATCGCTTTAACAGAAAGCGCCGATGACGCACCGGCCGCATTGCTCCCGGCATCTCCGCATCCAGGCAAAGCTACGGCTATGGCTAAAGAAAGGATCGCCGGGATCCATGTCATCTGTTTTTTTCTCATGGTCGTATCTCCCTTACCCTTTCAAATGAATTTTAATAGTAGTACTCATGCCTGGTGCAATGGCGAGTCCTTGATTGTCTTCGATCGCAATTTTGATCGGGATGCGCTGCGTTACCTTGGTAAAGTTGCCGCTCGTATTGGTGGCAGGCAGCAGGGAAAAGGTCGACGCCGTCGCTTCACCGATTTCCGTTACTTTCCCGCTCAGCATAGAGCCAGGGAACGTATCCACCGTGAAATCAACAACCTGACCGACCTTCACCCGGTTAATATCGACCTCTTCAATGTTGGCCGAAATGTACAATTTGTTCTTGTCTACGATCATGGCAATGGTCTGTCCGGGGGACACCACTTCGCCTGCGCGCGCCATCGTTTTGATTACCGTTCCGTTGATAGGCGCACGCAATGCCGCTTGATCGAGACTGCTAGTAGCCAAATTGGTATTGTCCTGCTGGCCTACGATTTGATCCGACAAGACGGTATCGCCTTCGGCAATCGCAAGAGAGGTAAGCTTGGCGGATATTCTCGGCATGACGCGGTAAATATCGCCAGTTATTCTGGAATCCTCCGTCTTGATAAAATAATGCGCTTGATACCAGTAGGAATACCCCCCGCCGATAGCGGCAACCAAAGCTACGGCCAGGATGGTATACAATACCTGTTTCCTCTTCATGGTTTCTCCTCAACCTTCTTCTCTAAATAATTGGTCAGCAGCTCTAATGAACGGATGATATTGTCCAGCTCCTCAGGACTTAAATCCGCCAATAAATTTTCGTAAAAGCTTTCCTGGAAAAAATGCAGTTTCTCTCTTTCCGCCTCGATTTTGCTTGTTCGCTTGATCCAAACAATGCGGCGGTCCGTTTCATCGCGAACCCGCTCAAGCCATCCGTCCCGTTCCAAGCGGTCGATGATGCCCGATACCGTACTGTAAGACAGCTGCGTGCACTCCGAAATTTGGCCGATAGTCTTACGTTCGAAATATACTTGCCCGATCGTCGCAATTTGCGGAGTCGTCAGACCGATCTCCTTTAAGTCTTTCCCCATCATTGTATTGAAAATTTTCGTCAATTTTCGTATAGAATTGCCAATTTGCAAAGCTCTGCTCATGGTAGTCAACCCCCTGAAATTATTTCGTAGGCGAAATATTTTACAAAAAATATACCACACCAGGGTTGGTTGAACAAGGTAAATACTAGGCAGAACCGGCTAATTGAGGCATCCGGCTGCTGTCAAACATACGGCCTGTGAGGAGTTTTCCGGACATTCGTCCTGCTTTCGCCGTGCCGGGTTCTATATGTATGCAGCCTCCTTTCGGCAAAATTACTTTAAACCGCGAACTATTTCGCATAAGAAATATTTCTTTACGAAATAATAACATGATTGAATTATTTTGAAAAGAACTATTTTCACAACAATTATTACGGAAAAACGACACTTAATGGACACTTATTCATCGCGAAAAAGGTCGATACCTCAACAAAAAGAAGCCGCTCCGGAAGAGCGGCTTTCCCTTAAGACTATGCCTTGGCGCCTATAGCAATCCAGTTTACGACTCCTTGCAGCTCCGGTGTGCGCTGATTACGAATAACTTGTATGATGGCACCGTCTTTGAATTTTTCCCGAATCACCGGATAACAGGAGCGCTGACTCGCCGTAGCGACCATGACATAGTTTTCGTCTACGAATGGTTCGTCGAATTCCACGATCATTTCCACCATTTCCTCGTTCAAGCGAATTTGGAACAAGGAGAGCCCGAATTGCTGGGTCACATTTTGTTTCACGGTCTGAACTGGCTGGAACGACAGCTGACGAGGCGTTACCGAGCCGTCGGCAATATGCTCCGTCCGAACGGATTCCCGCTGAAGATGCTCGCTGCCGACGGATTCGGCTGTCAATGAAGCAGCCTGCGGTTCAATCTTTTCCGGCTCTACAGCCTGAATATTTTGAAGCTCCGGTTCTGCATCCGGAGTTTCATGAATTTCCGGTACCTCGACTTGAGGTTCATGAAGCTCAAGCACCGCGGCTGGAGATTCCGTGCTTTCCACCGCCGCAGGCAGGACATTGCTCTGTTGAACTGGTGTTAGCTGGGACGAAATGGCGGAGCTAATCTTCTCCATCAATCCCGTTTCCAAGTGAAGCAAGGAGATGCTTCCAGGCAGCAGATGGTAGCCGGATATCGATTCCTGCTTAATGTGAAGACCGTCGATGGAGTCGTTGCTCAAATGCTCCATCCTGACCGCGCCCGGCGCCAGCTTCGATCCTGTCACCGAGCCGTCCTGCAGCTTCGCGGTGCCGATCGCATCCGAGACGATATGCCGCCCCTCTATAGCCCCGCTGGCGATTTTCGTTGCCGTCACGGCCAGCTCCTGCAGCTTCGAAGTACCGATGGCCTCCAGCGCCAGATGTCGGCTCTCCACCGAACCGGCCGCCAGCTTCGCACCGTTTACCGCCGATTCCTGCAAGTGCCCGGTACCGATCGATTCTGCCGACACATGACGGCTTTCCACCGCAGCATCCGTAATATGACCGGCGTAGACAGAGCCTCCCGACAGCTTAACGCTCGTTACCGCGCCGTCCTGCAGGTGCCCGGTGCCGATCGATTCCTCTACTACGTGGCGGCTTTCCACCGCAGCATCCGTAATATGACCGGCATATACGGAGCCTCCCGACAGCTTAACGCTCGTTACCGAATCGTCCTGCAGGTGCCCGGTGCCGATCGATTCCTCTGCTACGTGTCGGCCTTCCACCGCAGCATCCGTAATATGACCGGCGTACACGGCTCCTCCCGACAGCTTAACGCTCGTTACCGCTCCGTCCTGCAGGTGCCCGGTGCCGATTGTTTCTTCTGCCACGTGGCGGCTTTCCACTGCCGCATCTGTTATATGGCCGGTGTATACGGCGCCTTCTGACAGCTTCGCGCTCGTTACCGTTCCATCCTTCAGGTGTCCGGTACCGATCGATTCTTCCGCTATGTGGCGGCTTTCCACTGCCGCATCTGTTATATGGCCGGCGTATACGGCGCCTTCCGACAGCTTCGCGTTCGTTACCGTTCCATCCTTCAGGTGTCCGGTACCGATCGATTCTTCCGCTATGTGGCGGCTTTCCACTGCGCCGTCTGTCACATGGCCGGCGTACACGGAGCCCGCCGAGAGCTTCGCGCTGGTCACCGTTCCATCCTTCAGGTGTCCGGTGCCGATCGATTCTTCCGCTATGTGGCGGCTTTCCACCGCGCCGTCTGTCACATGGTCGGCGTATACGGAGCCCGCCGACAGCTTAACGCTCGTCACCGCTCCAGCCTTCAGGTGTCCGGTGCCGATCGATTCCTCTGCTATGTGGCGGCTTTCCACCGCGCCGTCTGTCACATGGTCGGCGTACACGGAGCCCGCCGACAGCTTAACGCTCGTCACCGCTCCATCCTTCAGGTGTCCGGTGCCGATCGATTCCTCTGCTACGTGGCGGCTTTCCACCGCGCCGTCCGTCACATGGTCGGCGTACACGGAGCCCGCCGACAGCTTCGCGCTGGTCACCGTTCCATTCTGCAGGTGTCCGGTGCCGATCGACCCCTCTGCTACGTGGCGGCTTTCCACTGCTGCATCCGTAATATGTCCGGCGTACACAGAGCCTCCCGACAACTTAGTGCTCGTCACCGCTTCATCCTGAAGCTGCTCGGTGCTTACGGCGTTTGCCGTCAGATGCTCCGTCGCAACAGAGTCAGGCGCCAGCTTCGTTCTTGTTACCGAAGCATCCTGCAGATGCTCCTTCGCTACCGCATCGCTGCCGAGCTCACGGCTGCCTACGGCTCCGGCCGCAAGGTGCCGCGCTTCGATTGTATCCGCGGCCAGCTTTGCTCCCGTCACCGATGCGTCTACCAGCTTCTCTGTGGTTACCGCGCCGACGGACAGCTGTTCACTGCCTACCGCTCCGGCCGCGATATGCGCCGAGTCTACCGAGCCGTTCGCCAGCTTCGCTCCCGTCACCGACTGATCGCGCAGCTGCTCCGTTCCGATAACTCCGGAAACTAAATGCTCGGTATGCACGGAACCGTGAGCCAGCTTATCTCCGGTTACCGCTTCATCCTGCAGCTTTGCGGTGCCGACCGCCTCTGCCGCCAGATGACGGTTCTCTACGACGCCTAGAGCAAGATGCTCCCCGCTTACCGAATCCTGAGCCAGTTTGCCGCCGCTAACCGCCCGGTCCTTCAGCTGCCCCGTACCGACTGCATCTGCCTTCAGATGGGCCGTATCCACTGCGAATTTCGCCAGCTTCTCGCCGGTGACCGCTCCGTCCTGAAGTTCAGCCTTGCCGATAGCATCCGGAGCTACATGAGCGTGAGTGACTACATGCTCAGCCAATGCATGGCTGCCAACCGCTCCATCAGCAATGTGCGCCGATTGTACAGAGCCGTTCGACAGCTTGGCGGCCGTTACGGCTCCATCCTGCAATTGGTCCGTACCTACGGCCCCTGCCGTGATTTGCTTGCTGCTGACGGCCCCCTCGACCAGATGGATGCTGTCAATGACTCCGCGCGCCAGCTTCGCTCCCGTAACGGATTGCTCTTGCAGCTGAGCGGTGCCGACGGAACGAGCCGAGAGATGCTTCGTCAAGATGGAATCCCACGCCAGCTTCGAGCCTTTGATCGATTCATCCTGCAAATGAGCTGCAGTTATCGCTCCTTCTTCCAGCTGAACGCTGCCGACTGAGCCTTCCGCCAGATGCAGCGACTGCACCGATCCCTTCGCCAGCTTCGCGGCTGTTACCGAATCGTCCTGCAGATGCTCCGTGCCTACGGATTTTTCACCTAGCTGACCCGTGCCGACCGACCGCTCTGCCAGATGCACCGACTTCACGGCGCCATTTGCCAGCTTCGCTCCCGTAACGGCTTGATCCTGCAGCTGCTTCATCCCGACAACCGTATCCGCCAGGTGCTCCGTCGTGACGGCTCCAGGCGCGAGCTTCGCTCCCGTAACGGCCTGCTCTTGCAGCTGGTTGGTGCCGACCGTGGCATCTGCAAGATGCCTTGCTTCCACAGCGCCAAGGGCGAGCTTCGATGCGGTGACCGACTTCTCTTGCAGCTGAGGCGTGCCGACCGTGCCGCTGGACAAATGAACGGCTTCCACCGATTTGTGAGCCAGCTTCGATGCGGTAATCGATTGATCCTTCAGCTGCTCCGTACCGACAATTCCGGCTGACAGGTGTGCCGCCTCTACCGCTCCGGCAGCGAGCTTCGATGCCGTAACGGAGTTCTCCTGCAGCTTGGTGCTGCCGACCGCACCGGGTGCAATATGCTGCTCCCCGACCGAATCCGGCGCCAGCTTCGATGCCGTTACCGATTGTTCCTGCAAATGATCCGCACCGATGGCGCTCTTGCTCAGCTGTTCGGAGCCGACGCTGCCCTTGCTCAAATGCGCGGTTTCGACCGAGCCCTGCGCGATCTTCGAGGCCGTTATCGACTGATCCTGGAGATGAACGTTACCCGTGGATCCCGGAGCCAGATGGGACGATTTGACGATCCCGGCGGCCAAATGCTCGCTCAGCACCGCCTGGTCGGCCAGCTTCTCCGACGTCACCGACCGGTCCGCCAGCTTCTCTCGAGTAACCGCCTCCGCCGCCAGATGGGGCGGCTTGATGGCCGCTTTGGCTACATGCGGCGACTGTACCGCTCCTACAGCCAGATGGTCTCCCTGAACCGCTTCCCGTCCGAGCTTTTCACTGGTAATGCTGGCATGAGCAATCTTGGCGGTTGTGATCGACAGGTTCGACAATTTATCGGTCGATACCGATTCGCTCGCGAGCTTGGAGGTCGTTACGCTTTGGTTCGCCAGCTGCGTGCTTAATACGGCACCTTCCTGAATGTGTTGATGCTGGATGGAACCGAAGGCAATCTTTTCACCCGTCACGGAGCGATCCTGAAGCTTGGAGGTAATGACCGATTCCTCCTGCAGATGCTCCTTGCCTACCGTATGCGGTCCGATATGGGAGGACTGAACCGCTTTTTCCGACAGGTGTCCTCCATTTACGGAGCCTGCAGCCAGATGGTCGGAGGTAATGGATTTTTTGGCTATTTTACCCGAGGTTATGGACATATCCGTCAGCTTGGCAGTAGTTACGGAGCCGTCTCCGAGCTGGAACGTGCCCACGCTTTGCTCCGCCAGCTTGCTTGAGGTTACCGCGCCTTCCGTCAGATGACGGTTCTCCACGCTTCTCGCCTGCAAATGTTTGGCTTCCAGTGCCGAATCCTGAATATGCGATCCGGTAATAGAATGCTTCGCCAGCTTCTCGGACTGAATGGAGCCATCCTGCAGATGCTCTCCACCGACGGATTCCCAAGCCAGATGATCTGCGGTGATTTGACTGGCCGCGATATTGCGGCTGCGAATGATTTCCTCCGCCAAATGCTCATGCAATACGACATTGGACTTAATATGCTCCGAAGAAACGCTCCACGGAGCCAGCTTTTCTACCGTCACCGCATGATTGCTAAGCTTCTCCGAACCGATTTCTCCATCCGCTATTTTGATAGAGGTAATGGAGTGGTCTCTCAATTTCTCCGTCGTGACGGACAAATCGGCGAGCTTTGCCGTGTTGATTACATAGTTCGCCAGATTATTGGTCAGAATCGCACCGCTCTTGATTTTCTCGGATGTAATGGATTGATTCAAGATCAGCTCGCCCGTAATCGCTTCTTCAGCCAAATGCTTCGTATGGATGGATCCTTCGGCGATTTTCATCGCGTCGATCGTTTTGTCGGCCAGCTTCTCGGACGTAATGCTGTTGTCCTGCAGCTTGTCGCCGCTGATCGCCCTCTCCTGAATTTTTTCGCCGGAGATGGCGTGTGGAGCGATATGCTCTTCGGTAACCGAGCGAACGCCCAGCTTTTGCTGCGTTACGCTGCGATCCTCCAGCTTCGATGAACTCACAGCATAGTCAGCCAGCTGATCCCGTCCGATAGCTCCACGCTTGACTTGACTTCCGTTGATCGAGTTGCGTGCAATCTTTTCCTCTGTAACCGATTCGTTTGCAAGATCATCCGTATAAACAACCGGCGCTCCTGCCGCAGTTTGTTTGCGTTCCTGAACCATGGATTGCACTTTGCTAGATTTGGGGGGCACCAGCTTCAGATCCTTAGCCCGCTCCTTCAGCTCCGCTTTTTTGGGAGCCGGCTTGACTGCCTCCTTCTTGACTGGGACTTCCTCATCAACGATCACCATATCCCCGCTCGAGATATTGTCAAGCGAATCCTCCATCGATTCCGCTTGCAGCTCCTCCAGCACCAGGTGACTGATCGTAGCGTCAGTTACCTCTTCTTTACGGGGGCGGACCGGTTTATCGGACTGAACGTCATCAAGCCACTTTAACTCGTTAAAAGTGCCGCTTCGCTTGCCGCCGAGCGGAGTTATTTTGGCGACATTACGGCCGCTTCGCTTCTTCATCCTGCACTTCCTCCCGTGATGGTGGTTCACATGTTGTACCTTTTTACAATAGACTAAAGCCACCATAAAGTAGTCTTTTGTAACATATGCATTCACCCAGAAGGAAGTCATTGCCTAGAGCGAAAATAGGCGCTAACCCAATCAAATTTCAAATCAGGCGGGCCATTGTCACAGGATTCGGCACAACAGTCCAAGTGACAAGCGGTACGCAGCGGCTGGCGCCGGCTGACGTCATTTTAATCTTCTGAGCGCTTCCAGAGCAGCTTCCCTATCGTCAAAATCAAAGCGTTGTCCCCTCACGAGCTGATAAGCTTCATGACCCTTACCTGCAATCACGACGACATCGTCTTCGCGCGCGATGCTTATGGCCCTATGAATAGCCTCCTTACGGTCGGCGATCATCTCATAATGTGCGGCTGGAAACTGCGATTGCTCCAGTCCCGTACATATATCCTTAATAATGGCATCCGGATGCTCATACCTCGGATTGTCGGAGGTAAGGATGATGCGGTCGCTATACCGCGCAGCAATACTGCCCATCTGCGGCCGTTTGTCCCGATCTCTGTCACCGCCGCAGCCGAATACGGTAATAACCTGCCCGCGGACAAACGCCGTGACCGCCTTCAAGGCTTCCTCGAGGCCGTCCGGAGTGTGCGCGTAATCTATAAGCACCGTAAAATTTTGCCCCGCCTCCAAGCGTTCCATCCTTCCCTTCACCGGCTTCATGGCACACAAGCTCCCGGCAATGACAGCGAGGGGAAGCTGCTCGATCAAAGCGACGGCAATAGCGGCGAGCGCATTGTATACATTGAACAGCCCTACCAGAGGGATGTGGACTTCCATTTCCTCTTCCCGGTAAACAACGGTAAAGTCCGAGCCTTCGTCGGTTAACCGGATATGCTTTGCCATCACATCGGCATTGTTGCCGATTCCGTAGGTTATCGGCTGTGCGGCCGTCAGTCCGGCGAAATAGCCGGATGCGGCATCATCCGCATTCAATACGGCGAACGTTTTGTCGGCTGAGGCGGCATTGCCTAAACGTGAGAACAACAATCCCTTGGCCTCCCGGTAAGCCTCCATCGTACCGTGATAATCCAAATGATCCTGCGTCAGGTTCGTGAATACAGCGGTACGAAACTGCGTGCCGATGACTCTTCCCATATGAAGCCCCTGCGAGGTGACCTCCATCACGCAGTAATCGGTCTGCTTGTCGGCCATGGCAAGCAAGTTGCGCTGCAAATCCGGTGGTTCCTGCGTATTGTTGGCGAACTGCTTCTCTTCTTCTCCGATTCTTGTGGCGATGTTCCCCATCAATCCGGTCCTGAAACCACGATGCTTTAAAATGTGCTCAATCAAATGGCTAGTCGTCGTTTTACCGTTCGTCCCCGTCACACCGATGACTTTTAAGCAGTTCGAAGGATAGCCGTAGTAGAGTGCCGCCATTGTGGCTAGAGCATATCTGGCGTCGTTCACGAACACCCTCGGCACCCTCGGATCCGCTTGCACTTCTCTTTCCACAACCAGTGCCGCCGCGCCCCGCTTTACCGCGTCCTCCGCATAATCATGGCGATCCTCCAAGATTCCGGCTATCCCGGGGATGCACACAAACAGCTCCCCCGGCTTAATAAGCCTCGAATCCATCTGAATGCCGGTTATCGCAATCTCGCCGTCTCCTTCGATCCGTGCGTGGTGCAATCGGGCAGCCAAATCTTTCAATAACATCGCATCGTCCTCCTCGCGGGTTCTGATTACCATCTTAATCCAATATGCAAATGGTTTGCCGAAAATGACGCGCTTGTTATCAAGATATCAGAATAACGGCTTGGCTTTTTAACAAAACAAAATAACCCCGCACAAAAGAGGAGCTTTGGCAATCAGATATTGAGCAGGAGCCCCGATTATGCAAAAAAAGCCGTCCGATTCTATCGAACGACTTGATTCCTATCTACCAGCACCAAAGGATCACTTTAATAAAAAAATGCGGTTCCCATCAGCGCGGAAACGGACAACACGACGAGCGGGTGCAGACGATACTTGGCGATCCCTACGACCGCAAAGATAAAGATAATGACGACCGCAAGCGTATGGCCATTGAGGCCGAGCAAAGGCTGTCCGTTAATCCCGACCCGATACGCTGCAAAAATAACCATGGCGGCAACCATCGGCTTCAAGCCGTATAATACAGCCTGCATTATGCCGCCCTGACCTTTTTTATAAAGAAACATCGCAAGAGCTATAATAATAAGAAACGATGGCAAAATCATACCTAATATGGAAGCAATGGCACCTGTAATCCCCGCCGTCTTGAATCCTACCAGAACCGCGCTGTTCGTCGCAATCGGTCCAGGAGACATACCGGCTAACGAAACCGCGTCGGCGAAGCTGTCCGGTGTCATCCACTGGTTGCCGATCACTTCATGCTCGATGACGGACAGGATAGCATATCCGCCGCCGAACGATACAAGTCCAATTTTGAAAAAAGTCCAAAACAATGCCAATAAAATCAAGGACAACCCCTCCCCTCATGCTCTGTCATATGCCGTCCCCCCAAATATATTGACCCGGAGCAACGGCTGCCGGTATCGGTTTGTCGGTTGAATTCTGCTTCGCCGCAGCTGTCAATACGCTTCCCATCCTGTGCTTCCACTTGTATACGGCGACTCCTGCGGACGTTCCTATCAGCAGCAGAACCGCCGGATGCAGTCCTGAGAACAACAGCGCCGCCAACGACGCGATCAGCAATAGAAGCGTCATCTTGTCGGAAACCGCAGATTTCATCATCCGCCAGCCGGATACGGCAATGAAAGCAACGACTGCCGCATGGATACCTTCGAAAGCAGCCGTCACCTTCTTCGCATCCTGGACCGCCGTATAACCAATCGTTAATAGGAGCATAATAATAAAGGTAGGCAAAGAAATGCCTATTACGGCAGATATCGCCCCTTTCCAGCCTGCAAGCCGATAGCCGATCATGGTGGCTGCGTTCACGCCGATTCCACCCGGTGCCGAGCCGGCCAAGGATAAGGCGCCGCTCATTTCTTCCGAATCCATCCAGCCTCGCTGCTCTACAATTTCCTTCTCGATAACTGGTATCATCGCGTAGCCGCCACCGAACGTTATCGGACTGATCTTGCAAAAAGACCAAAATATTTCCCACAGCAAAGACGCTTTCCCGCCATCTCTCTTGTTCATGCTGCAGCATCCCCCTGTCCGCTCTTTTATGTACCCCCATTATAGCTTACTTATTATCTTTTTGGAATAAACTCTAGCATAAATCTTTTTTATTTCAATGTTAAAGAGTGCTTATGCACATAAAAAGGGCCAAACGGCCCCTTAGTATAGCGGAATACTATGAATTAAAATTTCACTTTAATTCATTTTAGTTTTTTCTTGCTTTTACTTTTTTTAGGAGATTGCTCCAATAGCTTCAATAGACGATGGGCTGTCCAGTCCCACGTAAAATGCTCACGGACTCTTTTCAAGCTCTCCTGACCGAATCGCTGCGCCAGCCCCTCTTGCGTCAAAATATCGTGAATCCTTTGCGGCAGCTCCCTGTTTACGATCGACGAATCGATCAGAAAGCCCGTCATTTCATGCTCGATAATTTCCATCATCCCTCCGGCGCGGGTAGCCACTACAGGGACACCTGACGCCATCGCTTCCACATTGACAAGACCGAATGCTTCCTTCTGATTGGAGGGCACTACAAGCACGTCGGCCAAGTGGAACCACCTTGAAATTTCCGTATGCGGAACGTAAGGGATAAACCGGACGTGCTGCGGCATTTGGGAACCCAGCTCCCATAAATACTTGACATAAGGTGTCGCCCGGTTCGAGCCGTACGTTGAGCTTCCCACAACGAGCAGCACCGCCTCCGGAATGCGCTCCACAATTTGCGGCATCGCTAGCAGCAAGTTATGCACACCCTTGATTTTAATCAGCCTGCCGACATACAGGATAATTTTTTTGCCGGCCAGACCCATTTGGTGAAGCGTCATTTGCCGTTGATGCTCGCTTTCCTCCGTCCAGCGGGATGTAAAGCCTTCCGTATCGACCCCCAGATGGTTCACGACCATTTTGTGCATCATGCGGGGAGCTTTACGAATCATTTCCTCTCTCAAAAAATGGCTGTTCACAATGATGCGATCAGCGGCGGCAAGACACGACCGAAGCTCGGAAGCCCGAATATGCGGCCTGGATACGAAGGTAAGCGAATGCAAAACAAGCCACAAGCTTGCCTTGGGATGCCTGCGGCGCAAGTAACGGATGAACCGGGGACGATTTTCCACCTGAATGACTTGGGGCCGGTAAGCGGCGAGCTTGCGGCTAACCCGTTTCATATAAGAACGCGGAGTCACTGCCCGTACCCTCACATACCGGACACCATCCAAATCCTCCACGGAAGGCCGGTCCTTTTCCTTTTTGCCGAACACGACAGGAGTTGCATCACGAGCCAATCGCTTGGCCACCTGTTCTATTACTAGCTCGACCGAGCTGCTGGTAGCCGAAGGAACGGCGTAGGAACCTGGCGACACAATGGCAATTACAGGTCGTTTCATAAGGGCGCCCCCTCTGCGAGATGATTCCTTTATGCATGCAGTGTATTCACTTGTCTGCACACGGGGAACGTCCAACAGACAACTTCTCCCGCCCCTTTCCAGGCAACCTTATGTTCTAATACGGACAGGCGTCACAAGGATCAATCAATGCCCACCACACCTGTCCATACGCTATGGACAATACTCACATATGATGTGCTTAGAAATGCTAACCGTGTCCAGCTTTGTAGGAAGGAGTGAAAATCGTGCAGCATTCATATGTGGGCATCCTCGTAAACGACAAATTGTATAACAGCATTCCTGTGGGGGATACGAAGTATGAAGCCATTGATTTTTACGTGGAGGCAGGCAGGAGATATGGAGTGACTCCGTGTTTCTTTCGCATCCATGACGTTCGTTCTGCAAATCCATGGATCAAGGCATACGTCAAGCAAGATGACCGCTTTGTTCTAACTCGCGTCCCGCTGCCAGTCGTCATCCATAACCGGGCCCTCTATCACGGCCGCAAAAAGTTTAGGGAGCTTGGCTCATGGGCCGACGGCGGCACACTGTTCTTCAATCAATGGAACCGGTACAGCAAGCTGCAGACCCAGCATATTCTCTTGAACGAAACATCCTTGAAGCCTCACTTGCCCGAAACGTTCACAGCGACCTCACGGCATATCGACATGATGATGAAGCAGTATGACAAGCTTATTATTAAACCGGACCAAAGCGGTGTAGGACGGGGAATCATGCTGCTCGAGCGAAACGGAGACAACTGGAAGCTGACGTTTCCGGCAAGCTTGAGCGTACACAATCGACGCTGGAAGCAGATGGAGTTTAAAGGAAACCGGATCCCTTCCTTATTAACGCGATGGCTGCGCAAAAAGAAATTCATCGTTCAGCAAAGGCTTCCTCTTGCCACTTTCCAGGGGAGACCGTTCGATATGAGAGTGTCCGTCCAGCGCGACGGATCGGGAGAATGGCAGGTGACCGGGCTAGTCGCCAAGGTGGCGCCGCACAATCGTTTTTTGACCAATGTGGCGCAAGGAGGCTCTTTACAGCAGCTTCAGGACATATTAGCCCAAGAATATCCGCAGCTGCAGCAGCAGGACGTCTTTCAAGCGATACACGAATTCTCGCTCAAAATCGCCCGGATCTTGGGATCCAGCCTGCCGCACATGGCGGATCTCGGCCTAGATATTGGCATTACGAAGGACGGCGTTCCGCTATTCATCGAATGCAACGGCAAAGACCAGCGGTATGCCTTCCGCGAGGCAGGGATGACGGAGGAATGGAAAGCTTCTTACTACAACCCGATCGCTTATTCCAAATATTTGCTGGACCAGCGAAAGCAATAAAGAGCGGCTCGTATCGGGCCGCCCTCTTGTTTTTCAACGACAACATCAGGAGCTAATGGTCTCCGTTGTAACGGAAGCAGCTCACCGTATGATCGTTCACCATCCCCGTAGCTTGCATGAAAGCATAGCAGATCGTCGTACCGACGAATTTGAAGCCGCGCTTGCGTAAATCCTTGCTCATCGCATCGGATTGCGGCGTGCTGGCAGGGACATCCTTCAGCGACTCCCGATGATGTACGAGCGGAGCCCCTCCGACAAATTGCCATATGTAAGCATCAAAGCTGCCAAATTCCTTTTGCACGCTCAAAAAAGCTTTCGCATTCGTAATCGTCGACTGCACCTTCAGACGATTGCGGATAATCCCCTCGTTCGACAGCAGCTCCGCTACCTTGGCATCATCGTACGCAGCCACCTTTTCCGGGTCGAAGCGATCGAACGCCTCGCGGTACGCTTCACGCTTTTTCAGCACCGTATACCAGCTCAAGCCCGCTTGCGCCCCTTCGAGGATCAGCATCTCGAACAGCTTTTGGTCATCGTGAACCGGGACGCCCCACTCTTCGTCATGATATTGTTGGTACAACGGATCTTCATTGACCCAGCCGCATCTGGATTTTTCCATGATTATTCCCCTCTTTCTGTGAGACGTCACATCATCCCACCTATTGTAACACAGGGATAGGACAAGTTCTGTCACATACATATACAAGGAGAATTATCGAACATTTGTTCCCGTTTGTCAATAACGGGGACTACCGCTCACGACAGCTTCATCATAAATGTCCAGGGCCGCTTGCACGGCTTTGCCGGTATGGACGTTTACTTGATGGCGAAGCAGCACCGCCTCGAGAGCTCCCAGCAGATGAAGCACATTTCTCTTGTTGCAGCTGAACCCCATCGTTCCGATTCTCCATATTTTCCCTTTCAGTGGCCCGAAGGAGCTGGCTATTTCGATTCCGAACTGCTCCAGCAGCATCATCCGCACCGAATCCCCATCCACTCCGGCAGGAATCCGGATGCAAGTAACAACGGTCATTTTGCAATCCGGTGAACCGTACAGCTGCAGCCCCATAGCCTGAAGTCCTCCGACCAAGGCTTGCTCATGGAGCTTATGGCGGGCAAAACGCGCCTCCAGCCCCTCCTCCAGCACGAGCCGTACCCCTTCGCGCAGTGCATACAGCATCGAAGTCGCCTCTGTATGATGATTCAGTCTGGCAGGGCTCCAATAGTCCTGCAGCATGCTCAAGTCAAAATAGTTGCTGCGGATGGTTTGTGCCGGCATCCCATCTAGGGCGGCGCTTTTATCGCTTAGCCCGCGCTCGATTTTTTTCCTGCGCAGCACTTTGGCCTCGATCCTGTCGTTATAGGTGATGGGCGACATGCCTGCGGGGATGGACAAACATTTCTGCGTGCCTCCGATAACCGCATCCAGCATCCATTCATCCGTCCTCACTTCTACACCGCCGATGGTGGCGACCGCGTCGACGATCAACAAGCTGCCCTGCTCCCGGCAGGCGCGACCGATGTCCGCAAGAGGCTGGATGCGTCCGGTAGAGGTTTCTCCGTGGACGATAGCCACGATGTCCGGCTTTTCGCGCTGCATTGCATCTATGACTTCTTCAGACTCGAACACGTATCCCCATTCCTTCTCGATAGCGACGACCCGGGCTCCGCAGCGCTCTGCGATTTCCCACAAAAGATATCCGAACCGCCCGTACACCGGTATGAGCACCTTGTCTCCCGGCTCGATAACGCTTGTCATGACCGCTTCGATCCCGCTTCGGGAGGTACCGTCGATAGGATAAGCCCACCGGTTGTTCGTTCGGAACAGGCTTCGCAGCATTTCCATCGTTTCGTTCATCAGCCCGGTAAACTCCGGATCGAACTGCCCGAGAATCGGGAACGACATGGCGCGAAGCACGCGTGGATCTACTTCTACCGGCCCCGGTGTCATTATGGTTCGAAGAGATGGGGCTAAATCGTTGTACCGCTTCATACGACCCCTCCTTTATACGCTTCTGCATAACCCAGCTGATACAGCATCCTGCCGAGTACATATACCCCTCTACCCAAGTCATCGGGCGAAGTGTACTCCAATGGCGAATGACTGATCCCGCCCCGGCTCGGAACGAAAACCATAGCGGTGGGGCACATGCGCTGGAACACCTGGGCGTCGTGGCCCGCCCCGCTGACCATTCGCTTATAGGATAAACGATGCTCACGGCATATCGTTTCCGTCAAATCCGTCAACGCCGGGTGCATCGGCGCCGGCTTCACATCCATCCATAGCGAATGAGCCATCGCCACCCCGTTGTAATCGGCTATCTCCTTGAATTCGCTTATCATTCGGGAGCAAAAATCACCCAGCACATTCTCATCATCATGCCTCACATCTACAGTAAACGCCGCTTTCCCCGGGATGACATTGGGTACGTTCGGCTCCAGCTCAAGCCGGCCCACCGTTGCAACAAGGGGAGCTCCATGAAGCGTCGCCGATTGGCGAACGGCGCGTATCATCTCTGCCGCTGCTGCAAGCGCGTCTTTCCGCATTCGCATAGGCGTCGTACCGGCATGGTTTGCTTCCCCGGTTATCTGGATGGCAAATCGTTTTTGGCCGACGATGGCTTCCACTATACCAATGGATGTGCTCTCGCGCTCCAGCACGATCCCCTGCTCGATATGAAGCTCGACAAACAGCGCAATATCGCTGCGCCTGCAGTCCTTTTGCTCCGGCTTCCCGAAGCCGGCCGACTTCATTGCCTGCCGGAACTCTATGCCGGTGCTGTCTCTCATGCCCTCAATATGCCCTTCGTGATACAGCCCCGCTATGCTCCCCGATCCCCAGTAGGTCATCGGAAAACGGCTGCCCTCTTCTTCAGCCAGCGCTATAACCTCTATGCTGCGCCGTGGTTTGCCGAATCGTCGCTGCAAATGTTCCACGGCTAGGAGAGCAGCTATAATGCCGTAGGCACCGTCATAGCGGCCGCCGGAGGCGACCGTATCGATATGCGAGCCCGTCATAATGGCAGGCGCATCACAATCCTCGCCTTCCAGCCTGCCGAACAGGTTGCCCGCACGATCGAAGCTGACAGCGAAGCCGGCCCGCTTCATTCGCTCAGCCAAAGCGAGCTGGGCTTCGGCCCAGCTGTCGGAATACAGCAGCCGGGTAACACCTCCTTGCGGATCGGCGCCATAGCCAGACAGCCAATTCAGCAGCTGCTCGGCCTCCCGGCCGAAGCTGGCGGCTAGCTCCGCTGCTCCTTCACCCGGCAGCTCGCTCCATGTTTCCATATGTGTATGCCTCCCTGCATTTTGTCATGTCCGGCTGCATGTCAACAATCTGCAGCGATTGCCCCTTCGGCCGTAGCCGTCTTACGTACTGCAGCAGGCTTAATCCACTGTCCGTGCCTTTTCGGACCCAGTCCTTCCTCAAGCGAATATACACGTTCCCCGCGACTGAATGTCGTGACGACCCGGCAGTCGAACGTTCTGCCCACGTAGGGACTCTGTCGATGCCGGGAGTACAGATGAGCCGCTTCGAGCGTATAGCTCTCATCCATCTTAACGATCGCGAGATCGGCATCAGCCCCGATGGCGATTTCGCCCTTGCGCGGATGCAACCCGAACCTTCGCGCAGGCTGATAAGACAGCATTCGCGCCAATACCGGCAGCTCTATACCGCGCTTCAAGTGCCCTTCGTGGAGCATCAGCTCGAGCGTGCTTTGCGCTCCGCTAATGCCTCCCCATGCGCTGAAAAAGCAGCCGTCGCCAGCTGCCTTCAGCTCCGGAGGGCAAGGCGAATGATCCGATGCGATGATGTCGATCCTTCCTGCACGCAGCGCCGCCCATAGGCGCTCTTGCTCGTCGGCGCTGCGCAGCGGAGGCGCGCATTTGGACACCGGGCCGAGCGACTCCATGTCTTCCTCGGTCAGGGTCAAATAATGCGGGCACGTCTCCGCCGTAACGTTCAGCCCGACCTGCTTCGCACGGTCGATCAGCTCAATGGCCGCCTCGCTGCTTATATGCACAAAGTGCAGCGAGCAGCCGGTGTGACGGGCATACAACAATGCCCGATTGACCGCCTCCAGCTCCGCAATAATCGGGCGGGTTGCCGCATAATCGCGGGCGGTGCGCCTGCCCTCGCGCATGGCTTTGGCCGCGAGCGTCGAGGTAAGAGAGTCGCTCTCGGCATGGAGCGCCAAAATCCCGTTCATGGCGGCAATCCGCTTCATGCCTTCATATAACGCGAGGTCGTCAACCTCGCGGAATATATCGTCCCCTTGGCCGCCGGGGTCCGAGAGAAACGCCTTGAAGCCGATAGCTCCCATAGCGGTGAGCGGCTCCAACTGGTCCCGGTTCCCGGGCACGAGTCCTCCCCATATCGCGTAGTCCACATAAGATTGCCCCCGCGCAGCCTCCAGCTTCTGCTCAAAAGCCGCAGCCGTCACCGTAGGCGGCCTGCCGTTTAGCGGCATATCCACATACGTAGTCGTCCCTCCTGCGGCCAGCGCCGCCGATCCTGAAGCGAAGCCCTCCCAGCTTCCGAGGCCAGGTTCATTGAAATGAACATGAACATCCACCACTCCCGGAAACACATAGCAGCCAGAGGCATCGACGGTTTTCATCGATGCCTCCCCACGGGCCTCCAGACGTTCGCCGAGCCCGGCGATACGCCCGTCGCGAATGCCAATATCCAGTTGGCGAGCCTCATCGCGCAGCACGACTATTCCGTTTCGAATTACGGTATCGAACGTTTCCGGCATATCGGAAGCCCCTCTCCGAAAAAAATTGATCATTTATGCGTTACAGAGTGCGCTCGATCGAGTTCCATGCTTGCAACACGTTATAGCACCATTCTCGCGACCGTCACCGCTTATCGGCGATCCGTAACGCGGTTTTTCCGTGTTACAGAGTGCGCTCGCTCATTTTCCCTGCCCGTAAAGCGGTTTTTCCGCTTTACAGCTCCCTTCTCGCGACCGTGTCCGCTTATTGGCGACCTGTAACACGGTATTTCCATGTTACAGAGTACGCTCGCACATTTCCCCAGTCCGTAACGCGGATTTTCCGCCTTACAGACTCATACTCGCGACCGTCACCGCTTATCGGCGATCCGTAACACGGTTTTTCCGTGTTACAGAGTGCGCTCAACCGGTTTCCCTGCACGTAACGCGAATTTTCCGCGTTACAGCTCCCTTCTCACGACCGTCACCGCTTATCAGCGATCCGTAACACGGTTTTTCCGTGTTACAGAGTACGCTCGCACATTTCCCCAGTCCGTAACGCGGTTTTTCCGCGTTACAGCACCACTCTCGCGACCGTCACCGCTTATCGGCGATCCGTAACACGGTTTTTCCGTATTACAGAGTGCGCTCGCGCATTTTCCCTGTACGTAACGCGGTTTTTCCGCTTTACAGCTTCCTTCTCGCGACCGTCACCGCTTATCGACGATCCGTAACACGGTTTTTCCGTGTTACAGAGATCACTCGCACATTTTCCCTGCACATAACGCGGATTTCCCGCGTTACAGCTTCCTTCTCGCGACCATCACCGCGTACCTACCGCCCGACTAGCCTCAACTCCCCCGGTAGGTGCTGTACCCCCCGGGCGATACCAGCAGCGGAACATGGTAGCTTCCGCCCTCATCGCCGACACAGAAGCGGATAGGCACCCGATTCAGGAACGGCACCCCGCCGCCGGCCATTCTCGCCCCGGATTCTCCCGCCGTGCCCTGGAAGTAATCCGCAACGAAGAACACAAGCTCGTATTCGCCTGCCTTCAGGTCGGCACCCTCCAGCAACGGACGCCCCGTCCGGCCGTCCGAATTGGTTACGCTGCAGCCGAGTAGCGTTCTTGCCTCCGCTTCGCCGATTCGATACAGCGCCACTTCGATTCCGGCCGCCGGCCGGCCGCACGACAAGTCCAGCACGTGCGTCGATATTTTACCCTCCATAAGCATCAGCCCTCGCTTTGCACCAGTGTCTTATCACCGCTGCGAGCCGCCGCCAAATCCTCCTGCGTCATCGAAAACCCTTGGAAGCCGTAAGGAGGCCGCGGTTCCGTATACACTCTTCCTTCCGAGCCCGGGACGTGCTCGACGACCGTTTCCCACGTCCGGTTGTTCGATTCGAACTGGACCTCAGCAAGTTGCGGAAAGCGCTCCAAAATCCGCAAGCCGATATAATAGATCAGATTTTGAATCGACGGGCTGTTTTTCTCATGAAACATGGTATGGGCAATATCCCTGATTTGCTCGGCGGGCACATATTTTCCCGAATCCGTGGACAACGAATCTTCTACATCGGAATATTTCCAGTGAATGTCGAGATAGATGAACAACGGACGGTCATAAGTTTCCGGCAGTGTCGTATATTCATCCCGGACAAAGTTCGCAAAGCCGCTGCCCTTCACTTTGATCAGCTGCAGATCCGCCAGACCGCAGCGGTGACTTACTATATCCGCTTCTCCGTCTTCGGAGCGGACGATTTCGAGCGTAGCCGTCGGGTGGTCGTTGTGCGAATATCGGTACACGAGTCCGCTATCCGTCAAACCGCTCGCACCAGGCACCTGCAAGCCCAGGAATGGAATCCGGTCTCCGGTCAGTATGATCCCGGTCATCTGCGGATACGTCTCAAGAAAACGCCGGCTGACGAATTCCAGGAACCCTTCCGTCGTATCGCCGTCAAATTCCGCCGCATGGCGAAGGATAAAATTTTTCATCGAGTCGGTCGCCACGACCTTCGTATTGTCGCCTTCGGTAAAGGAAGCCAAGAACTGCTCCCCCTGCACTGCAATCTTAATGTTGTGGGCAAAAATCACATTATCGTCACCGGTAAAGGCCGACTCCGGTATTTTCGCAATCCCCTTCATTGGTTCCCCGAATGTTCTGTAGACCAGCACATCACCTTTGCCGTAATACATTACTCGCTCTTTGCTCATCTTATTCCCCCGCCTCTCCCGACTCTATAATATCTTCCAAGCGCAAACGCGCGATTTTGGCCACTTCCGACAATGCCCTCCCGAATTCATCCGTCTTTTCATGCGTCACCCGCTCACGGATCGCCGACAATATCTCCTCCTTGCCAAGCCCTCTGACCGCAACGATAAAAGGAAACCCGAAGCGGGTAACATACGCCTCGTTCAATGCGGTCATTTCGTCGAATTCCCCCGGCGACAGCCGGTCCAAACCGGCTCCCCGCTGCTCCTTTTGCGAAGCATCGGTCAGCTTCATTCGCCCCGCCAAATCCGGATGCGCCCGGAGAAGCGACAGCCTTTCCCCTTCCGAAGCCTCCTCAACCTGCCGCACCATCAGCAGGTGCAAATGACTGAGCGAGCGGAAAGGCTTATCCGCCCAAGCCCGCTCGGCCACCCATGGCGAATGCTCGAACACCCATCCGATAGATTCGACGAACTGCTGCTTGCTCATTTTGCTGAGTTGATGGACCGTAAACTTCATGCCGCGTATCCGCCTCCTTTTTTGAGTCCCAATCCCAGGCCGTACCGATTTTGCCCCTTAGTATCTTTATGTTATTTTTCATTACACAAAAACTGATAAACATTAGTTAATGAAATATTTATGTTATGTTATATGACACAATTATATGCATGCTCTCGAAAAGGTGTCAACCACTTCATTTCGACAAGCAGTACATTGTCCTAGCGAATACAGGTTTTTATTCTAATTCTTGTATTACATCGCACTCGAATTGTATTTGATCTATCGAAATATCAATGTAATGTTACATGACATAAATTCAGTTTAGAATAGGGTTATAAATCTGCCTAATCTGAATCAAACCGATCAAGAAATTGTCCGCTTCCTGCACGAAAGCGGAAAAATGTCTTATTCCAGAAACGGCGAGGAGCTGAATTCATCTCGAGCCGCGATTCAAAAAGGATACAAAAAAGAGTAGAAGCTTTTGATGGAGGCAGGTATCTCACAGAACTTCACCATTCGTTTGAACAGTGTGAAATTGCACGCTTTGTTGAAAAACGACGCCGGAGCATTTCTATTCAAAAAATTTACGTCATGGGAAGGCGTCGTCAATGGAGAGACCCCTAAGGTAACCAAGCACTTAAAGGCACGGGTATCGGACTGTAACCCCTCTCGGATCGGAACTTCCTGGCAGCACTGAATTTAGCAGACTCCTTACCCAAGCAGCACGGCTTCAATAACAGCAAAAGGCTGTCGCCTCAAGCAGATGAACCTGCTCAAAGTGACAGCCTCTTTCCCGTGCCCGCTCCTGCGAACAGCGCGTAGTCCGGGTTAAATCATGGATTTATAACGAAACGCCGAGAAATCCTCTCGTTAATTGAAAATCAATATTGCCTTGCCGATAAAGCCGCGGAGTATAGCTGTGCTCCAAGACCTGCTTGCAGCTCTCCAAAATCTGCTCGTTCCAGGCGGACGGAGCCCCGGTTAACAGCAGATCCAAGTCGTCTGCATAAGCTTCCTGCATGGCCGGCTCCGACGCAACTTGCAGCATGGGCACGAACGGATGCGTCTGCATCGGCCGGCGATGAACCAGCGCAATGATCAATTCTACCCCCGTTGCCGCCAAGCCCGTCACCGTCTCCACCCAATGCTCGGTCGGGGTTTCCATAATGTGGAACCCGCTGCTGTCGGAATGTTCCCCGTAAGCCAAGGACGGCTTAACATCGGATGAAGCCAATACAGTGTCCCGGTACGCAGCCATTGTAAGAAGTCCGCTGTTCTCCGGTACGACCACCATACCGCCGGCGCCGGCAATCCATTGGGTCAATATGCCGAGCTGCTCACCGGCAGCCTCTCCAACCGGACCATCGCTCATGATTCCGATGCGCAGCCCTTCCAGACCGGTCTGCTCCATCAACGTTGGCCCAGCTGCCGACAGCTGATCGGCAAACCACGCCTCCACCTTGCGCGACACCTTTTCAATGCCGCCGTCCAGTTGTATGCTGGCATAGCCCAGCCGGCTCGGGTCAATCCCCATCTCCTCCATCCGGTGGCGCATGTAGTCATTATGCGTTTTCTCGCATCCATGCTCCAGAAGCAGACATTGCCTGACCAGCGGGTGGGTGACGTAGCCGATCATGGTGCGGGAAAACAACTGCTCCGCCTGCCCGCCTGAATTACCGCAGCCTTCCGTATGAGCCAAAGCTACAAAGCGCGAGAGATGCTCTGGTTGGCCGAGCCCCTTTTTGTTCATCTGCGATGCGATCATTTTGGCCACCTGCCCGGCACACAGACTGGTCGGCACGATTAACCCGATCCGGTCGCTGGCCCGATGATCTTCGAAGCGGTTGAAGGTGAAGCTGATCGGAGGGGCAGCTTCGGCTGCGTCCGTGCGAATCGCAATGGGCTCCCCGGTCGGCTGAGGGGCATGAAGCAAGGAATCCAGCCGGCTTGCATCGGTTTGCCGCCAGTTACGCCAAATTTGTACCTGCGCATGGCCGGCCTTCTCGCCTACACTGCGCTGACCTGAGGCAACCTGCACCATCCGTTCAAAGGTGTCCTTGCCCAGCTCATCCATGGACACGCCTTCCTGATAGCGCCCCGCATTGATATCCATATCATTGGCAAGCAGCTGGAAGCGCTGCGTCGTCGTAACGACCTTGATCGTCGGCACAAAAGGAAAGTTCGTCACCGAGCCGTTGCCCGTCGTGAAGAAAATGAGATTGCAGCCCGATGCCACCTGTCCGGCAATGCTCTCGAGGTCGTTACCCGGGCTATCCATAAAGTAAAAGCCGGATTCCTTCATAAGAGCGCTATAATCAATGGCGTAGTCAAGGACGGTAGCCGGGTCTTTCTTTTGTGCGGCGCCGATGGACTTAAGATAAATGTTATAAAGACCGCGATATTTGTTGCCTCCGGACGGATTTCCTTCCGCGTTGGCGCCGTGCCAAGCCGTCCGCTCTTTGAATTGCTCGATCAGCTTTAAAAAAGTGCGCGCGGTTTCCGCATCGCGAACCTTTTGCAAAATATACGTCTCGGCACCGATCAATTCATCGGTTTCGCACAGGTTGGCGCTTCCGCCGAAGCGTACAAGCTCCTGCGCAACCCAGCCTAGAAGCGGATTGGCCGAAATGCCGGAGAAGGCATCGGAGCCGCCGCAATTGAGCGCAATTTTGAGATGGCTGACCGATTCAGGGGTCCGTTCGACGGCGTTGACCGTCGGCAGCCAATTGCGAACAACAGCTTCACCCCTATCCAGCTGCTCTTCAAAACCGCCTTGAATGGTCAAGAACCGGTGCAGCACCTCATCCAATGGATAATTGTGCGCGCGCAGATACGACTCCACCATCCCATTGTTGATGGATCCCATGCCGTCATCGACTATCAGCACGGCGCCCACGTTAGGGTTGACGATAAATCCGGCCAGTGTGCGCAGCAGCATCTCCAGATTATTGGGCCGATCCGTAGCTCCCTCGGTATGCGCCACGGGGACAATTCCATCCACCTGGGGATATGGCTTCAGATCGTTCTGAAGACGGGCGGCGAGTTGGGTCACATAGCTCCCCGTACGCGAGGTTGTGCCCAATAGCACAACGTTGTTGCGGGTACCGACTCCGCGAGCCTGACTGCGCCGATAGCCTAAGAATGTACGCGTATCCGGATAATCGGGCAATCTCGTGGCCGGCTGAAATTTCGCTTCGTCCAGAGCAAAGGCCGGAACTTGATCGATAAAATTAGGCGCCGCCGGCAACGTAAAATCGGGCGAACGCCCGTGAAGCGCCTCCAGAACGTCATTATTGATCACATAATTGCCTGGATGTATCGGCTGAATCGCTTCTCCAAACGGCAGTTCCCAGGACAATAAAGCCTCCCCCGGCGCAATGGCCTGCACGGCAAAGCGGTGGCCCTCCAAAACGGTATAATCCAAGGTCAACGTTTGATCATGACAGGAAATGACGGTGCCGGCATCCAGCCTGCGAGTGGCAACGGCAACATTATCTCCTGGCAAAGGAAGCCTGGCGACTTCGTCAAAACGGTAAGAAACGCTCATAAATTTCTAGCTCCTTATTGGATGATTTGAAAGAGTTATTTACAAACCCGTTGTATCCGTGTGCATGCTGTGTAAAAGCTTCCGCCGAGTTGTTGAATACGCTTACGGTACTAACCGCCCGTATGGGCAGCGGATCGTTCTACTCTTGTCCGGCAATAAGCTGCCTGTATGCTTCCGCAGTGAGCAGTGGATCCAGAGCTTGATCCGTATCGCCGTCCACCTCGACTTCGACAATCCACCCGGCCTCGTAAGGCTCGCTGTTAACCAGCTCCGGCGAATCCAGCAAACCTTCGTTCACTGCCGTTACCGTCCCCGCAACCGGACTGAACAGATCGGACACCGTCTTAACGGATTCGATCGTTCCCATGGGCGCATGCGCCTCCAGTCTGGCTCCGACCTTCGGCAGCTCTACGAACACAATATCCCCAAGCTGCTGCTGTGCGAAGTCGGTAATGCCGATTCGGACCACCGCCGCTTGTCTCTTTTCAGCCCACTCATGCTCTTCCGTATAACGCAAACCTGCTCTTACTTCGCTCATCGTCAACACCCACCCGTTTCATCAAAATGTTCAAGCTTTTTGACGTTTCGTTGGAACTCGTTCCCAAAGACCAAAAAAAGGACAGGAAAAGGCAGCTTGCCTTGTTCTCTGTCCTGGGTACCTGAGAGTTTAGGGCCGGGTGACTGCAACGCTCCCTTGCCTTTACCCCTTTGGTGGCTTACGCTCTCTCCAGAGGCGCGTCGGATGCCGGTACGTTTACCTGTGAGATTAATCGCCATCCGGCAGGTGTGGCGACTTGCTCCTTCGGTGCCTCACGGCCGCTTGCGCCGCTGCGGTCTCTCCCAACCATCGTCATACGCTGTATTGACATTATACCTCAAGCGTAATTCAACCGATATGGAGATGTCAAGAATCCGCTCCAAATGTTTCCTGAAGTTTCAGTTGACCCGGGGCCGCGCTTTAGATCATAATGAACATAGAGCAATGCCAATCGAATATGCGGATGAACGTATTGGGAGAGATTACCTGTAGCCACGGTAACGCCGAAGGAGTAAGCCCGTCTTAAGACAGGTGAATCTCTCAGGCAAAAGGACCTTTACCGGACGCGCCTCTGGAGAGCACCCCGCTTCATGAAGCCGGGTCACCCAAGGGGAAACTTGCAGACGCTGTGCCAAGGAAGACGTCTGTAAGGTAACTCTCAGGTACAAAGGACAGAGCGAAACGAAATCGCAGACATGCTTCAGCATGTGCTGCAGACCGTTTCGTCCTGTCCTTTTTTGGCTTTTCTTTGTTTGGGAATGACCATCCAAATAACGACCGAGGTGATTCAAGTGAGTCCGTCTTTGAAAAGAACGCCGCTGTTCCCTCTGTATGCCCAATTTCCCGGCGTCCGCTGCATCGATTTCGGCGGCTGGGAGCTGCCCGTCCAATTTTCCGGCATTATCCGGGAGCACGAAACCGTCAGGCAGCAGGCCGGCTTGTTCGACGTCTCGCATATGGGCGAATTTCTGCTGACCGGCGACGATGCCGAAGCATTCCTGCAACGAGTCATGACCAACGACGTCTCACGGCTGGCTGACGGCCAGGCGCAGTATACGTTGATGTGCTATGAGCACGGTGGCGTCATCGACGATCTGATCGTCTACCGTCTGTCGGCCGGTCAATTTATGCTTGTCGTTAACGCCTCCAATATCGATAAAGACTTCCGCTGGCTGGAATCTCATCTCCCCGGCGGCGCAACCCTCGTAAACAAATCTGACGATTTGTCCCTTCTCGCACTGCAAGGCCCAAGCGCCGAAGCCATCGCCGCCCTAATTACAGATGCCGATTTGAAGGCGCTGCCGCCATTTCATTTTATTAAAGAAGCCGAAGTATGCGGCGTTCCCGCTCTCGTCTCCCGTACAGGCTACACCGGCGAGGACGGATTCGAATTTTACGTTGCCGCAGCCGATGCTCCCGCGCTGTGGACGGGATTGCTGGCAGCAGGCCAGCCGCACGGTCTTCTCCCTGCCGGACTTGGGGCGCGGGATACGCTTCGGTTCGAGGCGAAGCTGCCGCTGTACGGTCAAGAGCTGAGCGATTCGATCACACCGCTGGAAGCGGGACTCGGATCTTTCGTCAAGCTGGCGAAGCCCGATTTCATCGGCCGGGAGGCCCTGCAGAAGCAAAAGGAGCAGGGCGTGCCCCGCAAGCTGGTCGGCATCGAGATGATCGACCGCGGCATTCCCCGCTGCCACTACCCTGTCTATGCCGGCGGAGCTCTGATCGGCGAGGTGACTACAGGTACGCAATCGCCGACGCTGAAGCGTAATCTGGGCCTTGCGCTTGTCCAAGCGGATTTCGCGCAGCCTGGCACCGAATTGGAAGTGGAAATCCGCGGAAACCGGCTCAAAGCGGCTGTTGTCCCAGCGCCGTTCTACCGGCGGGGCGCAAAAGCTTAGCCTTACGCATGAATACAGAAAAAGGAGTGGACTCATACGATGAGCAAACACCGGTATTTGCCAATGACCGACCAGGACCGGTCCGATATGCTGAGCACGATCGGCGCCGCTTCGGTGGAAGAGCTGTTCCGCGACATTCCTGAATCCATCCGTTACCGGGGAACACTGCCGATGTCCGGCGCATTGGACGAACTCTCGCTCATGAAGCATATGAAGCGGCTCGCCTCGCGCAATGCGGACACCGGCCAATATGCAAGCTTTTTGGGCGCCGGTCTGTACGACCATCATGTGCCTGTCGTCATCAACCATATCATTTCTCGCTCGGAATTTTATACCGCCTATACGCCGTACCAGCCGGAAATAAGCCAAGGCGAGCTGCAGGCGATATTCGAATTTCAATCTTACATTTGCGAGCTGACCGGCATGAAGGTGGCGAACGCCAGCATGTACGACGGCGCTACCGCGCTCGCCGAGGCAGGAGCGCTGGCTGCCGGCGCGACGCAGCGGAAGCAGATCGTCATCTCGCGCACCGTGCATCCCGAGGCGCGCGAGATTATGCGGACGGCGGCACGAGGCATGAATCTGACGGTGACGGAAATCGATTATGCCGATGGCGTGACCGATCTGGAGCGGCTGGAAGCGGCCATAACCGACGATACCGCCGCCGTCATCGTGCAGTCGCCGAACTTCTTCGGCTGCATCGAGGATATTGCGGCGATGGAGCCGCTCATTCACAGCCGCAAGGGGCTGCTCGTCGTCAGCACGAACCCGCTGTCGCTCGGGCTTCTGGAAGCCCCCGGCAAGCTCGGCGCCGATATCGTCGTAGGCGACGCCCAGCCGCTCGGCATTCATCCGGCCTTCGGCGGACCGACCTGCGGCTACTTCGCCGTCGCCGAGCCGCTCATGCGCCGCATGCCCGGCCGGATCGTCGGCCAGACGGTCGATCGCGACGGCAAACGCGGCTTCGTGCTGACGCTGCAAGCCCGTGAGCAGCACATCCGCCGCGAGAAGGCGACCTCCAACATTTGCTCGAACCAGGCTCTGCTGGCGCTGTGCGCCTCCGTCTACTTGTCGACGATGGGCAAGGAAGGAATGCGGGAGATCAGCCGGCTGAACCTGAGCAAATCCCACTACGCCGCCCGCGAGCTGGCGAAGCCGGAAGGCGTATCGCTCGCTTTCGCCTCGCCCTTCTTCAACGAGTTTGTCCTGAAGCTGCCGGACAAGACGAGCGTTACCGGCGTGAACGAACGCCTGCTCGAATCCGGGTTTATCGGCGGGCTTGATCTCGGCCGCTTCTATCCCGAGCTGCACCATCATATGCTGGTGGCCGTTACCGAAAAAAGGACGAAAGCCGAAATCGACGAATTTGCCGTACGATTGGAGGAGCTGCTATGAAGCCCGAGAAGGCACTGATATTCGAGTTGAGCAAGCCGGGACGCGTTGCGTATTCGCTGCCCGATTGCGATGTTCCCGAAGCGGACCCGGCCGGGCTGATCCCGTCCCACCTGATCCGCAGCGAGCCTGCTGCGCTGCCGGAAGTGTACGAGGTGGATGTGATCCGCCATTACACCGAGCTGTCCCGCCGTAATTTCGGCGTGGACAACGGCTTTTATCCATTAGGATCATGTACCATGAAATATAATCCTAAAATTAATGAGGATACGGCGCGTCTTCACGGGTTTGCCGGGATTCACCCGTATCAGCCGGAATCCAGCGTCCAGGGTGCGCTGGAGCTGCTGTACACGCTGCAGAACGATCTCGCCGCTCTCACCGGCATGGACCAAGTGACGCTGCAGCCCGCTGCCGGAGCCCACGGCGAATGGACGGGGCTCATGATGATCCGGGCTTACCACGAAAGCCACGGTGAAGCGCGGACGAAAGTTATCGTGCCGGACTCGTCGCACGGCACGAACCCGGCCAGCGCCACGACGGCGGGCTTTGAGACGCTGACGATCAAATCGAACGAGCAAGGGCTGGTCGATCTGGACGCGCTGCGGGCTGCCGTCGGTCCGGATACGGCCGCTCTGATGCTGACGAATCCGAGCACCTTAGGCTTGTTCGAGGAGCACATTCTGGAAATCGCGGATATCGTCCACTCCGCTGGAGGACTGCTCTATTACGACGGTGCCAACTCCAACGCCATCATGGGCATCACACGCCCCGGCGACATGGGCTTTGACGTCGTGCATCTCAACCTGCACAAGACGATGAGCACTCCTCACGGCGGCGGCGGACCGGGAGCGGGACCTGTCGGGGTCAAGAGCAAGCTCGTCCCCTTCCTGCCCAAACCGGTCGTAGCTCTGCGCGAAGACAACACCTACTATCTCGACGCCGAACGTCCGAGCTCCATCGGCCGCGTCAAAGCGTTCTACGGGAACTTCGGCATTCTCGTCCGGGCCTACACATACATCCGCACCTACGGGCCGGAAGGGCTGCGTCAAGTCTCGGAATGTGCCGTGCTGAACGCCAACTACATGATGCACCGGCTCGCGCCATATTACGAAGTGCCCTATCCGGGAGTGTGTAAGCACGAGTTCGTCATGTCCGGACGCGGACTGAAGCAGTACGGCGTCCGGACCATCGATGTAGCCAAGCGGCTGCTCGATTTCGGCTACCACCCGCCGACCATTTATTTCCCGCTGAACGTCGAGGAATGCATCATGATCGAGCCGACGGAGACGGAGAGCAAGGAAACGCTCGACGCGTTCATCGATACGATGATTCAGATCGCCAGGGAAGCCGAGGAGCAGCCCGAGCTGCTGCTGAACGCGCCGTATACCACCGTCGTCAGGCGGCTGGACGAAACGCTCGCCGCGCGCAAGCCGGTGCTGAATTGTACGTGCGGCTAAGCCGTCTTACTAGCCGTGGAATCTCTGACCACGGTCGAGCCCGTCGGCTCCTGCGTTCATCCGCAAATTCAGCTGGATGAATCGGCCGGGCCGACTAATAAAAGCTCTATCAAGGCCTTTCCTAGATGAGCGGCTTTACAGTTTGCTGCTGCATAACTCGCGTTATCACCAAATAGAATTAACGTCCGATGACTCGGAGTCTATGGAAAAAAGGGTTCTTGTGCCAAAAGCTGCTTTGGCCAAGAACCCTTTCCTTTACCGGCTCGCCCCGCCTCATTACTGCGCAGGCAGCTCCCTCTCTTTTATATAGGCCGCAGGGGGTTTACCCGTTTCCCTTTTGAACACTTTATGAAAATACGACGGATCGCAGTAGCCCAAATAATCGGATATATCCGCAACCGTCCTCTGCGAATGCTGAAGAAGGTATACCGCCGTTTTCATGCGAAGCGCATGGATATACCCGCCTATCGTCTGCCCCGTTACTTCACTGAACAGCGAAGCGGCATAGTTCGGGCTTTTGCCGATAACGTCGCCAAGATGCTCTTTCGTCACTTTTTCGCGGTAATGGTTTTGAATATAGGTCTTCATTTGCTCCGCATGGCGCTCCTTCACTCCGGATCGTTTCCCCTCGTCGAGTTCCCTGTTCCAATGGGTCAATATTTCCAAAGCCAGCGACTGGCACATCGCTTCGCAATAGGGGAGCCTTTCCTTCCATTCCTCATGCATCATCCGGAACCGCTGCAGCAGCAGCTCGTATTTGCCGGTTTTCCATTTGCAGCTTACTTCCGCAGATAGAATGGGGAGCTGGGGTGCAGACTTATCGTTTCGGAACGTGATCACGTACTTTTCGTGGATCACCGTCGGTATGCTTTTGCCGTAAAACGGCGTTCCAGCCGGGATGAGCAGCATATCCCCCTTTTCGAGCATCTGCTTGTCATGGTTAATCCAGTACAGGCATTTGCCGTAGCTGACCAGGACCAGAACATGCCATGGCGCTCCGTGCTCATAATCCTCATACCATTGCACACCCGTATCCTGCCTTACATCCACCACGTACAGCATGGCCGACACCCCCTTTTGCCACAAAAAACTCCTGCTTCATGCTCTGCAGCTTCATTTTATCGTACTATTATACATTTACCGTACTATATTTCATAGTTTTATTCGACAATTTTCCCTACAATGAATATCAACAGCATATATAGAGGAGAGGAACCGACTGATGTTACGTAAAACAAAAATTCTTTGCACTATGGGACCTGCAAGCGATTCCGTCGAAACCTTAAAGGAAATGATCCGTTCCGGAATGAACGGCGCACGCATTAATATGGCTCACGGCGAATTGGCCGATCATGCGGGACGCATTGCCAGAGTGCGGGAAGCCGCGGAGGCGCTGGGAGCAACCGTCAGCATCCTGATCGATATTAAAGGCCCGGAAATTCGGACCGGCTTATTGGAGGAGCCTTCCTACGAGCTGCGCACCGACGACACGATAACATTAACGACAGAGCAAATAAAAGGAACGGCCAACCGTATTTCCGTATCGTATCCGCAGTTGACGGACGATGTGAAGCCGGGATCGCGGATTTTGATCGACGACGGCTTGATCGAGCTGAAGGTCGAGTCCATTGAAGGCACGGAAATTTATTGCCGCATCCTGAACGGCGGAGTGATCAAATCCCGCAAAGGCGTCAACCTGCCTGGCGTACGCACGTCTTTGCCTGGGGTTACGGAGAGAGACGTTCTGCATATTCAATTCGCGGTCGAGCAAAATGCCGATTTCATCGCCGCCTCTTTCGTGCGCAAAGCGAGCGACATTCTGGAAATTCGCCGCATTCTCGAGGAGCATAACGCCTCCCACATTCAGATCATCTCGAAGATCGAAAACGAAGAGGGCGTAGACAATCTCGACGAAATATTGGAAGCGTCCGACGGGCTTATGGTTGCGCGCGGAGATCTCGGAGTGGAAATTCCGGTGGAAGATGTGCCGATCATCCAAAAGCAGATGATTCAAAAAAGCAACGCCGTGGGCAAAACCGTCATTACCGCTACTCATATGCTCGATTCGATGCAGTCCAATCCGCGTCCGACCCGTGCTGAAGCGAGCGACGTTGCCAATGCCGTATACGACGGCACCGACGTGCTCATGCTGTCCGGCGAAACCGCAGCGGGCAAATACCCTGTCGAATCCGTTCGCACGATGGCTGCCATTGCCACGAACATCGAGAACGTGCTGCCGTACGATGAAATGCTGACCCAAAAAGCGGCACTGCACAAAACGAATATTACGGAAGTCATCAGCCGTGCTGCCGTCGGCGCCTCTCTCGATCTGGAAGCCAGTGCTATCGTGACGCCTACAGAAAGCGGCTTTAGCGCCAGAATGGTGTCCAAGTACCGTCCTAAATCGCCGATTATCGCCGTTACGGCCAACGATTGGGTACAGCGCCGTCTTACCTTGTGCTGGGGCGTTACCCCGGTGAAAGGCCCGAAGGTCGATTCCACCGACGCCATGTTCGAATCGGCGCTGCGTTCGGGTGTACAATCCGGCGTCATTAAAAGCGGGGATCTGGTTGTCGTCTCCGCAGGAGTTCCGGTCGGCCAATCCGGCTCCACCAATTTGATTAAGATCCAGCATGTAGAATAAAAGTAAAAAGCGGCAGAGCCCATACGGTTCTGCTGCTTTATTTTTCACTCCCACTGCGATATGTTGGTCAACTTACCCATACCGCTATAGCTCAAACAAATCGTTCAGAGACGATAGCCACCCTCGCAGCTTCTCCTCCAGCTCATGAGCAACCGGATGCTGGGACGCCCGCTGCAGCGTCAATGGATTAAGCTGGTATGGATCCTGCTCCAAATCATACAGAAGACGAAGACAAAAGCCCGGGTCTACGGCAGAGTATCCCCTGTGGACGACGTATGTGTACCGCCGGGTCCGCACTCCGCGCCAGCCGAAACGCTTATTATCGAGCCCTTGCGCCGCAAACTGCTCGATCACATCCTTGCGTCCCGGAAACGCGCTGATGAACGCCGGCTCATCCGATACCGGCTCAAGTCCGAGCACGGCAGGCGAATAGTCGCTGCCTTCCACGGTTTGCGGTACGCCCAATCCAGCGAGTCCAAGCAGCGTCGGCATAATGTCTACGCTGTTGAACAGCAAAGATGTATGACCGGCACCAATCCGGCCGGGCCATCTCATTACGCACGGAATGCCTATCGATTCCTCATGCCAGGAATGCTTGGCCATGAGTCCGTGCGATCCCATCAGCTCTCCGTGGTCCGACGACAAGACGACCAGTGTATTTTGCTCCATGCCAAGCTCCTGAAGTGACTGCATCAGCCTTCCGAACTGCTCGTCGATTCCCGTAACGGCCGCGCAATAGTCCCGCATGTACCGTTCCAGATTGTCCATTCCATCGGCGAACGGCTCTCCCGTATGGGCAGCCAGTCCATCCGCTTTCACGTTAGGGCGCCAGCGAAGCGGGATGTGATCATATAGCCGCTTATACCGGTCCGGCACCAGGTCAAATGGACTGTGGGGCGGATTCCACGAAACAAACAGGGCGAATGGCTCTTCCTGTCCGGAGCGTTGCTGCAAAAATTCAATCGCCCGATCCGTCTCATGCTCGACAGACCATTGATCCGCTTGGATCATCTCCGGCGTGTCTCGCCAATAATGAGGCGTCAAATGCTCGTCGTACGTCCCGTAGGAATACCACTCGTCGAATCCGTGCCGCTTCGGTCCCGGAGGCGTATAAGCATCCCAGTCTCTGGCTCCGGAAATCGGCTGCTCCGACACATTTTGCTCCGGAAGGTCGAGATGCCATTTGCCGATATACCCGGTACGGTATCCTTCCCGCTTTAACACGTCGCCGATACCGATCGCATCCTCACGAAGCGCCACGTCCGCTCCGAGCTTGCAATTCGTGTATACCCCGTTCGTCTGCGGGTAAGTTCCCGTCATTAATGCCGCCCGGTGCGGCGAGCATATCGGCGTGCAGCTGACCGCGTGATCGAATACGAGACTCTCTGCCGCAAAGGCGTCGATATGCGGAGTGATCACCGGATCCTCGTTCCGGAAGCCGACCGCCTGCCTGCGCCACTGATCCGCAAAAACATAGAGGATATTGGGCTTCTTCCTACATTTATCCCGCGTCTCCCGTCTCTCGTGTAGCTCCGCACCGTTGTCCACGTTACTACTCATCCTTTCACAGCTCCTGCGGAAATGCCTTCCACAAAGTGATCCTGAGCGAGGAAGTAAATAATGATGGTCGGAATAATCGCACATACGGCTGCCGCCATCAGCGGAGCGTACTCCGTAGCATGCTCGGTCTGGAAATGCTGCATTCCGAGCTGAAGCGTGAACAGCTTATCGTCATTCAAATAAATTAACGGCCCGAGAAAATCGTTCCACGAATGCATAAACGTAAAGATCGTAAGACTGGCGATAGCCGGTCTCATCAATGGCATCATGATTCTCGTAAAAATACCGAATTCGCTTAACCCGTCAATCCGGGCCGCTTCGGACAGCTCCTCGGGAATGGACATATAAAACTGGCGGAACAAAAATACGCCGAACGGACTGAATGCGCCGAGCAAAATTAACGCCCAATGCGAGTTCAGCAGCCCGAATTCCTTCATCAGCAAAAACTGCGGAATCATCATAACCTGGAACGGAATCATCATCGTTGTAATGTAGAGGAAAAACACTTTGTCCCGCTCGGGAAACTTGACCTTGGCGAACGCATAAGCGGCCATGGAGCAGGTGACGATCTGCAGCAATGTCGTGGTGACGGCGATTTTAATCGTATTGAAATAGTAAGTAAAAAACGGCAGCTCGCTCCATACCTTTGTATAATTGGAGAAGTAAAACTTGCTTGGAATCCATTGAATCGGAAATCCGAACACTTCTGCTTCCGATTTGAACGAAGCCGATATCATCCACAAAAACGGCATGATCATCGATCCGGCAACCGCTATAAGAATCAAATAAACAAGGCCTTTGCCGATCCGGGTCCCGAACGAGCGGGTGAGCTTCAAGGAATGCGGCTGTTTGGAGGTTTGTGCAATATCATTCATCATTCGTCATCCCCGTTCGTCGGTTAGTAGTTGACCCATTTTTTCTGGCCGCGGAATTGAATTATCGTAATCAGGACGATGATCGCGAACATCACGTAAGCCATCGCCGAAGCATAGCCGTATTCATAGCGCTGGAACGCGGTGTAATAAATATCGTAAACGAGCACGTGCGTCGAGCGTCCGGGCCCGCCTTTGGTCAGCAGGAAGATGAGATCGAACACTTTGAACGAGTTAATGATACCCATAATGACCGTGAAAAAAATAACTGGAGACAGCATCGGAATCGTAATTTTAATCAGCTGGGACAGCTTGCCCGCCCCGTCGATTTCCGCAGCCTCGTATAGATCCTTCGGAATGCCTTGTAGCCCGGCCAAGTAAAGCACCATGTAATAGCCGATGTTTTGCCAAATGCCTACAATAATTACAGAAAGCAATGCCCATTGCGTCGATGCCAGCCATGCCGGCGGATTTTCGAAACCTATGCTGCGCAGCATGCCGTTAATCGGGCCCATCGTCGGGTTGTACAGCAGCTGCCATACGACGGCTACGGCAATGGTTGCGGTAATGTGCGGCAGGAAAATCGCCGTGCGGAATATTTTTAGCCCTCTTATTCCTTTGTTCAGCGCTACGGCGGCAAGAATAGCGAGCAGCAATGTCACCGGCACGGAAACGACCATCATGATCAAGCTGTTCACCAGCGAGATGCGGAACGATTCGTCGCCGAGCAATCTTTTATAATTGTCCAGTCCGGTAAAGGCAATGTCGCCAAAGCCGTTCCACTCGGTAAAGCTCATAAGGAACGATGCAATGACAGGGAAGCAGATAAACGTTAAAAAGCCCAGTATATTCGGGAGCAAAAATGCGTATCCTATCAGCCGGTTTCTTCTCGTTAATGCTCTGGATGCGTTCATGATGTTATCAACTCCTTGTGAATCGGGCTTTGCTGTCAGGTGTGAAGTGCTAGTCGTTTTAGATGTGAGGAAGCTGTTTGCCGAAACTATTCCGGTGGGACATCCCCCTCCAGCCGCTGTTGAAACCCGTAAATTTTTTATTAAAATTAGAGGTATATTCACGGATTTCAAAGGCGGACGTAAACTCTTCCAGGGGACACCCCACCTGCATAGCTGGCAAATGGAAAGTATGCAAATAACTAAAAGACCAGGCACTTCACAAATTCAAGCAAAGCTCGATTTTGTTTTATAAAACGCAGGTTCAAAAAGTTGGGTTTTCAGCATCGAGTAGTACAAGTTTTCGTAGAAAACTCGCTTCGGAAGCATTACTTCTTCGAAGGTGAACGCAAGATTCGATGTCGATTGAGCCTCCTGACCTGCTTCGTGATCAAAAGACGACTTTTTGAACATCCTTTATCTAATTACTTTTTGCTTGCTTTGAAATCTTTGGCGTACTTATCCGCCCACTCCTTCTGAACGCGCTCGCCGATCTTCTGAATCGCCTGATCGACCGACTGGCTGCCGGACAAGGCCAGCTCGCCTTCCTGCAAATAAATGTTGCCGACCACGATGTTTTTCACGCCGGGAAGCAGCGGGTATTCAGGGTATTCTTTTTGCTCCACGAAGTAATGAATGTTCTTCGGCTTCTGCGTTCCGTCCCCGACATATGCTTTGCGGATTTCATCGTTCGTATAGCCTGTCAGGAAGCCTTTGGATGCGAACAGCTTGGCGCCTTTGGCTCCGGTAATGTACTGCAGCAGCTTGAATGCCGCTTCCTTGTTTTTCGAATCCTTGTTGATCATGATCGAAACCGGTGTAGCCAAGCTCGTATTCGCCGCTACGCCCTCAGGATGAGGAATCGGCACAACATCCCAATCGAAGCTGATCTTTTTGTCCGCTTCCGCCTGCCGCAGCTGGGCCACATGCCAGTCCCCGATCAAGTTCATAGCTACATTGCCCTTCTGGAATGCCGAGTTATAGTGCGCCGATGTCGTGACCTGCTCGGACCAAGGCATGATGGAGCCGTCCTTCTCCAAATCTTTGCGGAACTGCAGCGCTTTTTTGAACGGCGTCAAATCTTTATCGATAATCGAAGCCCCGGTCTGGGCCGCCTGCACGTACCACGTTTGAGCCCACTGCTGCAAGTACGCGCCGTACACTTTGCCCGCGCCTTCGCCTTTGGTCATCTTTTTCGCCAATTCCCTGAACTCGTCCCAAGTCATATCGGCCTTCGGATACGGAACGTTCATTTGATCGAACAGCGTCTTGTTGTAATACAGCATATAGTTGGATTTGCGGTACGGCAGGCCGTACATTTTATCATTGACCTTCAAACCGTCATACAGCGGACCGAAGCCGGAGACGTCCACATTGTTTTTCTTGATATAGTCGTCCAAAGGCTCAAGAATGCCCGTATCCAAAAAGACGTCCATGTTGCCGCCGAACAAATCGATCTTCTCTCCCCCGGACAATTGCAGGCGGAGCTTCTCATAATATTGCTGCTGAGGGATCGTTTCGAATTGCACGTTGATGTTAGGATTGTCCTTCTTGAACTCCTCGTAAGCCAGCTTGGTCGTTTCCAAATCGTCGGGAAGAATGGTCATTCTCAAATTGATTTGCTGCGAATCCGACCCCGCTGCGCTTTTGGCCGCTTGATCGTCCGTTTTGGCGCCGCAGCCCGCTGCAAGCCCTGCCAAAAGTGTGCTAGCCAGCACTATTGCGATCTTTTTTTGCATTTTACATCCACCCTTTGTTTTGTTATCATATTGAAATCGTTATGAATACGCTTTACTGCCTTTAATTATAGGGAAGCAATACCGGTCACAGAAGGTGAAAGTTTTATACCCCCCTGTCGCAGCACGGCCGTATACTGGAATCCGGAGTCGTTCATCATGATCTATTTCACGCTTCTTTTTATTGTTTGCACGATTCTTATCACATACCGGAAACGAAACAGCTTGTCCACCCGCTTTATGTTCGGCATGATTGTCGGATGGGTCATTTCGTTCGTTGCTTATACGCTGTATTTGAGCAAATTTAACTACTATTACAATATCATTCACACGGTGTTCAATTTCAGTCCTGGGACATGGAATTATCTCGTGCTGACCAAATTCAACGCCAATATGCTGATCCGTATGTTAAACGGCGGCATTCTTTTATTTACAGGGTCTCTGCTCTGCTTTGCCGTATCGTTCACGCGCACCTCCAAGAGGCAGGCCAACGCCAAAATATACGCGGTGATCGCCCTGTTATTGCTCATTCAATACGCCTTCTTCGATCCCGGCCTGCAAATTGCGCTTCAAGGTATGGCCGAGCGTCTGGGTGAGCCTTGGGGAGAACGATTAACCCTGGCAATCCATGTTCTCGAAAGAAGCTTTCGATATGCAGGGTACGGCATGATTGCGGTGGCCTTCGGCATGCTGTTGAATTACTATATCAATTATCCGAAAATCCGTTTTCTTAAAAATTATGCCCTATATCATATCCTGAGCCTGATTCCGGTTGTTCTTATCCACTTTTTGCTGTTTTCCTGGGCTCCCAAAAATTTGGTCATCGCAACTTATCTCGAAGGGTATTACAACTATCAGCAGCCGCCTATCGGGTCGTATCCGTTGACGCTGTACGTATTTCCTTATGTAGTGTTTGCCGCGCTGACCTTTCTTGTGTACATTACGTTCAAATACAATTCGATCGAGGTGTATCACAAGAATCAGGATGTCCAGATTAATAAAAGCATCGATACCGCATCGCTTGGAGCCAGGGCGTTCACCCATGCCGTAAAAAATCATCTGCTCGCCGTTCGATCGGAAGCCGAATATTTGCGGGAAAAGCACGCGGACGACAGCGACACGGCTTACAGTCTCGACCTGATGCTGAAGTCGTGCTCCGCCGCGATGGAAAGCATCAACGACGCTGTTCATAAACTGAAATCGATCGAGCTGAATCTGCAGCCGAGTCCGCTGGATGTGCCGGTCCGGCAGGCATTGACCCGCTTCAAGCAAGGAGATCCGCGCATCCAGGTTACGGTGCATGCCGATGCGGCAATTCCTTCGGCTTATATGGATACCCAGCATATGACGGAGGCAGTGTACAATATCATGGAAAATGCGGCGGAATCGCTTGCCGGGAAGCCGGATGGAAGCGTCTCGATTCACTTGGGGCTGCAGGACAGCTGGGGGATGATAGCCATCACGGATAACGGTCCGGGCATGCCGGAGGAGCATCTCGACATGATCTTCTCTCCGTTCTTCTCAACGAAGCCGTCGATTAACAATTGGGGCATCGGCTTGTCCTACTGCCACAAGATTGTGACCGGACATGACGGCAAAATCAGCGTGGAAAGCAAGGTCGGCCAAGGCACAACCTTTCGCATATATCTTCCCGCGGTTTAACTAAAGCTTATGGGAAACACAGGGGGAATAAAATATACCCCCTTGTAGAATCCCGTTTAGTCAGAAGTAATGAAAAGGGAGGGGTCGCCCATGAATACAAATACAGATACAGATACAGATACAAATACAAGCATAAGGGTGTTGATTGTAGACGATATGGAGGCGCACCGCCGAAGGCTCGAGCGGATCATTGCCGGCTGCGGGGATATGGAGAGCGTCGCTTCCGCCAATTCCGGCTACGAGGCTGTGCTTTACGCCGCTTTGCATCAACCGGATATTGTACTGATGGACATCGAGATGGAGGACCCGCTTGCAGGCATTCACGCCGCCAAGCAGATCCATGAGAAGCTGCCTCATATTAAAATCATCGTTCTGACCGTCCATAAGGACGACAATATTATTTTTGCTGCTTTTCAAACCGGCATCATGGATTATATTCTCAAAACGGCGGAGAAAGAGGAGATTATCGAAGCCATCCGCTCCGCGTACCATAACCGTTCTCCTATCCGGCCTATGATCGCAGAGAAAATTCGCGAGGAATTCGTGCGCGTGAAAAAAACCGAAGCGAGCCTTCTGTACTTGATCCAGATCATATCGGAGCTGACGCCAAGCGAGCTGCAGGTGCTCAAGCTGCTTTGCGAGAATAAAACTCGCAAGCAAATATCGGAGGAACGTTCCGTCGAGTACGAGACGATCAAGAAGCAGGTAGGCAGCATTTTGAAAAAGTTCAAAATGCAAAGCACCGCCGAAGTAGTCGCCTCGGTGAACGAGCTGAAAATATTCGAGGTGCTGAAAAAGCTGTAGCTCAGCGCAAAAAGAGCAACCTGGCCGCTAACGAGACCAGGTTGAATATTTTTCACCACAACAGAAATTCCACATTCCGAGGTCATCGGATGTGAATTTTCTATTTGGCGATAAAAACTATCTTGCTTACGAAGCGAGTTTTGCTAAAGCAAAACTGTAAGGTCGCTCCTCTGTGAAAACACCTCGATAGAGGTTTTTCTCATATGTATCGCTCAAAACGTCAGCTTCACGCTGCGGTCCTCGCCCGCTCCCACCCGCGTCATGTTCATGATTCCCCGCTCCGCATCAACCGTCACAATATCAAAGGCTATGGCCGATGCCGTCTCTTTCTCCCGGACCGGGGCTTCTTCGAAGTCACGATGCGTCTGGCAGTTCAAGGTCGAAATCATGGGAATACCTTCCCGGACAAGGACCTGATCGTAATGCACATGGCCGAACAGCGAGGCGATCACCCTGCCCGCGCCTTGATTAGAGAAATCAGCCGCAACGGATTGGGCGAAATCCCCTGTCGTCGGAACAGAGACGAAGCCGGATCCGTTACGGTAAGCTTGAATAATCCCCCACATCACCTCTGCGTTAGCGATCGGATGATCACTGCCGAACACTCCGTCTTGCAGCAAAGCTACATGGGATAGGAACAGCACGCCCCATTCCCCGCGATCCGCCACGCCGTCCAAATCCAGCGCCGTCCCGGCGACCCAATGAAGCTGCCGTTCGGAGAACGCATATTTCCACTGACCGTTATGCTTCAAGCCGCCTGAATCACTGACCACATACGGGATATCGATGCAGTTGAGCACGATGACTCTCGTTTTTTTATCAGGGATATCATAATAGTAGTACAGTCCGCCGGGGTTATCCGGCTCGAATCGGACGATATCGTTCAGCCGCTCGAGCGCAATGCCGAACGTTTCTTCCGGGAAAATGACGTTCGACGTCCCGGTCGGGTCATGATAGTAATCGTAGATGGAGTTATCGTCATGATTCCCTTTCACCGTAAGCAGCGGACACGACGGCACGGACAGGGCATCTATCATTTCCGATTGCAATTCCATCACGTTCCGCTTCTCGCCATTGACGCTCACATCTCCCCCGAGCGCGATAAAATCAAACGGAATACGGCCGGCCAACCGCTGTATGCATTGCGCCGCCAGCAGCTGATTGCCTCGCTCTGCATGGTGCGTATCGGTTATAAATACAAACTGCAGCGACCCGCTGCTCCGAATCGCTTCGACCTTCGCAATCGCTTCCGCCTCTATTGCTTGCCAAGACATAGGATGGTTCATGCTCACGTCCGCTTCTTCCTCTCTCCTCGTCAGGAACCGAATCCTGCGATCATCATAATTCCTAATGCAACAATCGTCGAAGATATAAGTCTTTTCCTGCCTTGCTTTTCCTTCAGCACCAGCACACCCAAAATCGTGCCGAACACGATCCCAATCTCGCGAATCGGCGATATATGGGAGACCGGGGAAATACCCATGGCAAATAAAAATAACAAATAAGAGCCGGGATTCAGGATCGAACCGATCATGATCCATTTCCAGTTGGAGATGAGCTTGGCCTTGATATCCGGTATGACGAATACCGATTTGGATATTCCAAGGACAAACCCGACATTTGCAATTTCCAATAGCGTCAGCGGCGATAAGTACTGGAGGTTCAGCTTATCCACGAGCACGTAGGATGTAGTGCACAGTCCGACGGCAAAAGCCAACAGCAGAGGCTTCAGCTGCGGCGCCGTGCTTGTGCGTCGAAACGTCCAGCCGCTCATCAGAAATATGCCGACAATGATGCAGGCTAGCCCGATCCAGCCCCATAACGATAACGATTCTCCCAGAAATAAGATCCCGATCGCCGGGATCAGCATCGTCGATGTGCCCCTCATGATCGGATATACCTGCGACAGATCGCCATGCTTGTAGGTTTCGGCCAACAGCAAGCCATAGGCGGCCTGCAATCCCAACGACAGCACGATCAGCAAATATGCCGTGGCCGGAAGATCGGTCCTCACGATCTCCATAATGGAGGTAGGGAGCAGCAAAATAACGGTTGGCACAAGAATGGCCCACAAAAACAAACTCTTCTCCTCGCTCTTCTTCGCGAACAAATTCCATACGGCATGGGTCAAACCCGAGCAAAGCACCAGCAGTACAGCAACGACAAACATGCCGTCTCTCCCCCTCTATGGTTTTATACACGCATATTAACACACAAACACACATAACTTCAATATACGTGACACATAAACACAAAATTTATTTACAATAAATTAATATTCTGTCCGTAGTAATGGATCCTCCGCGCCACATTCCGTCACTCTAAAGGAGAATATAAAAAGGCAGCGGTGGCTTGAACGTGTGAAGAAGCTTTCGTTCAAGACCAACACTGCCTAATAGAACGCATGTTTATGGGAGCCGGCCTGTTTCTCAAGGCTCATCCCTTTTTCAAAATACCTAAAAATTGTTCCCACGGCCCGACATCTGTACTATACCTGCCTGCCATGACCCGGACGATTTGAGCCGTGTGGGTTAAATCATGAACAACCCAAGTGGAGAGCAATTCTCTTACCTTTACTGCGCCAAACTGCGGGTGGGTTCCCGTCCGTTCGAAATGCTCTTCAGGCTGAATTAGTTCCCTAAGCTTGGTTATGTTCTTTGCTCTAATTGCTTTAAAATCTTGCAGCTTTTGCTCGATCGATGCTTCCGCCCGGTTCTCTAAATGGGAATAACGATCGAACGGGGGAAACGGCTTGCTTTCACCTTCATCAAGAATAAATTGCAGCCTCGGTATCCAATTATGCTTCTCCCCCTCAATGAGGTGCTCTATCACTTCCGTAACATTCCAGGTTCCTTCGCCTTCATTGCATTGCAGCCAGCTATCGGACAGACCGGCCAGAAACAGCTCCAGCGCTTTGGGCGTTCGCTCCAGAACTTCAATCGCTTCTTCCATATTCATATTCAAACTCATAAGATGGCTCCTTTCTGTAATCGACGGGTAACATCCCCTACTCATGAGGGATATACGAATAGCATAGCTCCCTAATGCGGGATCCTGTCTTTATTAATTTTGAGGCATTTTCAGTTCATGCACCCTTTCTAACGACCCAACTCCAGCAAAATACCGGCCGAGATGGTGAATGAAAGAAACCATACACCGCAATCGGATAAGCTCGGGAATCATTTCGATTTCAGCACGGCTGAGTGAAGCATGCTTGCTGTAACCGGTCAGAAATGGCTTCGCGTAGGGCCATCTCTCTTCGGATTCGACATATCGCATTAAGCATATCGCGAGCTCCATCGCTCTCAGATCAGGAGAGCATATTTCAAAATCCAGAATTCTAACGTTCATCCGGGAGAAGTTCGCAGCACTATACCTCTATTCTAAAATGAGCCCGACCAAACCGCAACAAGGCCGCCGATTGCCGGCAGCCCCATTCCAGTTGACGATATGTTGTACATCCTATCAGTATCCGATATTTTTCAAAGCACCATCGCCCAAGCGATCCTTCAGCTGCTGGATGTACAAGCTTCGCGGGGCAACATGTTTTCCTATCGAATCCCAGAAGCCGTCGGGACCGCGATTGCCCCCGCTGTCTTTTTTGCCGACATGGCCGATAGCCCAGTTTTGAGCCGTGGGGGGCTGATGCGTCACCAGCTTGCCTTCCGTATTCCAAGCGACGTAATTGGCACCCGCCCACCCATGGCCGGAGCCCATATTCAACCGGTTCATCAGGTTGATATCGTCATGGACATTGTCGAACAGCCCGCCGACAGACCAGCGATGATGCGGCTCGCTCTGTGCGACGCTTTTTTCCGCAATGCAATCGACGAACACGTTAGGGCCGGTAACTCGGGAGCCGAGCGTGAACGAGTGGCGGTTGTTCAACGAGAAGCTTCTCATCACAAGAGCGTTCTGCCCGTTCAGCAGGAAGCCGTAGCGGCCCACATAAATGTTCGTTTCGGCGAACGTTCTTCCGGTCGAATCATAGCCTTTGCCGCTATAAAACTTTTTATCGGCGCTCAACACGGAGGAATCCTGAATGGTGACCCATTTGGAGCCTTTACCGGTGCGGATCGCCCCATTGATACTCGTAAAATGCTCAGTAGTGACGTTGCGCACCCATGCATTTTTTACATTGTCTATATCGAGGAATTCATCCGAATGGCGGGTGTCGTCGACCCCGTCCTTGTTCGGCTGCCAATAAGCGATCGCTCTTATATTTTCGAGCCCTACTTGACTAATGCGCTGCGTGTCATTCACTTTCAGCAGCTTCCCGCCGCCCCATTGGGTTTCAATCGCATTGACCAAGGTGGAATCGATGGTGATTTGATTCCCCTCGATTTTCGTTACAAAATGCTCGAAATCGAGGTTGAACGGCGTCCATTGCGTAATTTTGGCTCCGTCCGAGCGTGGCGGAATTTTATCCATCTTGAGCTCGCTGATCCATGCTGCATTGCCTGCTCTCTGGACGACGACAGGGTCTCCCACCTTGAACAGCTCTGGCTTCTCCACGTGGAACGAATGGGTGCCTACCGGCACATAGGAATCGGTGATGGTGCTGCCGCTCGCGGTAACAGCCAGATCCCCGGCTCCGTGGATCTTGAGTATTCTTCTTCTTTCTTGCCTGTTGCAATTAAAGTCGTAGCGTTCTTCTGCTTCAGCGACTCGCTTAATTGCTCCAGGCTCATAGGCTTATCAGGATCGAGCCACAGGCTTTTCGTGTCGCCCTGCCCTTCTCCGCGAAGCACGACTCCGCTTGCTTTGATTTCAAGCGAGGCAGCAATTTCGTAGACGCCCTTCTTCAACAGCACGGCTCCCCGGAATCCGTTGCCATCCAATGGCAGCTTGGACACTTCATTGATCGCATCCTGAATTTTCTTCGTCGCATCTCCCGCAGAAGGCTCCACCGCAGCCTTGACAGGCACGTCCGGCAGCGCTACCCCGCCGCCCATATACCCTACGCCGGAAAAGTCGGGAATCCGGTTGCCCTTATAGTCGGGAACGTACACCATGCGGCCGTCATCGCCCAAAAAAGCTGTCCTGCTGCTGTTCTCCTTCAGCTTATTCGTCACGGTAAAATATACCTGTTCGGTTTGCTTTGATTTATCGTCCCATGCAAGCTCAACCTCGATTGTATAAGTCCCCGCAGCCTCGGCTTTACCGGGAACGGCGATGATGCTTTCTTTGTTTTGCTCTACTTTTTGCCCGGCCGACTTATACAGCTCTTTTCCGCCTTTCTCTTCAAGAAGACGGAGCACGGCGACACCGTTCTTCACCGGTTGAATCTTCACGCCGGGATGAGAATCCCCGATGGACAGCAGCGACGGCTGACCGATCTTCGCCAGGATCTTGTCATGCTGGATCGTAACGGCTTCTTTGGACGGCGTTGCAGCCGGTTTGGAAGGAGCAGGCGTGGTCTGTGCTTTCGCATCAGGCGCAGGCTCCTCTTTATTAGCTTGCGCTGCGGAATCCTTGCCGTTCTCACAGCCCGTCAGCAAGATCATCAGAATCATTAATGAAGCGGAAATGCCTTTCGACCACGGTTTCTTTGTCATTGTGTTCCCCCAATACGTATCTCCTCTGTATGTTATCTATTTATCATAAATGGAAGCGCTATCCATGTATATGTCGTATCCTCACATCTATATAGACAAAACTATCGATTTACCGGTAATACTTATGCAAAAAAGGCCAACCCGCCGTGAATCGGTCGGGTCAGCCTCTTGGGGTGCAGCGCAAAAGTGTTGCTTACTTCATGCAAGCATAGCGCGATGCCGTGCCGCGGCAGCCGGAATGTCCGAAGCCTATGATCCGGTTACTTCCAAAACCGGGCGGAACGAAGCCGTAGCATGCTCCTTCGTTGCATAATCTCCGCCGAGCGACGTATCCAGTCCGACAAGCCGGAAGCTGACGGTACCGTCCGTCTGGCTGTTAACGAACGAGGTGACGTCGAAGCTGATGTACGTTCCTTCCGCCGATGCCTCCGCCGTATCTAGAACCGTTCCTGCCTCGGTCGGCTGGTTGCTGCCGGTGATGGCCGACTCGCTCCACGAATCGTTCGTCAAGCCTCGGGCCTCCACCGTATAGGTCGTCGTATTGCTGTGAAGATTCGTCAAGTACAGCTTGAGTGTAGCCGAAGTCGCACTGCCGCTTAACGTCGACGTATTAAACTTCAAATATCCCTTTCTCTCCAATGATGCGTTGGCGTCCAGCTTGACGGTCATCGTATCGAGGCTGCCGAAATTGTTGCCGGCTTCCGTGCCGCCGCGAACGAAGCTGTCAGCCGTTGCTGTCAGCGAAACTGTAGTCGGCGGCGTCTGCCCGCCTCCATACACAGCTCCGCCTTCGCCGCTCCAGGTCATCTCGTTAAAGGAGGAGGGGCTAGTCGAGGTCGCTGTATTGGAGCCGGATGCATGCAATCCGCCTGCAACGCTGGTCATCGTGTAATCCGTGTACAGCTTGTTGGACGAATAGTTCGTATAAATCATGGCGCCTGCCAGATTCGTTGCCGTTACCTTTTTCAGCTCCAGGTTGCTTCCGTAGGAAACTCCGTCCGAAGCCGTCAGCTTGCTCGTACGGAACCCTTGACCGGTGCCTGCGTTATTTTTCACCGTCGTGTTAATGACCTGAACATTGTTGGCGCGCATGAACAGGCCGTTATTGCCGACAGTGGATTCCGGCACCGTGTTCTGGAAGTCTACCGTGCTGCCGATGACCTTGATATGATGCGTTCCTTCCTTAAAGTCGAAGCCGTCGTTTTTCGTCTTTATCGCGCTGCAATTGAGGAACGTAATATAGCCGCTTTGATCCGGATTAGGGGCCGTCGTCCAGTTCTGATCCGCATCTCCTACATAGAAGCCTTCTCCGAACTTGCCGCTTTTGCCGGCCTCTTGCGCTACGCAATTCTCAAACAGCCAATATTGGCTGTTCTTCCTGATTTTGAACGCTTCGGACAGCGTATTTTTCACGGTCACATTCGTTACATAACCGTGAGACGCTTCGATCAGCAGACCTTTGTTCGATTGCGAATTGGAGTTAATCGTAATGTTTTCCAGCTTGTAATAGCCGTGCTTAATATGGAACGATGCATTGCCTGCGGAGGCGGTGTAGTTGAAAATAGCTCCGCTCCCCGTGCCGCGGATCGTAATGTAGTTGCCTGCGGTTCCGCTTCGGGAGGTGGCAATCGTGCCGTCCGTAACGTTATACGTTCCCGATACTTGGATAATATCCCCCGGCTGGGCGTTGGCTAAATAACTGCGCAGCGACGCCACATCTCCGGCCGGAACGGTATACGTAGCGGCAAACGCGGTCGGATCGGCATGAAACAAGGGGATCATGGATAAGAAAAACAGGAATAAAACGCAAATCCTTACTGTTTTTTTCACCTTATCTCCACCCCCCGTTTACTTAGTGATGTTGAACTCCGCGAACTGAATTTTCGCCTCCGGCATACCGGAGTAAATTTTGCGGTAGATGCCCCATTTCGGACGGTTGAAATCGGCGCCCGTTCTCCAGTTGTCCTTGGTCCCGCTGTAGGACATCAATGTCGTACCATCGAGCTTCTTGAGCGACATGGTGAGCTGGCCGTTATCGGTATTTTGGACGGTCACCGTCGCCTCGACCCATTGCCCGTCTACGTTAGAGAAAGCGGTCTGCGCCAAAGTCTGAACCTGGCTGGCGTCGGCTCCGATCGGGCTGTGCTTGAACTTCAAGTTGCCGCCGTCTACGGAGAAGGTAAGAACCGGATATCCGTCGTCGCCGCCGGAAGCTTTCAGCTGGAATATATGATGGAAATTGCCGGATGGGGAAACCGGATATGGGGACATCGGACGGAACTTCCAGTTATAAGTCACCGTATCGCCCTGGAACGCCTTCACATTGCTTTGCGAGCTGTTGTATGCTTTGATTTCAAGCCGCTGTCTGTCGGTATTCGAGCCGTCCAGAGCAGCCGTATCGGTCGAATCACCCACCTTAAACATGAACACGTTGCCTACATGGGTGGAAGTGGACTCATACAAGTGGCCGGTATCGTCGGGACCGTCCACCGGATCGGTTCCCAAGTACTGCTTGAAAATGGCAAGCGCGGATTGACCGGTATTCGGACCGTCCGATGTGAATGATACAGTGCCTGCAAAAGCGGTAAGGCTTCCAAGAACTAGCGACGACAATAAGGACAATCCGACTGCGGCTTTACGGGACTTCTTCAACATGACATCATCCTCCTAAATAGTTTTAGCGTGTCAAAACGGGCATTTCCGACTGACCATGCTGAAAGTAAGAATCCGTCACCTCCCTATCGGATAAGATTTCGGAAGACAAGTTAAAGCGCTTCCATAAATATTGTAAAACAATCCCATACATTCCAACATGCCGGAAACTCATCAGTTTTTGATGGAAAATAATCAGTTTTGGAAGTATGTCTAAACAATGCGTCAACTTAAAAATAACCTCCCGTTAACCGGGAGGTCTTAGGCTTATTTTATTCATATACAACTTCAATTCCGTGCTCTCTATACTTTGCGGCAATGTCCCTATCCGCCAGGGCATCGGTAACAATCCGCTCGACCTGCTCGATAGGACATACTTTGAGCAAGGACACGACGTCGAGCTTGCTGCTGTCGGCCAGCACGATCGTTCTCCTTGCATTCTTGTGCATCAGCTTCTTGATCTGCAGCTCCCCGATTCCGAAGTCGGTGATACCCTCTTCGAGCGAAACGCCGGATGCGCTCATGAAGAACAGATCTGCATGGAACTGCGATACGAACGCCTCCGCCCATTCTCCTACGGTCCCCCGCTCCTCGTTGCGAACGATTCCTCCGGTAAGGATGATCGTATAGTGCGGCATCTCGACCAATTCGTTGGCGATAGGGAGCGAATTCGTAATGATCGTCAGCTTCTCGAATTTGCGCTTCAAGGCTCTTGCGAATTCGGTATTGGTCGTGCTGACATCGAGCGCGATCGATTGGCCTTCCGACACATACCGTGTCGCCAGCTCGACAAGCTGCCTTTTCTCTTCCATGAATTTCGTTTCGCGGATCGTCAGCGGCTGCTCCTTCTTATAGTCGATATCCGCCGGAATAGCTCCGCCATGCACTCGCTTCAGGAAGCCCTCTTTCTCCAGAAATTCCAAATCCCGCCGAACCGTCTCGAACGATACGCCGAACATATCGATCAGGTCGGAGACAACGACCGATTTTTCTTTATGAAGCTTTTGAATAATGGCTTGATGCCTTTGCTGCACGAACACGTCCGTTACCGCCCTTTCCTAATCCAAGACCTATCTTGTGTGCTACTGCCATTGTAGCATAGCAGCCTTTATTTGCAAAATCATATGCACGAAAACACAATAATTCACACAATCATTCCTTGGCATTGTTTCCCGTGACCTGGTCCTGCTGCCCTTGAGTCAGAAGCGGGAGGAGAACGCTTGCCGTCACCAGCGTGAATACGATGACCCCTGCTGCAAGAAACAGAAGCAGCGAGCGCCCGGGAAACTCGCTTCCGTCCTGCAAAGTGTAAGGGATCGAGAACGCCCCCGCCAACGTGACCGCACCGCGAACGCCGGAAATCGCCGTCATAAGAGAGGTCCGGAAGCCGGTTTCTTTCACGAACCAGTATACCCACAGGAAACGAATAGCTATCAACGCCAGCGATATGGCGATAATGTAGCCGATAACCAGCCCGTTATCAAACGATGCATCGGAAAATATTGCTGTGCTGACTTCATGAATATGCAGCCCCAGCAGCAGAAAGACGAGTCCGTTTAAGATGAACATGATGACCGACCAGGTGCTCGACGATACATTCTGCATGGCCGGCGTCGCGTAGGTCGTATGGTCCCGTTCGATTGCGTACACGATGCCGGCGGCTACAACCGCCAATATGCCGGACACGTGAAGCTCTTCGGCCAAATAATAAATAAGGAACGGAGCCAGGATTTGGAGCAGCATATGTGCGGTGGCATCCTCCATCCCGTACTTACTGAGAAACCTCTGCAGCCGGGTGATCAGATAGGCGCTGACCGCGCCGCACAGCAACCCTCCTATGGATATGAGCCCGAAGCTGACCGCAGCCTCGCCCCACGAAAACACTCCCGTCACCATCGCTGCGACTGCGAATTTAAAAGCAACCAAGCCGGATGCATCGTTCATTAATGCCTCGCCCTGCAGCAGCCTCAATATATGACGGGGCAGCCGGATCCGTTTGGCTGAAGCGCCGACGGCTACCGCATCGGTAGGCGACAAAATAGCGGCTAGCGCAAACGCCGCAGGAAGCGGAATCGCCGGGATCATCCAATGAATGAACCATCCAAGAACGATGACGGTAATGAAGACTAGACCTAGAGCAAGCAGCAATATCGACGCTTTGAGCTGCCATAGCTCGTCTCTTGGCGTCAGCTTTCCGTCGTTAAACAACAGCGGAGCAATAAAAACGATAAAAAACAGCTCCGGCTCCAAAGGGATGCGGATTCCGAACGGAAGAAGCGCTGCGGCAATCCCTAAGCCGACTTGAATTATCGGGGCGGGGAACCAGGGTACCCATCCATTGACAATATGTGCGATAACGACCATAACCAGCAGTACGATGACATTCATAAATAGCTCCATACATGCGTCCCCACTTCGTTCCTTTACTCCGTACGTATTCCTTGTTTAACCGTCTGACTCGGATCAGAAACCGCCGCCGAGCACTCAACCAGCAATTCCCAATCTCACGGTTCGTTTTGTCGTTTTGCTTGTTCCGCATGTATAATAAAAAGGTAAGAATCAAATCCATAGCTTGATCCAGAGGGGGCTTATGTATCGGATGGACACTAACGCAAGCGTCTATGAGCAGCAAACAGCCAAAGCTCTCAAACAATGGGAGCTTGAGCTATTGAAGCCGCCCGGCTTATTGGAAAAAACATCGAAAGCCGTATCGACACGCATCAACCAGGTTATCCCCGAGAAAGTGCATCAAACAATCACCGCTGCGGTAAAAGGAATCGTGCAGACAGCGTTGTTCAGTGCGGAATATACGCCCAAGCAGCCTCCCCTGTCCGGCTCGACGCTGGCGCTCAGAGATCATAAGGCGGAGGAGCTCATCGGCTTCTATAAAAAGCTGGCTGCGGCTGAAGGAGCCGGCACCGGAGCCGGAGGCATCTTGCTCGGACTCGCGGATTTTCCCATCCTCATCGGGATCAAAATGAAGTTTTTGTTCGAGCTCGCTCATGTATACGGGCATTCGACGAACGATTACCGGGAGCGGCTGTTCATTCTGCAAGTGTTCCAGCTTGCCTACTCCAGCCAAAACAAGAAAGCCGTCCTATACCGGACGATATTGCGCTGGCCCGAAACGGCCCGGCTGCTTCCGCCCTCCGAGTCGTACGCGCAGCATATCGATTGGAAGCAGCTGCAGCAGGAATACCGGGATACGATAGATTTCCGCAAAATGCTTCAACTCGTCCCGGGCATTGGCGCTGTCGTGGGAGCTTGGGCGAACTATGGGCTGCTCGATGAGCTCGGCCGTGTCGGGATGAACTGCTACCGGCTCCGCTGGCTGGAGGAAGAGAAGCGCAAGGCATTGGAAGCGCCGGACCCCTACCATCCTTAATAACAGAATCGAATGCACTATTAAACATATAAAGGAAAGGCGATCTGGATGAAAATAAGCAAGCAAAATGCGCAGCATTATATTTGGGGAGACCAATGCGACGGCTGGCACTTGGTCCAGAATAAGGAGTTAAGCGTAATTCATGAGAGGATGCCTCCGGGCACATCCGAAGTCCGTCATTATCACGTGCATTCGCAGCAGTTTTTCTTCGTCTTAAGCGGAGAAGCGGAGCTCGAGGTGAATGGGGAACCGGCGCGCCTGCATGCACACGAAGGGGTCGAGGTTCCGCCAGGAATCCCGCATCAAATGAAAAACACATCCGACGCGGATGTGGAATTTCTTGTCATTTCCCATCCGCAGACGCGCGGAGACCGGATAGCTGCAGACCTGACCAGGCAGACTACTGAGTCGTGAATGCAGTCTAATGCGTAATTACGACGCAAGCCGAGGGTTGTCCGGCTGCCGCACAGCATCGAGACGTGCGCCTGGGCTTCCCGTGCTCCGGCAAGATTAACGGAGCCGTTCGAGCTCCATCGTGAACCGTCTCTTCGTTTGCTCCAAACGCTTGTCTGCCAAGCCGCTGCTTACAGGCTCCTGCCATGCGAAGCCGTCCCCTTCATACCGGGGAAATATATGCATATGGTAATGATTGAGGTCGTTGAATAGTCCGCCATTTTGCATGATTGAGATGCCGTCCGGCTTGTAGGCGGCTTTGAGGGCTCGGGACAGGAGCATAGAGGCTTTCATGACGGAAGCAGCCGTCTCCGCATCCAGTTCATCGACATCTACAGCATGGTGTTTCGGCAAAATGAGCGTATGGCCTTCGGATAGCGGATCGATGTCCAACAGGCAGGTCACCCGTTCATCCTCCCATACGATATGGGTCTGCTGCAGCCCCAGTGCCAGTCTGCATCCTAAGCAATGAATCGGAGTATGCACGGTAACCCCTCCTTTGGTTATGACGGAATGTATCTATCATACCATAGCTGGGTACTGTTGGTTTTAGGATCTCCGCTGTTCCTATTTAGCTTACAATTATCTAAAATACAGGAGGCTGGACCGGCATGCGTATACGCAATAAAAGCAGCAGCTGAGTTTAACTCGAATGGTGCCGTTCACAGGCACGCGGTCCCCCTATTCGGTTCGCATCTGACGATGTGTGTTAACAACCGAATGGAGGGAAAGCATGAAGCATGAGGACGCAGCCCGATTTAAGGGCAACATTGGCAAGCTGTATGCAATTACGTTTTGCAACGGCTGGATTTTCGCTTATGTCATAGAACGGTTATTCGCCGTAGAACGCGGTTTATCGATTATTGAGATGCAGTGGATCTTTATTATTTTCTCCGTTACGAGCGTGCTGCTGGAGATTCCTTGCGGATTATTGGCCGATAAATGGAAGAAAAAGTATGTTTTATCCCTTGGGCTTGCGATTTGTACTTTGGAGTTTGCAATGTCTTTGATGGCCTACAGCTTTCCCGTATTCGCACTGACCTATGTCGTGACGGCCGTCGGCTGCTCGCTCAAGTCGGGCACGATGGAATCGATATGGTACGAGACGTTGCAGGGTATGGGCAGATCCGACAAGTACGAAGCTTATTTGGGGCGCTGGAAGCTGCTCAAGTTCGCCTTATCGGGCGCTGCCGGAGTGCTCGGAGGCTATATGGCGGACCGGTACGGATTGGCATTCAATTATTGGATGTCCATGTTCGGGCTGCCTGCGGCAGCGATCATCGCGCTTACGCTATATGAGCCTGAGCGCTCCATTCAGGATGGCGGCAAGATAACGTCCGGAGCGGAATGCAGCAGCAGACAGAATGTGCAGCAGCTATGGAAGCAATGCCGTTATGTCCTTGCAGGGCCGCTGCGACCGCTGCTGCCGGTGATGCTGTTCGGCGGTATCATCGGGGCCGTATTGTACGGACAGCTGCATGAAATCAGCTCCTTGTCTTTTCCGCAGCTGGGCTTCCAGGTAAGCCAGTTCGGTTACATCAGCCTGGCCACGATGATTGTTTGCGCGCTATCCGGATTAGCCGCCGCCAAGCTGAAGGAGCGCTATTCTTATCCGGCTATCTTCGTCGGCTTGATGGCAAGCTCGATCGCTCTGCTGTTCTTGTACAGCGGCGCAGCCCATAAGTGGCAGATTGCCTATTTGATTGTATGCATCTTCCTCATGGAGACGGTCTCGCCTCTGACGACGGGCTACATCCAGCGCCGCGCGGATGACCGGTACCGGGTCACCATCAGCTCGATAGATTCGGTAGTGACCCATGCGCTCACGGCGGCGACAGGGCTGCTGTTCGGCTGGAGCGCCGACCGGTTCGGTCTGTTCGCCGGCTTCGGCTCCATGGCTTGGCTCCTGCTCGCCAGCGGCTCCGTGCTTGCGCTGCATTATCTGGTTCAAGCCATGCGCGAGGCTTCGAGCCGATAGAGTAAAGTAGAAAAGCTCCCCGTCGAGGGAGCTTTTTCTTTGTTACAGTTCAAATGACATTAAATCTCTCGCCATCGTGATCTTGCCGCCGTAAATCTCTTGCATCCCTTCCGTATACTCCGCTTCCGCCTTGTCGGTTGCGGCAGGAGCAGGAATATGGTGAGTGAGCACAAGGTGCTTGACGCCCGCTTCTCTTGCGATTTCGGCAACCTCCAGCGTTGTCGAATGGTATTTTGCCGGATTGGACAACCCTTCCGTTTGCTCGGGGAACTTCTCAATCAGCGCATCGAGCCACGCTTTGTTGTACGATTCATGCACAAGCAGGTCAATGCCTTTGCTGTATTCGACCATGCTGGCGACGGGGATCGTATCTCCCGAAATGACCAGCGATTTGCCGTTGTATTCGAACTTGTAGGCAATGGCCGGATATACGGGCCGGTGATCGACCTCGAATGCGGTTACTTTGATTCCGTCCCGCTCATATACAACGCCTTCGTTGCACTCATGATATGCAATATCCGCCCCGTCCCCGGATGACTTGTTGTAATTGACCCGCAGCTTCGCGTCGAAATCGAAGGACTCCCTCATCTTGCCGATGATCTCCTTCGTTGTCGTCGGACCGTATACATTCATCGGCCCTTTCCTGCCTTCAAATACCTGATCCGCCGTAACATGGGTGCGCCAGCTCGTGATGAACACATCGAAAAAGCCCGAGTTATGATCGCTGTGATGATGGGTAAACATAACGTCTGAAATACGCTGCGGCATGATTCCGGATTTGATCAGCTGATCTACCGTTGCCCCGCCGCAGTCGACCAGAAACGTCTTGTCCCGCACGAGGACGGCGACGCCCGCCTTGGCCCGGCCATAAAATGCCCGAGGCGTTCCCGTTCCGAGAATGACGGCCTTGATCCCCTCAATAAATTCAGGCTGAAGATGCAGCTGCGGTTGAATTTGCATTCGAATAACCTCCCTATATATTTTAGATTGTGGAGAAAAAATGCTCCGGCTGTACAATAACGACACTCTTCTTCGTATATTCGATAAGACCTTGCTCTCGCCATTTGTTCAAAATTTCGGTTACGGTCTGCCTGCTGCATCCGATCACATAGGAAATCTCCTCATGGCTTAACGGTAATGACGCTTCGATCGTTCTTCCCGCCGGCTTGCCGAGCTTCATGATAAACCACGCCAGCCTCCAGGCAGCGGGTCTGCTGATCAGGGCTTCCACTGTTTGCTGCGTCTGAAGAAGCCTGCGAGCTCCTAACACCGCTACGGAATATGCAAATTCGGGATTCTCTTTTGCAAGCTCCGTATACTTCACTCCATCCAATACAAGGAGCTGGCAGTTGCTCAGAGCCCGCGCATATCTTCTGCGCTTCACGCCAGCCAACAGCTCCGCATTGCCGAACACTTCTCCCTCATAACGGAGAAATAAAGTAATCCCTTGGCCTTCTTCCGACGATTGAGATATTTTGATCAATCCCGATTGGACATAGTAAGCACCGTCCGGCGGATCATTTTCTTGAAAAATATACTCGTTCTTCGTGCAGCTTCTCCGGACTCCGTATTTGCGGAACGCATCCAGGATCACTTCTTTGGTAGGATCCTCGTTCTTAAGCTCCTTTAGCTCCGTAAGATCGTTATACAGGTCCATCCCGTCAACCGCCTTCCAAATAACTAGTATTCCGATGCAATATATCGATTTTAACATAAATCCACAGAAATTAATGTCGGGTATCCGACAAAATCGATAACCTGGGATTATACGGACAAGACAGCACCGCCTAAATCGAAACGATAGCAAAAAAAGACTTCCGCCACGAAAGCGGAAGCCTTTGAGTAAAATGATCTCAACTACTAATTCTTATCTTGTAACAATTAATTGATAAAGTTCGCCTTTTGCAGCAATCGCTTGATCATGACGGAAGCTTCGGCACGGGTCGCTTGCGACGTACCTTCGTAGTAGCCTTCCGATTTGCCGTTAGTGATACCGGCTTGTACGATGGATGCTACCCCTTCTTTGGCCCATCCGGCGATTGCGCCTTTGTCTTTGAATTGATTCAGCGCCTGGTCGGCTGTCTGCTCTCCTGCTTTCACATTAGCGTAACGCAGGGCGCTGCTCATCAATACAGCGAGCTCTTCGCGTGTGATCGGTTGATTCGGGCGGAATGTGCCGTCGTCGTATCCGGAAATCAGCTTGGCTTCATAAGCCGCGCCTACAACGCCGTTGAACCAGTCGCTAGCGGCAACGTCTTTGAATTGGCCGGCTTGGTTGTCATCCAATCCAAGCGATCTAACGATGATTGCAGTGAATTGCGCTCTCGTAATGCTGCCGTCCGGTTGGAACGTGGTGTCCGTTGTACCTTGGACGATCAGCTTGGACGCAAGCAGCTCAATATCGGATTTGGCCCAGTGGGAAGCTGTATCCCCAAAGCTTTGCTGATGTCCGATTACGGTGTACAAGCTATTGCCGTTACGCTTCAGCTGTGCGGTCCATTTACCGTCAGTCTGGCTGAACAAGGAAGGTACGAATCTCAATTCGCCCGATGAAGTCAGCATTACGCCGGTAGCTTGGTTAGGCTTCACATCGGCACCTTCAACAGGAATGGAACGGGTGACATACGTATTCCCGAAGGAAGAGATCACTTCTTGCTCTCCGTTCACCGTCACATCAACGGAGAAGTCGATGACTGGAGCGAGCGAATTCGCTTTGATTGCGGCTACTTTTCCAGCCACTTCCGCTTTTTGCTTATCGTCGGCTTTTGTAATATGAATGCGGATATCGAGCTTATCGCTTGTCGTATTCAGCTTGCCGGACAGTGCTTCGAGGTCAAGCGCGCTGACCGGAAGCTCATAAGAGCCGATCGGGCTTTCCACCACCAACACAGCGTTACCGTTCGCTGAAGCCATAGCCAGCAGCGCCGCGCTGGATACGTGAACCGTCACCATATCTGCATCGCCGGAGTCCACCTTAATGATGACTTTCTCCTTGCTTTGCTCCAACGCCTTTTGGATGTCCGCCACAGCCAATGTTACGGATGCTTGGGTACGTCCGTCCTCGGTTTTGCTGATTTCAGGCTTAACTGTAATGCCTTTGTCCGATACTTCAGCAGGAGCTGCAGCGGCAGGAGCGGAAGAACCTCCGCGGCCGCCACGGCCTTGATTGTCAACCGGCGGCTGCTCTGTCTTAGCCGCTTTCTCAATCCGGCCTTCGACTACAGGCTCAATCGAGCCTCCGAGCGAGTCCATGTAGTTAATGAAGTTTTCATAATCGGCATAACCAAGATCTTCATGGTAGGCACCGTTAGCTATTGCCCTTGCGAAGGAAGCATAGCCGTCGCCGCCTGTAGCCATAAAGCTGTTCGTAGCGATGCGGTAGGTTGCCGTCAAGTTCAACGGCTCGAAAGCTGTATCTTTCTTAATTTGAACGTCATAAACACGGCTTCCTGCAGGCTGGTTCGGATCCCACTTAAACTTCAAGCCGGCTACTTGAGGGAACTTGCCCGGAAGATCCGCCAGCGTTGCTCCGCTGACGCCATTCTCGAGACCTTCAAGAAGCTCTTGGCCGGTAACGTCAAGAATGTACAGTGTGTTGCCGAACGGCATAACCGTTCTTACTTCGCCCATCGTGATGTCTCCCGCATCAATGGAGGTACGGATACCACCGCCGTTTTGAATGGCGATTTGGGCGTTTTTCAATTCTTTCCCTTTCGCAAGCATTGCGTCTGCAATGAAGTTACCCAGGTTCGTTTCCTTGGAGCGGACATTGGCCCGTTCACCGTCAAGAACGACCTTCGTGTTACCGACAACTTCGTTCTTCAGCTCTTCCAGCTCGGTGTTATAAGGAGCCAGCATGGCCTTGGCAGCGCCATTCTCCACGACGGCGGCGGTTATCGGCTCCAGCTTGCCGTTCGTAAAATCAGGCAATGCGATGACATTCCCGTGGCTGTCGAATGTAACATTCACACGGCCGAGATATTTGCCCCATTCGTTAGCCTGAACGATGACGGTCGGTGTGCTGTGTACGCTGTCTGTAACAAACTCAGGTGCGTCGAGCTTCGTATGCGTATGGCCGCCTACGATCAGATCGATTCCTTCTACTGCTTCAGCAAGTGATTTATCTCGCGCATAGCCCAAGTGAGACAGAGCGATGATTTTATCGATGCCTTCCTGCTGCAGCTTGTCTACGGTTGCTTGTGCAGAAGTTTCCGCTTTATTGAACGTAACATCCTTGCCTGGGCTGGACGTTTCTTTCGTGTCCTCGGTTGTTAATCCGAAAACGCCGACCTTTTGTCCGCTCCCCGCATCCAAAATGACATAAGGATAAATGCCTGCCGCCTGACTAGTCCGCATGCCGCCGGCAAGGTAAGTGCTGAGAGTTACCGAGGATCTCACGAGCGGGCCGCCGTTCGCGTCATTCGTAAAATCGATGTTCGAGCTGACTAGCGGGAAGTTCGCTTTTTTAATAAACTCCGCAAGCGCGCCCGTTCCTTTATCAAACTCGTGGTTGCCGAAGGTCATGGCATCGTAGCCCATGCCGTTCATGAAATTGAGGTCGGCCAGACCTTGCCACTTCGTGAAATACAGATCGCCGGAGAATACGTCCCCTGCATCCACCAAAATGCTGTCCTTCGTTTCCGAACGGACTTGTCCCACCATTGTAGCTCGACGTGCTACATCAGCCAGATGGGCGTGTGTATCGTTAGTGTGCATAACGGTTAATGTCCAAGCTTCCCCGCTGCCCTTCGGCAGCACTTGTACGCTTGCTTCCGCCACGCCGTAGCCGTCAGCGCTAATTGCTGTAATCACCGCGGTTCCTGCAGCAACAGGGTTAACCTTGCCGTTGGCGTCAACTGAAGCTACGGCCGGATTGGAGGACGACCAGGTAGCGGATGCCGCGCCGCCGCCTACAGGCGATACCGTTGCGTTCAGCTGAGCTGCCGCTGCGCCTGCCTCAAGCGACAGCGATGTTTTGTCAAGGGTAACCTTCGTCACGTTAAGCTGAAGAACGGTAACTTCTCCCCCGACTTCGTTGGCGACAAGCAGCAATGGAAGACCGGTAGGGCTCTGTGGAGCCGGAATGAATTCCAAGCCTTCCGGTGCGGAATTCGGCAGCAAATTGACGAAATCGCGTGTATTAATATAGTTGGCGAACACCGGGCGCTCAGGATCCGTTATATCATAAGTCATGATACCGCCAACGCGCTCCAGACCGACAAATGCGAATTGCTTCGTACCGACCTTGCCGACTTTAATATCTTCCGGCTCCGGTCCTTTTTTAGTACTGCGGCTGTCTTTGGTTGCATTGCTGTTGCTAGCATTGAAATAGTTCGGCAAACGCTGGGAAGTGATAGTCTCAAAATCGCTGCCGCTGTCATAAACCAGCTGCATTGTGTCCGCATCCCAAACGGAGAACGAACGGCCGCCGTACAAATAGATGCTATCATTGCCCATGTCGCTGGCAACTTCCACTTTATCGTAAGTAGTGGAGGTGCCGATAAATTGAGCTGCCGCCGATGCCGGGTCCAGCAATGCCTTCATGTCCTTAATGGTTGAGCCGTTCTCGAGGCCCGGCCATTCCGTGACATCCCCTTCGTTAGCGGTAAGCAGATACGTTTTCCCGTTAACCGTATACGTGGTGATACCATCCGGCATAAACATGCCGTAGAACGGTACGTTTTGCAGCTTGACGGAGCTATCGCTCACCAGATCAAGCGCATTGTTCGGATCGTTCAAATCTTTGAGACCCAGTCCTTTAACGGCTGTAACCTTTTTCGAAGCGATGTCGACAACTGCAATCGAATTCGCTTCCTGCAAAGAAACATAAGCCTTCGTGCTGTCTGCGGAAAGCGTAATGAATTCCGGCTCCAGATCCTTAATGGCGTCGGCTTTCGTCCCGCTGCCGCGAATGATTCCTTCGGAATCGGAAGCGCCACGAATATGAACATTATCAGCGATGACGGATGGATCGTTGAATTTGACATGAGTAACCGTATCGGTCGTCGTATCTACGATCGTAATGCCGCCTTCCGGATCTTTGCCCAAATCGCGAGGCTCGCCCTCATTGGCGGTAAGCACATAACGTCCGCCCGGAGTCGATTTAATCATATCCGGCTGTACTCCGGCTTCGTAGGTCTTGAGCAATTCTCCGTCATAGTTGAGCATGAGAATTTTACCGTTTTTCATGGAGTCCTTTTCCTGTACGGACACGAACACGCGCTTGGTCGCTGTGTTGACATCCACGCTCGTTAAATCTCCATATACAAAACCGGCGGTTTCAGAAAGCTCCTTAACGTGTACGGTTTTATCCTTCGTCATCGTTCCTGCGGCCAGCTTGACGATATCCAGGCTCGGCGGATTGCTGGAGCCGTTAACGACATAAAATTTGCCGTTATCCTTGTTATACTTGACGATTTCAGCGACACCGCCGTCAGGGTTCGTTTGACCAACAGAATATTCGCCGATTTTCGTAACATTCAGCTTATCCTGAATAGCACCGCTGCGGACATTGAGCGAGAACGTTTTGCTCGTCCATGACAACGGGCTCGACGGACCGTATACGGCATCGTAAACGGATACCGTTACCGACGACGTTCCGCCGGTTAATGGAGTTCCTGCGATACCTCCATTATTTTTGTTGATTGTAAGGCCGTCAGGCAAACCGACCGCATTAAACGTATAAGGAGCTTGTCCACCGGATACGGACACGGAAGCGCTGTATGGTAATCCGGCATAAGCTTCCATCAAGGAAGAAGTAGTAACGGTAACCTTCGAATCCCACTGCCCGTCAGACCCTGCACGGGGTTTGTTGATACTGATTTCCGTCGCGTTGGCCGCACTGTAATCGACCTGTTGAAAATCCGCCTTGTTGTTGTCGGTGTCCGAAAGCGCCTTACGGCGAAGGGACTTCTTCTTGGAAACGCCATATCCTTTACCTGGATATTCCGTCTCGTATCCGTTCACGGCCGTATCCCCGTCATTGCTGTCGGTTCCGAGCATATCGACGTATCCGTCCGGCTTCGGTTCGGCGAACGGATTGACCACAGTCAATGCGGTCTGATTGCTCATAAGAGCAACCTTGAAGCCTTTGTTGCTAATAAAACGGTCAATCTGCTTGTCGAATTTAGTGGAAACATCCACCTTTTGATTTTCATTAGAGGCACCGGTAGCACGTCCAACGATTAAGTAGGAGGAATGTGCTTTGATGGTCCCGCTCAAGTCAAACTTATCCCATACGCTCAAATCGCCGTCGGAATAATGAAGCGACCATTGGCTCAGGTCAACATCCTTGTCCGTCGGGTTGTACAGCTCGATAAAACCGTTGGAAATGTAAGTGCCGGTATCGGTCTTTAACCCGCCGCCATAAACCTGGTTAATGAATACGTGCGGCACCGTTACATCATATTTCCCGTTCACGGCATAAGGCGTTCCGGCCAGCGGTGCCGGAGCTGCCATTACAGGAACGGCTGCGCCCAACGAACCCGCCAGCATTTCCGTTGCAAGCAGCAACGAGACGATGCGTCTGTTTCTCTTCTTCAAAGATGATCACTCCCCCATGAAATGTCCTTACTCAATTTACCAGAGAAGTGTCAATTTTAATGGTATAACATGTTAATCTTTTGTAAATCCGAGTATTTTTTGCATAAAAGTCGGTATTTCGGCATAGCCAAACTACCGTTGTTTTAGCTGCCGCCGCCGCAAACTAAAAAGAGCCCGCCAGCATGGCGAAGCTCACATTCCCTTATAAACATAATGCTGCAGCGTGACCTCGCGCGATAACCCGAGCGATTCGGCCAATTGAATCGAAGCGGCATTATCGTTAACCACCTGGTATCTTGGGACTGACTGCTCGTTCAGCAGCCTATTGACTGCGGCCGAGACCACTTTCTTGGCATATCCCTTGCCCCGGTATGACTCCTTAGTAAAGACGGCACCGATTTCCCACACCATGCCGTAAATACAACACGTCAAGCAGGTGCTTACAGGCTCCCCGAGCTCATAGATGCTGTATGACCTTGCGCCGGCGTCAAACATCCGCTGCAGCTCTCCCGCTTCATAGCCGTTTCGAATCCACAGCTCCGCCAGCTTATCCTGATAACGGTCCTCCTCCGCTACATCATCCAGCTGCATGTGACGGATCGGCTCCCTGCATGAATATGTATGAAAAGCTCTTTTCAGCTCCAGCGAAAATTTCGTTGCGATGACCTGCCTATAGGCATCATTCTGAACTTTGAAAATGATCGGCCTGTATTGAGGCAATGCTTCGACTAACGGGGCAATGGAGTTCGGATCCGAACCGCTTACCAAAATAATCGCTTCACACTCAGGGTAGGTCTTGCGGTCGTACAACGAGAGTTGGATCGGGAGGCTCAGCAGCAGCCCCCAATCCCTCTCCCGCTCCATAAATTTGCATTCCATCCTATCCCCATAGGTCTCCAGCATTTTCAGCAGCGTTATATTCTCCAACATGTTAACGCTCAGGAGCTGTTTGGCTCTATGTATCATTATGACGACCTCCCGCATCGACATATGAATGAAGGTGAACCGGCCTTGTCAAAAAGAACAGACTGCCTGGAAAGAATTCCACGGCAGTCTGCCGGTTATTGCAGCTGGTAGCATTTTTTATCGATGACCGCTTTGATGTCTTTGACCATTTGAACGGATGCTTCGATCTCGACCTTTCTCGAGGAGACGCTTTCGATGCTGCAGCCGATCGGAATTCCTTTTTCCAGGCCGAAATCCAGCAGCTCCTCGAATATTTTTTGCGACAAACGGACGGATTTATCCAGAATGTCCTGCGAGAACAGCAGCTCGTTCTCCAGCCACTTTGGAATGCTGATGCCCAGCCATTTCATAAATTCCAGCGTTTTCGCTGAACCGCACGGGGCCAAATTAAATAGAATAGGGACCATTTCTATCTCATTCTCACGGCAGTAATAATAGTAATCCGATAAAAAGTTTTTCGAGGCCTCCACGTTATAAGTCGCCTGCGATACGAAGAAGGAGCAGCCGTTGCGGGTCTTCTCCGCCACCCTAACATGCTCGTCGTTCTTCTTGATATGTCTCTCCGGGATGACGACGCCTCCGAGCAGCATGTTGCCGTTCCGCTGTTTGCTTATTTGAATGGCCTCGGCCAAATCCAGCTTCACCTCCTGCTTGCTGGAGGATGCGCCCACGAACACGGAGAACCGGTCTTGCTCCGAGTCTGCGCTCACCCACTCTTCAAGCTCCGCCTTTGTATACTTTCCGACGCACCGGTATACAATCTTAGGGACCTCCAATTGCGACAAATATTGCTTGCTATAATCGGCAGGCTCCATTGTCGGCAAATACGGGAACGGCCGGTCCTGTTCCATACGGCTCGCTTCCTCCTGAACGTCGTATAGAATCAAACCGTCGATTTCGAGATGTCTCAATCTCTCAAATTGCTTTTGCGAGATTTCGAGATTTTTTTCCGGCGCATTCGCCAGCTTGGGCGGTGTCATACCATATGTGATAATGCCTGACTGTTTATTCAATATTTTATCTTTCAATGTCATATTCAGCAGCCTCCTCTTGCATACGGAATCTTTCCATTTATCGCGACAATAGATTCATATGTAACTATTTCGATACGATCCAAAGAATCTCCTCTCCCAGAACCGATTAGAACCATATGGAAACTTGTGTATTGAATATTTATACAACATGATAAATAATAATGCAACAGTGAAATAAAAAAGGAGCCGTTGTCTAACGGTCTCCCCTCATCCCTCAATTCGTATGCTAACCTAACAGCGCGCATTACATCTATGCCAACAAGTCTGTCGTGAGCTTCCAGCCGTTGCTGTGAAGGATGAGCCGGCGAGTGACCCGATTGTACGGCCACACCTCACTTGTTCTCCGCGGCAAAATAACGGTTCCCATCGATGTCGCTGAAATAGAGCCACCAACCGCAGGAGCCGCCATCCTCCAGCTCGGCTTTGCATCCGCGCCGGATCATCTGACTGAATCAAATGCACCGCCGCTCCCCAGTACATGAACATACTATGACACCGCATTTTCCACGTTGGATACAGGAACCTGGTGGTGGATCAGACCTTTAGATCCTATTTCATCTCCCTCCTCCCCTTATTTCGTACAAACAAACAACCCGGAGTCTTTGCTAATACGCACATAACCTTCCGCCGTTTTCTTGCTTTCCAGAAACTCGATAAATGAATTTAAGGCTTCTTTTTGCAGCAATGTTTCCTTAAGATTGCTGTTGATAGTGAACATATAATCAGCCAAATGATGGACATCCGTAATATGCAAATCGCTTTCAAAGCGGAGCAGCTCGACTTGCCCGAAATAGGTCTGCAGCTTCTCCATCCCGTTCTCCAGACCGAAGTGCTTCGAATTCAACGGTTTGGTAAACGATAAGGATGAATCGAACTCGGCAGCGAATTCATAAATCTCGTTCATATGCTTCAAACCGATAGTGGAAGCATACAACGTCCCTCCGGGCTTGACGATCCGGCTCAGCTCGGATAAGGCCTGATCCAGGTTCGGGACATGATACAGCATATGGTTGGCAATCGCAGCATCGAAAGTATTGTCCTCATATTCCACAGCTTGAATATCCATCAGCTTGTAGGTGAACTGCGGATGATTACCTATCGTCTGCTCCGCTTTAGCCAGCATTCCCGCAGAATTATCGGTTAACGTAACGTTCCATTTCGGCATCCGCTTTGCCGCATTTTTGATCCACAAATCTCCGGAACCGCACCCGAATTCGATCATGCGGCTATCTGGGGCGAAGTCCATCTGTTCAAATACCCACTCATGCCAATCCTTGTCCGTGGTACTATACATCTCGTGGATGCGAATCCGGATATCCAGATTGGATGAATTGCCGTATTGCTGCCGAACGAATTGCTCTGAATTTGTATTCATATTATAAAAGTCCCCTTCTTGTTAATCAGCTTCTATCCGAGCTGCTCGATTTCAACTCTAACTATCGTTCTCCATGTCTCGGGCGGATGGCACTGCATAGGAGGAGTAAGATAGATTTCCGTCCGGTTCCCCTTCACCCGATATCCTTGCTCTTCGACAAAAGCTGTAATTTCTTGAACGGTAGTCTGTGTATCGCGGTAATGCCCCACATGAAGCTTTTGCGCGCATAAGGCAGAACCGGCCCCGATGAACCTCGTCTCGGGATTAGGCCGGCCTCTCAGCTGCTTGCTTACATGAGCTTTGGCGACATCAAACATTTCCTGGGTAATACAATCGGGAACCTGCATCAAATGAGTGACAGAGGAGCGTTTATTTGCGTCCGTATGACGCCAGATCAGTTCGGGCGGCATGAGCTTGAACTTATAGTTCAGCGACTTGGAAATTCGCTTGAGCTGATTGACCACTTTCCAGACGATGTACGGCTCGTCCAACGGTTCCGGCCTTCCCGCCCAGTTCATGTGGAAGGAAGTACTCATTTCCTGCGCAACATATTGCAAAGCAGGAAGCTGTAGTATTTGTGCGGGACCTGGCTTTAGCTCATAAACTTGAGGAAATACTTTTCGGTTATCGTTTGTTTTCATCTTTACAGATGCAATAGCCACGCGAGAGCCTCCTCAGCAATGGAATTAATATCCATTTCCATTATAATGCAGCGAAACTGGATTTGTAAGCATTCCCCACATCCGTTTTCCTTATATTCCCTCAAAAAAGGACTCGATTTGACCAATAACGGTACATGCCTCTGGCTTGAATCGCGGGAATATATAAGTCGCATACATTGCTTCGATTCGCGACTCTGCCGTACCACTGATGCTCATCCTCCCATTCATCGTTGTGTTCGAATTGAGGGAATATATAACCACCGACCTTGTCGGTCATCATAATCACTGCTAGAGATTGAGGAAGGTTGAAAAAGAGTAGAATCGAATCGGCCCTTCTTGCATAGAAATTAGTAAGGACATGCTCTTACTATCAATGCAGCTGGCTGAAATAATTGCGCGGTATTTGTAAATACAGAGGGAATAAAAGAGGTCCTTCGCTTAGTGGCTTCCATTGGAGTGAGTAACTTTGGTCGGTGTCCTCACATCTCGATAAAATCAAATGAGGAGAGTGCTAAACAATGCTAATTGATACGATTTGGTGGAATGCGTTAGGCACAATACTCTTTTTTACTGTCATACTTACTGTTGCATATTGCTTATGGGATGCTCAACGAGAAGACCAATATACATAAATTGATAGGGACCGCAGCGAGATATTTTAATTTCTTGAAAATGTTAGCAAAAAGGAGAACAGCACTAGAGGCTGTTCTCCTTTCGTTCAATTAAAACACTTTTGCTTTACCACGTCACGATCCCTTTCGAGCCTACGCCCGGATTGTTAAGCAGTTCCATAACCGGAACGGAGTACGCAACGAGAATAAGTACAATCAGAACCCCGACCCATACTCCCCAACGCTCGAAAATGGCCGGTGTATGCTCCGCCGTATCACGAACTTCGGCAATCGGATATTCCGTGTAGCCTTTCGGAGCGCGGAGCAGCATAATCACGTTCATAATGATCATCAGCACGCCAATGAACAATATCGTTCCGCCGATTGCCATCACGACATGATACGGCATCCACAAAATGGCGTCCGGGTGATCCTGATACGTCGTATATGCGGTACGCCGCGGAGAACCGAACAAGCCTACGGTGTGCATCGCGCCGGACATGAAGAACATGCCGACCAGCCACACTATCGTTTGGGCGATACCTAGCTTATGCATTAGCGGAGTCAGCACACGGCCGGTCAGCGCCGGGATCAGCCAGTACGTGATGCCGAAGAATGTCAGCGCAACGCTTGTCGCTACGGTCAAATGAAAGTGCCCCGTCACCCACAACGTATTGTGAACGACCATATTCATTTGGTGACTCGCGTTGATCAGCCCGCCGGCGCCGGCAGGTATGAAGATGAGCATACCCATGAACGGTGCGAAGAAGCGCACGTCGGACCATGGAAGCTTTTTCAGCCAGCCGAACAGCCCCTTGGCTCCCACCGAGCGTCCATGCAGCTCAAAGGTAGCGAACAGCGAGAATGCCGTCATTAACGACGGGATAACAACCATGAACGTCAACACGACTTGAACGTATTTCCAAACCGAGGAAATGCCCGGCTCCATCAGCTGATGGTGGAAGCCGACCGGAATCGAGAACAGCAGCAGCATGACAAAGGCCAAGCGTGCCAAGGCGTCGCTGAACATTTTGCCGCCGATAATTTTCGGAATGATCACATACCAGCAAATATAAGCAGGCAGCAGCCAGAAATAAACGAGCGGATGACCGAAATACCAGAACAGCGTACGGCTTAACGTTACGTTGACCGTTTCCACCCAGCCGAACGACCATGGAATCAGCATGAACAGCACTTCGATGGCAACGCCAAGCGTCGCGATCAGCCACATCAGCATCGTGACGACGGACATAAAGGCGAACAAGGGAGACAGCTTGCCGTTGTGCGTTTTTTTCCAGTACCGGTACTGGGTAAAAATACCGAAGCCGCTCATCCAGCTTCCGACAACAACGAGCACAAGCGCGACATAAAACCACGGTGATGCTTTCATCGGAGCGTAGAACGTGTACAGGACGGTCGCTTTGTTAAGCAAAATGAGGATCGTGGCGATAATCGTCCCCGTCGTCATCAAGCCGTAACCGAGCCACCCGAGCTTGCGTGAGATCGGCAGCAGATGGCCTCCCATCGTTTTGGCAACGCCGGAATATAGAAACCCGATGATGAAATACGTTGTAAAAATAAGCGCCATCAGCACGCCGTGCGCCGTCAGCAGCTGATAGTACCCGATCTCGTAAGGCAGCGTAATCGCACCGCCGCGCACGAGCCCCTGCAGGACTCCGGCAACCCCTCCCAGCAGCAGAGCGAAGAATGCGAATAAAATATGGGCAAGCACCAGCGACGAATCGCCGCGTTGAAACGTTTGCGCTTCCTGGTTCATCATGACAGCACTCCTTTTGCGCGAAGCTTTCGCGTCTTCATGTGACTTTTTTCACAATATAATTGAGTTGTAGCCTTGAAATTTGTAATCAGCCCTGTTTAGCTGACAATAATCCTTGTCTGCATCACTTCGTGTGCCGTACCGCAATATTCGTTGCACAGCACCAAATATTCTCCCGCCTTCGTGAACTTGTATGTCAAGTGGTTCACTTCACCGGGTACAACCATCATGTTCACGTTCGTTCCCGGAATTTGAAACCCATGGACGACATCTTTGCTTGTAATATGAAAATGTACCGTAGCTCCCGCCGGAATCTCCATCTTCTCTGGACCGTATCCGAAAGCAAAAGCAAGCATGTACGCGTCGTACTCATTCTCCCCGATTTTCTTCAAGCCCAGCTCATTAAACGGCGCGGTCTGCTCCACTGTCTCCGGATCGACTACTTGACGATGCTGGCCGTGGGCATGATCCCCCGGTGTTTGGGCTCCAAGCGCGAAGGCGCCGACTCCAAGAACGATCAGAAATACGATTAGCATGGATACCCCGAAGGTCATCCAGATTTTTTCCAGCTTGTGCATATGCATTGACTTCATCCCCTTCAATCGATAAGTATTAGGTGTTAGCCGCGAGCCACGAACAACCATAAAACGCCGACCCATGTTACGATCAGAAACGCCGCAAGCAGCATAACCGATGCGAATGTGCCCTTCAAAGACGGCTCCGTGCTCTTCGAATCCCTTTGTTCCATCGTGCTTCCTCCCCCTTCGGGCGTTGAATTCTATGAGTTCATTGTAGGTTGACGGCCCGTTGTCAACTATGACCAAAGTCACAACGATTATTAATGAATCGTGAACGTTTTATGGACGTGTGGTACAAAAAAACAAGCCCCCGCACAGTAGATACCGTTCTACCGTGCAAGAGCCTGCTGTATGGAAGTTATCTGCGTTACTCCCCGGACGCTTTCGCTGTCTGGGTTTGTAGTGCTGCCAGCCGTTTAATATCTTTGAAGCCGACGAATTGCTTGCTCTGCTCGTTCCAAATCCGGAACTGCAGCGATTTTAAGCTCGTCAGCAGTGTTATGGTCTTGACATCTCTCAAAAAGGAATTCGAGTTATGAACGGTTTCCAAATAATAATTAGGTACCCTGGGACTCAAATGATGAATATGATGAAAGCCGATATTACCAGTAATCCAGTGAAGCACCCTCGGCAGCTTGTAAAACGAGCTTCCCTGCAAAGCCGCCTTGACGTAGTCCCACTCCTCTTCTTGCTCGTAGTACGTATCCTCAAATTGGTGCTGGACGTAGAACAGCCAAATGCCGGCTATCCCCGAAATGAAGAAGATTGGCCCCTGTACCAGAAGAAACGCTTGCCAGCCAATGATCCAACAGAGCAGAGCGATGATTCCAGCGATACCGAGATTAGTAATATAGGTGTTCATCCGTTCCTTGAACCCGGCGTTCTTGCGGTTGAACCGGTAGTCGATCAAAAAAATATAAATTGGTCCCAGTCCGAACATAAAAATCGGATTGCGGTACAGCCTGTATATGAGCCGTTTCAGCCAGGAAGCAGACACGTATTCATCGACCGTAAGCGTCCAAATATCTCCTGTTCCCCGCTTGTCCAAGTTGCCGCTTGTCGCATGGTGCACCGAATGGCTGTGACGCCATTGATTGTACGGGCAGCAGGTCATAATGCCGGTTAACGTCCCGACGATTTCATTTGCGGTTTTATTTCTAAAGAACGATTTGTGGCAGCAATCATGAAAAATAATAAAAATGCGAACCAGAAACCCTCCCGCCGGAATGGCTAATGCCAGGGTCAGCCAATACGATACTGATAAACTCATATAGGCGAAATACCAAAGCAGGAAAAACGGCCCAACCGTGTTAATAATTTGCCAAACGCTGTGCTTGATGTCAGGTCTCTCATAAGGAGCGATGTCCTTACGCCAGCCGTCTTGTTCCCGATGATGCATTTTTATAAATCTTCCTCTCCATGGTTGCATGTAATAGTTTCGTGCCAACCATGATAATACGCATAAATCGACAAAAGGTTTCACTTGCAAACAAAAATATTTCGCATTGCGAAATATTTAGTCAGTTCGCGGTCCGATTTCGCCATACAGCCCACGCACTGAAGCCGTAAACCGCTGCGCTAGCGTAAAATAACGCGTTGATCGTAAGCCAATCAATCAAGTAGCCTCCGAGCAGAACAGCAAAGCCCGAGGCGATGGAAGTCCAAAAATGATAAGAGCCTATCGTTTGCCCTCTGGCTCCTCTTTCGGTGGTGTCGGCAAGCAGCAATCTCTCGCTTGTTTTTTGCATCGCATTGAAGGCTCCCATCGCCAGCTGAACGATAAGCACCTGTGTATAAGACGATATCCATGGGAATAGCAGCATGGCGAGCATCATCCCTACAGAGCTGCTGAACAGGATGAGATGCGCCTGCTTGTCGAGCCGCCCTGCTAACCACTGAGAGGCAGCAGCCGAGCTGATCGTAAATATGGCAAAAGCCAGACCGTATTTCGAATAGCTGTTGCCGAGATTTTTCAAAAAAAGCAAATAATAAGGATAAATCATGCCCGCAGCTAACGTGACTAGACTTTGCGAACGGATAAGCCAGCGGCTGTCCCCCATCGTACGGATTCCCCCCTGTAAAGCTGTTCCCGGCGAACCTGCCGGGCCTCAGCCAGCTCAATGATATTGCTCGTAAAAATAGTTCATGAACAGCCCGTTCGGATCGTACTCCAACTTCTTGGCCCAAAATTCCTTGTACCGCGGATACGACGCGTGAAACTGCTCCATGCTCGGATATGCCGCATAAGGTAAATAATACGTCCCTCCATGCTGCAGAACTTGATCCAAAATGGCCTGAACGCCCTGTTTCGCCTTCTGCTGGCCCTGATCTGACAGTGGCGTCTGAAACAGGCAAACGAGCGCGAACATATCTTCCTTGGCGTAAGACAATACCGCTTCCTGATCTCGATTGACGTATCGGACCGTGATATTAAGAAGATTCATGTCCTCCTTGCGGAGCACGGTCTTCATGCTGTCGACAAACCCGGCGAACCGGTCTACCGGAATAAAATATTCCTGCAAAAGATCGTTGTACCCCGCCTCGCGGTATTCCATAAAAGCAGATTCGGAGCGCATCGCATTATTGCGGCTGATGAGCTTTTGCTGCTGCCCGGAAAAATAATAGCGCTGCAGCTCCCAGAACACGTTTTTTCCCCAATCGGACGAGCGGTTCAAGTGAAACATGAGCTTCGTTGGAATGACCCACGGCTCTCGTGTAACAAGCTTGCTGTACCGGGACAGCTCGGCTTCCTTGTCAACGGTATAATTGATCGCGTACATTTCGTCTAGAAAATGATCCGGTGCAATCGAGATACGGGCAATATGCATATGGACGTCCGGATTCGCTTTGACGCTGCTCGCAAAATAACGGCTGTATTCGTCCACCTTCACCGCGTCGGTCGTCACCTTGTAGACTTCATCCTCCGTCAGCGTTAAGGTCACGTCCAAAATCAGCCCGAACAGCCCGTAGCCTCCGAGCGCAAGCGGGAATAGATCCGCATTCTCCGTACGGCTCACCTGAATGACCTGCCCATCGGCCTTCAGCAGCCGAAACGACTCCACGCTCTTGATCAAGGAGCCATTGCGGATGTCTCTGCCGTGCGCGTTAATGCTGATAGAGCCGCCGACGGTAAAAATATTTTGCGATTGCATCGTCTTGACCGCAAGCCCGTACGGATTGACCGCATCCTGCACGTCCTCCCATGTGGCGCCTGCCTGGACGCGAATTTTCCTGGCTTGCGTGTCGACGGACAGCACCTTGTTGTAATGCGTCATATCCACTACGATGCCATCCTTATAGTATGTATGGCCGCCCTGGCTGTGGCGCTGACCGGCTATGGAGATAGAGCGGCCCGATGCTGCCGCCTCGCGGACGATCCGGATCAGCTGCTCCTCCTCCCGGCCTTCGATGATCCGTTCTACTTTGACCGGATGCAGGCGGCTGTAGTCGGTGATCATATAAGGGTCCTGATCGGGCGTATCATTGCGTATGTAATTGAACAAACAAAGCGCCGCCAGCAGGCTTAGCGCTATCCCGCGTTTTATCCGCACCTCCGGCTTTCACCTCTCCGATCTTTTTTCCGTTTTCTTACATATAAAAGTTCCACTTTACCATACCATAACCCCTGTTATTCGTCACTCCTAGCGGGTGCGGCGAGGCGTTCGGCACGGAGACATGCAGGCTAGCATGGTGATGGCCGGCGGGTGCAGAGCCAACATGGGCCGAGACACGCGGAGCCCATAGCAGGAGGAGGCGCGGCATGGTGAGCGAGGGCAAAGCTACGTGGATGCGGGGGCACATTGAGCTGAGGCGGGCGCGGGTACGGCGACACTTGCGGCGTGCTGGCGCGGTACGGTGAGCGGATACAGACGTAGCGCTACACGCACGGGAGATGGCCACGGCGGTATCCAGTTATGCTAGGCCGGCCCTATATCATCTGCTATAATAAGAAACATACTTTTGCGAATCAGGGAGATTAATTGTATGGCTAACCGCAAGCTCATAACGGAGCAGGATTTCCAAGAAGCGATGGACCGGCAGGTCCACGTACGCGTGTTTCAAGACGACCAAATCGTCGATTCAGGAGTCGTTATTATCCGGTTTACGGATACATTCATCGTAACCCAATCTGGAGTCAGCGATGTTACCTACCATGACAGAAAAGGCTGCGAGTTTTTTGAAATGAGAAGAAGATAGCTGCGGCACGGTCAAAAAGTAGTAGTGAGTAACATGCGTTGAGTATCATGGGTTAGTAACTAGCAATACGGCTAGCAGAGTTAGAATGGTAGTGAACAACAATTGATGTGTTGAAGGCACATGTAGTTGGTAATGAGCAACAATCGGCATATAGTAGCAAAGGTAACTGTTAATGAGAACAATCGGGTGTTCCAGACAAAGTAACTGGTAATGATCAATAGTTCACGTTAGCAGGTAAGGTGAGCGATTATAGTAACAGCTTGCCAAGCCCCGGCTGTTCGCAACAGGATATCGGACACTGGTTCCGCTATTTGGCAAAATTCACCCTACAAATGAGGGTGATCGGACTGAGAAGCCCTTATTTGCTCCAAAATGACCCATTTTCGCACGATTCTAGCCGAATAACGGAACCTATGTCCGCAGCCCTCCCGTTTTCCCCGGTTTCGAGAGAAATAACGGATCTACGGTCCGATCGCTTGCGCCAACAATCATAAAACCCATAAGTTACTCCATCGCCCGCCTCAAACCACCGAATCTCCGCTCCTACGCGCAAAATGGAATTCAGATCGCTAGCACGCGCTCACACTACCAACAAATTGCCTCTTCCCAGCCCAACTCTCGTAGCTTTTCCGATACCGCCCCACCCCTAACATAAAACAACCTCCAATCCGCTTGAGCCAAGCGGAATTGGAGGTTGTTCATTACAAATGACCGGTACGCCCGCCATCAGGCGCAGCAGCATAGCTTTACCTTCCTAAGGGTCACACCTTCAGACCCACACGAAGCCATCAATTACAGCTTGATGCCCGTATTCGCCTTCACCAATATTTCCTCGTACTTCGCCGAATCGGAGGGCCGCGATAACCAGCAGCCGACCATAGCCCCTATGAACCCGAGAGGGATCGAGACGATACCCGGATTCGCATACGGGAACCAGGCCTGCCCTACGAGAATCGCCTTGCCGGCTTCCGGGCTCCACACACTGGGACTTAACGCAACCAGAATGAGCGCGCTCAGAAGACCGGTGAGCATTCCTGTGACGGCGCCGGCCGTGTTGAATCGCTTCCAGAATATCGTGAACAAAATAACCGGCAAATTGGCGCTTGCCGCTATCGCGAACGCCACGGACACGAGGAACGCCACGTTCAGCTTTTGCGCGAACAAGGACAGCACGATCGACACGATTGCAACCCCTACCGAAGCCCAGCGCGCGACGCTCATTTGCTCCTTTTCCGAGGCGCTGCCTTTGCGCAGAATATGGGTGTAGAAGTCGTGCGCGAACGCCGAAGCGGCGGACAGCACGAGCCCTGTCACTACCGCAAGGATGGTGGCGAAGGCTACCGCCGAAATGAAGGCGAAGAAGAAATCGCCGCCGAGCGCCTTGGCCAGCAGAGGAGCCGCCATATTGCCCCCTTTATCAGCAGCCACAATGTTGTCATACCCGACGAATGCCGCCGCGCCGAAGCCGAGGAAGATCGTCATAATATAGAAGATCCCGATCAGCCAAGTCGCATGAACAACGGAGCTTCTGGCGGTCGGAGCGTCTTTTACGGTGAAAAACCGGATCAAAATATGCGGCAGTCCCGCCGTGCCCAGCACCAGAGCCAGATTCAACGACAGCGTATCCAGCGGAACCTTGTATTTATTGCCCGGGTTGAGGAAGCTCTCCTTGAGCGGCGTGGCCGCCTTCATCTGCTCGAACATATCGGTAATGCTGAAATTAAACTTGGCGAAGACGATGATCGAAACAATGAATGTTCCCGCCATTAAAAGCATCGCCTTAATAATTTGCACCCAGGACGTTGCCCGCATCCCGCCGAACACTACGTAGACGGTCATCAAGGCACCTACAATAAGCACGGAGGTCGTATAATCCAGCCCAAGCAGCAGCTTGATCAACGATCCTGCCCCCACCAGCTGCGCTATCATATAAAAGATGGAGATCGTGATCGTGTTCAGCGCCGCGACACCGCGCACTTTTTTATCGTCGAAACGGGCTGCGATCATATCGGCCATAGTATATTTGCCCAAGTTGCGAAGCGGCTCCGCCACGAGATACAGGACGACCAAATAAGCGACCAGAAAGCCGATGCTGTAAAAAAATCCGTCGAAGCCCGACAGCGCAATCGTCCCGGCAATCCCCAAAAATGACGCTGCCGACATATAGTCGCCTGCAATAGCGAGCCCGTTCTGCCAGCCTGTCAGCCCGCCGCCCGCCGTATAAAACTCGCTTGTCGAGTTCGTTTTTTTCGCTGCAAAATACGTAATGATCAAGGTGAGCGCCACGATGCCAAGGAACAAAATGAATGCGGTCGTATTCATCTTAGAATCCACCTCCAAATGTGAGCAAGCAAGTTAGGGTGCGCGAAGTCAAAATAAATGGTATTTAATTACATTGCATTTTCTCGGATCGACTCGATCATTTTGTCATATTGGGCTGATTTTCTCGAATACACAATGCACAGCACCCAGGTCATAATGAACTGCGAAAAAGCGAAGATCCATGCCCAGGATACGGGACCGAAGGCCGGACGGTTCAAAACCGTCGAATAGGAGGTCAAAAGCGGCAGCGTGAAGTAATACGCGAAAAAGAATAGCGATACCGGCAGCAAAAATCGCTTTTTTCGGCTCATCAGAGCCTTGAATTTAGGGGAATTCGCAATTTCATGGTAGCTCTTCGCTTTGGCTTTCATAAGCTCTCCTTCCGCTTATCGTTAAGATGTTTAGCCTGACTGCTTCAATTGGTAAAATATACAACAGTCAAATGATAGCGTTTACATTTTACAATTGTATTATAACCAACGTTCAATTATTCCGCTACATTTTTTTCTGCAGCAAAAAAACGCCGGGCACTACCGCAGCACCCGACGCCGAAATCTCTATGCTATTTATACGTTGGCCATGTTTCCTGAGTATAGGCCATTTCCCAGAACATATATTCATAATGGCTGCTGATAATAAAATGCTGCTTCATCCGCTGACGGTCCGCCTCCGTCACTTTCTCCGCAATAGCGTCCAGACGGTCGATCTGCTCCTGCACGAGGTCGCGGAACCATTCTCCCCCGTAGGCTTTGATCCACTCTTGATAAATGGGCTCGTCCGGCGCGGAGCCTTGCAGCTTTTCGCCGATCTCGAAGTACAGCCAATAGCATGGTAAAATCGCTGCGATAATATCGCCAAGATGCCCGTTATATGCAGCGCGGTGCATATGCGATGTATAAGCATAGGCGGTAGGAGCCGGCTGGAACGCGGCGCGCTCCTCGGCTGTAATGCCCATTTGCTTGGCGAACGTTTCATGCAGCGACAGCTCCGCATTATAGGTACCTTGCGCATGGACCGTCATCCGGTTGGAGACGTACAGGTCATCCGCTTTGGCGGCGCCTATCGATTGGACACGGGCAAATTGGGACAAGTAATACGCATCATTCAGGACGTAATACCTGAAGCACGCGAGCGGCAGTGTGCCGTCCGCGATGCCTTGCACAAACGGGTGCTGGAAGCTCGCACTCCAGCTGTCTTCTACGGCAAGCCGCAGCTCTTCGGAAAATTTCATGTTATGATCCTCCCACTCCAATGTTTTTGGTTGTTACATAACTTTATATCTTACATCGCCTATAGAAACATAAGGAAAATGCAGGCCTATGTACACCGCAGCGCCGAGAGCGGCAGCGACGTACAGCAGTAAGTACGCATCGAGCATCGAGAAGCCGATGCGGTAATAATACGTCCGCTCGCGCGCCGCCGAGAAGCGCTTTGCCTCCATAGCGACGGCGATCCGCTGCGCCCGCCGGATGCTCTGCGCAAGCAGCGGGATCGCATACAGCCGCAGCGTCTCGTAAACACCGCCGAGTCCGACCCGGCGTTTGACGCCTCGCACCTTCAAAGCCATGCCGAGCGTCTGGAACTCGCCGACCATGATCGGGATCAGCCGCAGCGCCGCCATGAAGCTGTAAGCGAATTTGGGCGGCAGCTTGCATTGCTGCATCAGCGAGTAAAACAAGGCGACAGGCCGTGTCGTCAACGCAAAGGTCAGGCCGGTCAATGCCATGTTGACGGTTTTGAATCCTATATGCAAACCGCGGTAGAAGCTTTCCTCCGTTACGTGCACAAGCCCCCACTTGAGCCAGGTCGTATCCCCTTTGCCGAACATCATCATCGACATGGATGAGGAAACGAACAGCAGCACAAACGGCAGCATGAGCAATAGAAGCCGGCGCAGCGGATGCCCGGAGAAGCACAGCAGCAGCAGCAGCTGCGCCAACGTTACATTGATCATGACGTTAATATTGTCCGTGAACAGCACGACAAAGAACAACGCCAGCGACAGCAGCAGCTTGAAGCAAGGGTTTACCCGGTGAAGCCAGGTTTCGTCATATGCCATCAGGTTGTCCACAGCTCTCACTTCCCTTTCTTACCAATCCTTTGCCATCGTTCATTTCATCATTTCGATTCTATCATCCGTTCGAGCTTCGCCCGGGTCCGCCGCCGTTTTGGCCTCTAAATTCGTGCCCAAGGCTTGCAAATAATCGGCCGGCAGCAGGTCCTGCACAAGCTCTCCCCGCTCCACCACCCACACCCGGGTAGCGAAGCTGTCCACGATATGCAGATCATGCGTTACCATCACAATCGTCGTCCCCTTCTGCCGCCATGCTTCCAGCTTCTCCAGGATGGCGAACGTGTTCGCCGCATCCTGCCCGAACGTAGGCTCATCAAGCAGCACGAGCCGCTGCTCCTTCGCCATCGCCGTCGCCACGCTGAGACGGCGCTTCTGCCCCAGCGACAGCTGATACGGATGCTGCGCTTGCTGTGCCTGCAGGCCGAACTCGGCCAGCAGCTCAAGTGCAAGCCGCTCCGCATCAGCGGCGCGGTCTCGCCGGAATCCGAAGGCAGCCTCGTCAAGAACCGAGTTCGTGACGAATTGCATCTCCGGATTCTGGAACACATAGGCGGCCGCGTCTGCGACGTCCTTGAAGCCTTTGACGCTCCGCCCGGCGAGCTCGTAGCTCCCGCCGCCGGTCGCGATCAGCTGCATCATCGCCTGCAGCAGCGTGCTTTTGCCGGCCCCGTTTTCGCCGACAACGGCGATCCACTCGCCCGCCCCAGCCTGCGCTTCGGTAACATGCAGCTTCGCTTCCCGACCTCGGTAGGCGGACCAATCGCGGATCGCAAGCAGCCCTTTTCCAGGCGAGGCTGGCGCCTCGGGCGTTTCCGCTGCAAGCGGCGTACGCGGCGTACGTCTGCCTCGACTGCTCAAGGCTTTATAAGTTGCGCTTTCCTTGTAATCGTCCCATACGCCGGGATACCAAATCCCGTATTCCTGCAGCTTGGCTTCGTTTTGCTCGAACACCTGCTGCGGCGGTCCGTCAGCTATGATAGCCCCGTCGGCGGAGAACAGCACGACTCGATCCACGAAATCGACGATCTCATCGATCTTATGCTCCACGATGAGCACCGTCTTCTGATCTGCTACAGCCTTTATCGTGTCCCATACTTGCTTCGTCCCTTCCGGGTCGAGCAGCGCCGTCGGCTCGTCGAAGAACAGCACATCCGGCTCCAGCGCCAGTACGGACGCGATGGCGAGCCGCTGCTTCATCCCTTGCGACATCGATTGGATCGGCATGTGCAGATCGGGCAAATGCAGCCCGACCCGCCTCAGCCCATCCTCGATCATAGCCTTCATCCGCTCGCGGGGTACCCCGAGATTTTCCAGCACGAAGGCAATCTCTTCATCGACGAACGGCATGCAAAACTGCGTTTCCGGATCTTGAAATACATAGCCCCAGGAAGAGGGAATCGTAATTTCGTCGAATTTCACGGGAACTTCGATCACATTCGGAATCAATCCGGTCAGCACCTGCAGCAAAGTCGATTTGCCGCAGCCGCTCGGACCGAGCAGCAGCACCTTTTGCCCGGCCGTCACCGAAAAGGATATATCATTGAACAGCAGCGACGGACTTCCGGCAAACTTCAGACGCAAGCCGTCGACAGAGGTGCAGACGGCACTCATTGCTTACGCTCCAGTGCCTGATAATCCGCCGAGCTGGCCGGTCTGACGAGCGAGGTTACGCCGGTAACCTCCAACGCTTTGACAAGCCAGTACGCGCACAAACCGGTGAAGAAGATGCCGCTAATGATCCGGAAGATGAGATACAAGGTCAAATTCCATGTTTGCAAATCGATCAAGTAGCCTTTGAATGCATCAAAGACAAGGGAAGCCACAGCCGCTCCGATCCCCGCCAGGCAAGCGACAGCTGCCGAAAAGCTGCGGTAGCGGAATAGAGCGAAGGCAAGCTCTGCCAGCAGTCCTTGCGCAATCCCGTAAGTCAGCGCCTCAACGCCGTACTGCGAGCCCGCTATCAGCTCGCCGGATGCTGCGGCTATTTCCGCCAATAAAGCTACACCCGGCTTACGAATTATAAGAGCGGCAACGGTTGCAGCCATAAACCACACTCCGTACATCAGCTGCTCCAGCTGAAAGCCTGCCAGCTTCACTACATTGGACACATCTCCCCACAGACGATAAATGATCGCGAATACGATGGCGATGACAATGGTAACCAAAATATCGGTCAGCTTTAATCCTTTGGACATGTTCAACCACTCCTTCAATTATAGATTGCTATGTTCGGGGTCATTACTCCGACCGACTGATCCGCCAATTAAGCGAAGCGTAACAGAGCAGCTGTATTCCCGTTCCTGCCGGGGGCCCTCCGGCGGGTTCAAAGAAATGGGTTGCGCATCGTTGCCTATACAACAAAAAAACCACTTCCATAACTGGAAGTGGTTGCATGTACAGTCTTAACACACGCTAGAAACGCTCTCCACTTCCCTACGCTGGTACGATCCAGATCAGGTTCAGAGGGTCTAGGATCTATCGATCCAGTCTCAGCCTTGCGGCTCCCCTAGTGACAATAATCATATTAACATGATTGAAACAAATGTCAACGGTTCATTCAAATATATTTCTGGATGAACCGCATCATTTCTTCTTCGTGAAACGGCAGCCCCTCATGGCCGTAATCGTGGTACAGCTTCAATTCTTTTTCGCAGGACAAATGATTGTAGGCGGCAAAGCAAGTTGACGGAGGACAGATCGTATCCTGCAGTGTAATGGCCATCAAAGTACGAGCCCGAACGCGCGATGCCATATTCATCCCGTCAAAGTAGCTGAGCGTCCGGTACACCTGCTCCTCGCGCGAGTGATCCGGATCGAACCGTCGGAACCAGTTTTTGATCTCCACATAAGGTCCACCGTTATGCATTTCCACCGAACGGCGAAAATGGCACAAGTACGGATAATACGGCATGGCCAGCTTAGGCCTGGAATCCAATCCCGCTGCGGCCAGCGCAAGTCCTCCGCCTTGACTTCCGCCGTATACGGCAATGCGGCTCGTATCGATTTCTTCCCGAGAACATACGAAGTCCAACGCCCGGAGGCAATCGATATAGACGTTGCGATAATAGTATGTATTCGGATCGAGAATGCCGAGCGTCATCCAACCGCTAACGCTGCCTTGAGGGTAAGCAGCCAAGTCCGGCGTTAAGCCTCCCTGGCCTCTCGCGTCGATGGCGAAAGCCGCCATCCCCATCGCGGCCCACTGGAGCAATTCATGCGGCTTTCCGCGATTTCCGTTATATCCGTGATATTTGACGATGACAGGCAATGTGCCTTTCGCCGCCTCAGCAGCGGGCACAACATACCATCCATGTACCGGCGTTCCATCTGTTCCTTCATATACTACATCGTAGACTCGGACGCTTTTGACCGGATAATCCTCTACCCAAGTAAGCTTGGCGTTCAAAGGAACCGACTGGGAATGCGCTTTCATCCGCTCCCAAAATGCGTCAAAATCAGCTTCAGCCGTCAATTCAGGTTGATAGGCTTGCAGCTGTGATAAGGGCCAATCGACATTAGGCATAACCTGTTCTCCTCTTTTCGTTAGGCAATATTGGATGATGTTCGCAGTTTCACCTTCTTTTTCATTGTAGCAAGGATACGCATGTACGCAATCGTTTTTTTGCCGCTGCAGCTGGTGGCATGGCCTGCTTTTTTTCTTGCGTTAAAACAGGTTATATGTCAAGATAATCGGTATACCCAGACTATTGAAGAAACAGGTGAATGTGAAGTCATGATGAAACCCTTTTTCCGCTTGCTGACGGAGCTTTCGTCCCGCAAGTCGATTTCCCGCTTGACCGGAGCTTTTGCAAAATCACGAGCAAGCCGCGGCTTCATCCCGCGTTTTGCCAAACTATATGGCATTCCCGTCGAAGACGCCGAGAAGCAGCTTAGCGAATACGCGTCTTTGAACGATTTTTTCACGAGACGGTTAAAAAGCGGCCTGCGCCCCATCGATCAGGCGGAGCAAACTGTGGTCAGCCCCGTCGATGCCGCGATTACAGGCATTGGCCCGATCAGCGAAGGGCTGATCGTTAATGTCAAGGGACAAGATTATACGGTCGAAGAGCTGCTGAACTTCTCTCCGCGCACCGTCAATTACAAGAACGGGTTCTATATGGTTCTTTACTTGAGCCCGACGGACTACCATCGCATTCACACCCCAATCGACGGAACGATTATCGAGAAAGAGCATGTTCCGGGCAAGGTGTATCCCGTCAATGAGTTTGGGCTTCGCCAAATGCGCCGGGTGCTGAGCCGTAATGAGCGGTTGATCACCTATATGCAGCATGAGGGAGGAGAAGTAGCCGTCGTCAAGGTCGGCGCGATGAACGTCAGCAGCATTCAATACGTATCCCCGCTTCCGGATCGCGTGAAGCGAGGAGATGAGCTAGCGTACTTTGAGTTCGGATCGACAGTCGTCCTGCTTATGGAGAGCGATACATTCGACGTCCGGAGCGACTTGAAGGTCGGCAGCAAAGTGAAAATGGGAGAGGCTCTAGGACGAATTCATCCGTCCTAAAGCTTTGATTCCGGCCATGCAGCGTAAAAGCTGCGTGGCTTTTCCGTGTGTTTACAACAATTACAACAACGTAGCAGCAGAGGAGAACTTAACGTCATGCAAGCAGCACAGACCGGCACCGCGGCAGCGCAGCCAAGAATGCAGCAAGCGCCGCAGCCCGATACGAAACCAACCGTTTTGCGCATTTTGTTAGCTATCAGTATCGTTCATTTGTTTAACGATTCCATTCAATCCATTATTCCTGCCATTTTACCGATTTTGAAAGATACGATGAACCTGAACTATATGCAGGCAGGCATTATCGTATTTGCCCTCAACATGACTGCATCCATCATGCAGCCCGTAGTCGGTCTCTATTCGGACCGCAAGCCTTCCCCCTACATGCTCCCGCTCGGTATGGGTATGACTTGTTTAGGGGTATTCGGTCTGGCCTTTTCGCCTAACTATTGGCTCATTTTGCTCTCGGTTATGCTGGTCGGACTCGGTTCCGCCGTCTTTCATCCGGAAGGCTCCCGCGTCGCCTATATGGCCGGCGGCTCGCGCCGGGGTCTGGCCCAGTCGATCTTCCAGGTCGGCGGCAACGCCGGACAATCGCTTGCTTCCATCATGACGGCACTCATCTTCGTGCCGCTCGGCCAGCGCGGAGCGATCTGGTTTACGCTGGTAGCCGGACTGGCCATTGTCGTGCAAATATACATTGCCAAATGGTACGGCGGCTACCTGGCTGCGCACCCGCGCCCGGTCAAATCGTCGGCCGTACGCAAGGTCAGTCCCGCCCGGAAGAAGCAGATCACCTTCGCGGTCGTTCTACTCGTGTTCCTGGTCTTCGCAAGATCGTGGTACCATTCGGGCGTATCCATCTATTACCCGTTCTACTTGATGGACAAGTTCCATGTTTCGCTGGAGCATGCGCAAATTTACATTTTTCTGTTCGCCGCAGCCGGAGCGTTAGGAACGTTCATCGGAGGACCGCTGGCCGACCGGTTCGGCCGGCGCAACATGATTTTCTTTTCCATGCTGGGCTCGGCTCCGCTCGCCATCGTCTTGCCTTACGCCAACGAGCTCTGGGCCTATGTCATCCTGCTTATTAACGGCTTCATCATTTTGTCGAGCTTCTCCGTGACGGTTGTGTATGCACAGGAGCTCATTCCCGGCAAAGTAGGTACCGTGTCCGGACTCATCACCGGCATGGCTTTCGGTCTCGGTGCGCTGGGAGCCGTCGCCCTGGGCAGCCTGATCGACAAGTTCCATTTGCCTGTCGTCATACAAATGGTCAGCTTTCTGCCTCTGCTCGGCCTGCTGACGTTCTTCCTACCGTCGGACCGCAAGCTGAAGGAATGGGCGCAGGACGCCGACGCATCTTAATCTTCGTTGAACGGCTTGAATGCATTTTAGCCCGCTTCGGAGCACGTACGTTATCCGTCAGTAAAAAAGCCCTTGAACCGCCTACGGTCCACAAACCGTGCGGTACAAGGGCTTTTTGGTTTTAGGCTTTGCCTGTTATGACCTTCCAGGCGAATTTCGGCAGCACGAGCTGTCTGCGCCATCTCGAAGGATTCGACAGCAGCCGGTACAGCCATTCCACATGCAGCTTCTGCCACACCACAGGAGCTCGCTTCACTTTCCCTGCGATCACATCGAGGCTGCCTCCGACACCGAAGGTTATCTTCGCATTCAGTACCGTCCGGTACTTATTAATCCATTTCTCCGAGTAAGGGGCCCCCATCGCCACGATCAGAAAATCCGGCTTCGCCGAGCCGATCTCGCGTACGATCCGGTCCTCGTCTTTTTTATCGAAAAAGCCGTTCTGCCTCCCTGCAATACGCACGCCCGGATAGCGGGCCATGATCGTTTCCACCGATTTGCGGCTCGTCTCTTCGTCCGCTCCAAGGAAATAGAACGAATATCCTTTGCGGCTGCCGATCTCGAGCATGCCCGTCAAAATATCAAACCCCGTCACGCGTTCACGCAGCGGCGTGCCTTTCCATTTGGCAGCCATGACAATGCCGATTCCGTCAGGCGTAACGAGCCCTGCGGCATCCATAATCTGCTTGAGCTGAGCATCTTGTCTGGAGGTCATGACGATCTCTGGGTTCGCCGTAATTAGATGAAACAGCTCGCCCTCGCCTTCCTTGCGGTCCGCCTGTGCGGTGAGATGCTCCAATGTTTCGGTTAAGTTCAGTGTAGAAAAAGAGACTCCCATCACATCGATCGATTGCTGCATTGCTTCCCCTTCCTTTGCCGGGCCTGCGGTTTCCTTGCCTTTGCCGCACTAGGCCAAGCCCTTGTTCTTTCCCCTATTGTACCTTCAATTGCCTGCCTGTTGCAAAAAAAATTGTCTGATGCCGCCGCATCATTCGATTGTCAGCGCCGCTTCCTTCATCCTCGCAATCCCGTACGCCATATCGGGCTCCGATAAATGCGGAAAATGAAATATGACCCCGTATCGCCGCCTGCCGCCAGCATCATCGACTTCCGTATCGGACCATCGAATGCCGGCGGCAAGGCACCGCTCGCGGTAACGAATGTATTGCTCCTCTGTGCCCTTCCACCATCCGAAAAGATGAAGCCCCGCATCGCTCTCCACCCAATCGAACAGCCCGGATAGCGATTCTCCAAGGAGCTGCTGCAGACATTCGAACTTGCGGCCGTACACCCGTTTCATACGCCGCAAATGCTTCTCATACTGCCCGCTGGCCATAAATGCAGCCAATGTACGCTGCTCCAGCAGACCGGTAGGGAGCAGCTCGTACAATGCCTTGGCTTTGACGAACGCGCTTGTCAAAGCTTGTGGTACCACTGCGTAGCCGATTCTTACGCTGGGAAGCAGTGTCTTGCTGAAAGAGCCGATGTGGATCACTCTTTCATGGCGGTCCAACACCTTCAGCGGCTCCAACGGCTTGCCGCGATGGCGGAATTCACTGTCGTAATCGTCCTCTACGATGATGGCTCCCTTCTCATAGGCCCAGCCGAGCAGCTGTTGTCTTCGTTCCATGCTCAGCACGGAGCCTGTAGGAAACTGTCTGCCTGGGGTGACGAAGAGCAGCCTTGCGTCCCAATCGTCCGGTATCATTCCAAACTCGTCCACATCGGCGAGGATGCACGTTCCTCCGACGGATTGCACCGCCCGCTGAATACCAAGAAAGCCCGGATTCTCAACAATCACATGCTCCCCTTTGTTAACGAGCAGCTGCACCGCGAAAGCGATAGCCTGCATGGAGCCGCTGACCACGATGATTTGACCGGCATCGACCGCTATCCCTCTTGCTCTGCGCAAATATTGCGCTATGCCCTCGCGAAGCGCTTCGTCGCCTTGGGCTTGAACCAAGCTGCCGTATGCGCGGCCTTCCGCCATGCTGAGCTTTCTCGCTTGTGCGTACAGACACCGGTTCCACTCCTCCTGCGGAAACCATGCCAAATCCGGCGCGAACATATGGAAATCGATACGCCGCATACCCTCATCCGAATGTGCAGGTATGCCCGCCGCACGAGGATAAGAATGGCTTTCCACCCGCTGTCCCCATTCCGAGAGTGTATAGGCCGCCTCAAGCGGGTCCTCCCGCTTCATCTCCTTCGTCCTGTACGAAATGAAGGTTCCGCGTCCGATCTCGCTTACGACGTAGCCTTCGGCGGCCAGCATTTCGTATACCTGATTGACCGTGCCTCTCGATACCCCATACAATCCGGCCAGCTCCCGGCTGGAAGGCAGCTTGGTCCGGTAAGGCAGCACGGCGTCTACAATTGAATCGCGGATGGAATGGTACAAGGAGAGAAGCTTGGTCGGGTATTTGTCCCGGTAGCCTTCATAAGGAATGTGAAAATGCATCGAATCGCCTCCGTCTACATCAATGGTCCATTAAAAATAATGTAAATTGGAGCTTTTCGCTTGTCAATGTTTGCGGTACTTTAGTTTGCATAATTGGTGATTTAGAAGGGAGACAACCGATGAGAAGAAATGAATTTGAAGTGATGGATAGCGAAGAAACAGCACAATTTTTGCATGAGATGAGCTATGGGTTTCTAGGGACGGTCGGAGAAGGCGGCTGGCCGGAGATCACACCTCTTAACTTCGTGTACACCGGGGGAAGCCTTTATTTTCACGGCAGCAAAGTCGGACAAAAAATGACCAACCTGAAATCCGATACGAGAGTCACGTTTGCCGTAGCCAAGGAATATGCGATTATTCCTTCTTATTTTCTCGATCCGAAGCTGGCTTGTCCGGCAACGGCCTACTTCAAGTCGGTCATGATCAAGGGCCGGGCGGAAATCGTAACCGAGCCCGGGGAAAAGGCGACGGCGCTTGCCGCATTTATGAAGAAGCTGCAGCCTGAAGGCGGCTACGAGCCGATAGATGCTGAAGACAAGGATTACGCTGCGCAGCTGAAAGCAACCTCTATCGTGCGGATCCGGATCGAAGAGATGACAGCGAAGTACAAGTTCGGACAAAACTTGAAGGAACCGAAGTTTACCCGAATCACCGAAGGGCTTCAACATAGGGGAGCCGAGCTGGATGAAGAGACGATTGCACTGATGAAAGCCTATTGTCCGCATCACCGCGGGCAGGAGAACAGTTAGCCGACGGAACGACGGACAGCAGGCATGCCGGCATAACGCCGGCCTCTGCTTCGCTGTACTAGGAATCCAGCGCTACCTTCCAATGCTCCCTGCAAAAGGCTTCCACGACGGCCACCTCGTCGTCTTCCATGTCAAACTCCAGGTATTGCTCTGTACCCCGCTCGTGAATCTCGTATTTCACAATGCGTTCGTCCTCATCCTGCACACCGTAAATGACGCGGACATACAGTCCATTCTCCGAATAAAGCTCGTCGTCCTCCGGAACCTCGATGTCGAGCACGAATTCAACCCGCTTGCCGGGAATAATGCCGAACGGATCTTTAATTAATTCTACACTGTAGTCGGTAATCGTTATCACGTTTATTCATACATCCTTTCCAACTGCCTGACTAGAACCTATTATACATGGATTTTCAGAAAATCAATAACTACCTGACTTCCAGTTGATAGATGTTTATATTACTACCCCCTATACGTCATCATCCCAGTTCTCTTTAGCGTCAATTAGTCTATCAACTAAGAATTCATGAAAGCTTTCTGCTCGTTTCCCACCGAATCCAGCCACTCTATCCCATGATATAATCGGACATTCACCATCCAACAAATTATTAGTATCAAGACAATAATAAAACTCATCACAGTTTTCAATGACAATGTATTCATGTGGTAGTCCAAGATTATTACGAAGCCTTTCTGTATTTATTACTACAGAAGGATTATTAGATTTCCCACAACCTAGTATATCCACACCGAACATCCCACCCGAACCATAGTTTCCCAGAAACCATTTATAGCTTCGTGGAAACTCAACATTTAATTTACATTCGATTTTTTCAATGTCGTTATCCGAAATCCCACCAGTAAAATCATTACCATCAGTGTGCTCTTGTATAAGCGTTATCAGTTTGTTAAGATCCAACCTCTTCAACTCCTGCCTAACAAATTTTGTGTATTCTTTTCTTGCAGTTTCTTTCCTGGTAATTTTAACATTGATCCAGTATATATTGGAAAGACACTTCAATATAATAAAAAAACCTGCTCATCGCTGAACAGGTTCATTGATATCATATTTTGGAGAAGGGATTTGGAGTCAAAACGTTATTCGGCAGGCTCTGAACTTTCCTCTGCTTCGGACGATGCGTCGGCTTCTTCATCCTCACCGTCATCCTCCGCTACTTCCTCATCTTCATCGGCATCCTCTGCATCTTCAGCATCGTCATCGCCGGCTTCTTCACCGGCATCATCATCAGCTTCTTCTTCCACTTCTTCATCATCCACTTCATCGACAGCAGCTTCGGATTCTTCTTCTGAAGCGCTTACAATTACTTCTTCAACCTCGGCCTCAACCAACACTTCATCCTTTTGAAATTCTTCTCCCATAGCAATCCCTCCAATTTGCACTTAGTTTCCCTAAGTGTGATACATGTATATGATACGGGAGAATGTTTTAGTATTCGAACTGCTCTTCTTCCACAATATTTTGCAAATCATTCGCCGTAATGCTTAAGATGCGGTAATCGTGCTGCTTCGCCAGGTGCAGCGCCTGTTCCTTGATGAATTTCGGCGAGCCTTCCTTTTCTTCATCGTACAAAACGATGATTCCGTCGGAATTGCGGAGCAAAAATTTATTTTTCTCCTTAAACTGCCACGGTCCGTCGTATTTGGTTTTGGTTACGCTGTTCACGTAATTCGCGCGCTGCAATATGCTGCTGTACACGCTTCGCTTCTCTTCGCTCCAGTTCTCATCCTGCTCCAGGAACGGCGTAATGACAGCCAGCTGAACCGTATCGTACTCTTCCTGCAGCTCCAGCACGGCTTCGGCCGCCCACAGCTCCACTCCCCATTGGCCGCTGACGATAACCCACTCCAGCCCCTCGTCCAGTAAAGCCACGATTTGTTTCTTAATCGCCTTCTTAATTATCGGGATGCCCGGATGCTTGAGAGAATAAATCCCCAGCTCCGCGGCTTTGTATCCCGTCACTACAACCCGTTTCACCCGTTGTACACTCCCTTATCCGCTGTCTGAACCGATGCGGCTTTCTTTTCCTTCAGTATGAGCCAGACGATACCTGCCGTACAAATGACTGCAATCCATGCGTTGTAAAAAAAGACGTTCCTCATTCCGAAGGCTTCGCTCGCAAACCCGCCGAAAAAGCTGCCGATAATCCGCGCAACCCCAAGACTTAGCAGTCCGTTGAGCGTCTGGCCGCTCGCCTTAAGCTCTTTGGGAACCTCGCGGTTAATATACATGGCCATCGTTACCGTAAGCACGATAAAAATAAGGCCGTGAAGCAATTGCGCCGGCAGCACCCAATACGGATTCTCCGTGAACGAAAAGGCAAACCAGCGAAGCGCCGTAGCTACACCGGAGACCAGCAAAATATGCGTCAAGCGGACCCGCTTCATAATCCGATCGGCGAAGAGCAGGAAAGGAATCTCACTCAGCGAGGAAATGACCATGGACCAGCCGATCAATACGTTGTCCGCCCCGAGCTCGCGGAAATAGATCGGAAAGAACGAGTAATAGTAGCCTAACGTAATTTGCAGCACCAGATTGATGCCCATATAGATCATCAGCTTGCGGTTTTTGAACAAGACCCACACTTGCATTTTTTTGCCGGCCGACTGATATCCGGAAACCTTCGGAAACCGTATTAACAACAACAGTGAGACCAGCATGACCGCGGCATAAACGGGAAATAGTGTACCGATATCATACTTGGCCAAATAACCGAAGCTGATCGACATGATCGCGAATCCGATCGTCCCTCCAAGCCGGATCGACCCGAACGACCAGCTCTTCTGCTTGTCGAGCTCCTCCAGCGTAATCGCGTCACTTATTGCGAAGGTCGATGTCTGGAAAAAGGTGAACAGACACACCATGACGAGCAAGTAATAAAATGCGTCGGACAACGGAAATAACATGACCATGAGTCCGCTTCCCGCAAGCAGCACGGCAAGGACGGAGTTTTTCGTCTTGGCACGGTCCCCTATGGCTCCCCATAACGGCTGGGCCAAAACGGCGACAAGCGGTCCCAGGCTGAGCAGCGTCCCGATTTGTGCCGGCGTCGCCCCCACGGATTGAAAGTATACCGGGATGTAAGTCCCGTATACCGCATTTCCCATATACACAACCATATAGAACAGCAGAAAATAGATCATTGCGGCTTCCGCTCTTTTCTTCGTAGAGTAGAGTTGAATAAGTACGACCTTCATTATCTCACCGCCCACATGGTATGACAATAGGAAAGGAACTGCAGAATTCGGCCTCCTTCCCTCCTTGGCAGCATATTGGCTTAGACTTCTCATGCACTTGCTCGAAAGAATTGAGTCTAGCACAGGGTTGTCCTGTGCGATCTATCTGGTACAATAGGGATGATAGCCTGCGGCGACAGCAGTCGGCGGCGGATGAATAAGGAAGCGGGAGATAACCCCTATGGAATTCAGACTGGATCGAATCGAGAACAAAATTGAATTTTTTGAAGCCTATGATCTGAAGACGCTGGAAAGAAACATAGAGGCGCAAATCGATAACAACAAGGCGCTGCTCCTCGATGTGTACCAAATTGAGCACAACGTTGTATTTGACCCTAACAGAGGCAAAATGCTGTACAGCGCCGTCGTGCATTTCAAAGCCAAGTAAGCCTATCGGCCGGCCAAGTTATATGGCTTGCCTGCTTGCAGTTACTAACTTAGAGGAGACTGGAGAGAGCATGAACAATAAAGCGGAACGACTGAAGCAAATGGCGCCGCCCGCGACGCAGAACGGGCAAGAGTATGGCGACCGGCTGCCCCCCGGCCAAGTGCTGACGGAAAGGTTTCCGATCCTTCACGAAGGCGAAGTGCCGGAGTACGATTTGTCCGTCTGGGACTTCAAGCTGTTTGGCGAGGTGGAACAAGCAAGGAGCTTCACCTTCGACGAATTCATGAAGCTGCCCCGAACCAAAGTCGTGTGCGACATCCACTGCGTAACCCGCTGGAGCAAGTTTGATACCGAGTGGGAAGGCGTCCTGTTCAAAGATTTGCTCAAGCTGCTGGATGTAAAGCCAACGGCTAACTATGTCATGGTCCACGCGGACAACGATTACGAGACGAATGTTCCGCTTGAAGACCTGATGCGGGATGATGTGCTGCTCGCCACTCATTACAACGGTGAGCCACTGACTAAGAAGCATGGGTTCCCAATGCGTTTGATCGTACCGCATTTGTATTTTTGGAAAAGCGCCAAATGGATTCGCGGCTTCGAGTTTATGAAGGAGGACCGTCCGGGCTTTTGGGAGCAAAACGGATTCCACTTGTACGGTGACGCTAACAAAGAGCAACGGTTTTCAGGCGAGCCCTTGGACATTCCGGAAGACGAATGGGTACATAAAGATTTCGATTAACCGATGAATGGAAAAGCCTCCAGGATCGTTTGAATTTCGCTCTCATTTGCGGACTATGTCCAGCGTAGGAGGAGCAGCTCATTCGGATCTGTGGAGGCTTTTGACGTTTATCCTATCGTTTTCTCAAAATGATATTCCATCTCGCCGGCCATCGCCGCCGGAGTGTCCCCGGTCAGGTGGAAATTGTGCGAATGAATAAGCTCAAATGGCCCGAAATCGGTTTGCTTATAAAATTCGTAGCACGGAAAGCCGTCGTGAGAGCCTTTGGCATGAATCTTCCCGTCCGCCTGCACCTTCACATGCAGTATATAATCCGGAGCCGGCGCATCCCTTCTCATCGGGTTGCTCACGCTGGATTTCATTGTGAAGAATACCGCATCCTCGCTCCATTGTTCATTATCCACAATGATTCCTTTCGTTGATGCCCTTTCTTGACGATAGCTCACAGTCCCGTCCGATCCGGTTATTTTCAGAATCGTCTCTCCCGTACAAGCAAACGGAACGAGTTTTCTTTTGACAAAATCGATCGTCACCTCCTGCTCTACGCGAGAACGACCCGTATTGACGGCATGTGGCGTAAATCCTCGAATATCTCCTGCAAATTCCAGACAATTACCGTTCGTCGGGTCGTAGATGGGCTGCAGCCAGTGCAGCTCGCCGATAAACACACATGCCCTCAATTTTACAATAGTCACCATTACCTTAACCTCCCAGATTTACAAATAGTTTCAATACGAGACTATCTTATCATGGAAAAATAAGGTTTGGCCGTTTCTACCTTACTTTGATAGAGAAGCAGCGACGGTGCAAAAACAGCAAAGAGGCTGATTTGCCTGCATTGTGCAGATAAATCAGCCTCACTCTTTTATTGCTAATCCATGATAACGATATCGCGATTAGCGAAGATCTTTAGGATCTACTTTGTCCATATCGTGGAACACTTGGTTCTCACCGGCCATAGCCCAGATGAACGTGTAGTTGTTCGTACCTACGCCGGAATGAATCGACCAGCTTGGGGAAATAACCGCTTGCTCGTTGCGAACGACAAGGTGACGAGTTTCGCTAGGCTCACCCATGAAGTGGAACACCAGACCATCTTCCGGCATATCAAAGTAGAAGTACACTTCGGAACGACGGTTGTGCGTATGGCAAGGCATTGTGTTCCACATGTTGCCCGGCTTCAACAAAGTCATACCCATAACCAGCTGACAGCTTTGTACGCCGTTCAAGTGGATGTATCTGTGAATCACGCGCTCGTTGGAGGAATTGATCGAGCCCAGGTGCTCGGTTTCCGCATCTTCCAGACCTACTTTTACAGTAGGATATTGCTTGTGAGCCGGAGTGGAATTGAAGTAGAAGCGAGCCGGATTGGATGCGTCGGCGCTTTTGAAAGTAACGTCTTTATTGCCAAGCCCGATATACAGGCAGTCTCTTGTGTTCAGTTCATACTCAGTGCCGTCAACGGTTACGGAACCTTTCGGTCCAACGTTGATGATCCCGATCTCACGGCGCTCCAGGAAGAAGTCTGCGCCCATCTCATGCTTGTCCGCTTCGAGTTTAACCGGCTCGGAAGTTGGAATAACGCCGCCAGTAATAAAACGGTCAACGTGGCTGTATACCATGGTCAATTTGCCAGGGACAAACAGGCCTTCGATCAAGTACTCGTTTCTCAGTCTGTCCGTATCATAAGATTTCGTTTCAGTAGGATTTGTCGCATAGCGAATTTCCACAATAATTGCCTCCTCAAAAATAATTAGCTCTGTACGGTAGGAATTCCGCCATAAAACGTTTCAATTCGCCAAAAAAGCGAATGGCGTTCTTTCCGCACCCCTATATATGGTAACATAAATTGCTTTGCATCGCTACCGCTATAAAGGATCTTCAAACTTTGTCAACATTTGGACCGGAAGCGCACTGTCCGGCTTGCAGTCTGAAAAGACGAATTACTTGGTTTCTTTCGACAAGAATAGTTCGGGTTTTATCCAGAAAGAGACCGTGACTCCCTCGGTCTTAAATGGTATAATATAGCCTAATGTTACGCAATTATCTATGTGAAGTTAGATAAATGGAAGGATGGAGCGAGATGAACCCTCTTGCACAACAGCTCAACGACACGATAGCCAAAGAAAACCCGCATGTTTATGACATGCTTTCCGGCCTCGGGAAGCAAATTTATTTCCCTAAAGTAGGCATTTTGAGCCAATCGGCCGAAGCCAAGCAAAAAGCGAAGAAATTTAACGCCACCATCGGTACCGCATTGGAAAAAGGAAAGCCTATGCATCTGAAGGTGATTCAAGATACATTGTCCGCATATGATCCGAAAGACATTTACGAATACGCTCCGCCTGCAGGCAAGCCAGAGCTCCGGACGGCATGGCGCGCCAAAATGATCGAGGAGAACCCGTCGCTGCAAGGCAAAAGCTTGGGTAATCCGATCGCCACGAACGCATTGACTCACGGTTTGAGCATCGTAGCCGACTTGTACGCCGATGCCGGAGACGCCGTTATCATTCCCGACAAGAACTGGGAAAACTATGAGCTGACCTTCGGCATTCGCCGCGGCGCCGAGCTTGTCTACTATCCGCTGTACAACAGCGAACGCAAATTCAACTCCGAAGGACTGCGCGACGCCCTGCTGGCTCAAAAGAGCAAAGGGAAAGCAATCGTCGTCTTAAACTTCCCGAACAACCCAACCGGCTATACACCCGGTATTGAGGAAGGCAAGCAAATCGTAGCCGCTATCAAAGACGCTGCAGAAGCCGGAATCAATGTCGTGGCCGTTACCGATGATGCTTACTTCGGTCTGTTCTTCGAGGACTCGATGATGGAATCGCTGGCTGGACAGTTGAGCGAGCTTCATCCGCGCATTTTGTCCGTCAAAATTGACGGAGCGACCAAGGAAGAATATGTATGGGGCTTCCGCGTAGGCTTCATTACGTACTCCGGTCAAAGCGAAGCAATGCTCGCTGCCTTGGAGCAAAAAACGATGGGTATCATCCGTGCGACCATCTCCAGCGGTCCGCATCCATCGCAAACATTCGTATTGAAGGCTCTGAACTCTCCGGATTTCAAAGCGCAGAAGCAGGAGAAATCCGAAATTATGAAAGGCCGCGCCAACAAAGTAAAAAGCATTCTCGATTCCGGCAAATACGATGCGGCATGGGAATATTATCCTTTCAACTCCGGCTACTTCATGTGTCTGAAGCTGAAAACCGTCGATGCGGAAACACTGCGCGTCCATCTGCTTGACCAATACGGCATCGGAACGATCGCTCTGGGCGAAACCGACCTGCGCGTAGCCTTCTCCTGCATCGAAGAAGAGAACCTTGAAGAGCTGTTCGAGACAGTTTTCCAAGGCGTGCAAGACCTGCTAAACGTGCCTGCGAAATAATTGTCGGCCGCATAATAACTATTTCTAACCGTGTGCCTGTCATGGATGGGTACACGGTTTTTTCTATGGATTACTTGGATTTGATCGGAGCGTATATATCAAACTCGAAATGATCGATGACGTCGGCCGGAATATGGAACGGGTTCACCGGCTTCAGCCTGTTGGCCTCAAATCCATACGAGCCTTCGCTGCAATCTCTCTCCACCCCTTCGTTCTTAAACCAATCCCATAGATACCGATAGGCAGCATCCATATGTTCCCGATCTCCGCATACCGTCAGCTTGGCATAGGTTCGGGCAGGAAGCGTGAGCTCCTCCATATCGCTGGTCAGCTCGGGAAAATCATTCACCTGCAAGCCGACCCATAATTGTTTAACCCCGTCAGCCCATTGCCATTCCGGAATAAAGACAAGTCCATAATCTTCATTGGCTCTTCCGGCGTGTCCATCCATAAACGCTTCGACCCGTTTCCAAGCCTCACGGACTATGGTCCCGTTACGCTCCACTTTGTTAACTACCGCCTTAAGCTGAGGGAGTTCAATAATCGATACTTCCATACATCCGCACCTTCCTACCAATTGGATAATAAACCCATTATACCGAACGTATGTTCCTTTGTAAAGCAAAAACAAAACAACACGACCTGTGCCGCAAGGACACCAAGCCGTGTTGTCTCCAAATTAATATCAAATCAGCAAGTTAAACAAATGCGGATTTTTGTTGATCTCTACATATTTGATCCCTTTATTGCCCATACGTTCGATCAATGGACCGTAGTCCTCTTTGTTCTTCAGCTCGATGCCGACAAGAGCCGGACCGTTTTCCTTGCTCGTTTTCTTCGTATACTCGAACCGTGTAATATCGTCGTTCGGACCCAGCACCTCGTCGAGGAATTCCCGAAGAGCCCCTGCCCGCTGCGGAAATTCCACAGTAAAGTAATGCTTCAGCCCTTCGTAAATGAGCGAACGCTCCTTGATTTCCTGCATCCGGTCGATGTCGTTGTTGCCGCCGCTTATGATGCAGACGACATTTTTCCCTGCGATCTGCTCCCGGCAAAAGTCCAGCGCCGCAATCGTCAAAGCGCCCGCTGGCTCGGCTACGATCGCATTTTCGTTATAGAGCTCCAAAATTGTCGTACATACCTTGCCTTCCGGCACGACCACAATGTCGTCAACCACCTTCCGGCAAATGTCGTATGTCAGCTCGCCTACCCTGCGCACCGCGGTACCGTCGACGAATTTATCGATCTCGTTCAGCGTAACGATCTCGCCCAGCTCCATCGCCTGCTTCATGGAAGGCGCACCGGTGGCTTCTACTCCGATTACCTTGGTAGAAGGGCTGATGCTCTTGATATACGTTCCTACGCCGGCTGCCAGTCCGCCTCCGCCGATTCCGGTAAGAACAAAGTCGACCGACTCCCTCATATCGTTCATCAGCTCTAAGCCTACCGTTCCTTGGCCCGCAATAATCATTTGATGATCGAACGGGTGAATGAACTGCATGTCCTCCCGTTCACTATACCGCAATGCTTCGTTCAGCGAGTCGTCGAACGTGTCTCCGATGAGAATCACTTCCACAAAAGGTCCGCCGAACAGCTTGACCTGCGATATTTTTTGCCGCGGGGTTGTCGTAGGCATGAAGATTTTGCCTGTCACCTGAAGCGCCTTGCACGAATAGGCAAGCCCCTGCGCATGATTGCCCGCGCTTGCGCATACGACGCCCTTTTGCAGCTTGTCCGCCGGCAAACTGCGCATCAGGTTGTACGCCCCGCGAATTTTGAACGAACGGACTACCTGCAGGTCCTCTCGCTTCAGATAGACGTTGCAGTTATATTTCTCCGACAAAATAAAGTTTTTTTGCAGCGGGGTATGATGAACGACATCTTTCAATACGTGGCTTGCTACTATGATATCTTCCAGCTTGACCGATTGATTCTCCTGATTCTCCATAAGCTCCTCCGGTGTGTAAAAGTCCTGCTTTCATAAGGGAACGGATCATGCGCCGTTGTAACTAATTCTATCTATTATACACCTCTGGATGCGGCTGTCCATATCTTTTACATCACATTGAGCCTTCTCAACGAAAAAAAAAAGAAACAGTCTTCCCGCCAAGCATGCAGCTTGAGCCGGGGAGACTGTTCTTTCGCAGCTTCTAACCTTTTTCTACTATCGCTTCTTATTTAATAACGATCGTATGAACGACATTGTCATTGCCTCTCAATTCGACCGAGCGGTTATCTGTAAGCTGGGAACGGTCGCCTTGAATGGTCGTTCCGTTCGAAATGGTGTACAAGAACGTTACGTTGCTGGTTGTGTTGTAGTACACGTTATCTTGAACGGTACCGTCGCTCAAAATTTTATCAATCGAGATTTGAGTCACTTGATCGTTGGAGTTCGTAGTCAAGGAATTGTACCTTCCGTTAACGACGAAGTTCCCGTTTTGATCTCCTGCAAGCTTTGTTACCGCTACGAATACCACTTTGCCGCCGGATGTGCGGACAAGCACTTCATCGCCGGATTTCAGCTCGGAAGCCGATACCGTACGTCCGTCACGAACAATCGTAACATCGGAAGCAAGCTCGATGCTGTAAGAAGCATTATCTTTGTTCAGGTAGAGCTTGTTGTTGCTTACCGTTGCGTTCAAAGTACCTGTGAAATTGGAGTTGCTAGGCAGATCGCTGCCGCTTGCCACTTTGGTCACTTCTACGAAGATCGCTTTGCCGCCGAAGGTGCGTACCAGCACTTCGTCTCCCGATCTAAGCTCGGATGCAGAGACTTTGCTGCCATTACGGAAGATGTAAGCGTTCGAGTCCAGCTCTATACTGTAGGACTGGCCATCCTGGGTAAAAGTCAATGTATTATTGCTCACGGCCGAGCTCAAAGTGCCCTTAACCGAAGTGTTGTCAGGAAGCTGATTGCCTGTACGATCCAGCAAAGCTGCCAGCTCGGCGCGAGTTACCGGACGAGTCGGACGGAACGTGTTGTCCTCGTAGCCGTCGATCAGGTTTTTCTCGATGGCAACGGCTACATAGCCTACGGAGCCTGCCGGAATTTTATCGGCGTCCTTGAAGTTCAATTTCGTGGTCATTTTCGCTTTGGCTTCATCCTGCAGCTTCAACGCTTTAACAAGCAGCGTCGTAGCCCAGAGGCGATCCGCTTCCTTCGTCGGCTGAACCATATCGTCGGATTCCTCGAACAGGTCGTTTTGCAGCGCAACGGCTACATAGCCTTTAGCCCAATCCTGAATTTTGTTCGCGTCCTTGAAGTTCAGGTTCGTATTTTTCGCATCCGTGGATTCCGCTTGCTCGCGCAATCCCATCAGGCGGACAGCGGCTGTAATCGCTTCAATACGAGTGATTGTTTTGCGAGGCTGGAACGTTCCGTCCTCATAGCCTTCGAATACGCCTTTGGAAGCCAAGCTCGCGATGTAACGGGCAGCCCACTCTACGTCGCCGCCTTTAACATCGTCAAAGCTGATTTTGATGTTGAGATTTTTTACGTTCAAATTGTTTATGTATAGGTCTTTGCCGTTGTTGTTGTTATTGTTGTTTTTGTTATCGTTTTTATTATTAATATAGCCGTTATATCTGATTTCATTGTCGCGGTCCTTGTCGTTGCCTTTTCCTTTGCCGTTGCCGTTGTCAGCAAATGCAGCCGTGGAGCCCCCTACCATCATAGCTACTGTCAAGCCTGTTACCATAACCTTCTTAAATGTTTTATTCATAATCCAATCTCCCTTTTCTAATTGGTAGAATATTTGTTTGATGTTGTTGCCGACAACTGCTGCAGGCAGCTTTCGACATGTATGATTTGAATGAATCAAGAACCTTCGCGAAGGGTTGCTGGATTTACTACATGATTTCGCCTGCCTGAAAATGTTTGTGGGGGTCTTTTGAACAAGCTCGATAAAAATGGTAGACTATTTTTGTATTGCTTGATTTTAGCAATATCCAAGCAGCTTCACAGCTTTGGGCAAGTAACGGGGGAGGAGCATCAGATCATGAAATGGAACGGGAAAAACATATCGATCAGCATCGTAGTTTTGGCACTGATCGCTGTAGCGTCTGTATTGTTCGTCAATGCAGGTCGAAATCAGGAGAAGCCATTATCCTCGTCGACGCCGGAAGCGCCATCAGGTACGCAATCCGCGAAGCCGATACCGACGCCGACACCAACGCCAATTCCATCGGAAAAAGTGGATGTTGCCGTCATCGGAAGCGAGCTGGAGGGTCTGTATCTGGCAAGGGCGGCTGCCGACGAAGGGTTGAAGGTGAAGGTCATCGATCCTCGCGAGGCGTTCGGAGGGCAGGTACTGCAAGGCGAAATGCTGTTTCTGGATGAAACGAGAGACGAGCAGCACCGGCTGTTGGTCCAGGGCCGTGCCAAGGAGCTGTTTGACGGCTTTCGCAACGGCAAAATCCGCAAGCTGCCGGAATTCGTGCAATATTTTGACAAGCTGAAGAAGGATATTCCTGTCGAGTCCGGGATCAAGCTCGAGGAAGTAAAGCAAATTCCCGGCAAATTCGGGCCTCATGCGATAGAATCTGTCACCTATTCCGGCAAGGACGGCGTCAAGAAAAACTTGCAAGCCGATTACTGGGTCGATAACACGGATTTCGCCGCGCTGACCAGTAAGCTTGATGCGACACGGATGCCTGGACTGGAGAAGTTTTACGGGCAGAACAACATCGAGTATATGAGCTCCGGCATGATGATGAAATTCAAAAATGTGGATTGGGCCAAGTTCAAGACCCATTTCAACAGCCTGAGCCCGGAAGAGCGCAGAGCCAAATACGGCGGCGGCTCGGTCGACGACAGCTTTGCCATCGGCCTGAGCGGCATGACGAGCGCCTATAAGCCGACCAACGACAGAGTGTTTCTGCGCGGGTTGAATGCGGTCAGCCAGCGGGACGGCGAGGTCATCATCAACGCATTCCTCGTATATACCGTAGATCCTTCAGACGACAAATCGGTAGCCGAGGCTATGGAGCTAGGGAAGAAGGAAATCCCGCTGATCCTGAACCATTTCCGCAAAAACATCGTCGGCTGGGAAAAAGCGGAGCTGAACGGCTTCCCGAATTATTTGTACATACGAGAGTACAACCATTACGAAACCGATTATGTGCTGAAGCCTTCGGATATGCTCGGCGCCAAAATGTTCTGGGACAACGTAAGCATCGGCGGTTATCCGCTTGATCTGCAAGGCACCAGCGCGAACAAGTGGGGCATCGAGATGGGACGTCCGGACAAGTACGGCATGCCGCTGCGGAGCTTCCTGCTGAAAAACTACGACAACGTCATTATGGCGGGCAAAAATGTCGGCTCTTCCGCTATCGCTTACGGAAGCGCACGAATTCAGCCGAATACGAGCTTGGCTGCCGAAACGATCGGCATTCTCATCGGGCAGCTGCGCGGCGAGAAGAAGCTGAGAGAATTGAAGGAAGCCGATATGCCGGCGTTGTACAGCTATTTGGAATCGAAGTACAAAATCAAGCTGACCGGCGTTACCGGCAACAATAAGCTGGCAGGCTGGACACAGGATGAGCTTGCTAAGCTGGATACGGGGGAAATCGTTTACCCGTCGTATGTGAACAAGCGTAAAAAGTAATCCGCAAAAATAAACCGTTCCTTCGACTGCAAGGGCTGCGATAGCCACTGCGCCTAAGGAACGGTTTTTTATTGTACTGCATAACGGCAACACAGACAGGGAATTGCTTTTAAGCTTCACTTCGAATCGGTTCCGGCAGCTCTTCGGCTTGAATCGGCTCTCTTATTCTCAGCTGCTGCGTTGCAAATTCACGGTACAGCGCATGCGACTGGAACAGCTCCTCATGCTTCCCTCTCCCCGTAATGGTTCCTTTCTCAATAAACAAGATCTGATCCGCATCCACGACAGTGGACAGCCGATGGGCAATGACGAGAGTCGTACGGCCTCTCATCAAATTTTTCAAAGCCTCTTGCACGACGATTTCCGATTTGCTGTCCAGACTGGAGGTTGCCTCATCGAGCATTAGTATTTCCGGATCTCTAAGCAGAGCCCGTGCAATCGCAATTCTTTGGCGCTGTCCGCCCGACAGCTTCACTCCGCGCTCCCCTACTTCCGTCTCGAAACCATCCGGGAAGTCTTGGATGAAATGATCCGCATACGCCATCTCGGCAGCCCGCTGCAGCTCCTCGGCGCTTACCTCGCGATCCATGCCGTACGTAATATTATCCTTGATCGTTCCGGCAATGAGAGGGCTATCCTGCGATACATAGCCGATCTTGCTGCGCCATGACTGCAGCGAATAATCGTCGATCGGCGTCTCCCCGATGCGGATCGTTCCGCTCTGAGGCGCATAAAAGCGCTCCAGCAGCGAAAACATCGTCGTCTTGCCGCCTCCGCTCGGACCTACAATCGCTGTCACTTTCCCCGGATCCAAGGTGAATCCGATATCCTTCAGCACAGCTTCTCCGTTGTTGTATCCGAAGGTGACATAGTCGACGGTAATCGGCTGATGAGCGTTCTCCAGCGTTTGGCCGCGGACGGTATCCTCCTCGTCGGCCTCAAGCGTCGCGATAATCCGTTCGGTCGCCCCTACCGCTTTTTGAAGCTGAGTGAAAAAGGTCGTGATTTGATTCATCGGCATAATGATCTGTATCAAATACAGGATAAACGCCACCAGCTCCCCGGCCGTCAGAGCGCCGGAAGATACTCTCATGCCGCCGTAGCCAATAATGACAACAAGCAGCGCCATAATAACGAAGGAAATGAGCGGAGCGATCATCGCCTGCATCTTCCCTTCTCTTACTCCGAATTGAAACAGCTTCCGGATTCCGTCTCTCCCCGCTTCATATTCCAGCGGCTCCGCATTAGACGATTTCACAAGACGAATTTCCGACAGCACCTGCGTCAAGATTCCCGTGAACCGGGCCGTTTCATCCTGCAAGCCTTTGGAAATGAAATACATTTGCCTTCCGACCGGGATCAGCACGGCAAGCGATAGCGGCACGGCAAGCAGCATAATCAACGTCATCTTCCAATCAAGTACGAGCAGGATCGTTACGGAGCCGATGATGGCAATGATTCCGTTAAAAAAGCTCGTAACATTTTCCGAGATCAATCCTTTGACGACTCCCGTATCATTGGTCATCCGGCTTATCGTTTCCCCTGTCCGGTTGCTGTCATAATAAGGAACAGTCAGCGCCAGCAGCTTTCTCCACAATCGGTCGCGCAGGTTAGCCACCACACCTTGGCCGACGCGATTTAACATGTAAATCGACAACCCTCCGGCTACAGCCTGGGCCGTAAAGGTTAACACAAGCGCAACGATGTGGATCGGCTCGATGGCGGACAGCGAAAAGCTGTCGACCATGTTTTTCGTAAACAAAGGAACTATCAGCCCGACAACCGTCGAGATGACACTTAAGCCTATCGCGGTACCGAGCATCCATTTGGATGGCTTCGTCTGCCAAATCAGCTTCAGAAACGAACGCCAGTTGGTCTTTTTCTGTGTCATAGCTTCTGCCGGGCTTTCTATAGGTCTTTCGATAGATCTTTCCATATAACTTTTCCATCTCCTATCCGGTCATTTAAAGCACCAGTGATCTTTTTCTCATCGAAAGCATACGACAGTATTTTAAACGGAATATAAACTCCGCGGTTTCACAATATCCGAGACAGTCTGCCGTGACACGAAAAACTAATTATACGGATTTTCTCCCTGTTGGTGCATCGTCCGATTGCCTATACTGTTGCTATACTGATAAACGGAGTGAACAATTATTACGACACTTGAACAATACGGCTACCAGCCGTTTTTTGCCGAGCAGCATAAAGAACAATACGATGTCGGACGCATTGCGCTGGAGCATACGCACTTGTATCGGATATATTCCGAAGACGGTGAATGGCTGGGAGAGCTTTCGGGCAAATACAGGTATGAAGCGGTAACCCGGGAGGATTATCCCGCGGTAGGCGACTGGGTATGGATGACGAAGCTTCCCGGCGAGCGCAAAGCGATCATTCATGGCGTCTATTCGCGAAAAAGCAAGTTTTCGAGGAAAGTCGCGGGCCAGACAACGGAGGAGCAAATCGTAGCAGCCAATATCGACCGGGTCTTTCTTGTTATGGCTTTAAACCGGGATTTTAATGTGCGGCGGCTGGAGCGCTATCTATTAACCGCTTATGACAGCGGCGCCATGCCGGAAATCGTGCTGACCAAAAAAGATTTGTGCGATGACCCCGACGCCCTGCTTCGGGAAGTTGAAGCGATTGCGTTCGGCATTCCCATCTACACGGTGAACAGCCTGGAAGAGAACGGGACCGATGCTATCGCTGACACGCTCCGGCCGGGTGAAACCATTGCTTTGATGGGCTCCTCCGGCGCGGGAAAATCGACGCTGTTGAACAGTCTCTACGGCGAGCAGCGGCAAAAGACGGGAGGCGTACGCGAAGGCGATGACCGCGGAAAGCATACGACGACGCACCGCGAGCTCGTGGTGCTGCCAAGCGGTGCCATTATCATCGACACGCCGGGCATGCGCGAGCTGCAGCTATGGGAAGGAAGCGGCGCTATCGACGTCGCTTTTCAGGATATCGATACGCTGGCCGCAAGCTGCCGCTTCAGCAACTGCGGACATCGCAAGGAGCCCGGCTGTGCGATTCAGGCGGCTTTAGCGGACGGCTCGCTGGATCGCGGACGGTTCTCCAGCTACCTGAAGCTGCAAAAGGAGCTGGCTTATATGGAACGCAAAGCCGACGCAGCCGCTGCCCGTGTGGAGAAGGACCGGTGGAAAAAAATTCACAAGGACATGAAGGCGCGGGGCAACCGCTAATCGGTGATCGGTTTCTTTGACCGATCCTGCCGGCTCGTGCCAACATGCAAAAACCCAGGTACCGATTGACTATCGGACCTGGGTTTTATTCGTGCACTTATAGCTTTATCTGAGCTTTAATCCCACTCTTACTCCATGCTCCTCGAACGCTACTCCCCGCACCCCTGCTGGTTTGGGAACATAGTCGTTGAGCTCGATTTGAAGGGGTTCCAGCTGAAACCATGAGGCCGGAACCGTTATTTGCTTGATCTGTGTCGCTGTGTGCTCCGCCGTCATATAAGGCTCCCGCCACGACATGGCAAAGTACATTCTTGCTCCGAACGTCCACTGGTGCTTATACAGAACATTGACATCTGCAATCCACTGATTTCCCTCAAGAGAGAACTGGGCACCGGTGATCTGCAGATCCGGATTGATCTGCGACCGGGCGGCCAGCGACTTCTTCAGCAGGCTGTTCACTTCGGCTTCCGTCAGCTGCACTTCCAGCTTGCGGCTTGTCAGCATGTCGGCCAGCTTACTGCGAATTTGCAGCTCGGAGTAGGCCAAATCCAGCGGCCGTTCCGGCTGAGCATACCAGTATCCCAAAGCCAGCAGCAGCGCACAGCATACACATAGCGTTACGATTCCGCGAAACAGCTTTCCCATTTCCCCTCATTCGGCTCCTCTCCGGATCCTCTTCCCAAGCAGGCTATTGCGGCTTCGGCTTATTCTGCTTTTCCTTGAGCCAGCGCGGGGCCCCTTTGTTTTTGCGGTCCCGCTCGCGCTCTGGCTTGCGCTTATCGGAAATCGGCGATGATTTCGCAGCCGGCTGAACCTTCGCGGATATACGCGCCTTCGGCTCGCCCGTTCTGGCTCCGCCACTCCGTCCGCCTTCGGCGGCAGCTTCGCGCTGACTTGCAGCAGTGCTGCGCAAGCCCGCCGCAGGCTCGACCCGGACCCGGTTCGCCGAGGATCTAGGGCCGCCTCTTTGCTGTCCGGCATCGATGACTTTCCCCTGGTACATGTCCTTCTCATCTATCGGAACTCCAAGAGCCTTGGAGAACTTGGCAATGATAAACCGCTCTTTATGGGTAATGATCGAGATCGCGGTCCCCTTCTTACCCATACGCCCCGTACGGCCGACACGATGAACGTAATGATCGGCGTCGATCGGTGGGTCCAGGTTAATAACATGAGTAACATGAGGAATATCCAGCCCCCGGGCCGCAATATCCGTTGCCAGCAGCAGCTGGAATTTGCCGTTGCGGAACGACTGCATCACCTTGGCCCGCTCCTGCTTCCCGGCCTCCCCATACAGCGCTTCGATCGATAATCCGACATAGCGGAGCTTCTCGACGACCTCGGCCACGTCCTCGGTTTCGTTAATGAACACGATAGCGGCAGGAGGGTTGTACAATCGGACGATACGGCGAAGCGTATCGATTTTGTCCCGCTCCTCGCACACGAAATACATGTGCTCCAATGTTTGCGAGGTTCGCTGCTCCGGATTCACCTGCACATAGGCAGGCTCGTTCATCCACCGGTCGATGACATCCCGGACCGGCTCTGGCATCGTAGCGGAGAAAAACAGCACCTGGCGGTCGCGAAGCATCCCTTTGAATATGGCCTCGACTTCGTTCATCGATCCGAGGTCGAATACTTGATCGACTTCGTCTACGACGGCGCACTTCACATAATGCATGCTCAGCTTACGCAGCTTGAGCAGCTCCATCACACGCCCCGGCGTGCCGACAACGACCTGCGGCCGCAGCTTCAACCGGTCGATCTGCCTGCTGATGGCAGCTCCGCCGATCAACGATTGAACCCGGATTCCGCTGCCCTCCGTCAGCTGCTCCAGCGTTTGCAGAATTTGTATGCCAAGCTCGCGGGTAGGAACAAGCACAATCGCTTGAACCTCCTTCGAGGACTTGTCTATTTTATGTAGTAACGGCAGCGTATAAGCCAACGTTTTGCCTGATCCGGTCTGCGACTGAGCGACGACGTCCCTGCCCTCCATAATGACCGGAATAGCTTCCGCCTGAATCGGCGAAGGCGTCACAATGTCCAGCTCCTGCAACCGGCGCACGTAAAAATCTTCAATAGGTAACGAAGCAAAACCGCTATTCATAGAACTCCCCCTTCATAAAAGCATCATACCAATGGATAACCGGAACATCAAGCCTTCTCCAGCCTTTCCAGCTTGCGGGCAATCCAGGCAAACACCGCATCGAGTGCTTGTTCATCCGCTTCCCGCGGAAATCGGTGCTTCAATCCTTCATACAGCTCCATCGCATATTCCTTGCCTGCCCTCTCGAGCCCCTCGGCAAGCTTGCGGGCTTGCGCTACTCCCACTTGCTGATCGGCCGTTCCATGAACGATCATGATCGGCACCTGCAGCCGGTCGAGCCAGTATACGGGGGACCGGTCCTCATACGCCTCGCTCTGCTTGCGGGGGTGGCCTACGACCCGCTTCAGCATGCGGCGCAAATCGACGCGCTCCTCATACGTATCGAACAAATCGCTGACCCCGCCCCAGACGACGACCGGCCCGGCCAGCGGACACTGCCTAGCCGCAAGCATCGCCATCAATGCGCCGCGGGAAAAACCGATCAGCGGAATCCGTCCGGGCGTCACCTCCGGCAGCGATTGCATGAGCGTAATCGCATGAAATACGTCGTACCGGTCCTCACCTCCGAAATCCTCTCTTCCTTCGCCTCCTTCGTTACCGCGGTAAAACGGAGCAAACACGGCATAGCCCCGCTTGGCCATCGACATGATGCGCCGTTTGCGAACCATTCCGACTTTGCGAATGCCTCCGCGGCAATAAATAAGCCCCGGACATGGCTCGGCCGAGGCATGCTCCGGTACGGCGAGGTAGCCCTTTACCTTCAAGCCCTCGCTAGCGTAGGTAAGAACATAAAGCTGAACGCCTTTGATCAAGCTGCGCAGCTGCTCTCTTGCCAGCAGCTTGCCGTTCTGCGCTTCCAGCAGCGTGCCCTGCTGTTCGCTCATTGAAGCATGCGAGCCTTGAATCGCCGCATCTCCAAATCCTGATTCATCTTCAGCGTCCTTAGTCCATCCTATGCTGGAAGAAGCAGGTAAAGAAGCATCGTATGCTAACGTTTGATTCGGGTTTTCCAATGACGGATCATAGTTCATTGATTGAGTCCTCCCCTGCCCGGCCATCTCAACGAATTGCCGTCCCTTATTTTGACAGACGCATCATCGTGCGCTAGACTTACAATCATTACAATAAAATATTTCTTTATTATGTTCTGAAAGGTGGAGCTTCTATGAATCCCCAGGTTCAAAGCGAATTCGAAGCGCTGGTCGAAAAATTCACCGAGCTTCTGACAGGCCATTCCTCGCCAGAAATGGTGGAAAAAATAAAAATGTGGTCCGTCTACAGCCATATTCACCGATCGATGCCGGCATTGACCAGCCATTGGAACCAGGCTCATCCGGAAGGCAAGGCGGCTATTCGCGAATTGTTCGAAGAGGTTCGCTCGCTCAATCTCGAGCTGAAGGAACGCAACAAAAGCACGGAGCAGGAATAATCACCCTACATAGTTGAAGAGGTACCTGCACGAAACCGTCCCGCGGAAAGAGGAGGAGCCTTGGACTTAGGATGTCGAAGGCTCCTTCTTGGTTTCACCGCCAATTCCTAGCTTGCGAGCTCATCCCCTCTATTTCAGGATGACCCAATATCACTTCTTGTTCAGCACCTTGTAAGCCACCTTATCGAAGGCACGGGGAAACAGCTGGAACAGCTTCACGCCCACTCCCGCCATAAGAGGCATATCGATCTCGGGGATGCGCCGTTCGATGGCGTGCAGCACCCGGTCAGCCACCTTATCCGGCTTCAGCATAAACCACCGGACGTTGTTTACATAGTTGCCCGTAGGATCAGCTTTGTCGAAGAAGGGTGTATCGATCGGCCCAGGATTGATGGCGGACAAATAAACGCCGGTACCCACGAGCTCCTGACGCAAGCAGTTCGTAAAGCCGAGCACCGCATGCTTGGTTGCGGAATATCCTGACGATTTGGCGGAACCGATCTTGCCGGCCATGGACGCAATATTGACAATATGTCCGCCGCCTGCTTTCAGCATATAGGGCAGTACCGCTTTCGTACAACGAACCGTCCCCAAGTAATTGACATTCATCATATATTCAAACTGCTCCAAAGGCGCGTCGACAAACCGCTCGAATATGCCGTAACCCGCATTGTTGATGAGCATGTCGATCCGTCCGTACTGCTCGATGACTTGTTCCATTGTCTGCATCACCTGCTCCGTCGACGTCACATCGAGCCGGTACACTCCGCACGGGCCTTGCAAAGAGGCGGCAACGGCTTCGAGCTTATCGGTCGATCGCGCCATAAGCACCGGGACCGCTCCACGCTGAGACAGCTTTTGTGCCATTATTGCGCCGATCCCGCTGGAAGCTCCGGTAATAACGGCAACCTTGCCAGTAAACATCGTTCATTCCCCCGTGAACTAGAGTATCATACCTTTCGCATTATCTGATTGCGGTCATCCGCTAATTAGCAAAAAAAGCGGATCGCTGTTCCTTGTCCGGAAAGCTCCCCGCTTACTATTGTAGTCTATTTGATTTAGACGATCAAAACCTGAATGTCCAGCTCCCCGATTCCCTCCATAATAAGTGGGATCGTCAATGCTTTCTTAGGCAAAAATCCTGCGGAGTTCGCGGAATGAAGCAGCTTCGGCGGTGTTATATCCACCTTAACGCCCTGATTGTACAGCATCGTGCTTGCATTGCCGCTGATCATATTGCCGAGCTCCGAGATCGCGCTCTTGCTCATTTCATCCATCTCGGTAATCGTAAAGCCCCCCATCATGGCGGAGACCATCTTCAAAGCCACATCTTCATGCAGACCGAACACGATATCGCCTTGCATTTGGCCTGTCATTCCGATTTGAATCCATATGTATTTCTCGACGAACTTAACATCCTTTATCCCTAGCTGCCCCGTTGAAGGCCGGATACTGGCGACCTGCTCGATAACGATCCTTGCCGATTCCAAAAAAGGATTAATATATTCTGCCTTCATAAGGTGAACGTTCTCCTTTGCGATAATCTCGCACAACATCCATAGGTCCTAAATCTCCTTCATTATACCTAAAATTCGACAATAAGTATACATTTTTTGCTTGTGAAGCCGTAAAATAGGACCTTCATCCCATCTTTCGATCCCTTGTTTGAAACCACCGGATGCAGACCCTTCCTTCTTATAGAATAAATATGCAAAAGTTAGGAAAACTACCCTTATTACAGGCAATTCCCCCATATATCCACATTTGCATCCAGAAGGAGGAGCTTTCTTTGCCGGACCATAATACCAATGAACCGCAAAGCAATTCCAGGCGTAAATTTCTGAAGTATTCCGGGGTGGCCCTCGGCGGCGTCGTCGTCGGCGGTGTTGTAGGAACTGCCATCACCAAAGGCTTTAATAGAACCGTAGAGCCTTCCAAGCAGCCGGAAACAACCCCTATCCAGCCTGCCGCGGACTATAATCAGGCGCTGATGTTTTTCAACCAGGAGCAGTTCCGTTTGACGGAAGCGATAACCGAGCGTATTTTCCCCAAAGACGAGCTGGGACCAGGCGCGAAGGAGCTGGGAGTCGCTTATTTCATCGACCATCAGCTGGGCGGACAATGGGGCATCAATGCTAGAGATTACATGATGGGACCTTTTCAGGCAGGCGAGGTGACACAGGGGAATTTCCCGAATGTAAGACGTCATGAGCTGTTTACGATGGGACTGCAAGGGATCCAAAATTTAAGCCAGAGCAAATACAAGAAATCGTTCCTCGATCTGGGAGAAGCCGAGCAGGACGAGGTGCTGAAGGCGATGGAGGCCGGCAACGATATTAAGCTGTACGGGTCGACGGGACCTGTCTTTTTCAAAATGCTTCAGAACTTCACCATGGAAGGCGTCTACTCCGATCCGTTGTATGGCGGCAACAAAAATATGATGGGATGGAAAATGAAAAACTACCCCGGTAACCAAATGAGCTATCTTGATGTCATCGACAAAAAAGAATTCGTGAAGATGGAACCGCAAAGCCTGCGCGACCATCTGAGCCACTAGCAAGGAGGAACGATTATGGCTACCAAATTACCTCAAGTACAAGCCGTTGTCGTCGGATTGGGCTGGACCGGCGGCGTCATCGCAGCCGAATTGACGAAAGCCGGCATCAAGGTTGTAGCCTTGGAACGGGGCAAAGGCAGAAAAACCGAGGACTATTACATGGTCCACGACGAGCTTCGCTATGCGCGCCAATACGGCCTCATGCAAGACCTGTCCAAAGAAACGGTCACCTTCCGCAATACGGAAAAAGGAACGGCGCTTCCGATGCGTTCCTACGGCTCCTTCCTTCTAGGCGAAGGCTTGGGCGGCGCAGGCGTCCATTGGAACGGTCAATATTTCCGCTTCCTGCCGTACGATTTTGAAATTTATACGAAGACGGTAGAACGCTATGGCGCGAAAAAAATACCCGAAGGAATGACGATCCAAGACTGGGGCATTACTTACGACCAGCTGGAGCCTTATTTCGATAAGTTTGAAAAAACGGCCGGAATCTCCGGTGAAGCCGAGCAAAATCCGATGGTCGGCAAACGTTCCAATCCGTTTCCGACGCCGCCGATGAAAAAAACACCAAGCATCCTCATGTTCGAGGAAGCAAGCAAAAAGCTCGGCTACCATCCGTACATGTATCCTTCAGGCAACCTGTCGACGCAATATACGAACCCTGACGGGATTACCCGTGCAGCCTGTCAATACTGCGCCTTTTGCGAACGGTTCGGCTGCGAATACGGCGCGAAGGCAGATCCGGTCGTTACCGTCATCCCGGTAGCTCAAGCAACCGGCAATTTGGAAATTCGAACCGAATCGAATGTGACCAAAATTTTGCACGACGGAAAAAAAGCAACAGGCGTCGTGTATGTGAATACCATCACAGGCGAAGAGTTCGAACAGCCTGCCGATATCGTCATCCTGACCAGCTACGTGTTCAACAATGTACGGCTGCTGCTCACATCGAAGCTGGGCAAGCCTTACGATCCGAAAACTGGCACAGGCGTCGTCGGACGAAACTATGCGTACCAGGTGAACGGCGCTACCTCGGTCGGCTTTTATGACGATCAGGAGTTCAATCTGTATGCCGGCGCAGGCGCTCTTGGCAGCGAAATCGATGATTTCAACGGCGACAACTTCGATCACAGCAGTCTGAATTTCATCCATGGCGCAGGGATTCGCATATCCCAAACCGGGCTTCGTCCGATTGACAATAACTCGACGCCCAAAGGGACTCCGGGTTGGGGCAAGGAATTTAAGCAGGCCTCGATCAAATATGCCAACCGCGTCTTGTCGGTAAGCGGTCAAGGCTCCAACATGCCGTGGAGACACCACTATCTGGATCTCGACCCTACATACAAGGATGCTTATGGTCTTCCGCTTATACGGATTACGTATGACTTCGAAGACCAGGACCGGGAGCTCGTGAAATTCATAGCCGAGAAAGCGGACGGCATCATGAAGGAAATGAAGCCAACCAAGCAGCAGACGAACGCCGAACTGAAAAACTACAACATCGTGCCGTACCAATCGACTCATAATACGGGCGGTACGGTGATGGGCGCCGATCCGAACACTTCTGTCGTGAACAACTTCCTGCAAATGTGGGATGCGGAAAATGTGTTTATTATCGGGGCGTCGAATTTTGCCCATAACAGCGGATATAACCCGACGGCCGTGGTAGGAGCGTTATCTTACCGTGCGTCGGAGGGGATTTTGAAATATATCCAGCAGGGCGGCGGATCTTTAGTATAGCGGGGTGAACCGTTCGTGGAAGCCAATGAAGATCTGGTAGAGCACCTGACCGAAGTAAGAAAACGGCTCATCATCGTGGTCGTCTGGTTCGTCCTGGCATTGTGCACCGGACTGTACGTCTCCCCGGCCATATTGGAGTATATCCGCTCCAGACCTGCCGCAATGGACGTGCAGTGGAACGTATTTTCGTTCACCGACGGCCTGTTCATCTACATGAAATGCGCGTTCGTATTCGCGGTGTTCGTGACGCTGCCTATCCTGCTCTATCACGTATGGGCGTTCGTTCGACCCGGCTTGACCGATTCGGAGGCTAAGGAAACTTTCGCCTACATACCGGCTTCGTTCTTCCTTTTCTTGTCAGGAATTGCGTTTAGCTATTATGTGGTGTTTCCGATGATGGTCCAATTCATGAAAAAGATGAATCAAACGATCGGTGCTGTGGAAACATACGGGATAGACAAATATTTTTCTTTCATGTTCAATGTGATCTTCCCTCTCGCCATCGCGTTCGAGATGCCTGTCGTCGTGCTGTTTCTGACACGAATCGGCGTGCTCACGCCGGAGAGGCTGAAGAAAACGAGAAAATACGCATACCTGGGACTAGCGATCACCGGCTCGTGCATTTCGCCTCCGGATTTCGTATCTCATCTGTCCGTCACCATTCCGCTGCTGATTTTATTCGAGCTTAGCGTGATCGTGTCCGGCCAATATTACCGCAAGCTGTCGGCGATACCGAACCCGTAGCGCTTCAAGTGGCCTCGACTGGTTTGGATTACTTCCGGGCTAGGGTAATAGGATGTACAAGCCCAACTCAGCAGCGCTTTCGAAGTAAGTTTTCTTACGAAAACTCAAGTACCGCTTTCGATGCCAGTTTTATTACGAAAACTCAAGTAATGCTTTCGATGCCAGTTTTGCCTACGGCAAAACTCTTAGGAGGAAAAAACATGTTCAACAACATCGGGGTTTCAGGGCTGATCATCATCTTGATCATTGCGCTGATCGTATTCGGTCCGGCCAAGCTTCCGCAGCTCGGAAGAGCGTTCGGCGATACGCTTCGCGAATTCCGCAATTCGACAAGAGGCATGGTCGATGACGGAGACGATAAAAGAGATGAACCCATCAAGCACGCACTGGAGGAATTGAAATGAAAAATTGGCACCTGCTGTTACTAACGATCCTGTTCGTCTTAAGCATGACGGCCTGTGGAGGCGGCAAAACAGCGACGCCTACCCCTTCGCCATCTCCATCCCCTGCAGCCGGAGGCACAACCGGCGGTACGGCTGGAGGCGGTACGGTTAATGCCGAAGCGATTTACAAGCAAAGCTGTATGGCTTGCCACGGCGGCAACCTGGAAGGGAAAACAGGCCCAAGCCTAGCTGCTGTCGGCGGCAAATTAAACAAAGATCAAATCGCCACCAAAATCGCCAATGGCGGTGGCGGTATGCCAGCCTTCAAAAATCAGCTGAAGGATACCGAGGTTCAAGGACTCGCCGACTGGCTGGCGGCCAAGAAATAGCATTAAAAAGAGAAGGCCCCCAAGCCTTCTCTTTCTTTTTTACAAGCCTTAGATGACGACGCCGCAATGAGCGCAAAACTTGGCATCCATTTCGTTGTAATTTTTGCAGGAACGGCACATGACCTGAACTGCCTCGTCCGACTCCTCCGTACGCTGGAAATCTTGAAACTGGAACCCGCACACCGGACAAAATTTTACGTCGCTCGCAACGACTTTCCCGCACCGGCATTCTTTTTCATTTTTGGCCAGCTTGATTTTGACTTCCAACGCCTGAATGCCCTGCTTCAGCAGAGCAATATGGTCGCAGTATGCTGCTACGTCCCGCTCGGAGCTCTTCCAGTTGCCGGCTGTATGCGATTGATATATCGATTCTCCGATCAATGTGAACGCCTTCTCGATTTCTTTCTCTTTCGAAGCGATTTGCGTTCTAAGCTTCGTCATTTCTACGGTTTGCTGCGCTTTTTTGGCGGCCTCGGACGCTCCTTGCTTCATTTTGTCGAAAAATGACATCGGACAAGCCTCCCTTGGATCTTCTGATTTCTTATCATTATCCATATGACGGAACCTACCCTCCGCATGCCATTTTCAACCAGAGATCATTGTGATAAAAAAAGCCCCACCCCGGCTGTATCAGCAGGAATGGAGCTTAGCAGCAATACTTATGGATAATTAGTTCGCAGCTTCTTGACTCTGCAGCTTGCGAAATTTGGCATACATCGCGAGACGCCACGGAAGAAGCATACCGAAAGCAAGCAGGAAAAAGATCGCGCCGGTCTGCGGCAATGACACATACTGCTCAATAACCTGCCGCAGAAGCACGCGGATAAGCAGCAAGCCGATAAGAATGAACGCAAATACTTTCGACTTTTTCATATAAACGTGTCCTTCACGCTGCTCTAACTGCGAATACCGTATTAACGGATACGAGAACAAAAAGGCGCCGATCAGCAGTGCGGCGATGCCCCAAGTAAAGGGAATGCGGGTGAAGGGAACCGCGAACATAAGAAAGCCCGTACTCATAGCCAGCGGCGGAATAAGCAGCTTTCTCGGATTAACCGGCTTATTGGTCGAACGCATACGGACAAGCATTGCCATCGTTGCCGTCATCACAGCGCCTATCGTCACGGTCGTTTGCAAATTTACGATATGCATGTCGCTCACCGTCCTGTATTTTAAGAAATCGATCATCACTCGATCCGATAGCTCATTCATCTATTCTTATAGTATAACGAATACGATTGCGTAAAGTAAGTATGTTACTGCTGGAACTTTTGGTCGCGAATGAAGCGGATTCTCGTCTGGATATGGTCGCGGCTCGTAAAATGCCCGTTGAACGGAAACACGCATAAATGCTTGTCTGCCGTTATCCGGTTGAACACCGCAAAAATCGTTTCGGGCATGCAGACAGTGTCTTTCAGCCCTACGGACATCAGCACCGGCTTGTTCAGCTTATGGACGAGGTTCAGCATGTCGAAATAGCTCAACGTGTACAGCACCTGCTCCAATGACTCCGGATGGCTTGACACGAAGTCCGCCGCTTCCTTCAGTGATCCCGTCGAATGGAAGATGCCGAAATCCATATGGCACATGTTAGGGATGTCCGCAATTACTTTGCACGGAATGTCGCTTAACGCACCGGTTATTAGCGCAAGTCCGCCTCCCTGGCTCTCCCCGGAGACGATAATGGAGCCTGGATCGATCTCCGGCTGCTGCGCAGCCCATTGCACGGCTTTGATCGCATCGACCGTAATAGCGCGGTAGTAGCTTTGGTAAGGATCCAAAATCCCTTGAGTGATCCAGCCTTTTCTCATCCCGTAATGGAGGGGCAGAAGATTGCCGGTCTCTCCGCCTTGTCCTCTTACATCGACCGCAAAGACAGCGAAGCCCGCCAAAAGCCAGGCTGCATGATGCTCGGGAATCCCTTTGCTTCCGGTATACCCATGGAAGGAAACGATGCAAGGCAGCGCTTCGCCCGATTGCATAGCGAACCGCGGCAGCAGATACCATCCTTTAATAGGCGTCGCGTCAAACCCGTTGTAAGTCACACGATACGCGTCGATATAGGCCGAGCTCGTTGGAGTAAGCTCCCTTCGGTCATGGAACGGAGCCTTCGCGCTCTCTTGCAATGTCGCTGTCCAAAACACATCAAGATCGGCCGGAGGTGTCGGCTCAGGATGATAGGCGTAAAGCTCCGCTTGTTTTTTATCCAAGTAATGAATAACCATCACGTCCTTGTTTTATTATTAACTATATAGGATAAGGTCCGGATAAGGCAATGCTTTCCATGCGAAGAATCGTCCTGCACTCGGAACCAAACGATGTATTTACAATTTACGGGTTAGGTGCTAATGTGGTTATTAAACATATATATATAAAATGTTTTAAAATATGCGACACTTGTTCGTACCTTGCACTTGGCAAGACAACAAACTACAGGAGGCTACCGTTATGAAAGAACGACCGGCGGATTCGACACCATCATCCATCCAGCCTTCGGCTAAAGAGCCGTTGTGGACCAGCCGTTTTATTATGCTGTCCGTTGCCAATCTCTTTTTGTTTTTTGGCTTTCAGATGCTGCTGCCAACCATCCCGGCCTATGTAACTCAATTGGGAGGCGATAATTCCGCCATCGGCATGGTTATTTTCATTCTTACGTTGTCCGCGCTGATCGTCCGGCCTTTTTCCGGCGCGGCACTCGATATGTTCTCAGGCAGACTAATTCTTATAGTCGGCTCGATTATTACGTTGATAGCTATAGGAAGCTATATCATCGCCGCCAGCGTAGGGATCATCTACTTGCTCCGCGTCGTCCACGGCATCGGCTGGGGCATTTCGACGACGACGTACGGGACGATGGCTTCCGACATCATCCCCGCTTCCCGGAGAGGCGAGGGCATGGGGTATTTCGGCCTTGCTTCTACGCTAGCCATGGCATTAGGTCCGATGAGCGGTATCGCTATTATGAAAACCTATGATTACTCCGTCTTGTTTATCGTCTCGTTCTCGTTGACCTTCTGCTCGCTGCTGGTTTCCTTGCTGCTTCGAGGAAGCGGCAAACCGTCGAAGGAGGCTACTGCGAATAAGACGGCGCCTGCAATTCCCGCGGCCAACAGCAGTCTGCTGTCCCGGCTTGTCGACAAGCAAGCATTGTTCCCTTCGCTTCTGGTGCTGCTCATCGCCGTTACATACGGAGGGATCGTGAGCTTCATAACTTTATTCGGCAATGAGCAGAATATCGCTAATGTCGGCTGGTTTTTCTCGGTTAATGCACTGATGCTGTTTCTGGTAAGACCGGTATCCGGCAAAATATTCGATACCAAAGGTCATGTATGGGTTCTCCTCCCGGGAGCCGTGTTCAGCCTCGCCGGGCTGCTTCTTCTGTCCTACACGTCGGGGACTCCGATGCTGATGCTGGCCGCCGCCTGTTACGGCATCGGATTCGGCGCGATCCAGCCTTCGCTTCAGGCATGGACCGTGCAGAGGGCCGCTCCCGACCGGCGCGGCGCGGCTAACGCGACCTTTTTCTCGGCGTTCGATCTCGGGATCGGCCTCGGCGCCTTAATTCTCGGCCCCATCGCCGCAGCGACCAACTATGCGATGATGTACCGGCTGTCAGGCATCATGTTCGTAATCTACCTGGTCGTCTACGTTGTCTACATCGGGCGGGAGCGGAAGACTGCACTCCTCGGCAGCACTTCGAGTAGCTAAGGAGTACCGCTGGAAGGGTTAAGGGCTGTAAGACGGAAAATCCGGCTTACAAGCCGCTGTGATGCTGGCGCCCGCTTCTGTAGGACGGAAAAAGCGGCTTACAGCGCCGGGGAGGCCGCGCGGGGGCGGCTTTCTCCCGCTGTAACGCGGAGAATCCGCCTTACAAGGCCCTGCGGCGCTGACGGATGCTTCTGTAAGACGGAAAAAGCGGCTTACGAGCGCCGGAGAGGCCGCGCGGCGGCGGCTTTCTCCCGCTGTAACGCGGAAATTCCGCCTTACAAGGCCCTGCGGCGCGGACGGACGCTTCTGTAAGACGGAATAAGCAGCTTACAGCGCCGGAGAGGCCGCGCGGCGGCGGCTTTCTCCCGCTGTAACGCGGAAATTCCGCCTTACAAGGCCCTGCGGCGCTGACGGATGCTTCTGTAAGACGGAAAAAGCGGCTTACGAGCGCCGGAGAGACCGCGCGGTGGCGGCTTTCTCCCGCTGTAACGCGGAAATTCCGCCTTACAAGGCCCTGTGGCGCTGACGGATGCTTCTGTAAGACGGAAATTCCGGCTTACAAATGAGCTGCCGCAAAGCGCGGCGTAACCCGCTCGTAAGATCCTGCAATCAGACGCCGTGCCCTCTGATCAGAACAAAAGAAAAGTCGTAGTTATGCTGCCCAAGGGCAATATAACTACGACTTTTTTCAATTTACAGCTTCATCATTGGATCACTCGTATGGTCTCGCTGCCGGAAAAGCTTTTTCCGCCCGTCATGCTGCCTACAATCGTTACTTTCGTGCTGCCGCTCGCACTGCCGAGCGCATCAAGCACTTGCTTCCGGTCGAAACGGACCATCACGATTTTGAACCGGTCTTTGCCTTGGACCCGGTCCCCGAATTCCCACGGACTTAATTGTGCCTGCACCGAAGCTCCGTTGACTTGCAGCTTTACCGAGGATTTATCGATGGTGGCTACATCGTAACCTGCAGGGAGCTGAATGAACGCCAGGAAATGAGGCACTCCCACCGGATTTTTGGCCATAATGACGTTAGGAACTATCTCCACCTTGGCCTCCACCGCCACCTGGAAGGCAACGGACTGCGTGATGCTGTTGCCTGCTTTATCCCGAGCCGTAACCGTCAGCGTATTGCTGCCCGCTAACTGGGCTAGGCTGACGGTTTGCCCGTCCGCAACCGGCTTGCCGTTCAATGCAGCGGACACGGTATCGACACCCGATAAGCTGTCGTACACGGCATAAGATACCGTCATCGACTGGGAAGTCGTATACGAGGATGCGGTATTTATAACAACGGCAGGCTTTGTTTTATCTAGATGGATGCCGTATACGGCAGCTGTCGCCGTGTTCCCGCCCCTGTCCATCGCCGTTCCCGTAACGGTCTGATTCGCACCTTCGGATGAGACGATTTTTGCCGAATCGACGGACGCTATTCCCGATCCGCTGTCAACAGCCGTAAACCGCACCGTCACATCCGAATTGTACCATCCGTTAGCGTTAGGCCGGGTCACAGCTTCTCCCGTGATTACGGGAGGCTTCGTATCGACTACGGTAACCGTCTGCTTGGACGTAATCGTGTCACCCTGCGCATCCGTCGCCGTCCAAGTCACCGTCGTCGTACCAAGCGGAAAATCCTGCGGCGCGTCGTTAGTGACTACGGCGCCTTCTGATGCGACAGCGGTGCCGATCTCGACCGGCGTTCGTTCGCCCGTTGCTTCCGCGGTTACATTGGCCGGAGCCGTCAGCTGCAGGTTGGAAACATAGTACACACTGATTTCGTTGATCGTCGGCTCTTTGCTCACACCCGACTCTTTCTTCGTCGAGAACATCCACAGGCGCAAATACTGCGCAGTGACCGGAGCGAAGCTGATCGTCTTGTTCGCGCCTATCGACGTCCCTTCGGTACCGGGAATATCGACATAGTTAATGCCGTCATCCGAAGCCTGCAGCACGTAAGAATCGACGCGCGGATACGAGATTTCATTAATGACCGCTTGGTTGAACCGGACTTCATTCCCGAAATCGACAAGCAGATATTGATCCGTCACGCTGCCTTTGGCTGCAGACCAGCGGGTTGAAGTATTGCCGTCGAACGCTTTGCCAGCAGTGTAGGTGTCGCTCCATTGTGACGAAGCGGCGTAGGTTTTGTTCAACGTAAAGCTGTCTTGAACAACCTGAATCGTCAGCACGGCGCTGCTGCCCGAACTGAAAGTAAACGTGACAGGGTATTGCCCAATAGCTAACTTGCTCAAGTAGGCGCTTTTAAAAGTAACCGAGGTCCCGGTAGCGGTATAATCGGTTCCTTCCTTAAGAACGCCGGCGGCGTCACGGATGGACACCAGCGTGTTGCCGTTCAGATTCAACGCAATCGAGCTGTCTCCCGAGCCCAGCGCATACTTCAAGGTCGACGAACCAAGCTCTGCGCTGGCAGGCGGTTGAACGTACACGGTGAGCAGCGACTCATTCCCTGCGCTGAAAGCAAACGTAAGCGTATGCGGTCCAATCGGCAGCTTGGACAGGTATTGTTTGTTCAACAGGACGGATGTCCCCTGATTCACGTAATCGACGCCTTCGATAAGCCGGCTGGACGCATCGGATACGGAAGCCAGCGTATTGCCGTTCAGATGAACGCCGACCGCGACATCCCCGCCATTTTGCATGAACTGAATGGACGGAACGGTCAGAGCGGAATGAGCCTGCGGCAAGCCCGCCGCTTGAATGCCGATTTCGCCGAACGGAATAGGCTGGAATTCCGGTATTTGGGTGTAAATGACCGAATCGTTCCGCAGCTGAAAGTTGCCTGTTGCCGGATCCACGAACCCGAGAGCATTTTTATCGGCATAGGTCAGGTTGTTGGCAAACGTGCCGAGCTGCATGTTGCGGTTCACGTCTCCCGAAATGGCCCCGCTGCTCACAATTGCATTGTTGCGGACGACATTCCGTTTCGGCAGCAAAGGCTCGTCGTTTAAAATATCGGGCAGCGTAGGATAACGCTCTCTCCAGAGATCGCTTTGATAAGGAACCTGATTGAATTTGCTCATCAGTGAATTATAGTTCGTCTCACCCGGCTTATAATCGCGGGTCATGAAGGCAATGGACGTTCCCGAGTCGATGACGATATTGTTCTCGACAATATTTTCCCGTCCGTTGGCCAGCTTGAACGCCTGCTTGCCGATCTTGGAAAAGACGTTGCCCCGCATCTCCACGCCGCTCATGTAATCGTCCAAATAAATAGCAGCGGTAGAAACGCGCAGATCGCTGGCGATAATATCATGGAAATAATTATAGCGAATGGCATTGCCGCGCCATACGAAGCTTCTTCCCGAGTAAATGGCCGACGCGTCCGCCGTTTCTTTGACCACGTCATAAATTTCGTTATACTCCATCACATGGTCGTTCCCTCGGAACTGGATCGCGAGGTGGGGAGCATCATGCATTTTGTTATGCGTCGCCCGGTTGCCGACTCCGTTCAGCTCCACCGCAGAAGTATAGGTTAGTTTGATTCTGGCGTAGTCGTAAATATCGTTATTGTCGGCATAGTTCCCCGCCGGAGTCAGAGTCGTGAAGTCCCCTCCATTTAATGAGACGCCACCATTGCCCATGCTGTAAATCCGGGAGCCGTAGACGCCGTTGTTGCGTCCGCCGTTAATTTTGACCGCGTAGCCGCCCATCTTGCTGATTTCGCTGTAACGGATCTGGTTGTTCTCGCCGCCGGTCATATCGATGGCATTACCGCGATGAACCTCCATCGACAAACCGCTGAAAATAATATTCGATGCATTGTTCATCGTTATCATGTTTTTGTTGAATAGAGACAGCTGAATCTTTTTGCCTTGTACGGGGGCAGGAGGATAAAAATAAAGCATTCCTGCATTGCGGTCCAAATACCATTCACCCGGAGCATCGAGCTCTTCCAAAACATTGTAGAAGTAAAACCGCTGTCCGGCTTTCATCGCATAGCTCGTTCCCTTGTATGTTTCGATCGTTTTCCGGTCCCAGTCGATCGATTTGATCTCCAGATCGTTCGTAGCCCAGTCGTTACCCCAATACCCGAGCATCCACGTATAGTCGCTGCTGGACCATTTGCGCAGCCCGTCATCCTTGTAGGTAAACGTATAGCCCGTTCCCGCTGTGCTATTCGGGGTGTACACGACCTGGTTGACCGTCGTAAAACCGCTGTTCGGCCATCTGGCCAAGGTCATGACATTGCCGTTAAAAAACAGCTCCGGAGCCACCGCCGTATTGCTTCCTAGAAGCCCGTAATCGGTAATGCCAAGTGCATTCAAATCGACCTGGACCACTTTACCTGCGACTTCCTGCGGAATGCGTGCCAGCACGGCAGCATCCGTAACCGGCTGAAACAACGATGTATCCAGTGTATCGCCGCCGAGGAAGGATACTTTTTCTCCGCCATAGGCTTGGTACACAACAGGAGCGCCCTCCGCCCCGGAATCCCGTTCATCCAGCTGAAACGTATCCGTGAATCGGTATTCGCCGCCCCGGATGTTCACCGTAACACCGGATGCAGGCAGTCCGCCGGCGCCCTTTCTTTCGCGAATCGTATCCCTCGCTTTTTCCAGCGTAGCAAAAGGGCTGTTCAATGAACCGTCATTCGTATCGCTGCCGTTAGTGGCTACGTACAGCTGCATGGGTCCTTCCTGTGCTTGCAACCTATGTCCTCCCTCCCCCCATGGCAAGCTGCCGAAAATCAGCGCACTTGCAACAAGCAGCGCCTTCCATCGCCTCGTTGGTCTCATTATTTCCCGCCTCTCCTATGTATAAAGTGCCGTGAGCACGTATCGAGCCCACCACACCATAATACAGCGCTTACATAGCAAGAAGAAGTTGTCTGCCTAACCTTTATTGTTGTAAAACTAACCTGCCGAATGGAGCCGCATTATCGGTTCGTCCTGGCGCTTGCTGCAGGTATATTCCTGTAATCCGAAGGAGTCGCGCCGGTATGCTTCTTAAAAGCCGCCGAGAAATACGACACGTCGTTAAAGCCTGTCCTGCCGGCTACTTCGCCTACGGTCAGTTCGGTCGAAGTCAGCAGCTGCTGCGCCTTTTCGAGCCTGCGCTCATGGATATATTTCATCGGCGGCGTGCCCATATGTTTTTTGAACATGCGAATGAAGTAATTGGGGTGGAAATGGGCATGGAGGGACAGCTGCTCGACAGTAAGCTCCTCGGCCAAATGGGCGTCGATATAATGCAAGGAATCAATCAGTTTGCGTTCGATTCCGGAGCCCATGTGATGATGCTGGTTGGCCAATGCCTGTTCGAGAAACAGACTGATGACGGAGAACAGAGCGGCCTGAATCCGGATCGATGCCGTCGGGCCGCGGTTGGAATAATGATGTATCATCTCTTCAAAGTGCCGCTGCATGGTGCCTGCATCCTCCACCTGAACGAGGCAGGGAAGATTCAAACGGTTCAACAATCTGCCGAAATTGATGTTCGATTTGAAATGGCACCAATATTTCGTATAGGGCGTGCCACCGGTGGTGGAGCACGAATGCTTCACTCCGCCTGGAATCAGCATCAGCTCCCCGGGCCGGGGATAAAAAAGCTCGTTGCCGATCTGCACACACCCTTCTCCGTCGCGTATGTAATACAGTTTGTTGTAGGTAGGGGAAATATGCAGCATTCTCCAATCCTGCGTACATCTCGACAGCTTGGCATTCAGCAGCTGCACCTGCAAATACGACAGCTGGCGGTTTAACAATTGCGCTGCGACTTTATCCAACTCCATCCCCCCATTTTATCCGCTGTTATGCTAGCTCCCTTTACTTTCTATTTCCGGACTTCGTTCCCCTTCTTGTTTCGTATAGTAGATGTGCAGCGGACGCGTATTCTTCTCCTGTACCTAAAAAAATGCGCCACGGACGCAAGCAAGCTCCAGGTCCGGGCGCACAAACCGGCTAAATGACGTAATCCAACACCTGCTCGTAAGTGGCATAGATTTTCGTATCCTTCATGACAGGCGTGTAGGCATGCAATGAAACGACCCTTTCTTTACCTTCATTGCACATCTGATGAATTTGACCGGTTGGAGCATACATGAACTGGTTCGCCTTCACGATACTTGCTCCGCTCTCATAAGCGTACCCTCCCGTCCCCAGCCGGTAGTGACGGTTCGTCAACTGGCCCTCGAGCACCAAAGCACATCCTTCCGAAGCCCCGTGATCGTGGATGTAAGTCTCCCTTCCTGCCGGCAGATGGATCAGGATGACCTCCACTTCGTCCGACCGGAACAGGACGGTTCTTCCATAGGGCAAACACGACGGCTCTTCGACATACGAGGATACCTCTTCCGGATTCATATCCAGCTGCTGCATCAACGCTCTCAATTCATGGGGAGACGGACTTTTGACATGCTGAAACGCTTGCCCGATGGCTTCAAGTAGTTTCATGGTGGTTAACCTCCATTAATAACTTTTTCTGCAGATACGCATAAGAAAATCTTATAATGTATGGTGTATTCCGCTAATGCCCTGCAGGTGCCTGTATCGCGCACAAATCCCATGAAAGAAGCACATGAACAACAAAAAAACACCGGGCCGTTCGCGCCCAGTGTCTTCTTTTCGCCTGAATCGGTATCGCCAGAATAGGTATCGCCTCAACCGTTGCTGTATTATGCTTAAGCGTTCTGCAGATGCTTTAAACCTTCCCGCCTGCTCAAAGGCTTCAATTCATGACTATCGATAAACTGCTGAACCGAGCCCGGATTTGTTTTGGCATATTCCCGCAGCGCCCAGCCGATCGCTTTTTGAATAAAAAACTCGTTCGAATCCGCCTTGCGGACAATGTAGTCATAGAGCAGCTTCTCATCCGTATGCTGTTTATATTTCAACTGAAACAAAATCGCAGACCGGTTCAGCCACATATTATCCGATTCAATCCAAGGCTCCGCATACATCGCAATCAGCTCCGGATACTGTCTGAGCAGATGCCCCGCCATATTCGGCGCGATGCCGTCGACCGTATCCCACCATGACTTATTGACAATAAGCCGCTCCAACAGGCTCATATGGTTCGGATTCAGCCTTTTGACCGATTTGGCCAATATATCGAGCGCCGTGTACTGATACTCCCGCTCCGGCAAATTCCACAGCTCCGTTATGATATCGGGGAGCATCTCGATCGACGGCACTCCCTGCTCCTGGATGAATTGCTTGCACAGCGATTCACGCTGAGGTTTCCTTATTCCCAGAAATTCAAACTGGTTCCGCATATATTGCTTCATCGCCACGGCATCCTCAGCGTTGTGGTGCTGTGCCAATATTCGAACGATTTGCTCCGTGTATGCGTTCATTAGGCCCCTCCGAATCCAATGTAAAGGAACCACATCGTTCCCTTTATCCTTCCATTATATCATTGTGTGGCGTAGCCCGTCCTCTTTTGCTACACTGAAACTTATTACTATCAACAAGGGGGACATTGAAAAGTGCCTGGATTTTTACTCGATTTGGACGGAACTTTATATCATGGAGATTCGCCGATTGCCGGAGCGGCATCGTTCATACAATGGTTGAAGGAACAGGGCTATCCGTACTTGTTCGTGACCAACAATTCCTCCCGTACGCCGGAGCAGGTAGTGGAGCATTTCGCCAAGGTAGGCATTGAGGCAAGTCCGGAAGAAGTGCTGACCTCCTCCCAGGCGGCTGCCTTATACATGCAGGAACGGAAGTTAGGGAACCGCGCTTATATCATCGGTGAAAATGGTCTGCAGCAAGCGATGCGCGACGCAGGCTTCGAATCGGTGACGGAAGGGCAGGCCGACTTCGTCGTGCAAGGGATCGACCGCAGCTTTAATTACGAGTTGCTGGCGGAAGCCGTCAGCCGCATTCGCGCAGGAGCGGAATTCGTGCTGACCAATCCCGATCACTTGCTCCCGTGGAACAACGAGCTGCGTCCCGGCGCCGGATCGATCGGCGCATCGATCGAGCGGGCCAGCCAAACCGAGCCCGTAGTCATCGGCAAGCCGTCGCCGATTATTATGAATTACGCCATCCGCAAGCTCGGATTGCCGGCGGAGCAGATTTGGGTTGTCGGGGACAACCTGCTGACGGACATCCGCGGCGGTATCGCAGCGCAATGCCGAACCGCGCTCGTGCTTACCGGGCTCATCAGCCGGGACACGCTGCAGGAGCAGCTGCAGCGGACCGGGTTCGAGCCCGACTTGGTCTGCGACAGCTTGACGGATCTGGCCGTCAAGCTGTCGGAGGAGGCCTAACCGCCGCCTCGTGCCGGCGGGCGGCGGCCAGCTCTTAGCGAGACGCGGCTACTTTCGGAAGAAGCCGCGTCTCGCTTGCGGGATCATCGCGGCGATACCGTCTATCGCCGCCGGCAAAACAAAAAGAAGCCGCACGCGCACCCTCCGGTGCTCGCTGCGGCTTCTTGTTATTGCTCCTCGAGCGGAATTCCACGCTCCGCCATCCGTCCGTCCTTCGCGTCCTTGACCATCCGCTCCAGACAGCGAAGCTGGGTTAGGCCGTGCTCGTAAGCATTCATCATCATGTGCAGCACGCCGCGGGAGACGATGGGTATGTGCTCCTCGTACAGCTCTCGCATTTGGCGCACCCGCTTTTTCTGCTCCTCCAGCCTGCTACTCAGGATACGGTGAATTTCCTCCTGATCCCCGTCCTTGGCAAACATCAGTGCCGTCCCCATAGGATCGTACAGCTCCTTCTGCTCCTCGAACTGCTGTAGAAGGAGCTCTTGAAAAAGCTCCTTCCCCTGATCGGTAATCCGGTAAATCGTCTTATCCGGACGGTTGCTGTCTCTTACGACTTCCACGGTCTCTATCAAGCCCTCTTTACGCAGCTGATCGATAGCGTAATAGAGGGATCCGTCCCGCATTTTAATATAATGATGCATTTCGCGTTCTTTCATCGTTGCGCGTATTTCATAGGGATGCGCATTGTTCTCCATAAGCAGCCCCAAAATGACGAGCTTCATCGACATCGGCTTTTCCTCACCCTCCCGGCAAACTCGGCACTGTACATGTTACCGTACGCTGCCGCGGGAGATCAAGCTTTAACTTGCTCGGCATGCATAGCCTTCTGCTGCGATGCGGCAATTTCCATTTTTGCTTTACCCATCAACAGCACGAACACGAGTCCGACAGCCGCCATAAACACCGTGCAGGCGAATACAAAGGCAATGGAATCAGCCAAAGCGATGATCATCTTTTGCAGCTCCGGTCCCGGTATGGATGCTCTAACTTGAGGCTGCAGCAGCACCTGCGCATCGACAGGCTTTCCGGCTAGCTCGGAGCCGGGGAGCGATTCCGCCAAATTCGCTCTCAGAGCTGCGGCTTGAACCGCCCCGAACACGGTAACGCCAATGGCCGAGCCGATCGACCGGAAAAAGCTGACCAGCGAAGTCACAATCCCGCGCTGCTGCGGACCGATTTGGTGCAGCGCCGACATCGATGTAACCGGGAACGAGACCCCAACGCCGAGACCCATCACAACCATATACAACGTAACGACCCATCGCGGCGTAGTCACCGAAACCATGCTGAGAAGCAAGGTCGCGATAAGAAGCAAAGTGACCGATACGAGCATAATATTCCGGTAGCTCGTTCTGCCGATAAACCTTCCGCCCAAAGTAGAGCTTGCTACTACCCCGAGCATCATCGGCGTCAATACTTGCCCGGCGCTAGTTGCCGAGCCCTCGAATACTCCCTGGATAAACAGGGGAATATAGGAAGCGGCGGCCATCATAATCGCGCCATACACCAGGCTTGCGCCCATGCTGGAGCTGAACAGCCGGTTGCGGAACAGCTGCAGCGGCACGACCGGAGCGGGAACCTTCGTCTCCATCCACAAGAACAAGATGAACAGGAGCACGAAGCCGCCGAACAATCCGTAGCTTGGCAGCGAATTCCATGCAAACTCCTTGCCTCCGAGCTCCAAGGCGAACATCAGGCACAAGATGGCGCCGGCGAACGTAACCGTTCCGAGCCAGTCGATCTTCTGATTGCGGTTCGTAGGCAGTGCAGGATGATAGAACAAGGCGATAAGAGCAAAGGAGATAACGCCTAACGGCAGGTTAATGTAGAAAATCCAGGTCCAATCCACATTATCCGTAAAATAAGCTCCTGCCAGCGGTCCCAGCACACTGGATATGCCGAAGACGGCGCCGAACAGACCTTGCATTTTCCCCCTCTTCTCCGGAGGGAACAAGTCGAAAATAATCGTGAACGTAATAGGCATCAGCGCGCCTCCGCCGATCCCCTGAATCGCCCGGTAAATGATCAGCTCGAGCATGGACGACGACATGCCGCACAGCGCGGAGCCGATCATGAATACGCCGAGACCAAGCAGGAAAAACAGCTTTCTCCCGTACATATCGGACAATTTGCCGAAGATAGGCATCGATACGACATTGGCGATCAAGTAGGCGGAGAACACCCATACGAATTTGTCCAAGCCGCCAAGCGTTCCGACGATGGTAGGCATAGCAGTCGATACGATGGTCTGATCGAGCGAGGCGAGCAGCAGTCCGAGCATCAAGCCCGCAATCGTCCAACGGACATTTGATTTTTTTGGTGGCATTAAGTCTTCCCTCATTTCCATGGTTTTGCTACACTAGATATTATATTCAAATTTGAGTAGTATTCAAGTGATTTAACTATTTATTAATAAAACTATTTTGGCACTAAAGTAGTTTTTGTTTGCTCCCTCCCTTCAAGTATCATATAATGGTACTATATTGAGAAAAGGTTTTTATATTTTTTGTAAAGTTGATAAATATAATCTATTTTATCGCGCTGTAAACCGTATGTATGAAACATATAACCCCTTTGGGAGAGGAGGGTCCGGTATTGAATTTAAACCAATTGGAGACACTGCTTACCATTTCCAAAACCATGAGCTTTCGCAAAGCGGGAGAGGTTCTGAACCTTACGCAGCCCGCCGTATCGGCCCAGATCAAAAGCCTGGAGGACGAGTTCAAGACGGTGCTGGTCGACCGCAACCAGCCTGTGACACTGACCGATAGCGGAAGGGTATTCCTTGAGCATGCGGAGCTTATCCTGCAGACTGTTGAGGATTTGAAACAGCGTCTCGCCGATTTGAACAGTACGCCGCAAGGGCATATCCACCTCGGAACGACAACTTCGATCGCCATTCAAATATTGCCGCGGGTACTATCGTATTTCCAAGATCAATTCCCGCTGATCAAAACGACCATCCATTCCATGACATCGTCGCAAATCATGCAAAACGTCGAGAACGGTAACATTGACATCGGCATTACGTACCTGTTCGAAAAGCACCCTGCACTGGAATGCTCCGTGCTGTATTACGATACCTTCGAGCTCGTCGTTTCTCCGCAGCACCCGCTTAGCCGGTTTCAGCATGTGCCTATCGAGAAGCTTCAGGACATTCCCCTGATCATGCTATCTCCCGAGACCGCAGGACGGCGATTCGTCGATCAAATATTCAAACAGCGGTTCCTTACGCCGCAAATTGTCATGGAGCTGTCCAGCAGTGAGGAAGTGAAGCGGATGGTCGAGCTGAATCTGGGCGCCGCGATCATCTCCAAGATGTCCATTGCTACTGAGCTAAGACTCGGTACCTTAAAGATGATTAAAGTAAACGAGCTGGAGAGCAGCCATCCCGTCGGCGTCGTGTACAAGTCGGGACGCTACTTGAGCTCCGCTTTGCATCAGTTTTTGCAGGATTTGAAAGGCATGCAGGAAACTCAATTTATCGGATCGGAGTGATTATGTTGAAATTCGATTTGCATACCCACCACGAGCGTTGCGGCCATGCATTGGGGACGATTCGCGACTATATTGAAGCCGGCATCCGCCATGGTCTGTCGGTGATCGGGATTTCCGATCACTCTCCTTATTTTGCAAGCGACGTTGACCGGGAACAGCCGGGCATTGCTATGGCCAAGAGCGAATTCAGCCGTTACGTGGAGGAAGTGCTTAAGCTGAAACAGGAGTACAGCGGCAAAATCGATGTGCTGCTTGGCTGCGAGTCGGACTATTTTCCAGAGCATGCGGAAGTGTACCGCAAAATTTACGAGCAGTATCCCTTCGATTATTTGATCGGTTCGGTCCATTTGTCCGGAGGCGTCAGCATTTTTAACAAAAAGCGCTGGAACGGCCTGACAGACGAGCAGAAGATCGAGCAAAAAGAGATGTATTACGATTTGATTGCCCAATCCGCCCGCAGCGGCATGTTCCAAATTCTCGGCCACATTGATGCGATGCGCGGCTTCTACCCCGCCTTCTCCGATATTCCGACGGATGCCGTCGACAAGACGCTGAAGGTGATCGCCGAGCAGGATGTCGCAATCGAGATCAATACATCAGGCAAGACGAAAGACTGCGGCGGATGGTATCCGATCGACGCCGTTCTCGAACGAGCGAACCATTTCGGCGTCAAGGTGACCTTCGGCTCCGATGCCCACAAGCCTGAGCGCGTCGGTGACGACTGGGATTTGGTCAGCAAGCGGCTCAAAGAGATCGGCTTCAAAGAATGGGTTTATTTCAAGCAAAAAGAACGTCAAATCGTTCCGTTATAAACGATGAGTACGACGGCCTTTCCTTGGTTGGGAAGGTCGTTTTATTTTACGCAAAAAAAGCCCGAACCCTTCTACAGATTAAATGTAGAGAGAATCGGACTTGGTTATGAGTAGTATGATGACTATATGCCGTTTCTTTTACTTGTCGACCTCTTGCTGCGGCCGATTATGATTGAACCTGATAGGCAACGGCCCGCTTCCACCCGGCCATTTTCCGTTCACGCTCATCATCGTCCCCGTGAGGGGTGAACGTGCTTCCGTGCCCCTTCAGCTGCTCGATCTCGGACGTGTCCTTCCAGAAGCCAACAGCCAGACCGGCTAGCAGCGCTGCGCCCAACGCCGTTGTTTCAATGACCTGAGGACGGACGACAGGAACTCCCAGCAGATCGGCCTGAAACTGCATCAGGAAATTGTTCTTCACCGCGCCGCCGTCTACGCGCAGCTCACGCAGGTGAATGCCCGACTCCTCCTCCATCACATTCAGCACTTCCGCGCTCTGGTAGGCGATCGATTCCAACGCCGCACGTACCAGATGCGCTTTGGACGAAGCTCTTGTCAGACCCGTGATCATACCGCGAGCATCAGGCTCCCAATAAGGGGTGCCCAGCCCGGTGAACGCCGGCACGAAATAGACGCCTTCGGTATGCTCGACCGAGGATGCCAGAGCATCGGTTTCCGCTGCATCCCGAATGAGCCCCATGCCGTCGCGCAGCCATTGCACGACCGTTCCTGCATTGAAGACGCTGCCTTCCAGCGCATAGTACACTTTATCGTTAAGCTTCCATGCGATCGTCGTAATTAATCCTTTTTGCGATAGAACCGGCTTTTCTCCGGTTTGCTTCAGGACGAAGCACCCGGTTCCGTACGTATTCTTTGCCGTCCCTGCGGCAAAGCAGCCTTGACCGAACAGCGCCGCCTGCTGATCTCCGGCAGCACCCGCGATGGGAATAGCCGCCGTTCCGTCACCGAGCAGGCTCGTATGTCCGTACACTTCACTGGACGAGCGCACCTCCGGCAGCATCGCCTCCGGAACTTGGAATTCCTGCAAAATGTCCTGGTCCCATTGCACCGTATGAATATTGAGCAGCATCGTGCGGGAAGCGTTCGATACGTCCGTGACATGGCTTCGCCCCTCGGTCAGCTTCCAGATCAGCCAGCTGTCGATCGTGCCGAACAGCGCCTCTCCCCGAGCCGCCTTCTCCCGGATCTCCGGATGGGCATCCAGTATCCATTTGAGCTTGGTTCCCGAAAAATAAGCGTCGACCACAAGCCCTGTCTTGCTTCGGATCTTGTCCTCCCAGCCCCGCTGCTTCAGATCGTCGCATATTGCGCTCGTTCTGCGGCATTGCCATACGATAGCCGGATGCAGCGGCTTGCCGGTTTGCTTGTCCCATACGACCGTCGTTTCCCGCTGGTTCGTAATGCCGATTGCGGCAATATCGGACAGTGAAACCGATTGCACCGCTTGCCGCAATACGTCAAGCTGCGTTTGCCATATTTCCTCCGCGTCATGCTCCACCCAGCCGGATTGTGGAAAAAACTGGGTAAATTCCTTTTGCGCCGTATGGACTATCGTCCCCTGCTTATCGAACACGATAGCTCGGCAGCTGGTTGTTCCTTGATCTATAGCAACGACATAACGGGGTTCATTGTTCATGTATTTCTCCTCCTCGCCGCTTCCGGAAACTCCGTAACAGTATAAACCGTTTTCAAGTTGAAATCTAACACAGGAACATTTTCTCTGTCAACTATATTGATTCTCAAGCTGTCTCATGATATGATACGGGTAATTAACAAGTTAATAATTTGGTCAGAGATTAAGAGTAGACCGTAACATACTTTGCAGAAGGCTGGAATCAGCTTCTTCTATGCAAAGGCATGTTAGCGGTCTTTTTGTTGCTCTGAACCTTTGAACCAACCAACTAACCAAAAGGATGGATATCACATGACGACGAATTTTTCCGGAACGCACCGTTCGGAGCATAAACAAAGCTTGTCTGCGCAGACGCTCGATCTGCTTGTCATTGGCGGAGGGATCACCGGGGCCGGGATAGCCCTCGACGCGAGGACGCGCGGTATGGATACAGGTCTCATCGAGATGCAGGATTTTGGCGCAGGAACATCGAGCCGTTCCACCAAGCTGATCCACGGCGGGCTGCGTTACCTGAAGCAGCTGGAATTCAAGCTGGTCGCCGAGGTCGGTAAGGAAAGAGCGATCGTCTACGAGAATGCTCCGCATGTGACGACGCCGGAATGGATGCTGCTCCCGATCATCGAGGGCGGCACGTACGGCAAGCTTGCCACTTCCGTCGGCTTGCTCGTATATGATTTTTTAGCTGGAGTCCGCAGGCAGGAGCGCCGGATCATGCTGAATAAGGACAAAACGCTCACCATGGAGCCGCTGCTTCGTAAAGACAAGCTGAAAGGCGGCGGATATTACGTCGAATACCGCACGGATGATGCGCGCTTGACGATTGAAACAATGAAAGAAGCGGTGCGCCGCGGTGTGAAGGCTATCAATTACGCCAAAGCGGAGGAGCTGCTGTACGAGCAAGGAAAGCTGGTGGGAGTGCGTGCGGTGGATCAGCTGAGCGGGGAGAGCTTCGAAATCCGCGCGAAAAAAATCGTCAACGCCGCCGGCCCATGGGTCGATACGATCCGGGAGATCGACGGCTCCAAGCAGGGCAAACGGCTTCATTTGACCAAAGGCGTCCATCTTGTGATCGACGGCCAACGGTTCCCGCTGAAGCAGGCGATCTACTTCGATACGCCGGACGGACGGATGGTGTTTGCGATTCCTCGCGACGGCAAAACCTATATCGGAACTACCGATACGAACTATAACGGAGATATTGCTCATCCGCGGATGACGCTGGAGGACCGTGACTATATTTTGCGCGCGGCGAACTTTATGTTCCCAACCCTTCAGTTGGGCCCTAAGGATGTCGAGTCCAGCTGGTCGGGTCTGCGTCCGCTAATTCACGAAGACGGCAAATCGCCGTCCGAGCTCTCGCGGAAGGATGAAATTTTTATCGCGCCATCGGGTCTCATTACCATCGCCGGCGGCAAATTGACCGGTTACCGGAAAATGGCCGAGCGTATCGTCAACCTCGTCGCAAACCAGCTGGAGCAGCAGGGACATGCCGCCTACCCTGGATGCACGACAGATCAAATTAAGCTCTCCGGTGGCGATGTCGGCGGTTCGAGAGGGTTCAAGGAGTTCACCAAGCAAATGGTGCAGCAGGGAATGCGCTGCGGTTTGAAGGAAGCCGAAGCCGCCGTTCTCGTTCAGCGTTACGGCTCCAATGCGGGGCGTGTATTCGAGCTGTATCAGGCTCATCAAGAAGAAGCCAAGCAATACGGGATACCCGGAACATGGTTTGCGTCGCTGCTGTACGGCATCGAGGCCGAGATGGTATCGACCCCGCTGGACTTTTTCATCCGCCGGACGGGCGCCCTTTACTTCGATATCGCTTCCGTTCAGAAGTGGAAGCAGCCCGTCATTGCCTATATGTCCCAGCTGTACGGCTGGACGGACGAAGAGATCCTGCGTCAAGCCCGCTTGCTGGAAATGCACATTCATGATGCGGTTCAGCCGCTGGAAGCTTAATTGGCTGTCATCCCATCCTACTTAATAATGGCTCCATATATCCCGGCGGGAGGTCGTTACGGCGACCGCCCCCGCTTGGAGAGCCTGCTCCACCTCATCCACCGTACGAATCAATCCGCCGGCCAAGATCGGTATGCCCAGCTGCTCCTTCATCTCCGCGATAATGTGAGGCATAACCCCCGGCAATACCTCGATAAAATCCGGTTTGACCTTCTCCGTCAGTTTATATGTCGTTTCCAATGCCGTCGTATCCAGCAGAAAATGGCGCTGTATCGCCAATACGTTATTTTTCTTGGCCGTAGCGATCGCGGCGCTTTTCGTTGAAATCACGCCGGCCGGCTTGATCGTCTGGCACAGAAACTCAATCGCGTATTCGTCATTTTTCAAGCCGTGGATTAAATCCGCATGGATCAGCATCTTCTTCTGGCTGCTTCTTGCCAGCTGAACGATATTCATCAATTGCGAAATATGGATATCCAGCAGCACCAAATATTGAAACTGGCTCTTCAGCAGCAGCTCCAAATCGCGCATTTTGCGGACTGCGGGAAGAACCCTCTGACCGTAAAAATTCACTGCCCCTTCCCCCTTCTTGTCTATGACATTCACATTCGCTCATCCGAGCTGCTGCTCCAACGACTTGTACACGTTCGGGATCGTCACCTTGAACACTGAGCCGCTGCCCAGCTTGCTGGATACTTCAATCTTCCCTTCATGCGCTTCCACGAGCGCTTTGACAATGCTTAACCCCAAACCGACGCCTCCGCTGAAGCGCGAGCGCGATTTGTCTACTCGGTACAGCCGGTTGAACACGTACGGCAGGTCCGCAGCACCGATGCCTATTCCTGTATCCTCACAATAGATAATAGTGGAATCTATCGTCCAGTCGACGCCGATGGTCACTTTGCCGCCTTCATTCGTATATTTAATCGCGTTCGATACGATGTTGGAAATAACCTGAATCATTTTATCCCTGTCTACCTCAGCATAGCACGGAGCATTCGTGGGCATGAATTGCAGCTTGACTCCTTTGCTTTTGGCCATCTGCTGAAAATTGCGGAATACGTTCTGCGCGAGCTGAACCATGTTGACACGCCGGATATGAATTGTAAATCGGGCCGCTTCGGCTTCCGACAGCTTTTCCATATCGTTCATCAACCGGGTCAGGCGGATCAGCTCATCATAAATCTGCTGCAGCCATTCCATATCGACTTCGTAAATGCCGTCAATCATCGCCTCCAGCTGGGATAGCATGGATGTAAGCGGCGTACGCAGCTCATGAGTCAAGTCCTCCATCAGATGATGGCGCCAATCCTCCTGCTTCTTCAGCTCTCTGGACAGCTCATTCAGCGTGAGAGCGAGCCCTCTCACTTCTTCCGGCCCTTTGACTGCAGCTTGTACTTCCCAGTTGCCTAGACGGATTTTATTGGCTGTTTCCTGCAGCCTGTGCAGGTGAGTTGACAAGAGACGCGCCACGAAGAAGCTGACGATGATGGAAATCAGAATGAGAATTCCGTAAAGATACGCGGAGCGCTTATGCATCATTTCCTGGTAAGCTATTACGTTCGGATCGTTCTGATTGACCGTTTTCAAATAGCCGACTCTTAACGTGCCCCGCATTTCCCCTTTGGCCACAACGGGATATTCTTGAATAATGAGGTCCTTTTCATTTTGCACGCGGCTGAACATATCGAACCATACATTAAACCGGTCTTCCTGGTAACGGACAAGGATGCCGTATAGCGTCGCTCTTCGGGTCAACCACGATTTTTGGTCCGTATTGTAAGGTCCAACAGACAAATCTTCGTTTCGCATATCGTCGATCAGCTTGTAAGCGGTTACCTTCAACTGATCCTGCTGATACCGGTCGAATACATTTTGCCAATTGAAATTGTATCCGTACGCTATAACGGAAATAATAAGCAGGAAGCAGCTTTGAAGCGTAATAAATAAAATGACATTCATTTTGCGGAATACTCGGATCATATCATGTAGCTTCCTTCACATCAGGTTCTGCCGCAAATTTGTAGCCTGTCCCAACCAAGGTCAATATATATTTAGGATCCTTAGAATCTTCCTCGATTTTTTTGCGCAAATTTTTCACATGGGTATCGATGGACCGGCTGTCTCCTTGAAACCTGTAGCCTAGCACATGATAAGATAAATCGCTCCGCGACCAAGTCTTGCCCGGTTTGCCTGCGAATACCGTCAGCAGCTTGAATTCGGTGGTCGTCAGGTTCGCATGGACCCCTCTAACGAGCAGTGTGTTCGCTTCCAGGTCGATAACCAGCTGCCCTCTGTCGAACGTCAGAACCGTTTCCTTGGCCTTATCCGGCTTGTAGGCATGTATCCTTCTGGTTAACGCATGAATGCGGGCAATGACTTCCTTTACGCGAAACGGCTTGGCTATATAATCATCCGCACCCAGGTTGAGCCCTGCTATCGTATCGCTCTCACGGGATTTGGAGGTAAGCATAATGATAGGCACGACCGATTTCTCGCGAATTCGTTTGCATACTTCTTCACCTGGCAAGCCCTCCAGCATCAAATCCAGGATAACCAGATCGTAGGAGTTATTGTCAAAAAGCTGCACAGCCTCCAGGCCGTTTGCCGTACAATCGACTTCCCAACCTTCATTTTTTAAATAAGCGGTTACTACTTCGCGGATTTTTGGCTCATCTTCCACAAGTAATATTTGCATTGATAACTCCCCCCATCTCTTCATATTACTTGTCCAACCGTTATTACACAAGAAAAAAGCCTGATTTTTTCAGGCTTTTTTCAAGGAAATCGGGAAGAGAAAAAGCCTGAGCGAGTCAGGCTTCCTTCCTACTCTACCAAACCGGTACGCTCCACGCCTTCGACGAACCAGCGCTGCGTAAAGGTGTACACGATCAAGACCGGCATAATGATCAGGAACGATGCCGCCATTTTGATCGGCTCTGCAAAAATGCTCGGTCCCGTTTGCTCCGCTTCAGCCGTCAAGGACGCTGCCAGACGAGACAAACTGATGGACAACGGAACTTCCTTAGCTCCGAACATATACATCGTCGGGAAGTAGAAATCGTTCCAGTTCCAAACGAAGGAGAACAAGAATACGACGATAATCGCCGAGGAGGAAATCGGAAGCATAACCCGGAAAAACACCCGGTATACACTGGCGCCGTCAATTTTGGCCGCTTCCTCCAATTCCTTAGGCAATGTACTGAAAAACTGGCGATAAATGATGACGAACAAAGCGCCTTTCAAACCATGGCCGAAGACCGCCGGTACGATCAGCGGCAGGTACGTATTGATCCAGCCGAAATCCTTAAACAGCAGGATGGAAGGAAGAATCGTAACCTGCGGCGGCATAACGAACGTAAAGATCAAGCATACGAACCAGAACTTTTTCAGCGGGAAGTCAAGCCGCGCAAACGCATAGCCGGCGATGGCGCAGGAAATGACTTGCAGTACCGCTACGCTCAGAGCCACTGTCGCACTGATGAAAAAAGCATTCGAATATTTCAATAAGCGGAAAGCTTCCTCCAAATGGCCCATAAAGAATGAGCGCGGTACCCAGATAACCGCCGGATCCAGCAAGTTCGCCGAATCCTTGATCATCGTCGTTACCATGTAGATAATGGGCTTGATATAAATAAACGCAACGTCGATCAGAATCAAGTACATGAACAAGCGGAAGATTAAGCCTTTGTCGGCTTCCTTACCGATGAGCACTCTCTTGGTTGCCCCAAGCCATCGCATGATGGAATGGGTATCCAGTCGCACGTTTTTAATATCTCTGACTATTTTCTGCATTCCGTTACGCCTCCTTTCTATTTGGCTCCGCTTGCGGATTTGGTTACCCGGGAGAAAATGTACAATACAAGCCCCAGGAAGATCAGTACGATAGCAAAGTAAATCCAGGCAAGGGCGCTAGATAATCCGTAGTTAGTCGTGTTGACTTTAGCAATGATCGGATTCGACGGAAACGTAAACAGGTCTACTACAGTGTAAATCAGGTTCAGCAAAATAAACGGAGTCAAACCAGGCAAAGTGATTTTCCAGAACGTCTCCCATGGATCGGCGCCATCAATCCTCGCCGCTTCATAAACCGAGGTGGAAATCGTTTGCCGTCCGGCAAGGAAGATCAAGATCTGCACACCCGAGTTCCATAGAATCAACACGAACGAGTTGATAATGGAGTTAAGCGGTGCCGCCCAAGTCTTAGGCAAGTAAGTATTAATGTATCCGCCGATTTCAAACTCTTGTACGAAAGCCAGCGTTCCTTCGCCCTGGGTTATAAATTCCTGAATGATTTGACCGGTAGAGAAGATAACCGGCAGGAAGAAGATAACCCGGAAAAACGAACGGCCAATGAACTTCTGATTGAGCAAAATCGCGATTAACAAGGAAAATACAACGATAACCGGAATCATAATTAAAGCCTGGCGCAAGAACGGAAGCAAATCGTTATACAGCAAGCCGCCATCGGCGAACAGGATCTCGCGGTAATATTGCAGTCCGACCGGCGTATATTCTACGCCGCCGGCTGTAATTTTGACCCGGTTGAAGCTCATGTAAAACGAGTACACCAGAGGAAAAGCGATAAATGCCAGAAATCCGATAACCCAAGGGGTTATAAACAGTGATCCTTCCACTTTGCGGAGAGCGGTGGAGCTCAATTTTAATTTACGCATTATTGGCTTCCCCCTCCTGCCACAACGGCAATGTCTTGCGCTGGAACGCTAATTTTACCGTCGCTGTAAGCCGTAGTGTTGTAGTTAATAATGACTTTCTTGCCGCCTTCATAAGTAACTTCCTTGACATTTGGAGCGATGGTACGATGTCCGGTAATAAACTTGTTCTGTACGTCTCCTAATGCCTTGTTGTAACGCTGGTACTCCTCTACTGCTGTCGATTCCCAGTCATGCACGTTCATGCTGTAATAGTAGACGGAGTAAGCTCCTTTCATTTCCTCCGAAGGCGCGTTGGTGAAAATGAATGAAGGGCTTGCACCATATTCTATACTGCGAAGCATTTCCGTCTTATACTGATTGCGCAAATTCGCCCAGTTGGAGGAATAAGTGACCAATCCGTGAATGGCGATCTGATAGAACGGAATCGCTTCGTCAATGAACAAATCGTAAGAGAAATCGTCGTTGAAGCGGTGAATATGAGATATATTCTTCAATGTATACGCGTTTGCTCTTTCAACGCTGACATTGCCTAGCGTTTCTTTAGCTTCCTTCAGCATGTCCTGCTGCGTGCGCATCGTCTCGGTTCTAGTGGATGGATAACGAGTGTTGAAATCGCTGTTCAAGAAACGGCCGATCCCGTCCTCGAAGTGAACGCCGTCCGCACCGAGCTCTTTGAACTCCTTTAAATCCTTAGATAACGATTGGGCCGAGAACTCGGGGCTCATTAACGTTATTTTTTCCAGGTTGGAAAATTGCTCGAATTCCTGAAGTCTTCCCGCCAAGTTGCGCATACCGTCGTATCTAGGATTAAAGCCGTCGCGCTCATTGTTATTGTAAGTATAGTTGCCTCCAAGAAAGACAGGAACGTTCAACGTGTGAGCATACTGGATGAATTGCTTCATCCCCTCGTTGCCGCCGAGTCTTTTGTCTACAGGGAACAAGCCGCCGAACGAGCTGTAACCGCCCTTCTGCCATCCCAGATAGTTAACGGACATGTTCTCGATGCCAAGACCGTACAGTCTCTTCACCATTTCCATCGCTTCGGACGTCGTGGTTCCCGTCAAATATTTATCCCACAGCATGCCCTTCTTAATATCGGCACCGACAATATCGAGGAACATCGGAATTTTGTTCGATGTCACTTTCAGCTGCTGCAGCCCTTGGTCCTTCATTAAGTATTCGCGGTATTTGGACGCCATTCCGACATAGTCGGCTTTATCTTTTTCCAGCAAATAATATCGGGTGGAGCGTGCTTCCGAAGTGAACCGTTCTTTACTGTACGTGAAGAAGCCCGCATTTCCTTTCCGGCTCGTATTCTGGAAAAACTTGATCCGGTACTGCCACTCCGACGTCATCCAGTTGGAGATACCGAATGCCCCGGACGGGGAACCGAATACTTTGGAGTATTCTTCTCCGCCTGTCAGCACGGCGACGAATGCTTTATCGCCGGATTTCATTCCGTATACAGGGAAGGTGGCGTTGAGGCGCGCCGTTCTTTCCGCGTAGAACGAAATGTCGCTGCCATACATGTTCTCGCGATAAATCGACTTGTCGTTGATTGATTTTTGCTTGAAGCGAATCAATGCGCCGGAGCCGTCCGGTACGACCATATAGCCGTCCTGGCCGATAGAAGGCTCCGCTCCGAACATCGGATACAGCTTCAGGTTCAGCAAGCTCAGCTTGCCTTCCGTAATGCCGCTGTCGATGATTTTCGTTTCAATGTAATCATCCTTCACGTTCACTTCCACCGGGATTTTGAAGCCGGAGGTTTTGAAGTTAAACGTCAGCTTAAATCCGGTTGCTGTCGTTTGCAATCCCTCCACTGCGCCCTTGTCCTCAAGCAAGCTGGTCATTTTCGGCTGCGACTTGAAGTTAGCCGCATCGATATACTCCAGCATGATCGGAGAACGCAAGTTGTTGCGCCAAGTACCGGTAATCGTTTCTTGAGGCCATTGATCCGGATTCGGATATGAGCGCCAAATTTCGCCGTTCCGTTTATCTTCTACTTGAAAATGTCCCGTAGTGCTGTCCACAAGAAGCTTCAGCTTATCGCTTTGCGCAGCCAGCTTGAAGTTCGCATCGCTCGGGAGCTCAGCCTTCACCTTGTTAATATCCACAGGCTGAGCGGCCTGCTGGGCCGGAGCTTGCGCAGGTGCCTGTGCATGTGCTTGCGTGTTGGCAGCCGGCTGAGCTGCGTTATCCGTCTTCGCCGATCCGGCAGCCGGTGGATCCGCTGCATTAATCGTTTGTACGGTTTGCGTAGCGATAAGCGATATGCTTAACGCCGCAGCCAATGTTGCAGAGAGGACTATTTTGTGCCGCTTACGTCTCATCGGATCGTCACCTCCTGATAGATCGAGAAGAAGAAGTCTTTCAGCTCACTGCTTAAGCCGAAGGTTATGAACACCAGAACGCCCAGCAGGGTCATCGTAACCAGTGACAGGAAAATGTTCATTGCCGTTTCCCCGACGCTGTAGTTCTGCATCGCCTGAACTTTCCAGAACATGAGCAGTCCGATCCAGACAACCATCGCTACCTGCAAGAAAGAGAAGATCGAATCTTCACTCAAGGTCATGATGTTGGAAATGAGCGTCAGAGGAAGACCTACAAGCGCCAGCGGGAACAGTGCGTAGGTGCTGCCGTAGGCAACATCCCGGAAACGTCCTTCACCGCGATAAATGGTACTGATCAAGTAGTTGGAAATGATCCATGCGAACCATAGAATCATAAATTGGAAAAATAAAGTGACCAGGTTCACATCCAATACGATGGTCGGGTTAAACGTAAAGCTCGTAAAGCCTTTATAGATACAGAACGAAATCAAAGCCAAAATCAGCATGATGAAGCTGCTTGCGAAGCTTCCTTTTCCTTCATAGCGAATAGCGCTAAATCCGTCGATCGGATGCTTCAATATATAGAACGCATGCTTCAGTTGAATAACCAGAGGAATTTGCGATCTGCGGCGGTTGCGCCATTTTTGACGGAACGCACTCTTCTTGGTTAGCTTATTCAGCACCAGATAGCCGATAACTACAACCAAAAAGATATTCATCAGCATACCGAAGTTCTTCTGGAACCAGTTCAAGCGGATTTGCCAGAACGCATCGGAGTAACCTTGCGTTTGTCCGGCATCATAGAACAGCTTTTGTGCCGTTTCATAATCGCCTTTTTTGTAGGCCGCTTTGGCAAGGCCGAGCATAGCCGGAGTATAATAAGCATTCAGGCGCAGCACTTCCTGCCATGGCTTTTCGCTCTCTTCGTAGCGACCTTCCTGCGTCAGCTGGTTCGCCTTATGCACCAGTTCTCCGAACTCGGACAAACGGAAAACTTGCACTACGTTGTTTTCCTCGTCAAGAATGAACAGGTTGTTCTTCGAGTTGGATGCGATGGCCGAAGGCGTCTTTACTACGCCCAGCTTCGAGGCCGAAGCGCTCGTATCACCGGACCAGAAGAACAACAGGTTACCGTTCGCATCGTATTGGTTTACATACTTCAAGGTCGAGTCGATTGCGGTAATGTTCCCGTTGCGGTCTACCGTCAAGTCGTTAAGCTTCGGTGTCAGCTTATCTCTGCTCGGAAAGCGGACTTCCCCGAATGTCTTTATCTCCTCGCCTGTTGCAGAGGAATCATTGACCGTAGCCAACAAGTCTTTGCCTGCGATATTAAGCTTCTTGATTTGCCCTTTGGTTACTTCTTTCGTTACCGTGTAAATAAAGCCGTTCTGGTCGATCGTTACGCTGCTGACCGAACCTGGCAGCTTACTGATCTCCCGCAAATACATTTCACGGGTATACAGCATCCGTTTCAAAGCGTCCATAACGGAAAATTCCGTTTTGTTGGCTCCGAAGAAGCTTTGGAAATTGCCTTCGGGATCCAGCTGCAGCAAGCCTTGGTAACCGCCTAGTGTAGCGATGTACAAGAAGCCCCGTTTGTCTACAGCAACCTTGATCGGATCGTATTTGAACGATTCAGGCAAAAACTTGGAATCCGGACGTTTAAACTCACGGATCAGCTTGCCGCTGTTGTCGAGCCGAATGACGCGCTTATTACCGGTGTCCGCAATGTAGATATCACCGTTTTTGTTGATAAATACGCCTTCCGGCTTCTTCATCGGGCTTTCCTTCACATCGATAATCCGTTTGAAATTACCTTTTTCATCGAGGTGAACGATCCGGTTGTTGCCGGAATCGGCAATATAGATATTATCTTTATCGTCAATGAAAATCCCTTTCGGCTGAACCAGCGGAGAATGCACCATTTTGCTCGGATCTTTCGGATCAGGAATGTAAATCTCGCGTCCCATAACTTCTACCGGAGTGTACGCGGACTGCGTCCAGACAAGCTGATCAAAGCCGTCCTTATAGTTCGTATCATACGGCACATAAGCCAGAGCCGTTATCGGCATCATCACGGATACAAGCATGGCCAGCAGTAAAAGGATAACCATCGGCCGGCGCCCTCTTGTTTTGACAATCATGGTTCTTCCTCCTTTCTCTATTATTTGATCCCGGAATGGGCCATCGTCTCTATGACTTTACCTTGGAATATAAGGAAAATGATCAGGTTCGGAACGAACATAACCATCGCAGCTGCTGCTGCGGCGCCTTGTCTCGCAACGTTGTTCGCCAAGTTGTTGGTCAGTGTGGACAGGAAGAACGGGAAGTTCTTCATCTCGTCGTCCTGCATGAACAACGTGGATGTTTCGACGTTGCCCCAGGAGCTCTGAAACGTCAGGATGGCAACCGTTGCAATTGCCGGCATAACAATAGGGATAACGATACGCAAGAACGTGTGTATTTCCGTCGCTCCATCCATCCTTGCGGCCTCCAGCAGCTCGTTAGGCAATTGATCCATAAACTGCTTAAGCAGAAACACCCCGACGGGCATTGCCAGAAGCGGCAAAAGATGGCCTAAATACGTGTTCATGATGCCCAGGTTGCTCGCTACAAGGTACCGTGGAATTTGTACGGCCTCTGGCGCAAACATGAGCGTCAATATTATTGTTGAGAACACAATTTTATGACCCGGAAACTTATGCTTCGATATCGGATACGCGCACAGCGCACTAACAATCGTTACGAGAACAACCGAACCTCCCGATATAACCAAGCTATTGAACAAATAACGGGTAACAGGTACCGTCGAGCTGGAAGCTACCAGGAACAGCTCGACGAAGTTTTGGAACGAAGGCTCCCTAACAAAGATGTTAGGAGGATAAATAAAGAGCTCCTGATACGGCTTCAGCGCATGGTTAAATATAAAGATGAGCGGAAGCAGCATGAAGATGGAGAATAGGACAAGTAAAAATACGAGTACTTTTTGAAATGTGTCCATCGACTTTAATTTGGACTTTTTTCTCCAAGGATTGATATTTTTTAACCAGACCGCTGCGTTTTGCATTATTCATCCTCCTTGGAGCCGAACAATCCCCAGCAAAATTTATTCGACAAGTACATCAGGATAAGCAGGAATACGGAAATTGCCGCTGCATAACCCATCTCGAACCGGATAAATCCATAGTCGTCAATATGGTTAATGATGAGATGTCCCGAATACTGCGGAGTCGGCGTTTGTCCCGACAGCTCCACACCGATGGAACCCGCCTTAAAGGTCGAAACGATAGCCATAACAGCGCCAAATAGCATCTGCGGCTTCATCGAAGGAATCGTAATATACCAGATTTCCTGTAAACGGCTCTTCATGCCGTCAATGCGTCCTGCTTCATAAAGCTCCGGATTGACGTTCAGAATACCGGCCATCATGGCAAGGAAGCCGACACCCATACTCGACCATAGCGTAACTACGATCATGGAATTCATCAAATATTTTTTGTCTGTAACCCACAGCAATGGCTCATCGAGAAAACCAATCTGCAGGAGTACGCTGTTCAAATAACCTAGACGGTCACCGGAAAGCAAAGGCAGCCATACGATCGACATCGCGATACCCATCGTAAGCGAAGGAGTATACATCGCCAGCGCAAACCATTTGCGTAATCTAGCCGGTAACTGGGTAATTAACCATGCAAGGAGAAATGCCAGGACATAACCGCCCGGTCCGACGATAATCGCGAACTTGAACGTATTCGGCAATGCATATTTCAAAAAGGTCAAATCCTGTGAAATCAGGTTCTGAAAGTTCGTCCACCCGATAAACCGGGGCGGCTCGATGGCGTTAAAGTAGGTGAAGCTTAAGCCGATCGCCGCAACCACCGGTATTACGATAAAGGCAATGAAGCAAAACATGAACGGAGCAATAAACAAATACGATAAACGGTAAGACCAAATCTCTGACATAAGACTTCTCATTTTATCCGTCCATGTCAGTTTGACCGGAGAGCCCGTTTTCGTCGAAAGGCTTGCTTGGTTACTTAACATACGGATTCACCCCATCCCACGGCTTATCGACAACCGGCAGCTGCATGGTTTCAATCACGTTGCCATTCGCATCGATAAATCCGAATTCTTGCTGCTTACGCCTTAACTCCCTGTTAATATCCAATACGGTCATTTCCAGCGAGCTTCGGTAATTCATGCCGTCAACAACGGCCCGGTTCCAGGCATTATTGATTTCCCGACCTACGAAGTAACCGCCCGGCAGGTTCGGCATATCCTTGTACCATCTCCACTGCGACAAAATGACGTTAGCGTCATCTCGTTTCCAAGGAAGCTTGGAGAACGCTTCGACGTTAGCGGTATTCCAACGGAAGGCGATACCGTTAAACGCTTCAAGATCCGACCCGTAACGCTCTTGAGTATCGGCGGATGTCCACCATTTCATGAATTCCCATGCCTGGTCTTTCTTCTTGGAGGAGTTGAAAATAACTCCCGACGTCTGTCCGCCGCCGGACCAGCGAGCGATCGATCCGTCCGGTTGAACCGTGCCCGGAATTTGCGCGATGCCCCAGGAGCCGTTCAGCTCAGGCGCTGCCGCAGACAGCTGAATGTACATATTGTAGTCGGCAAAACCGATCGGCATCGTTCCCTTGCGGAAGTGCTGATAGAAGCTGGATACGGAACGGTCCATAGCGTAGATGTTGAACAAATCCGTCCATTGCTTGAACGCCTTGAAGCCTTCCGGCTTATCGAGCGCCGTCTTTACGCCGTCCTTATCGAAGAACTCGGCTTTGTTCTGATAAATGAATGTCATGAACTCCGTAGGAGGCATGTAGAAGTTCATATAGTTTTGCTGCAGTGTAGGCAGCATATCGTAAACTTCATCCCAAGTGTTTGGAATCGCAAGTCCGAGACGGCTCAAAATATCTTTACGGTAGTACAGCACGTGGAACGATTGCGTTTCCGGAAGCGCGTAGTACCCTTTGTTGTAATAGAACGGAAGCCAGGAGCCCGGGCTGTAACGATTGTACACTTCTTTGAAGTCAGGGAATTTCGAAAGATCGTAAACGCTGTTACGTATCGCATAGTCAACCGGCAAGTCTTGGGTTAACCCCAATGCGATGTCAGGCTGCAATCCGGCAGCGTTCGACAAAACAAGCAGCTGAGCATTTGGAAGCAGGTTTACTTTTACTTGTATACCGGTTTCCGGAGTAAACATTTCATCCGAAAGCTCCTGCAGCTGCGTTACATAGTCACGACCGCGTTGAACCCATACGTTCAGCACTTTGTCGTCCATATCGCTCAAACGGTTTTTCGATTGGAACGAATAGAAGAAGTTAACGACCATTCCTTTCATCTTGGAAATGAAGGAGGCTTCCATATTCGTAATATTCTTCTCTGCCGGAGCGATATAAATTTCGTCCAGCTGAAGCGGCTGCTGAACCAATGTTTCAATGAATTTGCTGACCTTCTCGTTCATGGAAGTAATCGTATCCATGTGATAAGGAATGTCGTCTACTTTCGACAAGAGCTCTTCGATATCCCGGATCGACGTATTGATGCTTTCGCTTACGTTATCTTTACGTCCGTTCACCTGCAGCACTTGCTCGGACAGCTTTTGCATCTTTTCCGATACGGTAGCTAGCCGCTTCGGCAGATCCGGCATATCCTGAGCGATCTTCCAGGTACGGTTCTTGTCGTCTTGTCCGCCTGTGAGTGACTTCAAGTCCTGATCGATTCCCATGAGAATATCGGTAATTTCCTCAATTCCTAGAATAACCGGCTTAAAAGGCGAATGGGTAACGGACATCGTCAGCGTATGCTGTCCCTTTTCCAGGTAAAACTCGTAAGGCTTGCCCTGATCGTCCGACAATACGACGCCTTCCCAGCCTGTAGAATAAGGGAATCGGTATTGCAGCATTTCCTGGAACGGCACTTTTCCGTCAATCGCAATACGGCGGAACGATGCTTTTTGCGAAATCGTATTTTGCAGCGCCCGCATTCCGAATTTGTACTTGCCTGATTCAGGAACGTCGATGGTCCAGGTCACTTCCTGGTTTTGATCGTACCACTTTTTACCGCCGATGCTGTTAAACGTAATTCTGCCCTTCGCTAATGGCACCGATCTTTGATCCGTGTCGGAAACCATCTGAATCGCGGAGTCGCTCTTCGATTTCACATCCTCGGCTTGCAGCGTGGCAACCTCAGCTGTAACCGGCTTCGATTGCGGATAAGCCGCCGCAACGTCCTTGTACGGCTTAAGCTTCGTTTGCGGTACCAGCTTGATGGATTCCAGAGCTACCGGCTCGAAGCCTTGGAGACGCAGCGTGTGCGATCCTTTGCTGAAGTACCATTGAAGCGGCTCGGAGTAGGCTCCCGCGGAGTCAATCAGCGGCTTGACCGACCATCCTGAAATGTCTTCGGATTTCGGACGGATGTCGTTGCCGTCGATATCCTTCTTAATCGGACGGGCATCCTTCCACTCACGGTACAGCGTAATGGAGGAAGCTTCGCGGAACGGGTGCGCTCCGTCCAGCTTCACAGCCCAGTTAATCGGACGGCGAAGTCCTTGGCCGGTAAACGGACGGTAAGAGACGTGAATTTCGTACAATCCGTCTGCAGGCACGTCGATCTGGTATTCAACCCAGCTCTCACGCGGGCTGTTCCAGATCAGAACGTTGTTCTTGCCTTCGTAATTGCCTACTTTCGCCACGGACTCATCGGATTTTTGCGATGTCTTCGCTGCGCTGATTTCGATCGGAGCGGCTCCATCCTTAATTCCTTTGTCCTTCCAGCCTTTCAACACGTTGGCATAGTACGGCTCGAATTCCGCCGCCTTAACCACCTGACGCTGATTCGCCTGACCGGACGCGGGTGCTGCGGCGTTGGTTTGAGGCGCGGCCGGCTTGGACGTATCGGCTGCGCTGGCCGATTGCTGCGGAAGCGTCGGAAAGCCGGTGCTGGTCAAACCTAGCGCTCCGATAAGAAGCACTGCAAGAAAGCGGTTTCGTATGCGTTTCCATTTGACAGCTTGCAAATTGTTCACTCCTTTCCCATATGACATTGTTAATCCATGATTCGTTCGCCGGTTTCATTATAGAAGAACAGGGCTTTCGACATATCGACGGCCACCTGAACTTTATCTTCCTCATCATAGTGGTAACGCGGATTGACACGGACAACCAGCATCCGATCCTGTCCAATATCCAGGTGCAGGTACCGGTCGGCTCCCATCAGCTCGCTCAGCTTGTGTGTTCCCGGGATAATCGCGTTCGGGAACGCTTGGAATACCATTTCCTCCAGGCTGATGTTCTCCGGTCTGATGCCCAGCGTAACCACCTTATTAACTTGCTTGTTCTTGATCAAAGCATGCGCCCGGCCTTCCGGAATCGCAAGGGCAAAACGCTGCGTATGGAATTCAAGCTTCCCGGTGGCGTTCTCGGTGATGCGCCCTTCGATAAAGTTCATCGGAGGAGAACCGATAAAGCTCGCAACGAAGGTGTTCGCCGGATTCGTGTAGATCGTCTCCGGAGTGTCCACCTGCTGGATGATACCGTCTTTCATAACAACGATTCTGTCGCCCATCGTCATCGCTTCGATCTGGTCATGCGTAACGTAAATCATCGTAACGCCCAAGGTCTTGTGAAGCTTAATAATTTCCGTTCTCATCTGCACGCGCAGCTTCGCGTCCAAGTTGGAGAGCGGCTCATCCATCAAGAATACTTGCGGATTGCGCACGATCGCGCGTCCCAAGGCAACACGCTGGCGCTGACCGCCGGACAGCTGCTTCGGCTTGCGGCTCAAATACTGCTCGATTTCCAATACTCTTGCCGCCCTCTTTACAGCCAAATCGATTTCGTGCTTAGGCAGCTTGCGCAAACGAAGTCCAAACGCGATATTTTCGTAAACGCTCATGTTAGGGTAAAGAGCATAGTTCTGGAACACCATCGCGATGTCCCGGTCTTTCGGAGGTAAATCGTTCACCAGCGTATCGCCGATATAGATCTCTCCTTCGGAGATGTCCTCCAGCCCGGCAATCATCCTTAGTGTCGTCGACTTCCCACAGCCGGACGGTCCGACAAAGACCAAAAACTCCTTATCTTTGATTTCCAAATGGAAATCCTTCACGACCGGATGCTTATCTTTCCCATATCGCTTATAGAGATGATTGATAAGAATTCTCGCCATATTCCCGCCTCCACGCGCAAATTTACTTAATCTTAGAAATCATTGTAATGAATTCCGTGTGAAGATAGTGTGAATAATTGTGTGAAGCGCTGCCATTACGGCATGCTTTTCCATATTCCGACAATGTTTTACTATTGAAAATGGAAAGAAGCTCAGCGATTCCAAAGCAAAATAGTCCATGAATCTTAAGGCAATTCTTCATTTTTATTTGAGAACGACTGTGCTATTGTCTAATCTGTTGGAAATTTACGACAACTGCAGGGAGGGATTGCATGGATGCGTCCGCTCAAAATCCGGCCGAGCCGGCCGAGAAGAAAAAGCTGGTCCAACGGTACTTAACGTTTTTGAAGCCTTACCGCTTTACGCTTTTGCTCATTCTTTCGCTCGGCATACTGCAATTTGCCGTGCCGATGATCGGGCCCTGGATGACGAAAATTTTGATCGACGAAGTGCTCCCTCAGAAGGAAAGCTTCTGGACGCTTGGAAAAGCGGTCACCTTTCTCGGCGCCGTGTATGCTTTCGGCATCTGGATCAACTTCTTGCGAAATACCATCACGTTCCGCCTAGGCAACCGGATGGTATACGATATTCGCCATCAGCTGTACCAGCATATGCAGAAGCTGTCGCAGCGCTTTTACGACAACCGGCAGGTGGGAAGCATCGTAACGAGGATTATGAACGATGTGAACGGCGCGCAGAACCTGGTCAACGGCGGCATTATCAATCTCATCATCGATCTGTTTCTCGTCTTTTTCGCCGGCTTCATGCTGTTCAAGCTGAACTGGCAGCTGGCGCTGCTCTCTTTGTGGCTCCTGCCTTTGTATTATTTAACTTTTACGAACATGAATGTGCGCATACGGCTGTCCTGGCGGTCCGTCCATCGTCAGATGGAGCGAATTCACGGCGTGCTGGTCGAGAAAATATCGGGGATGAAGGTCGTTCAATCGTTCAATCAGGAAAAAACAGAGATGGAACGCTTTGAAAAGCAGGCCAAAAATCATATTTCCCACGCCAACAAAGCGCAGCTCCTGGCCAACTCCTTGGGGCGCATCAGCCAAACGTTCACACAGACGGGCGGCTTGATCATATGGTTCACCGGAGGCTTGCTTGTACTCAAGGGAGAGCTGACCATCGGATCTCTCGTCGCCTTTCAGGCTTATCTCGGACAGCTGTACGGACCGATCCAGCGGTTTGCCGAAGCCAACGTGACGATTCAGAACTCCATGAGCAACATCGAGAGAATCTTTGAAGTGTTCGACATCGAGCCCGAGATTACGGTCAAGGAAAATCCGGTGCCGCTCAAGCATTGCAAGGGAAGCGTCGTTTTCGACAACGTCTCCTTCACTTATGTGTCCGAACGCCCGGAAGAGATGAAAACACCCGGCAAAAAATACGATCCGGATTTGGTCGATATGGCCGAGCCCGCCAAAAAGTTTTACATCATTCCGCCCAAAACGAAGATGGATCCTCCGCCGATGATCAAGGAAACGCGGGTGGCGCTAAGCGACATCAGCTTCACCGTCCGCCCAGGCGACGTCGTTGCTCTTGTAGGTCCGAGCGGCGCCGGCAAATCGACGCTCATCAACCTGATCCCGCGGTTTTACGACCCGAATCAAGGGGATGTGTACCTCGACGGAGTCAATCTTAAGGATTACGATCTGTTCGATGTGCGCATGCAAATAGCTCTTGTCCTTCAAGACAATATGCTGTTCTCGGGAACGATCTACGAGAACATCGCCTACGGAAATCCGGCCGCTGACATGAAGCTTGTGGAGCAAGCCGCCAAAGCCGCGAATGCGCACGGGTTTATTTCCGAAATGGAGCTGGGATACGATACGGTCGTCGGCGAACGGGGCGTCAGGCTATCCGGAGGCCAGAAGCAGCGGATCGCCATCGCAAGGGCGCTGCTCAAAAATCCGCGCATCCTCATCCTGGACGAAGCGACATCCGCGCTGGATGCGGAATCCGAGGCGCTGGTCACCGAAGCGCTGGAGCATTTGATGAAGGACCGCACGACCTTCATTATCGCCCACAGGCTGGCTACCGTTGTCCGGGCGAACCAGATCCTTGTTTTCGATCAAGGCCGAATCGTCGAGAGAGGCACGCATCAAGAGCTGCTTCAGCAAGGCGGCCTATACCGCGAATTATATGAGAAGCAGCTGAAGGCCATGCGTCCCGACGAACTAAAAAGCCTCAGCTTCGGGACTTAATAGTTCAATCCATATCGAAACGTAATTACAGAGGAGAGAAGCACCTATACAGGTACTTCTCTCTTTTTTTTTCGTTGTGCCGCAACTCATGAGTAATGGATAAAAAGTTCTGAACTTTAGCCATCGTTGAACTTCCGGCAAATCGTTTACAATACTTTGAAAGCGTTCTTATTTTTGTAGCTCAGACTCGTGAAACGCTAAAATCATTTAAAGGGGCGAACGTCATTGAAAACAAACCGTTTCAAAAAGACATCTATCGTTCTAACATGTGCAGCGATCATGCTTTCTGGTTGTAACGCCGGCGGTTCAGGTACCTCGGGAACTGGCAGCGCTAAAGACAACAAGACTGAACAGGCCGATATTCCGAAAGCGCTTACAGGACCAGTTACCGTCAAGTTTGCAACAAGTCAGGGAATTTTCAGCGACACGGAATTTAAAAAGTACATCGCCGAGCCTGTCGCCAAGAAATATCCCAATATTTCCGTCGAATATATCAACACGTCGGAGAAGGGCTTCAGTCTGAACGAGCTGATCGCGGCCGGGACCATTCCCGACATTGTCGTTGGCTACGGGTCGACGCTCAAGCAGCTGATCGACCTGAAATTGCTATATAACATGGATCCGATTATCAAACAGAACAAATTCGATACGAACCGGGTCATTCCGGAAATGCTGGAATATATCAAAGTCAACGGCAGCTCCGACTATTTGGGAGCTCTGCCTGTGTACAACAATGCTTTCGGGCTGTTTTACAATAAAGCGCTGTTCGATAAATTCGCGGTGCCTTATCCGAAGGACGGTATGACCTGGGAAGAGGTCGGCGATCTCGGCAAAAAAATTACTAGGAATTACGACGGCATCCAGTACCGCGGATTTTTCCCCGACGGGGTCAACCGGATGATCAACCAAATCACCTTGTATCAGCTGGATAAAGACAACAAGGCTATCATCACAACCGATCCTTGGAAAAAAGCGTTCGAGCTGTGGGACAGCATCTACAACTACCCGGGCAACTCCGATGCTCCGTATAACACGATCAACTTCGGCAATAACCAGGCAGCCTTTATCAAGGGCGAGCTGGGTATGATTACCGGCTACAGCAGCACCTTGAACGCTCTTCGCCAAGCGCCGGACATGAACTGGGACGTCGTAACCTATCCGCAGCACCGCGATAAAATGGGCTACAGCACGAATGTCGACACTCCGAACTTGTCCATAACCGAGCAAAGCCCGAATAAGCAGGCGGCCTTCCTCGTTATCGAAACCGCCCTGTCGGATGAAGTGCAGCTGGATTTGGCACGCAACGGCAAAATGTCCGTCCTGAAGAACGACAAGGTAGTGCAGGAATACGGGCGAGGGATTCCCGAATTCGCCAACAAAACATTGAACTTAAGCAGCATCGTTAAGCTGAAGCCGTCCGTCCCCCGCACGTCCAAGTATCAGGGCAGCGACACGAACAAAGCGATCATCGATGCCTATGAAGCAGTACTCAAGAAAGAGAAAGACATCAACTCCGCCCTGCGCGATGCGAATGAAGAAATCAACAAGATCGTCGAAGCGAAAATCAAAGCGCAATGATGTCTCCCCTGCTCCAAGCAGCAAAAGCAGCCGCACAGGCTGCTTTTGTTCTTGCATTTTATTGCTCCAGAAGCTGGCCGAGCGGCTTGAAAATCGCATGGACCAGCTGCGTTGGCCCGGGCATTTCCGGAAACAGGAGAAGGAGAATCGACAGGATCCAACCCAAGGCAGTGATTGCAATAAAAGCCCCCTTCTCCTTGCCGGAATATCGCTTCAGCTTCGGCCATTCATACCAAAAGAGGAGAATCACCGCAACGGTAATCGTAATCATGGAGCCCAGACTCACTTCTTCACCTCTCCTTCCTTCCGGGTAGCCCCGACGGTCGCCATACCGGTACGCAATATTTTGGCTGTCGCTTCCGTTCTTACCTCGACGGTCGGGAACAGCTCGTTCCACCGTTCTTTGGCTTCCTTCCACTCCTGCGGATATTTGCGGTGAAACGCCTCCGCAAAGTTGAAAATATCGGCGTTAAGCTGCTTTTGCGGACGGACGAGCGCAGCTTTGATCCGATTTTCAATCGCTTCCGCCAATTGGCGCTCCAGACTGCGAGAAATATCGGGCTTGTTCAGATCCATCCCCGTCGTATTTTGAATCACATCGTCTTCCGTATCGATCTTGACGGTCACACTCCACTTATCCCCCTCAATCTTAGGGATCAACTGGGTTTTGCTGCGCAGCAGCTTACTCGATATGTATCCGGTGGATTCCTTCGGAGTGAATGTAACGGTGGACGTCGCCACTTCGTCCCTCAGCCAGAGCAAGCCGCGAGTCAACCGGTCGTCCAGCCTTCCGACCATTTTGTCTTTCTTGAATATCGCTGTACCATGGATAAAGCCTATCGTCTGATTAGGCTGCTTGTACGGATCGGCCGGAGCGATATCCACCCAAGGAACGGCAGCAGCCTGCGCATCACCGATCAACATTTCGGCCAAATCCTTGACCGTCACCTTCATCCCGGTTTGCAGCTTGGCCATCTCGCGCAGCACCTCCGCCGAGCTTCTTTCAATTGGCGGTATCAGCCCTATGACCTTCTTCGCCTCACTGCTTACAAATACGTCAGCACGTTCACGTGGCCCCGGAGCTCGCATCATAAAATCAAGCTGATTGCGGATTCCCTGTTTGGCCAGCTCTTCGCCGAAAATAAAAATTTCACAATGCCCCCAAAAGATGCGCCGGGGAAATTGCTCCTGGAGCTTAGCCATCGCGTCCGCCAGCGTCACTCCATAAGCCGATTTGATCAGCGTCTGCGCCCCGCCCGTGCTGCTGCCCGTTCCGGATGCTCCATGCTCGCCGCCTCCCGAGGCTTTTGGGACGTATACTTCGACTGAGAGCTCGATGGTCTTGTCGTCCCTTTTATCCAGGCCGGCAGCCATGATGAGCATCAAATCGTTCACTTCGTTTCGATCCCAACAGCCGGCCAGCGGAATAACGAGCAGCAGTGGCAGAAGTAAACCGACCGCTTTTCCCGGAAAGGCCGTCATCCCGGCTTTTTGCAAGATGAGTCTGATTATGTCGATCATGCGGGTATAGGACCTCCCTCTCTCCGGTTGTCAATGGTTTGATGGCTGGGGCGGAGCCTCTTTTTTGCACAGCCAGGCGATGACGAGCAGCAGAAGAGGCAGCAGCATTTTCATAAAGATCATATAGATCGCTCCGACAACATCGAAAAAATGGGCCATCTCCTGCAAATTAGGCGCAATCCAGAGAGTGTACGGCACAAGTAATATGCCAAGCGGGTACACTGTCGAGCGAAAGTTTTCGATAGCGAGCCATTGAGTGAAGACCAGAACGAGCGTGTAGTAATACACGCAAATTTTCAAAAAAATACTCATCACCCAAACCGCCATGACCAGCGCCTCCATATGCTCGATGAAATCGGCAAGGCTAATATAGCGGGCGGCAACCATAACCGGATAAGTAAAATTGGCCGCGACTTCTCCAAACAACAGCAGAATAAAGAAATTCGTTATACTCATCGTGAAGGCGACAGCGATAACAGCGATGAACCCCCATGTTCTTCCCTTAGACCGGTCTGACAGCATAGGAAATAAGAATGAAAGGAAAATGAAATCGCCGAACCAGCTCGTTAACGTAAACGAGCCACGAATCGATGAACGGAGCCCGTTCTCCATCATAGGGAAAAGCTGATGAATTTTCGCATCCGGAATAAGCAGAACAAACGCCAGCAGCAAAAAGAAAATCATGAACGGCACGAAAACTTGGCCGCACCTCGCCAATACGTCCACGCCGCAGCGAACGGCAACGGCACATGTAAAGATCATACAGATGGCTACGGCGATAAGAGGTGTGCTTGGCAAAAAGCTCCCTACCACAAACTCTCCGTATTCCCTAATAACAAAACCGGTGTCCTGCGTATACAAAAAAAAGTAGAGAAACCCGTATACTTTGCCGAGCGGCTTCCCCAAAATGTGCTCGCTTGCCTGAATCATACTCATCTGCGGATACCGTTTATTGAGACGGTCGACGATCAATACAAGAAGCAGTCCGCCAAGTGCCGCCCACAGCGGAGAGAGCCACGAATCTCTGTGAGCGTATCTTATTGTAATCGCGGGAACGATCAGGATCGCTGTAGCCAAGATCGTCGGGTACATCAGAATACCCATTTGAAGAGCAGACAGCTTTCCTTTCTCCATCATCCGGCATCCTCTCCTTGAGGAGGCTTCGGCTGCAGCCCGGGAACTTGCCGGTAAGCGTTATATAGGCCATTACTCAGGTGCGGCCGCTTATCACGCGTCCATAACGGGGCCCGGATCAGAACGTCCCCCAGTTCGTTCTTCTTCAATGGAGCTAAAGGGGAAAGATAAGGAACCCCGAAGGAGCGAAGCGTGCTCAGATGGATGACGATCAATATAATCCCGAGCATGAGCCCGAGCAAGCCGAGAAAGCCGGCCAGGAACATGAGCGGAAACCGCAGCAGCCGAACGGCAATGCCGAGCGTATAGCGCGGAAAGGTAAATGACGCGATTCCCGTGAAGGCAACGACCATGACCATCGGCGAGGAAACGAGACCGGCGGAAATAGCCGCTTGGCCGATAACCAACGCACCGACGATACTTACGGCAGCGCCGACCTGCTTGGGGAGCCGCAGCCCCGCTTCACGCAGCGCCTCGAACGTGATCTCCATCAGCAGAGCTTCCACTAATGCCGGGAACGGGATTTCCTCACGTGATTTGGCAACACTCAGCAAAAGGGTCGTAGGGATCATCTCTTGATGATAGGTAAGAATCGCCACATAAGCCGATGGGACCGTCAGTGCTATAACGAAGAAGAAATACCGCAGCCACCGGATTAACGAGCCTGCCCAAAACGACTGATAGTAGTCTTCGGGAGATTGCAATAAAGAAAACAAGGTGATCGGAGCGACGAGCACGAATGGAGAGCCTTCGATGATAATGCCGACTCTTCCTTCCAGCAGGTTGGCGCTAACGGCGTCCGGACGCTCCGTTGACATCAGCTGCGGAAACGGGCTCATCGCATTGTCGCCGATCAGCTCCTCAATATAGGCGCTGTCAATAATTCCGTCGATTTCAATCCTCTTAAGCCGGCTGATCACTTCATTAACCAGGTTCATATCGGCGATGCCGTCTATGTAGGTAACGACTACTTCGGTTTGGGTGTACTGCCCGATCTTGAGCAATTTCATCTTCAGAGCGGGGCTCTTGATGCTTCGGCGGAGCAATGAGGTATTCACGCCGATCGTTTCGGTAAAGCCAAGTCTTGGACCGCGCACGACCGATTCGGCTACAGGCTCTTCAATGCTTCTCTTCGCCCACTTGGCTACGCCGAGCGAGATTGCCTTCTCATACCCGTCGATGAACATGACCGGATTTCCCTTGGATATTTGCCCCACCGCCTCTTCCATGGTGGCAAGCTCCTTAGCGTGGCAAACGCTAATGTTTTTGGCCAAATTTCCGACGGAGGCGTTAAAATCTGCCGCATTTTGCAGCGGGGCAAGCACTTGCTGGTCGATCAGCTCTATATCGCTCATATCTTCTATATAAATGAGAAAAGCTTGAGTAGTCCCGTAAACCGTAAATTGATGAAACACTATGTCCGAGCAATCCTTGTATAATGTGGTCAGCAGATCGATATTCGCTTGAATATTCGTCGCAACCGGAAGGGTTTGATCAGCTGGTGAGCCTGCAGAGCCAGCCTGTTGATTCTGGCTGTCATGCAGCCTATGGCGATGTTTGAACACATATCTCAAAAAGTTCATGGCTGCATCCTCTTTTACTCGTTTTATATCCATTTTCACCTAACAGCCGCATTTTTATCCTAACATTGGAAAACTGTTGGCCTCGCAGAAATGAATAAAACGTGAAAAAACCGTCCGAATCATGGTTCGGACGGCTCTCTTTGTATATGCAGCGCGCTGCGGATTATTGCGTTAATGTTTTTACCAAGCGTGTCGCCTCTCCATTAGGCGTGTCGATAGACTCATACAATTTGACCGTTAATGGATAATCGAGCTGCTCGGTGCGGACGTTGCTGAACTGAATCGTTTGTTCCCCGCTGATCAGCTTGTTCTCGCCGGTGAAAGGCACCGTTTGCGATCCGAGCACGCGGCCCAGATTGTCGGACAGCTCGACTTTGAATTTGGAGAAATTCGGGTCGACGACGACATCCTCCAGCCTTTCTACATTCAGCCACAGCTTAAGCTTGTAAGAATAAGTCTGACCTTGGCCGTTCGCCGCCGGATTCGTGTAGGAGCCAATCGTCCAATCGTCCAGCTTGACGGTGAACGGATAGAAGCTCATGACCGCATCCTCCGTATCCTGCTGCACCGCTGCCTGGAAGCTCGCTATCGTGCTGCTGTAAGGTGCTGCCGTTGTGGTATCCTGCAGCTTTATCGTGAGCTGATTTCCGTTCTCGGATGCCGGAATCATGAACGAATAGCTGACAACGTAGCCGAGATTCGGCATCATATTAGCCGCTGCCGTCGTTTGGCGGGTTCCCGTATAGCTCGAGCCGTCTCCTCCGACAAGCTGGGCTTGGAAGGCCGGTGTGGCCACGGTCATATCGCTCTTGTTCGCCAGCTTGAATTTGGCGACAACCGATTTGTAGCCCTCTCCCGCGTTGTCGTGCATATGAAGCTCGACCAGCGATACCTCCGTCGTTGTGCTGACCAGCTGATTCAACGGGTCAAAGGAGATCGGCTGCCCGATAGTATAGCTTGGACCCGGGTTCGAAGGAGCCGCTGGTGCCGGAGCCGTAATGCTTAATCGGCCGATATCGAAACCGGCAGGCTGTGCAGCGCCGCTCCCTGCAGCTGGTACGCCTTGACTCGGTTGGGCTCCACCCGGAACAAAGGTCTCCGTCGTCATCAGCAGCAAGCTTTGCAGAGGGACATCCTGATCCGCCGTTATAGCAAAATGGACGTATTTCTTCTCTCCTGCGGCCAAGCTGACCGGCTCTTGCTCCACTCTTTTGCCGGTATACACCTTATCGGCCGCCTTGCCGTCCAATCGAAAAGCCGGTACGTTCTCGGAGTTCGCTCCCGTATTTTCCGCGAGCAGCGTGACCAAATAAGTAAACCCGTTGGCATCGCTCTGCTTGGTCAGCTCAACCGGCGTATAGCGCAGCGGAGATGTGGACGCAGGCAGTGTAAACGGCTGGCCCCAGGCGATGTTCGCAGCGGGGTCGGCCACCTGGTTTTTCGTTCCGTACCAAACATTCGCAGAGACTGGGACATTCAGCACTACCGTCTCCGTTTTCGGATACGTATACTCATCCACCTCAACGAAGGATAGCTCGCTGATGTCCGTATCTCCTGGCCGGTCTACGGTAACCATATAGGTCAGCTCCGCATTTTCCTTAGCCATAACGGATTTCACATTCGCGCTGTTCGCTTTGAGCGTATACTCGATACCTTCCGTCGTTTTGATCCGAAGCTCGTAATCGGGAACCCGGGTTATGGCGGCTCCGTTATTCGTGAGGCCGATCAATGCGCCCAATTGCAGGCCCTCTGCCGTACGGCTTACGGAAACTCCTTTCACTTCAACCGATAACGATTCGTTCAACGTGTAGGACGGCACCGTAATGACTGTCGCCTGGGACTCCGTCCCTTCCGCCCCGGCAGGAAGCACCGAGACGGAGGTCATGAGCGAGATCGATAAGACAGCGGCAGCCATCGTTGTTTTCCAAGTCGTTTTCATCGTTTTTCATTCTCCTCATAGGTTGATATCTGAATGTCCAACCTTTTTGTGTGTTGTTTGGGGCAGCTTATCCCTGTACCTTGGTCTGATCCTTGGTCTGATCCTTCTCCTGCTCTTTGACCGCAGCAACCTTCTGCTTGTCTTTGAGCTGGTGCTGACCGGATACGACAAGCTCCTCGCCGAGTGTCAGCCCTTCAACAATCTCCTGATACGTTTCGTTAACTCGTCCAAGCTTCACCGGCCGCTTCTCCACCGTATCGCCTTTCAAAATAAAGACGAACGCGTCGCTGCCCTCGCGAACGATGCTGAGGCTTGGAACTGCGATAACCTGCTGCTCTTCCACGCTGTTCAGCTGTACTTGAACTCTCGTTCCCGGCTTCAAATATCCGTCGGTATTCACAGCTTCAAGCTCTAAGGAAAACGACTTGGTCTGTGCATTCATCACATCGGCCAAGTACGTTACGCGTCCTTTGAGCAGCTTGGTCGGATTGTCCGCGCTGTAAAAGGTCAGCTCCTGCTTGCCTCTCGCCAGCTTAGCGGCCGACTCGGATAATTCGGCCTTCACTTTGATCGGATCGATCTGCTGGACTTGGCCGACTTTGCCGCCGCGAGCAATCATGGCGCCGACCTCCACATTCAAATCGGTCAAAACGCCCGCTATAGGAGCCTTCACTTCATAATTGGCCAAAGTATTGTTAATGTCCTGTAGGCCGATTTTGGCTGAATCCACTTGGGACTGTGCCGAGGCCAGGCCGTTCGTTTTTTGCATCGCATCCAGCTTGTTTTGCAAATTTTGCAAATCCAGCTGGGCGTTATTCACCTGCATCTGGCTTTGCTCCAGCTGGCGCTTCGTTACGAGTCCCGCGTCATAATCGTTATGCATTTTGTTATAGTCCTTCGTAACGTTGTCCAGCTGCTGCTGGGCTTTAGCGATGGAGTTTTGCAATTCGGTCTTCGAATTGGCCAAATCCTCCGTAGATTTTTGCAGCGTATCTTGAGCGCTTTGCAAGGCTACCTCGCTTTTTTTCTTTTGCAGCAGGGCGTCCTTCGTATCCAGCCGGAAGATTACATCCCCCTGCTGGACCAGGTCGCCGCGCTTTTTCACAATTTCCAGCACCTGCCCGTCCGCTTTCGGACTAATATCGACCTGCGAGGCAGCCACGACGTCCGCTACCTGCTCTTTCGGGTCTCCCATGCTTTGCTTGCCGACGGGGGTAACCTTGACCGTCTTCGTATCCGTTGCGGCTGCCTGCGGAGCCGCCTTCGGTGCCGAGCAGCCCGCAGCAAGCGCCGCCGCCAGCAGCAGCATCCCTGCCGTTCTAGTCAGAGCCCGCCGCTGCAGGTTCCTTTTTCGCTGATTCATTGATGACTCCTCCCCTTATACCCCGATGGTGTGGTCCGCTTTCTTCTCCCGGCGAAACCAGGTACGCATCTTGTTCTTGATTGCTTCAATCAACTCATACACTACCGGAACTACAACAAGCGTCAGCAGTGTTGATGTCGTTAATCCACCGATTACGACCACAGCCAGACCTTTGGAAATCAATGTGCCCTTAGTCAGTCCAAGCGCGAGCGGAATCAGCGCCACGACAGTCGCTCCGGCCGTCATAATAATAGGTCTCAGCCGCACCATACCGGCTTCAACCAGCGCATGCCGCACCGTGTAGCCTTCCGCTCGTAGCTGCTGCGCACGGTCGATCAGCACGATTGCATTCGTCACGACAATCCCGATAAGCATCATAAAGCCGATCAGTGATGTAATATTCAGCGACTCTCCGGTTAACAATAAGGCCAATAGTCCGCCGATTGCGGCGAATGGCAGGGAGAACAGAATCGCGAAAGGAGCTCCCGCATTCCCGAAGGCAAGCACCATAACGAGATACACGATACATACCGCCGCACCCATCGCCACGAACAATTGCGAGAAGCTTTCTTCAATGTCGGCGCTGACACCCTTCACTTCCCGCGATACGCCGTCCGGAAGCTGAATGGAGCCGAGAGCTGCCGATACTTTATTGCTCACGCCCGATTTGTTTGCATCATCGATTTTGGCGGTGATCGTAACCACCTGCTCCCGTTTTTCTCTTTGCAGCGAAGCAGGAGCTTGTTTTTCTTTGATTTTGGCTACTTCATTCAAATATACGGTATTGCCGTTAGAAGCTTTCAGCGGAATTTTGCCGATCTTCTCCAGCGAGTTTTTATCCGCCTTGGCCAGCTCCACCGTCGTTGTGTACAAGATGTTGTCAAAGCGCAAATCGCCAAGATTATCTTTGGCAATCCAGCTTCTGGCGGTGTCGCGAATAACAGCCGAGCTCAAGCCGAACTGACGGGCCTTTTGCTGATCGACCTCTATTTCCACCTCCGTCTTGGAATCGCTCAAGCTATCCTCGATTTCCGACAGTTCCGGGAATTGCTGCATTTGCTGTTTGATCAGGGCGGCGGCTTCTTCCAGCTGCTTCTGGTCGTCCCCCTTCAGAGCGTAAGAGAAGTCGGTCGAGGACACGCCTCCTCCGCCCCCGGCCAGCGTTCTTGGAGTCACCTCCGAGCCTTTGGGCAGCTCGTTTAGAATGAGCTCCTGATATTGCTTTTTCACCTGTTCAGGGTCAACCTTCTCATTCACCTCGGTATACACCTCGGATTGATAGGCTACCTGATCGGTTTTGCCGCCGTAGCCGACTAGCGCCTCCACATAAGTGAACAGCGGCTCTCCCGTGCTGTCTTTCGCATCGCGAAGCATCGCTTCGATCTGCTTGGTTTGCTGGTCCGTACTCTCGAATGAAGTCTCATACGGGAGCTTGATTTCGTAGTACATTTGCCGTTCGGCGTCCGCGCTTGGAATAAAGCTCACCGCCAAATTCGGAACAACCGTGGCCAATGTCAGAACAAGAATTAGTGCTGAAGCAATCAAGGTCTTGCCGCGGTTGTTAAGACACCATTGCAGCACCTTCTCATAAAAAACTTGAACCCGTCCGCGTTTGGTTTCATCATGATGGGCGATGCTCTTGCCGCGCAGCACCAGCAGCTTGGCCATCATAGGGATGACGGTGAGTGCCACCAGCAGAGAAGCAAGCAGCGCACAAGCTAGCGTGATAGCGAACGGCCGGAAAAACTCGCCCGCAATGCCGCTGACCATCCCGATCGGAGCAAATACCCCTACGGTCGCCAAAGTGGAAGACGTAATCGCCATAGACACTTGCTTCGTAGCCAGCTTGATGACCGATTCATTGCGCTCATGGGCTTTTTGCAGCGATGCGTAAATATTCTCGATAACGACGATACTATCATCGACGACGCGTCCGACAGCGATGAACATACCGCCCAGCGTCATGATGTTCAGCGTAATGCCCAGCTGCGACATCATCAGCAATGTAATCAGAATCGATAAAGGAATCGACACGAGAACGATCAGCGTCATTCTCACATTGCGCAAGAACAGCAAAATCATAATTGATGCCAGCAATGCACCGGAGATGCCTTCCTTCAGCATGCCGTTGACGGATTCTTTCACCTGATCCGCACTGTTATAAACCGATTTGAACGTGATGCCCGGCATCGTTTGCTGCCATTGCTCTATCAGCTTGTCGGCGTCATCGGAAAATTCGACCGCATTGGCTGCCTTGGTCTTATACAAATGAATGCCGATAGCCGGCTTGCCGTCGAACCGCGCGTTGAATGTCGCATCCGTTACGGCCTTGATTTTGGCAACCTGGTCCAGAGTGATTGTGCTGCCGTTACCGATGGTCAGCTCCATCTTCTCCAAATTGTATAAGCTGTCCAGATCGCCCGTGACTCTGGCCATCTTCGTATTGCCGTCAAAATCGACCGAACCGATAGGACCTTTGGACAAAGCATTGCGAAGCGACGCTGTGACTTGGGCCGGCGTTAAACCGAAGCTGTTCAATGCATCGGCATCCAGCTGAATATCCATGGAGGTTTCTCTCGAACCGACGGAGTCGACATGGTCAATCCCTTGCATCGCCTCGAAGCCCGGCTCGATCTGATCCTCGTACAGCTTGTCCAGCTCCGTCTGGCTCATGCCGTTGTCGGCATAGATCGCTAAGTAATAAGCGGGAATCGAAGCGAAGCCGAACGTCGATACCTTCGGTCTATCCGCCGTCGCGGGAAGCTTCACTTCCTGAACGAGGCTCTCGATGTCCTGCTTCCGCTTATCGGTATCCGCGTTCTGCTTCAATTGAACGATGATCGTTGACATATTATCGCTGGAGGTCGAGGTCAACGTATCGAGATCCTCCAGGTTCGCCACTTTATCTTCGAGCGGCTTGGTGACCTCTTCCATAACATCCCGAGGAGGTCCCGGGTAAGTAGTAGATATAAGAACGACCGGAAACGAAACATCCGGCATATTCTCCACCTTCAATGTGGATGCCGAGTATAAGCCTCCGCCCATCAGCAAGGCGATAATGATGAATACCGCGGCCACATTTTTCATGGAGAAATGGGTCAATCGATCCATTGCTTTCCCTCCTAAATTCAAACGACTTTACTAAAAGTACACGACGAATATGAACGGAGCATGAACACGGCGATACATCCGCGGTAGTAAATTTTGCAAAACAAAATACCCCACAAAGTGAAGCTTTGGCTTCGAAGTCCATCAGACACTTTGCGGGGAGTCCCGATCCAAACTATTTACATGCAAAAAACAGAGCCTCGCCTCGGATCTATTGCCCATCCAACACTAAAGCTCTGTTCACGTCTTGACTCTACTATACCGAATTGAATCCGCTGCCGGCCAGCTGAAAATGTTGCTACTATTACCACCGATATAATCCGCGCCTGCTCTTTCGGGACGACAAAAAAACCACAAGCCGATGGCCTGCGGTTGAATGATTTGAACGATGCTATAGTGCCAGCTTCGGCCTCTGAAACGAAAGCTTGAAGGTCGTTTCCCGGTCCGTGCTTTGAAATGAAATATCGCCGTTGTTTTTGGTCATGATTTGCTTGCAAATGGCTAGTCCCAGGCCGGTTCCGTTCGTTTTGTTCGTGACAAAAGGAGCAAAGAGCGTCTTGGCCAGCTCCGCGGGGATGGCGGGACCGTTATTGCCTATCCATATCCACGTATGATCCTGATCCTCGAAAGCTTTGATCGATATGATCTTTTCGTATTTAACCTCCGACAACGCATCGATCCCGTTATTAAGCAGGTTGTTCAATACTTGCTGAAAGGCGAGCTTTTGTACCCGAAGCGTTATGGAGTCGGGAATGTCCACCTTCAAAACTACATTCTCGTTAATAAGCCTCGGATTCAGCAAAGACAGATTGTATTCCAGTATCTGCTTCAGCGAAGTATCCGCAAGCTCTTCTTCTATAATAGGCCTTTTGGAAAAGCTGAGAAAGCCGGTCACCTGCATATGCATGTTGTTGCATTCCGCTTCTATGAATTCCAGATAAGCATCCGCCTTCTCCATCGGCAATGCTCTAAGGTTCGTACGCAGCAGCTGCAAAAAGCCTTTAATCGAAGTGAGGGGATTGCGGATTTCGTGAGCCATGCTGGCGGCCATCTTCCCGAGCAGCGTAATCCGGTCGTCATGCAGCTGATTAATAGCCATATCCTTTTCCTTCAGGTCGGAGATGGTCCGCTGCCAATAATTCTCGCACAGCAAAACTTCAAAATGATCGACCCGCAAGCAAATTTCACGAAACAGCTTTAAAGTAAGAAAATCGCTCCCGACCTCAATCAGCGACTTTCTCCACAAATGGGAACAGCGAATAATATCTATGATCTCAAGCTCTAATTCCTGATATTTTGCGCACCAATCGGGCACCACTTCCTGCAGCGGATGCTCGGTCATATCGATGTGCAAATCCGTTAAATAATCAAAATACACATCGGCTTTACGGTTCAAGCTGGCTGTATTGTAGTCTGCATGATGCCCTTTCATATATTGAAGCCATCTTTCTATAACCACTGGCTTACAGTCCCGCAATTGCTTTAGCAAAGGCTCTTCAACCATGATGAAAACCCGCCTATATGTAGTAGTGTGATCTATAATAACATATCACAAAGCCGATAGAAGTCCAATGCCAGTTTTTACAGGATTTTATATACATTTTGACTTTAGATTCGGACAACGGATGTTATGCAGAGATGTAGATGTTAAACTCTCCGATCGTTTCGATGGTAAGAGGAATGCTGAATACTTGACCGCCCCATTCATAGGCCGAGTCGTTAACAAGATTCGGCGGGGTAATGTCTACCTCGATGCCCTGCTGGTACAATAGCGTGCTTGCGTTTCCGCTGATCATATTACCCAATTCTCCGACCGCGCTTTGGCACAGCTCATCGAATTGAGTGACGGGATAGCCGCCCATCATCCCGGAAACCATCCGGAAGGCTACCGTCTCGGGAAATCCGAATAAAATATCCTTGTTCATTTGCCCCAAAATGCCAATCTTCAGCCACACATAATCGTCCGCATAGTGAATCGTTCTCATACTAAGTTGACCTACGACCGGTTTGATTTGAATCAAGGTCTCGATAACATGAAGAGACGAGGTTAGGAACGGATTCACGAAATTCGCTTGCACACAATACAACCCCTTTTCAAATAAAATAGGTGAGAAACCTCTACCCAGGCCTTTCAAAAGATGAGCGACCGCGTTCAAAGGTAGGTTTAATCGCCAAATAGAATTTTTCATCCGATGATATTCGGAATCTTATAAATTCTATTGTGGTAAATAAAAAAAACTGCCCGAAATTGGGCAGTCTTGTTGTACAAGAACTGAAATATAGCGCAATTTCGGTAACCCAGCCGCCGTAGGATATTCGATAGTCCCTTAGGCCTGAGGCTTTGCGTCCTTGCTTTTCAGCAAGTTTGCCTTTTCGGTTTGTCGATGGATGTGATGTAACAAAACTAAACACATTGTAGCACATAAGCTGATAAAATAGTACCAGTTCCGTATATTTTTTCTTCCGGACCCGCGACTTTGCTCCTAAATCGGCGCCAGCTCCGACTCTTCCGTGATAGAATTTTGGAACTAAGCATAATTGCTTACTTCACACGAAACAAGGCTGTGAAAAGGGAATGAGCAAGGATACCGAAGAATCTCCTTCCTCATTTTCCTTTTTTTGTATATGATAATGTGGAGGCAAAAGCATTAGGAAGGAGGTTATTATTATGGAAAACAAGCCTGTTGTGAAACAAATCGAAACGATATATATACCGGTTACCAATGCGCTGTCATCCGCTGCATGGTATGAACGGCATCTGGGACTGACCTTTCTTAGACCGCCGTGCGAGGATCAAGCCCAACTAAAGGTCGGATCGAATCAATCCATCTTTCTAATACGGACGGAAGAACGGACCACCTTGAATTACAAATCCATAGACGATCCTGAAATGGCGGCGCTAACCGTAGAAGTCTACGATATCGAAGATTTGCATGCGCGGATGGTAGAGAACGGTGTAAAAACAGACTCGTTTGCGGATAACGGCGGCTGCGGGATCAGCTTTCATGCCTATGACCCGGATGGGAATAAGCTGCATCTATGGGGCGGCTGGCCAACCAAAACCAATGAAAGAGGCTAGATCCATGAATCAAGTTAGGTTAGTTAGCGATCTCCAACGATCCAAGGAATATTACAAAAACCAGCTGGGATGTACTGTGGATAGCTGGGGACATGCGGAACGCAAGGAGCCCCGTCTTGGATTTATTTTATATGAAGCGGAGCATGCAGATGCTGTCCGGCCGAACCGCAAGCCTCGCGTCGCCAACTATCCGAAGCAATGGGAAGGCCCGCTCTGCGGCATCGATTCATATGCTTATACGGACTGGGACCGGATTGATGATCTGCTTGAGCAATTTCGCTCCGACGGAGCTGTGATTCATTACGAAATGAAGCTTGAAGATCAAGGCGATATGCTATGGAAGGAATTTGCGGTTAGCGACCCGGATCAGTACGTCATTGTATTCGGCGCCGGGAAAATGAAGTGATTGATGTCCTGACTGACTATTTAAAGAAGGGAATGGTCTTCATTGGTTCCAATTCAGATTAGTGGCACCGCCGTTGTCCTGTTGGTAAAAAATCTCGAGCAATCGATCCAATTTTACACTTGTCTCGGATTTGCCTACGAGGCCATAGGCGGGAACATCAAGCACCATCACGTCTCGCGGGATAAACTGACTCTCATTCTGCTGCAAGCCCGGCACGAGGACGATGTGAAGCCGCTCAGTTCCATGTACGAGGAGCAGTACTTCGACGTGTTCTGTTATACGAACGCCGTCGACTTGTTGTTTAGCGAATTAGCCGGCAGCCATGTCACCATAGCTAGAGCCCCTCACTATTCCCTGCAGTGGAGCGAATTTACAATCCAGGATTGCAATGGGTATAGCATCGCGTTTGGCGGCGGCATCGTCAATCCCGAGCTTGCACTGGAAGAATTAAGAAGCTAATTAAAGCAAAAAAAAGTAGTTAGGTACACCACATACCCCCTACTTTTTCATGTATAATAAGGGAGATACCAACTAGACGGGAACTTGTAAATACACAAACCTCCTTGGGGTGGTGGGACGCAAGTGAAGAAACGTGCCGTGTTTTTAGGAAGAAAGCAACAGATTGAAGGCGTTTACAGTGTGACCAGTCGAAGCCAATTGGCTGAACTGGCCGATGTGTATCCGGAAGTGGTGAATGAGGACAATGTGGAGGAGCATGCGGCTGCTTTAAAAAAGGTCGAAGTCGCCTTCTCCACTTGGGGAATGCCGACCTTCTCCCAAGAAAACATCCGACGTTATTTGCCGAATTTGAAAGCGCTCTTTTACGCTGCGGGCAGCGTCCAGCGCTTTGCAAGACCGTTTCTGCATTCGGACATTATCGTCGTCAGCGCCTGGGCCGCCAATGCGGTTCCGGTTGCCGAGTTCACGGCCGGCCAAATCGTGCTGGCCAACAAAGGCTTTTTCCAGTCCGCCATGAGGTCCAAGGAAGCCCGTTCCGAAGCGTCGAGGTACGCGCGGTCATTTCCAGGCAACTACAATGCCAAAGTCGGCATCATCGGGGCAGGCATGATCGGCAAAAAGGTGATCGAGCTGCTAAAGCCATACCAGCTGGACCTTATCGTCTTCGATCCCTTCCTGTCCGATGCGGCCGCTGAACAATTGAATGTCCGGAAAACCGGGCTGGTCGAGCTCTTCACGCAATGCCATACGATCTCGAACCATCTGGCCAACTTGCCGGCTACCGTCGGGATGCTTAATAAAACGCATTTTGACCGGATGCTGCCGAATGCAACCTTCATCAATACCGCTAGAGGCCAGCAGGTTGTAGAGTCCGACCTGATCGAAGCGCTTCGAGCGGTGCCCACGAGAACAGCTTTGCTGGATGTGACCTACCCGGAGCCCGTCCGGCCGGACAGCGAGCTGCTGAAGCTGGATAACGTTATCTTGACGCCGCATATCGCCGGCAGCAATCCCGCGGAAACCGATCGGATGGCCCGCTATGTCATCGAAGAATTCCGCCGCTATCTGCAGCAGGAGAAGCTGCAGTACCAAGTATCCCTCGCTATGCTCGAAACGATGGCTTAATGCGAATCCGACTTACTACCTCTCAAAAAGGGAGTCCTTGCTCCGGCGCTGCGTTCTTCGCCGAAGCAACGGCTCCCTTTTCGATGGAGTGCAGTGGAAAACAATTGACTGAAGTAGGACCGCTTCGCCTTCTAGCCTATTTTGGCCATCGGCTCGTTATCGGAGAATAAATCGGGGTTCACTCTCAGCAAGCCGGAGATCGTCTCGTGGAGCAGCACCGTGTCACATACTCTCACAAGCGCATCGCCCAAATATCCCTTGTACATCGCCTCATGTCTCTCCAATACTTCCTCTACCTTCCAAAAATGCTCCGACCAGCGCAGCCCGCAGTGTCTCCGGGACGGAACCGAAATTTCCGTGCCGTCGCTTAAGACGGTATACAGCTGCTCACGGGTATCGGTAAGCCGTCCCGGAATATCCATCCACTCCTCAATGCCGTGAATGAATGTATTCCGGCGCAGATCGACGCCGACCAGCAGAATGGTAGCTTTCCTGTCCAGCAGCTTGCCCCAGGCGGAGTTGCGGTGGCATGGCGTGTCATAGCATTCATCCCCGCGGACGAACTCCTCGGCATCGCGTCCCAACGCAGCAACCGAGTGGGTCGGATGAAGCGAACGGTGAACCCCGGGACGTTGGCGGAACAGCTCCGGCAAAATGCCGACGCAAGAAGGAGATGACTCCACATTGAATTTGGGGTTGCTTGCATTAATATAAGACCAGGTGTGGGTAGGCAAAACAAGCAGACCCTCCTGCATATATTCGGACAGGGCGTTCAGAACGGTATCCGCTCCGCCCTCGACCTCTCCTATACTTTTCATGGAAGAGTGAATCAACAAAGTCCCTTCCCTGTCAATGCCCATATATGCGAGCTGATCCATCAAGCTCATTTTTGTATGCATTCGATTGACCTCCCGTTACAGAGTAGTTTGCTTTGGCAATGAGGGTACGGCGCTGATTTCAGAAGCTATCCGCCCTACCATCCCGCTCATTACGGTGCTTCTAGCTGTCGAGACCGCGTGTTTGATGGCGTCGGCGTTAGACGAGCCATGGCTTTTGATGCATACGCCGTCGATACCGAACAAAGGGGCGCCGCCATATTGTCTATAATCCATGCTTTTCATGAATCTTGTCAAACCGGGTCTTATTATAGAGGCCGCCAGTTTGGTAAGGGCAGACCGGGTAAACTCCTCTTTCAAATGAGACGTTATCGCACCAAGAGCACCTTCAAACGACTTCAACAAAATATTGCCGCTGAATGCATCGCAAACAAGCACATCGCAAACGCCATTCAGAACATCTCTTGATTCTACATTACCCACAAACGAAAAGTGCTGCTCTTGTAACAAGGTATACGCAGTTTTAACGAGTTCGTTGCCTTTTTTCGGCTCCGCGCCTACATTTAACAATCCGATGCGGGGGTTATCGATGCCCAATACTTTGGACATGTAGACATGTCCCATCCATGCATTTTGCAGCAGCTGAGCGGGAGTCGGGTCCATAATAGCCCCTAAATCCAGAACCAATACATGCCCTCCACTCATTGTAGGCAGCAGCTGTGCCAATGCAGGCCGCTCAATGCCTTTGATTCTGCCGATAACGAAGAGCCCCATTGCAACTAATGCACCCGTGTTTCCAGCGGATACCATAGCGTCTGCTTCCCCGTCACGGACCATCCGTCCGGCGACCACGAGGGAGGAATCCTTTTTGCGGCGAACGGACTGTACAGGCTCATCATCACCTGCGATCGTCTCGGATGCGTGCACCAGATGTACATTCGGAAGGTCTTCGCTTAGCCAGGGTTTCATTCGGTTCAAGTCCCCAATAAGAACAATGTCATCGTCCTTCCACGCTTTTGCCGCCATCAGCGCCCCTTTCACATTGCATTCCGGAGCCGAATCGCCGCCCATCGCGTCGATTGCGATTCTCATCTTAAGCGCCTCCTTGCTTGGCGTATTTCATCCGAATCATCGAGAAATTGACTGTAGATTCAAGAATTGCCGCACGCAAGGGCATTAATGATGGGGTTATCCGAAGCTCGATTCCCGTCAACGACAGCTGGTGGAGCAAGTCCCCTGTTGGCTCCACAGCAACGGGGTTTACGGTCTGCAAGCTGGTATAGTAGCCTGCATTGATATCATACACCGCAAAGCCTTCCTCTTCGAAAACATACCGGTACAGCTTCGTCTCCCGGATCCGCTCCAGCCAATCCGATTCCACCGCAATAATTCGCTGTACAGCGGAATGGCCGAAGAACCTTTCCTTATCGGCTTCCGAAGTCGATTCTTCAGGCCATAGACATACCCGCGGACAATTTCTCGGGAAATAATAATGCGGGGCATGAAACTCATCTATGGCCCATACCATGGCCGGCTCCTCTTGCCGGTAGTCCAGCGTTCTCGGCTCGAACAACGCAATATCGGGATCTTCACTGAAATGATACAGCCGCATGCTTTAGAACCACTCCTTCGTCATAGCAAGCTTAAAAACGGGAAGACCAGGCTGCATATACACAGTCTGGTCTACATTCCTTACTCCACTATCGCAGACAAAGCGGCGTCGTTAAAATATTCAAAATTATGATAAGGACGGTTATTGATTCGCTTCATCGTTACTTGAAAATTAATCGCAATAAGCTCGTTATCGGGATCGACCATAATCTGGGTATTCCCTCTCCCGGAATGCGAGAACGTTCTCTCGGATCTTAGCGTTCCAGTATAATCCTGCTTCGTGCCGCTGACGTTCCAGCCATATCCCCAGCTCGCTTCCTTGAAAAACTCGTCCCCGAGTCGCGAAGAGACGCCCGGCACTTGATTCATCGTCATTTTTTGCACGCCAAGCTTGCTTAAGAGACGAAAATCATCGTAGAGTCCTTGATTAAGAAACGTCTGGCAAAAGACCGCCATATCGTAAGCGGTAGAGCAAAGTCCGCTTCCGCCCCACGGCTTGGTCAAGTTCTCGTATTCGGCGAAGCGCGGAAACGGCGCATTCGGCGGGTGCTTCGCCACTCGCGGATATTGGTCAGGCGGCACGATGAAGGTCGTATCCTTCATCCCTAACGGCTGAAAGATGCGCTCCGCCATAAAATCCTGGAAGCTTCGCCCGGTTACACGGCGGATAACTTCCGTAAGCAGGGTAAAGCCGTAGCCGCAGTAGTTCATCTCGGTTCCCGGAAAAAAGGACAACGGCGCTTGGTACCCTGCCGTTACATATTTGTAGATGTCCGGCTGCTGATTGTCGGGACACCGGTCCATATCGATTCCCGCTTCGCCGCTCGAAATCGAACTCCAGATATTGTTCTCGTCAATTCCGGAAGTATGTGTGAGCAGATGATGAATGAGAACGTTTTCTTTTTTCTCGCCGGCAAATTCAGGTATGTAATCCTGCACGGGCAATGCAACCGCAACTTTCCCTTCCTCCGCCAGCACCATGATGCCGGTTGCCGTAACCGGCTTGGATATCGAGGCCAGTTGAAAAATCGTATCCAGCTTCATCGGACCGTACGTCTTGTCGTACTCCGGATCAACATAAAGCTTATGCGAGACGATGATACCTTTGCGGGCTATCAAAGAAACGATAATCGGTGAAACTCCGCGATCCACCCAATCCTGCTGCAATGCTTCCAATTTGGCGATTCGCGTCTCGCACATCCCTGCTTCATGAGGATGACCATACCGTAGACCCATATCCAACCACCTCGGCGAATTCATTTTACCTGCAAACACTAATAATACCATAAATATCCATTTGCGCAATCAAAAAAATCAACTCTTCTTCCGTCTCCTAAATATCATGAACAGCCCGCCGAGAAGCGCCATGATAAAAGCAGCAGCGATATACAATCTAAAGGGACGAATGTACCCGTAATAAATCATCCGGGCCTGGAACATTTGATAACTGGTTTGGTATGCTTTCATTTGATCGGATAAATCCGTTTGCTGCGTAGGCGTGTGCCCCGAAGGCAGCTTGGCCAGGTCGTCAGAGGCCGCTGCAAGCAATTTGGTTCGTGAGCAAGTCGAGGTATGCCATTCCACCGCATTCGCGTTATTTGTTTGGTAAGCATATACGAGATAGCTTTCTCCAAGCTGAAAATCAAAACCGCAAGCGGTATCGCCGCCTGCGCTAGTCATCACTACGAACTCGGTTTGGTCTGTTCCTTTCCACGACTGCTGAACTTGAAACCGTACGACATACCGATGATCGTAGATTTCACCTTTTTTCCGGTCCTCATGAACATTTTGGCGGATATCGAGCACTTGTCCGGCAAAGACAACCCCCGCCATATCCAACGCTTTTAACGGGTCTTTCTCATAAGAGCAGCTGCAGCCGCGGCACAGCCCGGGAGAGGCGATCAGCAGGAAAGCGAACACCATCGCGGCTATCCAATTCTTTTTCACACCGTACTCCTTCAACAAGTGCTCCAAGGAAGACTAACCGGGATGCGAACGTTTTCTTCTCATCATCATTTTGGCGCCGAACCAGACTGCGGCGAGAACGAATGGCACCCATAACAGCTTGAGACCGTATTGATAAACGAGCAGACCGACCTTCTCCACATGATCGCCCGCCAAACGGCCTGCAGCGAAAAACAACAATGTCCAAACAAAACCGATGGAGTATGAAATGAGGGCGTAACGGCGGAACGACATTTTATTAACGCCGACGATATAAGGAGTGATGTGTCTGACGACGGGAAAAAAGTAGCTGATGACCAGCGCCATATTGCCGTATTTATCGACGAGATTTTCTGAAATCTGAATGTATTTCTCCATGTTTTTCTTGCGCTTTAATTTCTCAAGCACCGGTGTTCCGATATAACGGCCCAGGAAGTAACCGAGCGACAAGCCGGAGATGACGCCGAGATACGTCAGGATAAATGCGGGAACGACATGAAGCAATCCGCTGGAGGTTGCGGCTCCGCCTGTCATTACAATGACTTCATCGGGTATAGGCATACCGACAATGCCGAGCCACAGCGCAAAAAATAGAGCCGCATAACCGTACTGGCCGATCATGGTGAGCAGCATATCGTAGGTCATGAACGGATCACCCTCTTTTGCGGCAAATGTAGACAAAGGCAGGCGGCAGATTGAAGGGGACGAATTGAATGGTTTCAATATCGAAGTATTCGCTTAACTGCTGCTTCATTTGCAGAGAATATTGAAAGGCGACGAACAAGCCGCCGGGCTTCAGGGAGTACATAATCTCATTGATGATTTCGTCGCGGATCTGCTGCGGAAAATTGAAGAACGGAAGCCCGCTTATAATCGCGTCGAGCTGTGCGATACCTTCGGTCTGGATCGCATTGCGGATTTGACATGCATTGGAATAGCAGCCCATTCCGGGATAACGCTCAGCCAGACCTTTGCGCAAGCTGTCCTCCTTCTCGAACAACAGCACTCGCGTTTGCGGTCTTGCCGCCGCATGGATATACTCGGTAATCGCACCGGTCCCCGCGCCCAATTCGGCAACGGAATCTATGTATTCCCAAGGAATATACCGGGTCATGGCCCTGGCCAAATATTTGGAGCTTGGTGTTATGCTTCCCACATCTTTGGGAGACTGGATGAATTTATGAAGAAACTGGAATTTCTCTTGAACGATTGAGCTAATGTTTATCATTTCACGAGCCTCTCCCTAATTGGGTATTCTTGTAATCTTATACTAATAGAATACAAATTTTGGATCGTAACTTCAACAGTCCGCAGCCCGGTATTTTACTAGACCTAAGGCTAGGTGGATGAATAATGAATCCATTGTAGCATATTTTGTAATTTTGTAAGCGATTACTGTTTATATTATTCGAAAGAGCCGCCTTCATGTTGGGGGGTATAGTAGAAAGGTAAGGTCTCCCGGGCAGTAGTCGTCTATTGAATGAATCGGGAAACCTCAGCCTAAGCCAAGTAATGGATGCCTCCTATCGCCCGGCCTGCTTGTTCAAAAATTGCAGTGTAGCCAGCAGCGCTTCCTCCAAATGAGGCGTTGTGCCCTGAAACGGATGGACCGCTCCGAAGGTATGGGTACCGCCCTCAATCACTGCAATAGGATGCTGCGGCGCGCCTTCGCGCAATGCCTCGAAGCCCGCTCTAAGCCGCGGGGAATCTTGATCGCCCTGTACCTGAAGCACGGGAATGGCCAGCTCCGCAAGCCGCTTGACGATATCGTATCGCTCCCCGTTGCGTTCCAAATCCTCAAAAAAGCTGGCGCGGATGGGCATCTCCTGCTTCGTTCTGGCGTTCGCCACATACCCGACGCCGTCCTGCTCCACCTGCACTTTGAACGCAGCGTCGAACAAATCCGCCCAAGCACTGCCGTTCCAGGTGACGAGGGCGCGGATCTCAGGATGCTCGGCCGCAAATACGATGCCGCCTGCGCCTCCCCAGCTGTGACCGACCAAATAGATCCTGTTCGTATCGGCCTGCTCGGCGAACGGCAGCTGCTTATCCAGCAGCCTCCGCAGAACAAGCTTAAGATCGGCTTGCTCGCGGGAGAACGTATTGAGGCCGAACTTGTCCAGTTCGTCGAAATCGCTCTCTCCTACGCCGTTGCAGGAGAAATTATACGTTACCGTATAATAGCCCTCCTCTGCAAAACGCGAAGCGGCATATGGGAAAAACCCCCAGTCCTTGAAACCTTTAAACCCGTGGCTGATGAGCAGCACCGGTCTCGTCCCATCTCCGCCGGCACCGCTGCCATTGGTGTTGCAAACACGGATATCACCGCGAACGAACAGCGGTGCTCCCGAATCCAAACAACCTGCGTCCAACACAAAAGACTCTTGAACAACGGAATGCCGATCCAACAGACTTCCCCCTCTATTCCATTAACCGTGGATTGCTTAGCAAAATTTTGAAATCAATCGGAATATTACTAGCATACCATATCGGCCTTTCCGATTGCCAACAATGCGGAGGGCAGCCCTTCCTTCCCTTCATAAATGAAGAGATGGCGGACTGCCCTGTTTATTATGATCCTATTAATGAATGACTCTCAGCTTGTCGACTCCGCTGAAGGCGTTGCCGTTCTTCAGCTTGCCGGTCACTAGAACTTCTACTTCTCCCTGCCGGCCCTGCAGTGAAGCGATAACCTCATCTCGATCGAACTTGACTGTGCTTTCGCTTCCCTTGCCTGCAAGCCCGTCTTGACCCTCGTCCTTACCGGCATTTTTACCTGACTCGGCTTGTGCCTTGACCACTTTGCCGCCGTAAACGCTCATCTGTACGGTAGAGGCGTCGACGGAAGCCGCATAGCCTTCAGGCAGCTTAACGGATACCGTCATGGAGTTGGCTCCGCCGTTGCTTTTCAAATTCAGTGTGCTCGGAGACAGCTTCACCTCCGCCGGAACGACCACGTACATATTCGGAGCCTGTGGAGCGGTCATGCCTTCGCCCAGATAGAAGCTTGTATGCGGCGGCTGGTTGTACGCGACGTTTTGCCACGCGACGCCCATTCGGTATACAGGGTCATGCATGAGCGTATAAATGCGGTGGTTCGTTACCGCCGTCGTAGTATAGATATGCAGCGCGGAGCTGTCGATCGTTCTCCATACGGCTTCTTCCCTCCAGTCGCCGAACAGGTCGGCTGTCAATGCCGGATTCGCCTTCGTGCTGTTGTTCGAGGCAGCTTCCTCCGCGGTCAGCACGTTCACGGATTTGAAATTGACGTAATCCCATTTGTCAATCCGGTTGTTATCCAGCAGCTCGCGCTGCAAATCGCCGTCCCACCATATGCCGAAGTTAATGGACGGAGTGGACGAGCTGATCTTGACCCCTTGGCTGGAATACAGGCCGACCCCGGTCGATGCCCACGCTTCCTCGCCCTTGTAATTCGGGTCGATGTCCGCAGCCATGCCCCGGCCCGTATCCTTGCCCGTAGGTACGCCCCACAGCACGGTTCCGTCTGCAGCATCCCACATGGCCGCGCCATACGGGGAATTTTTGTCTTCATTGACCTTGAATACTTCAAGGCCCGGACGATCCGGGTCCAAATCCCCGACATGCAGCGCGTCGCCATGACCCAATCGCGTATTGTACAGCCCGGTGCCGTTGTCGTCGACCGTCATTGCACCGTACACGATTTCGTCCTTGCCGTCGCCGTCCACATCCGCTGCGGTCAAGTTATGGTTCCCTTGTCCGGCGTAAGCCTCATTGCCTGCGGTATTGCTGTCGAAGGTCCACACCTTGCTCAGCTGTCCGTCCCGCCAGTTGTAGGCAGCGAGCACCGTCCGCGTATAGTAGCCTCGTGCCATGACAAGGCTCGGTCTTTCCCCGTCCAAATAAGCAACCGTAGCCAGGAAACGGTCTACGCGGTTGCCGTAATTGTCGCCCCAGCTCGTCACCGTTCCGCGAGGAGGATCGTAATCGACCGTTGCAAGCGCCTTGCCTGTCTTCCCTTCGAAGACGGTCAAATACTCGGGACCGGACAATACGCGTCCCGGACGGCTGCCCGTTAAATCGCGGTAATCCGCCTGAGGATCGCCGATAACGGCGCCCGTTCCGTCGGTCGTGCCGTCCGCGGTCTTAAACGCGACCTCCGACTTGCCGTCCCCGTCCAGATCGTAAACCATAAATTGCGTATAGTGGGCGCCGGCACGAATATTTTTGCCGAGTGCAATCCTCCACAGCATCGTACCGTCCAGCTTGTAAGCATCGACAAACACTTCGCCGGTAACGCCGTCCTGCGAATTATCCTTGGAGTTGGACGGGTCCCACTTCAGCACGATCTCATATTGTCCGTCGCCGTCAAGATCGCCCGCGCTCGCATCGTTCGCGCTGTAAGTAAAGACGGAACCGTCCGGATTCGTGCCATCAGCCGGCTTTTGCAGAGGAACGGAGAGATAGTTCGTTCCCCACACGTTCACCTGCTCCGAGGCAGGCTGCTCTTTACCGTTCAGAACGGCACGGACCGAGTACACCGAATTTGCGGTGCCTTCCGTATCCGCATAATTGGTGCTTGTCGTAATCGGCGCCGCATTTACCTTAACGCCGTTACGGTACAAATTAAACGCTATGGAGTCGGGTTCGTTGCCTAGCAGGCGCCAGCTGACGAATACGCCCTGCTCCACCTTGACGGCGACCAGACCGCGGTCCAGCAATTCCATTTGCCGCTTGACGGGTGACGCACCCGCAGAGATTGCGCTGCCCGCTTCGGCAGCAGCCTGCAGCGGTATTCCTGCTGCAGCGATCAGTAAGGAGCTTAGCAGAATCCCGCTTGTTTTTCTTACCTTACGGTTAATCTTGTCGAACATCATTTCAGCCTCCTGACGAGTTCATTGAATTGACCTTTGCATGGTCCACGAGCAAATCTTTATGTCCTGCTCATTCCTGCTTCCCGGCATGTATGCGGTTCCAAAACTACGGTGCAGCTCCGTTCAAGCCGAACTAAAATCAACTTTCCTCCTTTCTGAATACTTACTGGATGCATTACGCTCCCACGGTGCTTGCTTCCATTCTCACAAGCTTCAGGAGAATTCGGTATGCGGAATACCTCCCCCACCATAAAGGATTTTGCTCCAGGCAACAATTGCATATTTTTTATTCGTTTGTATTTTTTTGTAATTGGGTGAAAAAAGGGGTTGTACTTTTTTGCAAATTTTGAAAACGTTTACCTCCGCATTGCCTTTATGGTACGCTACTGACAATGACTATTTTCCAAAAGGCGGGCTGGATCATGAAGGATCATTTTTTCTTCCCCGGTTTTTTTACTTCCTTTCACGTGTGGAACGTTCTGTACAAAAATGCCGAGAAGGGCTCCGTCTATCCCAATCATAAGCATCCGTTGTTGGAAATCTTGTATATCGAGTCCGGGCTGATGAGCGAATGGGTCAATGGCGTGGAATACCGGCTGCACGCAGGCGATTTTATCATGATCAATACGGGCGATCTTCATTATCCCGAAGCGCACGAGGAGAGCCGGTTTTTCAACTTTCATTTTGACGTTGAGCCACGCGAGGTGCATTCCTTGTTCCACAGGCTCGGCAAACCGATCGTCAGCGCACAGCAGCCGCCCGAAATTCGCGAGGAAATCCGTCATTGGATGAACCGGCTTATTCAGCTGTTCAAGGATGACGACGAGCTTGCTTTTACGAAAAAAATGATCCTGCAGTCGATGATGATGCAGTTTCTCGCCTTCCTGCTGGAAAAGATCGTGATTCCCGAAGGCAACAACGTGTCCGTCGCTTCGAACTCCAAATATTTGATTGCTACCGAGGTCGCTTATTTGCTGGAGACATACGGAGGCTCGGAAACGCTGCGAATATCCGAATTGTCCGAACGGCTGCATGTGCACCGCAACCATATTACGAATTGCTTTAAGCAGGTGTACGGGATGTCGCCCAAGCATTACTTGACCAAGGTCCGGGTGGAAAAAGCGAAGAAGCTGCTGCAGGAAACGAGCTTGTCGGTCGAGGATATATCGGAGACGCTGATGTTCTCGTCATCCGCTTACTTTTGCAAATTTTTTCGCGACAACGTCGGAACGACGCCATTCAAATACAGGTCGGGAGCCTTGTCTTAAAGGCAATGGACCGGCTTAGCCAGAGAGTCCTTCGGGCTCTCTTTTTTCGGTTTGACTATCAGCTGTGTGCAAAATTGATATTTTCGCATTCTTTTTTTCATTGTTGCAGGGTGAAGGGCAATGATACGATACTACTAAACCGCTTACATTTTTCACACAGGCTAACGCTTAAACGAGGGGGACTGTACAATGAACATGCGTTTTTTGGCAGCTGCCGCAGCAGCCTTCATGACTTTGACCGCAGCAGCAGGATGCGGGAAAGGAGACGCTCCGCAAGCGACCGGCCCAAGCACGGATTCGGGTAATTCTGCCGTAGCTCCAGCCAAACAGGAAGAGCCTGTCAAGCTGCTGATGGCTCAAAAATGGTCTGAAATTAACGACGCCGACTTCAAATCATTGATTGTGGAGCCGTTGCAAAAACGATATCCGCATATTCAGATCGAAATGCTCAAAGGGGAAAACATTAAAGAGATGATCGCCGCAGGTACCGTTCCCGACATCGTCGCCACCTGGGTCAACCTCATTCCGGACTACCAGGAGCTGGGTCTGGTCGAGGACATGACGCCGCTGATCAAAAAGCACAGCATAGACTTGGGCCGGTTCCAGCCGACCTACCTGGATACGATACGCGGCTATGACAAAAATGGAGGCCTCGTAGCCCTCCCCTACGATGCGAACTTCAATGTCATTTATTACAACAAGGACATCTTCGATAAATTCGGGGTGGACTATCCGAAGGACGGCATGACCTGGGATCAGACGATCGAGCTCGCCAAGCGCGTAAGCCGCGAGGAGCAAGGGATAAGGTACCGCGGGCTGGAAACCGACGGATACGGCAAGCTGGCGCTGCAAATTGCCCTGCCATCGGTGAAGGACGGCAAATCGAACCTTGGCGACGGACAATGGAGGAGCATTCTTGAGCTGGCCAAAACAATAGAAGCGATTCCTTACAACGAGCCTGTGCCGAACGTACACCAGCGCAACCAGTTCATGAAAGACCGCAATCTGGCGATGTTCGCTACCGGCAACAACTTTAATCTGCTCGCTGGCGACGCAGCCAAAGGCTTGAACTGGGATATCGCTCAATATCCGAGCTATCCGGACAAACCGAATCAGGCGGGCATGGTCGACGAGCATGTCGCCTTCGTCAGCAAGACGAGCAAGCATAAGGACGAGGCGTTCAAGGTGATTGAAATTTTGACCTCGGACGAAATTCAGAAGAAATTGACCCGTGCATCCGGCAAGCTGTCCGTGCTGAAGGATAACGGCATACGTCGCGAGCTGGGCGCAGATATGCCGGTTCTGCAAGGAAAGAACCTGGATGCGATTTTCAAAGGCACCTACATCCCCGCCTACACGGCAACGAGCAAATACCCGGATGCAGGAAAAATCCTCAGCGAGCAAGTGACCAAATATTTGAAAAACGAGCAGGATGTCAATACGACGCTTCGTATGGCCGATGAAGGGCTCCAAAATCATATAAGACAAATTGACGGAGCCTCCGGCAAGTAACCGACTACAAAGAGACATATCGGAGGGAAACATCTTATGGTAAGAAACGCGATGTTATGGAAGGATCTGTCCGGCCTGCCGATTCACGCCCACGGCGGAGGCATGCTGCAATCGGGTCCGTATATATATTGGTTCGGCGAAAACCGGGAAGGACGCAAGCGGGTATCGTGCTACCGCTCCACCGACTTGACTCATTGGGAGTTCCGGGGGGATGTGCTCACACTGGATTCCCCGTTCGAGCCTATAGACATGCGCACCTCTCCCGAGCTGGTAACCGATCCGGATACCGGAAGAGGCGCCAATATCGAGAGGCCGAAGGTCATTTACAATGCCAAGACAAGCAAATACGTCATGTGGATGCATTGGGAGAACGGCAAAGATTACTCGGCGGCTCGATGCGCCGTCGCTTCCTGCGACACGATAGACGGCGACTATGTATATCATGGCAGCTTCAATCCGGTCGGTGCAATGTCACGGGATTGCACCCTCTTCGTCGACGATGACGGTACGGCCTACTTTATTTCGGCGGCAAGAGAAAATGCGGATTTGCACATGTACCGTCTGAGCAGCGACTATTTGACCATCGACGAGCAGGTACGCACGCTGTGGCCGGGCCAGTATCGGGAGGCGCCGGCTGTCGTGAAGCGCAACGGGGTCTACTTTATGGTGACATCCGGCTGCACGGGCTGGGAACCGAATCAGGGCAAATACGCTTATGCCCATAGCCTTACGGGCTCGTGGTCCGAGCTGTACGACTTGGGCAGTCCGACGACTTACGATACGCAGCCGACGTATATTCTCCCTCTGCAGGGAAGCGCCGCCACCAGCTATCTGTATGTGGGCGACCGTTGGTATCCGTCGAACTATCATCAATCCTCTTACGTGGTGCTTCCACTCGAGTTTCCGACCGATACGACCATGAGGCTGTATTGGGCGGATACAGTACACATCGATGCCGGTAAAGGCACAGTCGCTACCGCCTCCAAGGACAGTGGTGTGTGGAGAATACGCACCGCCTCACACCGGTATTTGGCGCCGGATTCGAACGGTGCGCTAACGGCACAGACGCTCAATTACATCTCGGAGGAGCAGTTGTGGCTGCTGGAGCCGGACATGGATGCGGGGCAGGAGGATCGAATCGTCCGAATCCGGAATAAAGCATGCGGACGATATATGGAGCCAATGAAAGCTGATGGTGCGGTCGAAGCTGTGAGCATAGCGCTCTCGGATCGCTCTGACCGGAGCTCGCAGCAATGGGGCATGAAGGCAGAAGCCAAGGAAGGCTGGTTCGTCTTGACGAACCGGGATTCCGGCCAGGCTCTGACCTTAAGCCGGGAGCATGAAGGCAAGCCACGCTTACTAGAGTTGAGCGAGGACGGTACCCCCGGACCGGGACAGCGGTTTTTGTTCGTCCCCCATTACGGAGCTGACGGCGCTGGCGAGGAATAGCAAGCATCGTAGAGCTTGTTGACGATGCCGTTATATCTCATTGAACGATAAAGAAACCTCCCGACCACTTTCATTGTGAAAGCGGTCGGGAGGTTTTGTTCGCTCTGCTCAGGGTAAGAAGAACCTTCTCATCTAATTTGTGAAATCATATTTCATCAATTGAGACACTGAAAGGGAGAGAACAGCCCGGTTGGAGCTTCGTAGGGGTTTGACTGACCGCTCCGCAGCACAGATAAGCGTGCTTGTCCGCTACAGCTCAACAACGGCTTTGATGACGCCGGTCTCGGGCTTCAGCCACGATTCGTATTCGCCGATCATGTCGTCGAAACCCACACGATGCGTGATGAACGAGCCGGTATCGATATGCCCGTCCCGGATGCTCCGGATCACGTGCTCGAAATCGACACGGGTGGCATTCCGGCTGCTGACGATGCTCATCTCGCGCTTATGGAACTCCGGATCGCTGAACGCAATATCGGACTTGACCAAACCGACATAGACGAGCCGGCCTCCATGAGCCACATAGCGCAGAGCGCTTTCCATCGATTTGGCATTGCCCGTAGCATCGAGGACAACCGTCGGGAAATCGCCTCCGGTAATCGCCTCGATCTCTTGAACGGGATCGTTCTTGGCGTTTACAGTGAAGTCCGCAGGCGCCCACTGCTTGCAAAACTCGAGCCGCTCGTCATTGATATCCAATGCAATGACCTTCGCTCCGGCCAGCTTGGCGAATTTCATAACGCCAAGCCCGATGGGCCCCGCGCCGATGACAAGCGCGAATTCCCCCTGCTCTATCGCAGCTCTGCGGACCGCGTGAGCGCCGATGCTGTAGCATTCGACGATCGCCGTCTGGTCGAACGTCAAGCCTTCGGTTGAGAGCAGGTGGTCGGCTGGCACGGTCATATACTCCCGCATCCCGCCGTCCTGATGAACGCCCAGGACGCTCATCTTCGTGCAGCAGTTCGTTTTGCCGCTGCGGCAGGCGATGCACTGGCCGCATTCGATGTACGGCATGATCGTCACCATATCTCCTGCCTTCAAGCCGTTCGCGTTCGAACCGATCTCGACGATTTCTCCCGCAAGCTCGTGCCCTAAAATGCGAGGGTATTCGAAATAGGGCTGGTTGCCCCGATAGGCGTGCAAATCCGTGCCACAAATGCCGATGCGGCGAATGCGCACCAAAGCTTCTCCAGCGGCTGCCTTAGGCATGTCCGTCTCTTTCATTTCAAAACGGTTGGGCTCTTCACATACAATCGCTTTCATGAACGGTTCCCTCTTTTCTCTCGATTCGTGCCTTGCTTATCGCTATGTAGTTATGATACCTTAATGTTACCGATAACAATACGATAACATTCCCTTTGCCGTTCGTCAATCCATGGAACGGTTGAAAATATTCTGTGTTTGTTTTCATGTTTGCGGCATACGCAGTGCATCTCTGAGCATTATTTCAGCACATCACGATGAAGATCATAGTGTATTGAGAGGATTATGAAATGGTAACCATTTATGATATAGCCAAAAAAGCAAACGTATCGCCGATGACCGTATCACGGGTCATTAACAATTCGCCTTCGATCAGCGAGACCACACGCAAGAAGGTCGAACAAATCATCCAAGAGCTGGACTACATACCGAACAAGCAAGCCCGCAGTCTGACCTCCAAAAAAACGAAGCTCGTTTCCCTCGTCATTTCCGATATTTCCAACCCCTTCTTCACTACGATAGCCCGCGGAGCCGAAGACAAGGCGCTTCAATCAGGCTATCAACTGCTGCTTGGGAACTCGGACGAACAGACGGAGAAGGAATCCCGCTACATTGACATGCTTCTGTCAACTCATGTGGACGGCGTGCTTATCGCTCCGGCAGGAGACCTTTCCCATACGAACCTGCGCAAGCTGGCCAAAAGGAAAGTCCCGTTCGTCTTCGTCGACCGGTATGTGGAGGGGATCGAGGCGGATCTGGTCATGGGCGATAACGCGGAGACTACGCGCAAGCTCGTCGCCCATCTGGCCGAGCAAGGGCATAAGCAAATTGCGCTTATTAACGGCCCTTCATCCGTTTCGAACGCGCGGGAACGGCAGCAAGCCTTCGAGGACGCGCTTGTCTTGAACGGCATCGAAGCACGCCCTCATCTTGTCATTGAATCGCACTTCCGTCAGGATAACTTTCCGGATATCGTGCAGCGCTTGATGAGTCTGACTCCGGAGGAGCGGCCAACTGCGATTGTAGCGGCGAACAACTTTATCGGCATCAATACGCTTCGCGCACTGCGTGAGCTGAACCTGCGCGTTCCCGACGATATCGCGGTCGCCTGCTTCGACGATCCGGAGCCGATCCCGGATTATAATCCGTTTCTGACCGTCGCCGCACAGCCCGCATACGATATGGGATATATCGGCATGCAAATGCTGATCGAACGGATGGAAGGGACGGCTCCGGCAGCTAACCGCAAGGTGATGCTCCCCTCCCGGCTCATCGTACGCAAATCGACGCAGCGGACGGAGTAGCTTCAGTCCTAGTGGGTTCCGAGGCAATGAAGGCGCCCTGCCTGCCGCGGCTAATTTCTGCACCTTAACCGCCGAGAATGGTTTCAATAGAAAAGACCGCTTGCTGTAAGCGGTCTGCTAGTCGAGAAAAGTATCGAGAGACTGTCGAGAATGTAAATGCTGCTGTGTACCCTGGTGAGGTAACCCACCCTAGCCGCTGTCGTTTTCACAAGACTTCATTGCGCTTTCTAGCTGCAAGTTTTTGAAAACAGGGACGGTGCGTGCTGTACTTGATCCGGGCTGCGAGCCGGACATCCCCGTTGTGAAATCGTTTAGTTCCAGGACACTTTCGGACCGTAGATCCGTTATTCCGCCAAAGAAAGCGATATTCGGCATGTTTTCGGACATACGATCCGCTATTAGCCTGTTTTCAAGCCAAAAGCATTACTTTTTCAGCGAATAAGGTATCTACGGTCCGATAGGTCCGCCATTTGCCCGGTTTTTCTCCAATTAGCGTACGCTGTGTCCGATCCCCGCTATAGATGCTGCTCGATCGCTAAGTTCCTGAGTGATCGGGACTGCGAGATGCTCGTCGATCATAACGCGTCCCGATAACAATCTGTATCGACTATGTCAAAATAACCGGTCCCAGGCTTACACGGAGTCCGTTCCCCTTAATGATGCCGCTCAACTCAAAATTTCTGCTAGAACGAAGCTATGGCACGCCAGAACATCATCAGGCGATTGCACGCAATCATCTCAAGACCAGCAGCAGAACCGGCACAGCAAGCTGTTTCGACTATGTCAAACTATCCGGCCCCACGCCTACATCGAGTCCATTCTTCTTAATAAGGCTGGCCGAACTTACGTTTTCCGTTCTTGATGTTATTTTGATGAGCTCTGGAAATGGCAGGGTACCATGTGCCAACTTCGTTAGGCTCTGGAGATCGCTGAGCACCTCAGCAAGCACTTAATAATGAGCCAGCTCGGGACATCAATCAGCCCAGTACGCGTCGGGTCCGTATGGGTACACTAGCGGAATCCGACCAATCGCCTCGCAGAGTTGCAACGCATGATGTGCAGCTTGCTTTTATAGAGATACCCCGTATGCTATTAACCGCTACAGCCACTCCGCAATCTTCAGAGCAGCAGCTTCCCCGTTGGCTATGCAATCCGGAATTCCGACGCCGTAGTACGAGCAGCCGGCCAGCAAAACATGAGGAAATAACGCATCCATCTTCGTCTCAAGCGACTTCACGATTTCGGGATGCTTAATATGATAGTTCGGCATCGTTTCATGCCATTTGGTTACATTGAAGGTAACCGGCTTGCCGGTAATGCCGAGACTTTTTTCAATATCCTTCAAGCCGACCTCAAGCAGCTCGTTCTCCGACATCTTCTGCAAGGTCTCGTAGGAAGCGCCCGAGCTTTTATAAAACAACCGCACTAACAACTGACGGTTAGCGGAAGTATGATCCCATTTGCGGCTCGTCCACGTACAAGCGTTGCATATCAAATGATCGTTGTCCGCCGTGATGAAGCCGGTTCCGTCTTTGGGAAGCAGATGGTCGGGAATATCGAAGCCCAGGTATACGCTGATGAGCGAGCTGTTTTTGAGCCCGCTGAAATCCTCATCCAGCTCCTTCGACTGCAGTAGAGCTTGCGCACCCGTATGAAGCGTACTGAGCACGATGTAATCCGCCTCTATCACATCCGAGTTCGCAAGGGTAATCCGGTAACCGCCGTCCTGCGCCTTCTCGATCTTCTCGGCTTTGACCCCCTTGCGAATCTCCGCATCAGTCAGCCGTTCCTCCATTGTATCGACGAGGCAGGACACTCCGTTTTTGAACGACATGAACTTTTTGCCGCCGGAGCTCTGGAACTTCTTCTTGTTCGCCGACAATCCCTGGATGATACTGCCGTACTCGTTCTTGTAGTCCAGCAAATAAGGCAGCGTGGAAGCAATCGTCAGCTCGTTCAGTTGACCGGAGTAGACGCCCGAGAGAACGGGAGAAATTTGCTTTTCCACCAGCTCTTTGCCGAGGAAGCTCTCCAGAAATGCGCCTATGGAATCGTTCTTCGTAAAGGTTTCATTCACCGTATAAAAATCCTTCAAAGCCTCGACCTTGCCCTCCGCAGACACCAGATTGCTCTTCGCCAGCGATTCCACGCTAAGTGGGATGCCGAACACCGTATCGTCCGGAATGGGCTTCAGCTCGCCGTCGGCGTAAATAAACGATTTGCCCGTCGCATTATATACGACCTCGTCCTGCAAGCCGAGCTCCTCCAGCAATGGAGCTACGTTGGTTTTGCGGGTCACGATCGAATCGGCTCCGGCTTCCATAATAAAAGGCCCCTCGTGGACCGTATCGATTTTGCCGCCCAATGAATCGCTGGCCTCGATCAGGATACAGCGTACGTTTTTGTTGTCGGCCTTGATCTGTTTATGCAAATAGTAAAGCGCAGATAATCCGGTTATGCCCCCGCCAATGACTACGACTGTTTTCAAAGTAGTTACACCTCAATTATCGATATGTTGGATCGAATCGTTTTTTATTAGTATAACACTCCCGGACAAAACAAAAAGGATACTGAAATCACATCAGCACCCTTTTTATGTTACATTTTTGTGTCACTATGTTAAGCCGAAACCATGCCGCATAGAAAATGAAGCTCAATTCAACCGTTCGACCGCTACCTCGCCGAGGAGACGCTGCACATCGCCGCTTTTCACGTATCCCGCTTTGTCCGTCAATGCATTAGCGGTGCCGACGGCTGTCGCGTATGCGATGCGTTCCAGTGCAGGAAGCTCGCGGGCGGTTCCGATGGCCATACCGGCAACGTAAGCATCCCCGCAGCCGACCGTGTTGACCGCATCGATACGCGGCGCAACGGCGCGGTACACGCTGCCTTCGAACGAGCACAGCGAGCCTTGCGCGCCCAATGAAACGCTGACCGCCGGAATGCCCTGCTCGTGAAGCTTGGCGAGCTGCTCTTGGAGCGATTGCTTGGCGGCGGAAGAATCCGCATCGAATGCCGCACCGAGCAGCTGAACGATTTCATCCTCATTCGGCTTGATGAAATACGGATTTCCCTTCACGCCGCTGCGCAGCGCCTCTCCGCTCGTATCGAGAAAAGCGATGGCTCCCGCCTTCTTCACGATGCCGATCAATTCGGCATAATAGCTCACCGGAACGCCGCCCGGCAGGCTGCCGCTGAAGCAGACGATCTGCGAGCGGGCGGCGAGCCGCTCTACCGTTGCCGCCAGCTGCTCCATCGCCTGCTCTGATACCACAGGTCCCGGCTCCAGAACTTCTGTCGAAACGCCGTTCGATTCATCTATCATATTCAGGCACAGCCTGGATTCGCCCTCTATAGCTGCAAAATCGTGCGCTATCCCCTGCCGGTCGAGCGTAGTGCGGATCCAATCGCCGTTGTGGCCGCCGAGAAAACCGGTTGCGGTCACCGGATAGCCGAGCAGGCTGATCACCCTGGCCACATTGATTCCTTTGCCTCCCGGCTCGGCATACATACGATGGACACGGGATACGCGGCCGAGCGGAAACGAGGGCAAATAATACGTTTTATCGATCGCCGCATTGAGCGTGACTGTAGTTATCATTTGAATTCTCTCCTACAAAAGCTTTGTAAAGCCATGCTGGCCTCGGCATCGTGTGAAGCCGTTTAACGCCAGTCGTTCGCTTTGCCGATGCAGCCTACCATACGCATTTTCTCGATGGCCGCCGCCTTGACCGCTTTTTTCGCCGGAATCATATATTTGCGCGGATCGTTCTCGTCCGGATGCTGAGCGAATACGCCCTTGATCGCGTCGGAGAAGACGATTCGGATTTCCGTTGCAATGTTCATTTTCGCCATACCGAGAGCGACGCAGCGCTTCACTTGCTCCTCCGGGATGCCCGATCCGCCGTGAAGCACGAGCGGTACAGGAACCTTTTGCGCAATGCGCTGGATGCGGTCAAAATCGATGTTCGGCTCTCCCTTATAAATGCCGTGAGCCGTACCGATCGCCGGAGCCAGCGTCTGCACTCCTGTTAGCTCGATAAAGCGGACGCATTCATCCGGGTCCGCCATGAGCGCTTCGTGCTCGGCTACTACGATATCGTCCTCGACGCCGCCGACTTTGCCAAGCTCAGCTTCCACGTTGATGCCGGCCGCTTTCGCGATTTCGACGACACGACGGGTTTGTCTTACGTTCTCGTCGAACGGATGCATCGATGCGTCGATCATAACCGAGGTGTAGCCTGCGCGAATGCACTGTACGAGCACATCGAATTCGGTGCAATGGTCGAGATGCAAAGCAATCGGTACGCTGGACCGGTCAGCGGCGGCTTTGGCGGCTGCCGCTATGTAATCGGCGCCCAAATGCTTAACGGTACCGACGGTGGATTGCAGAATCAGAGGAGATTGCGTCTCCTCCGCCGCTTCCACGACCGCCTGCAGCATTTCCAATGTATGAACGTTAAAAGCTCCGATTCCATAGCCGTTTGCCCTTGCCGCTTCCAATAGCGGTGTAGATGAAACTAATGGCATATGATTTCCCCCAAGCAGATGTTTTGTAATGAATCGTTTAAATGAATGCTATTTCCGATTGCATGTCGCATGTTTGCATGTTGGCATACTGGCCAATGCTGCCTGCAGCCGATTGATCAGATGATAACAACTTGCGTCAAGTTGCGCGGCTCATCCGGATTGACGTTTCGTTTCAATGCGGTGTAGAAGCCCAGGTATTGAAGCGTCGGCAAGTACAATACAGCACGAGCGTCATCGGAAATCGTCTCTCCGCCGATCTCTAGAACCGCGTCGGCAAACTTCGTATCTTCGCCTGCTTTTGCCGTCAGCAGCAGCACATAAGCGCCGTACGCCTGCATTTCTTGTGCCACCTTGAGCTCATAGGAACGGGCTTGCTCCGATACCATGACTACAACAAGCGTTCCAGGCTCGACAACCGATTTTGGACCGTGGCGGAATTCCAGCGTACCGTAAGCTTCCGTCCATACGTAAGACATTTCCTTGATTTTCAGGCAGGCTTCCAGGGCGATGCCATAGCTCGAGCCCATACCGAGATAAATGAACTTATTGAATGAGTTCTCGTTGATCAACGATTTTGCAAAAGGATCCGCCGCTTTCACGAGCGCAGCATCCAGTGCGATGACCTGCTCCATCTCACTGACGAGCTTTTCGTTGCCGGATGCTTTGGCGAAAGCCGCTTGCATCATAAACGTCATGCTCATGAAGGATTTCGTCATAACCGTGCTTTTTTCTTTCCCCAATGGAGACACAAGACAAGGTGCGATTTGCGCCATCTTGCTGTCCTCGTAGCAGGTGATGCCGGCTACCGTGATGTAAGGAAGATCTTTGACGGAGTCGAGAGCCAAAATCACTTCGGTCGATTCGCCCGAACGGGATACGCCGATGACCAAATAATTGCGGTGGGCTGGCGCCGTCTGATTGCGGAACAAGAACAGCTCGGAAGAAGGATAAGCCGCAGCGCTTTTGTTCAGCCAAGCCCGGCATGTCGAAGCCATCGATAGAGCCTGGTAGTAGGAGGAGCCGGAACCGATAAAAATAATTTCATCAAACTGCGGGTTAAGCAAATAGCCGTCGATCCAGTCCTGCTGTTGCGATAGTTGATCCCACGCCGCTTGCAGCGCTTCCGCCTGCGCGGAAATTTCAGGATACGTGTATTGACCGAAAGTTGTCATTTCATTACCCCTCTCATCTTAATAATGAAATTTTAAATCATTTTTTTGATTTTTTCAATCATTTATTTCGGGATTATGTCACTTTCGATCAGAAATTCGCCAAAAATATGCCCAATGATGCATAATAGAACCAATACTTATCCATATTGGTATAGAGCAGGAGGCTTTTCCCAAGTGAACTCATTGTTTAAGCAGCTGTCCTTCACTCTGATCTTGAGCCTGCTGTGTGCGGTTGGCTTCGGATGGATAGCCATGCAAATCGGCGACAGCCGGATCGACCTTTTCGACAGCACATGGATATCCATTATTCAAGGCACCCATTCGCCTGTGCTTACTTACATCATGCGAATATTCAGCTATATCGGCGCAGGCATACCTGCAACGGTACTAGCTCTGCTCGTCGTTTATATGCTCTATAGACGATACGGCTATCGGCGGGAATTGATCTTTTTTCTCGGAGTTCTGCTGACTTCTTGGCTGCTGAACGAATCGCTCAAGCTGGCGTTCCAGCGCACCCGTCCCACCATCAACCGCATTGCCGAGGCTACCGGTTACAGCTTCCCGAGCGGCCATTCCATGGCGGCTTTCACTTTTTACGGCATTCTGGCATTTCTTATATGGAAGCACCTCCCGTCCATATGGGGCCGTATCGTGCTGCTTTTGTTCAGTGCAGGGATGATCGTCTCCATTGGTCTAAGCCGTATTTATTTAGGAGTGCATTACCCTAGCGATGTAATCGGAGGGTTCCTGGCAAGCGGATGCTTGATCACGATTTCGATTTGGTATTTTCAAACCTATATGGTCCGGCGCACGCAGGAACAACCTGTTTAAAACAGTGGCAACTAACTATTAAGAGGTGTGAGCCGGATGGCATTTGGCATTGCGCGTCAGGAGCTAAACGAATGGAAAAGCAAGGTTGCGCGCGGAGAAATCGCTTTTTTGACCCATTATTGGTACGAGCCCCGCTTCCCCGGCATCAACACCGTCACGAAGGTCGGCTGCTCCGACCTGAACGTATTGCGTCAATGGTGCATCGACAACGGGCTGAACCCCGAATATATCCATCACCGTTCCGAGTTCCCGCATTTTGATCTGATCGGCCCCAAGCAAAAGGAAATTTTGCTCAAGGAAGGACTTCAAGAGCAGCTGGAGCGATTCCGTATGTAACCGCAATTGAATAAAGGGAGCCTCCGGATAGGAATGTGCCTGTGCGGAGAGCTCCCTTTTCTTTTGCTTTGGCGGCGAAAAAAGCTTGCCTGCGGGCCAGCTAAGGTTGATTTGTCAATCACCATTGAAAGGGATTGATGGATACTGCGGAGAGGTCGCTAGTGAGCCAAATTGCACCATTCGCCAAGCTATTCGTGCAGTGGCCACAATTAAGCGTATCAGCAACATCTACGTACCTATCAGACAAAGTAACGAATCTTCGCTAGATTCACTCCCTCGTCTACTGCACCTATCGAGGAGATTTAAGCTAATCCTCGCCTATTTCCGAATCTATCGGACTCAATGCCATTACCAAGCCAGATTCATTCCATTTTGATATACCCTATTGAAAAGTGATGATTATTGAGCGTATCCGCAACATTTTGTTCGCAATCGGGCTGTGTAGCATTGCTGAGCTAGATCCACTCCCCTGCTTGCTGTACGTATCGGACACAGAATCCGCTATTGTGGTAAAATCACACCATTTGCCGCACTTATCGGACAGAGAATCCGCTAATTGCTGCAAACTCCTCTGATTTCGCCTCAAAAAGGGCAAATAAGGGATCCTGTGTCCGATAGCCCGTGAATTCGGTTAGGCCCCCTAATTCCGGAAAGTTCTTGAGATAACTCACGCCTATCGTAGAATAGCTATTCTTTCCAGCATTTTACGAGGATTTTCGTTTTACACTGCACGTCTATATGCGGCCAGTTCGCTTGAAGCTTCTTTTGCCCACTCTAAAAATGCC